>JACQDN010000022.1 GCA_016201105.1 Pseudomonadota bacterium
GAGGGCAGGGTGAGGGGGTGTTGAAAGTTGAGCGCGGTCGTCACGACCCCCTCATCCCGGCCTTCTCCCCTGATGGGGGAGAAGGAGATTCTTTTGATTCTTTGGCTTGCAAAACACCTTCTCGCACTGAGCGTGATCCCTCGGCCGTCGTGCTGGGACAGAGTGAAGGACCGAGCGTCACCTTCAGTGATTCGCATGATTTGCGTCAGCACCAACCTCAACCCCCCGGCGCTTTTGAATCCGATTGGACCTCAGCCTTCTTTTCTTCAGGCTTTTTGGTGTCCGTCTTCGTGTCGGCTTTGACGTCCGTCTTTACCGGCGTCTTTGTGTCCACTTTCGCGTCGACCTTCGCATCGGGTGTCTTGGCGGCGATCTTGCTATCCGCCTTCACGGTTGCCTTCGCATCCGTCTTCGCGGGAGGCGGCGTTATGGCGGGTGGTGGCGGTGGCGTTACAGGCGCTGTCATGGACGTTTGCGGCTGCGTGTCTTGAGGCGCCGTCTGCGCGGGATCGGCCGGCGGCTGCACCGCGGCTAGCTGCTGCGGCGCGGCGGTCTCCACCTTCGGCGGTTTCAGGTGATTGGCCAATTTCACCGTGAGGCTCTTGGCCTGGTCGGATTGCATCTGCGCCAGGATCGCGCCCAGCACGTCGGGCTTCATGGCCGGCGCCACTTCCATCAACACCGTTTCATCCAGCGTGTTGAAGAGGCGCGCCGCATCCTTCGGCTTCATCAGCGAATAGGTTTTGACCAGCGCGTCGATCTGTTTCTGCTCGGCTTGGTCGCGCTGGCCGAGCAGGACCTGGATCTGGCTCTGCAAGTCTTTGAGGCCCGTGATCTTATCGTCGACTCTTTTTTCGGCCGCCGCGATCAGGTTCTCCCGCATGGTGAGGTCCTGCTCGCGGGCGTCGAGTTCGGCGCGGCGCTTGGCGAGGCTGCCCAGCACGTCCACTTGGGCCGAGCTTTCGGCCTCGCTGTCTTCCGCGGCGGGATCGTTGCTGGCGGCGGTCGTCGAGTCCGGCGGCTGAGCCTGCGTGGTCGTGGCGCTTGTGTCTTGCGCGCGGGCATCCAGCGCGAGACCCGCGCCTTTGACGACCAGAAGACCGAGGCCGACCAGAATGACGGCCGGCAGCAGGCGCAGATGTTTGAACGGATTCTTCACCGCAGGGCCCTCGCTGAGCCGGCTTTGAGTGCGTCCAGCCGGTTGGTGAGCGCGGTGGGATGAATGCCGTTCGCCACGCTGGCCGTGGCGCCGCGATCGATGCGGTCGGCGATGCGCTCGCCCGACGATGTGAGCAGCGAAAGTTCGTCCAGCAGCGCACGGGCGCGCGTCAACCGCTCATCGAGTGTGTCGGAGGCGCTGGCGGCAGCCGATTTGAGCATACGCATGGACGTGCCGGCGCCGACGATGGCGGTGTTGAGCTCGCCGATGGTCTGCTTGAGGCCGTCCTGGCCTTTGCGCAGGGCGCTGAGCTTGCGCTCCAGCACGATGCAATAAACCAGCGTTGCCGCGAGCAGCGCCGAAAGCGCGATTTCCACGATCAGCGAAAGTGTCATGGCCATGATCCTTTAGAGCCCCTTGGAGGCATCGGTGCGTTGCACGGCTTCGTCCACGCGCACCGCGACGGAAGAGCCGACGCGGCCCATGCGGCCCTTGAGCAGCGGAACGCCGCCGCAGCGCAGTTCGATCTTGGAATCGGGACTTGCGTTCAGCATGAAGGTGTCGCCCACCTCCATGTTCTTGATCTTGCTGAGCGACATGATCTGTTCGTCCAGGATCGCATCGATATCGACGCGCGTGGACCACAGCTCCGTCGCCAGATGGCTTTCCCAGATGGAGTCGCGGCCGAACTTTTCGCCCATGAATTGCTGCAGCAGCAATTTGCGGATCGGCTCCAGCGTCGCGTATGGCAGCAGCAACTCCGTGCGTCCGCCGCGGTCTTCCATGTCGATGCGCAGCTTGACGAGAATGGCGGCATTGGCCGGGCGCGCGATCGCGGCAAAGCGCGGATTGGTTTCCAGCCGATCCAGCGTGAACGACACCGGCGCCAGCGGCTCGAAGGCCTGGCACATATCGTTCAAGATCACCTCGGTCATGCGTTGGACCAGCGTGCGTTCGATGGTGGTGTAGGGCCGCCCCTCGATGCGCATCGCCGAGGTGCCGCGGCGTCCGCCCAGAAGCACGTCGACGATGGAATAGATGAGGTTCGAATCCACCGTGAAGAGGCCGTAATTGTCCAGCTGTTCGGCGCGGAACACGGCCAGGATCGCGGGCAGGGGAATGGAGTTCAGATAGTCGCCGAAGCGGATCGACGTGATGTTGTCCAGGCTCACTTCCACATTGTCCGATGTGAAATTGCGCAAGGATGTCGTCATCAGCCGCACCAGGCGGTCGAAGACGATTTCCAGCATCGGCAGGCGTTCGTAGGAGACCAGCGCCGAATTGATGATGGCGCGCACGCCGCTCTTGTCCTGCATTTGGTCTTCGCTGACGTCGAAGCCGAGCAGACTGTCGATTTCTTCCTGATTGAGGATGCGTTCGGCGCTCGTGGGCGCAGACGCTGCGCCGTCGCCCTCCGGCGCGGCTTCGGCGGCCAGCGCGGCGGCGCCGGGATTTTCGGTTTCAGTCGCGGCGGGTTGGGTTTCGTCTGCCATCTTGTCCTACTGCTACCTTTTCCTATTGAACGATCATTTCTTTGAGCAGCACGTCGCGCACATGGAACGGCGCGGCGGCCACGTTGATGCGGCGGAGCAGTTCTTCCTTCAGGCGCAGCACGCCGGCACTGCCGCGCAGGTCGTCAAGTCTGAGTTCGCGCAGGTAGCTCTGAAACTGGTCCACCACCCGCGGCATCAGGGGCTGCATGCCGGTCTTGTCCTCGGGATTGGAGAGTTCGAGCGAGACGCCAAGCTTGAGATACGCGTTGGTGCCGTCGGCCGACTGAATGTTCACGACCAGGTCTGGCATGTCGTAGAAGGTGACTTGCGGGGCGATGATCGGCTCGTGCGGCTTGTTCTCCGCCGTCTGCGTTGCGCTCGCGCCCGATCCGCTGAATAGGAAAAAATACCCAGCAGTGCCGCCGCCCAGAACGAGCACCAATCCCGCGATCGCGATGATCAGAAGTTTCTTGTTGGACAGCAGTTTCTTAACGAAACCTTTCTTCGGCTCCGCGCCATCGATCGTTTCGCCATCCGATTCGTCTTCGGCGTCAGCGTCCTGCGCTGGTGCCGGTTCTTTCTTCGCCATGAATTGCCCGCCCGGAAGATCGCGAATGAACTTAGGCAATCGTGGTTAAGGACTGGTTCAAATCGTCCGCTTGGTTCTAGCGAGTGGCAGCAAACGCCCCGGCAGAGTTTTCCCAGCGATGGGGGGAATAGCTCCTAACCCCCAGCAAAACATCGACTTTTCGATTGGCACACTCGCTGCAGCAGTGGTGCGCGGCGACGGACCAGAAAGGATGCCGGTTAAGCCAATGGACACCACACTACTCGTCTCTCTATCGCACCAGCTTGCGTCCTTTCGCTCCATGGACGTGATCGCGAACAACATCGCGAACGCGTCGACGCCTGCCTTCAAGCGCGAGAGCGTAAAATTCCAAGAGATGGTCATGCAGGTGCAGCCGGCCGAAGGCGACACCAACACGCAGACCGTCAGCTTCGTGCAGGACAAAGGCATCGTCCGCGATTTGGCCGCCGGACGCATCGAAGCCACGCACGCCCCATTCGATTTCGCGGTGAACGGCACCGGCTATTTCGTCGTCAGCACGCCCAACGGCGATCGCTACACGCGCAACGGACATTTTGCGCTCGACGGCAGCGGCCGCCTTGTCACCGATGACGGCGATGCGGTGATGGGCGAAGGCGGCCAAATCACCGTCACCGCCGACGACGGCGATATCCACGTCGCCGAAGACGGCACCATCAGCGGCAAGCAGGGCCAGATCGGCAAGCTCCGGCTGGTGAAATTCGACGACGAACACGCTTTGAAGAAGGAAGGTTCGAGCCTGTATTCGACCGACCAATCGGGGCAAACGACGAAGGATGCGAAAATCTATCAAGGCATGTTGGAAGCATCGAACGTCGAACCGGTGGTCGAGATTTCCCACATGCTTGAGGTCACGCGCGCCTATCAGGCAACCGCAAACCTCACCCAGTCCCAGGAAGATTTGATGCGCCAGGCCATCGACAAGCTTGGCTCGGTGAACGGTTAAGGAGAACGGCCATGCGCGCACTTTCCATTGCAGCGACAGGAATGCTCGCCCAGCAGACCAATGTCGAAGTCATCGCGAACAATCTCGCGAACATGAACACGACGGCCTTCAAGCGGCAGCGGGCGCAGTTCCAGGATCTGCTCTATCAGAACATCGAGCAGGCGGGCACGCAGTCCTCGGACTCCGGAACGGTCGTTCCGTCCGGCATTCAGCTCGGCGCCGGTGTGCGCACCGCGGCCGTCTATCGCGTCACCGCGCAGGGCGATCTGCAGACGACGTCCAATCCCTACGATCTTGCGATTCAGGGGCCCGGCTATTTCCGCGTCCAGCAGCCCAGCGGCACCGATGCTTATACTCGCGCGGGCAACTTCGCGCTGTCGCCGGAAGGCCAGCTCGTCACCGACAAAGGCTACACGGTGGCCCCCGGCATCACGGTTCCCACGAATGCACTGAGCGTCAGCGTCAACGCGCAAGGCCAGGTGCAGGCCACGATCCCAGGCCAGACGCAGCCGCAAACGCTCGGCCAGTTGGAGCTGGTGCGCTTTCCCAACGAAGCGGGTCTCAATGCGCTCGGCGGCAATCTCTTCCAGGAGACGCAGGCTTCGGGCAATCCGCAGTCCGGACTTCCCGGCTCGGCGGGCTATGGCACGCTCGTGCAGGGCTTCCTCGAAACTGCAAACGTCAATCCGGTCGAAGAAATCACCTCGCTCATCACCGCGCAACGCGCTTACGAGATGAATTCCAAAGTCATTTCCGCGGCCGACGAGATGATGTCGCAGACCGCCCGTCTGGGAGGCGCCTGATGAAAACTCTCTCTAGCTTGATCGTTGGCAGCTTGCTGCTCGCCTCGGTCCCGGCCTTTGCGAGCCCAGCCTTCGCAAGTGACGTGCGCATCGTCGTGCCGGCGCGCGACATTCTGCGCGGCGAAGTCATTGCCGATGCCGATCTTTCCTACGCGAATGTCGCGCCGGATCGCGTGCGCAGCGGCGTCGTTCTGTCGATGAACGATCTCGACGGCATGGAGGCGCGCCGCTTCCTCAAAGCCGGCGAGCCGGTGCGCAACGACGATGTGCGCCATCCCATCCTTGTCGCCAAGGGCGCGACGGTGACCATGACCTTCGCCGAGCCCGGCATCACGCTCACGGCCACCGGCCGCGCGGTGAGCGAGGGCGGCATGGGCGAAACCGTGACCGTGCTGAACCCCATCTCCTATCGCCAGATCACCGCCGTCGTGACGGGCATCGGCCAAGTCCGCGCCGGCGGCGAAATTCCGGTCGCCTCCAACATCGTAGCGACGTCGCAGCTCGCTTCGACACAGAATTGAACCCGAGACATCCATGAACACCAAAAAAATGCTCAAACAATTCGCCAGCGTTGCCGCACTCACACTGGCGCTGGCCGCCTGCAGTTCGGTCGACCGCCTGGAGACGATCGGCACGCCTCCGCCCCTTTCGCCGGTTGCCGATCCGCGGCCCGAAACCTACATGCCGCAAGCCATCCCGCTGCCTCCGCCGCAGCCGGATTACCATCAGGCCAATTCGCTCTGGCAGCCGAGCGCGCGCAGCTTCTTCCGCGATCCGCGCGCCAGCCACGTCGGCGACATTCTCACGGTGGACGTCTCGATCGCCGACGCCGCGCAGATCTCCAACACCACCGCGCGCAGCCGCAAGAATTCCGACGATGCAGGATTGACGAATTTCTTCGGTCTTGAAGGCCCGCTCGCCAAGGCGCTGCCCGGAGTCGTTGACACCTCGAAGCTCGTCAATATGGGCTCGGATACCTCGAACACCGGCGCGGGTTCGGTCAATCGGGCGGAAACCGTCAACCTCACGCTCGCCGCCGTCGTGGCGCAGGTGCTGGCCAACGGCAATCTCGTCATCACCGGCCATCAGCAGGTGCGCGTGAACAGCGAACTGCGCGATCTGCAGGTCTCCGGCGTCGTGCGCCCGGAAGACATCACCAGTGCGAACACCATTGCGCTTAGCCAGATCGCCGAAGCGCGCATCTCCTATGGCGGCCGCGGCACGGTCAGCGATGTGCAGCAGCCGCGCCTGGGCAGCGAACTGTTCGACATCTTCATGCCGTTCTAGATCTGTCGTGGCTCGAGAAAAGCAAAACGGCCGAACCCGTGGTCTGGCCGTTTGGCGTTCATGCGTTCGGGCTATCGGTCATTCGGCGATGGAATTTCCGGTCGCTCTGCTTTTGAAATACACCACCGACATGACGATGGACGCTTTGCTGTCGGCATCGAGCAAGGGCGCGATGAAACTCTCGCCATCGAGATAATTTATCTTTTCGAACGCGAAGTGGCTCACAAACCGCAGCGGCCGAAGGGCCTTCAGCACGACGTCGTAGGGAACGGTCCAACGCGGCAACAATTCGGCCGGGATAACCTCGTCGAGAAACCGCCCAGTGTTCTCGCCCGACAATCTTGCGATCGCCGATCCCGTCAGCCTGACGCGATAGCGCAAACGATCGCCGTCCTTCACTCTTTCCAGAATAGTCAAGTGCGACAGGACCGGCTTGAGCGCGCGGGCATCGAGGGCCGAGCGTAGCGGAATTTTGCCACCGCCCCTTTTTTTGAACCAAACATCGCGCAAAAGGTTGAGCTCAGGCTGCTCGAATTCGAGGGTCGAAAAGCAATAAAACGGCCAATTCTCCGAAATGGCCTGTGCGTTCATCGCGTCGGCAGGATCGAGTTCTACGAGACCCATGGCAGCGACATTTTGGCAAAAACGCCTCAACTTTCTTTAAATGGTCTTACCGATTTCTTGGTTAGTCGATTTTGCTGTGAAAGTAGATACCGCAAAGGATCATCGTCGCCTGGCCTGCTGCATTGCGCATCGGCGCGATGAAAATCTCGCCTCCCAGATAGCTCGCCTGCGCGATTTCGAAATTGCCTGCGAGCCGGAAGGGCTGGCGAAAGTCTAAGGCAGCGTCGACGCAAAGCTGCCAGCGCGGTGCGAATTTTCCGAGGAGCGCTTCGTCCAGGAGCTGCCCATTCATATCTCCGAACACGGCGGTGACGTTGAAGCCGGCGAGCCGGACCCGATAGAGCGTCGCCCCTTCTTCTTGATGGCGCTCCACGATCATAATGTTGGAGATCACCGGCTTCAGCGATTGCATGTCGAAGTCGGCGCGGAAGGGAAGAGCGCCGCCCTTCGCCTTGTCCATCCACGCATCGTGCAGGAACTTCAGCTCCGGGTGGTCGAAGATGAATTTCGTATCGTAGCGAAAGGGCAATCCCGTCCGACGCCCGTGCTCGTTGAGCGTATCGACGACAGAAGCGTTGCCGGTACCGCGGGAGGTAACAGTCTGCGGCATGCACACATTCTGCGTGTGCAGGGCGAAATTCTTATTAAGAATTTGAATTCAATCTTAGCTAATCGTCGCGATAGACTTTTTCACGCCGTTCGTGGCGTTCCTGCGCCTCGATCGACAAGGTTGCGATGGGGCGTGCATCCAGGCGTTTGAGGGAAATCGGCTCGCCGGTCTCTTCGCAGAAACCGTAGGAACCGTCTTCCAGCCGGCGCAGCGCCGCGTCGATCTTGGCGATCAATTTGCGCTGGCGGTCGCGGGTGCGCAGCTCGAGCTGGCGTTCGGCTTCGGTGGAAGCGCGGTCGGCCAGATCGGCATGCGGCACGGTTTCAGCTTGCAGGTTCTGGATCGTCTCGCGGCTTTCGCGAAGGATCTCTTCTTTCCAGTTGATGAGCTTGCGGCGGAAATACTCGCGCTGCTTCTCATTCATAAAGGGCTCGGATTCCGACGGCCGGTAGCCTGACGGAAGTTCGGTACCCATCGACGCTCCTCTTGAATGGTGAATCGCCCGCCCACTTGAGCGCGCGGGGTTATACAGGCGGACCCAGGCTGCTTCAATTGGAATCGCCCAAGCCGGGCGTCACGAAACTTTGTTGTGGGGCAAAGGGTTAACTGGCCAGCCGTTCGGCCTGTTCGAGCTTGGCCAGCTCGACCCGGGCCCGCAGTTCGATCTCGTCCAAAACCCCCTGAAGCTTGGGATCGGCGAAGCTTTCATGGCGGCGGCCCACCGCGTTGGCGAGCCGGTTGAGGGTTGAGCGGGGGATGCCGCCCGAGAGAAGCCCATCACGCACCTGATCGAGCAGGCTCAGGAGGACCTCGCCCTGCTGCAGCCCCTTGGAGCGGCCGCTGGTGGAATCGTCCATGCCCTGCAGGGTGAGGATACTCTCGACGGCAGCGAGCGGCGCCGGACCGCTGATGATTTGGGCGTGCGGTGGCTCGCCGGCATCGGCTAGTTTGAACGAGCTATCTCCGCTGCCCGCCGGTTTGAAGCGGCGCACATTCGAAGTTTCGACTCTTCCGCTGCCTTCGATTTTCACGAGACGCTTGTCCCACTGCGACAGACCACCATCGCGCATCATGGTTAAGTTCCGATGAAAGAACGACCCTCCATCGGGAGGGTCGCTAAGCCCGGTGATAGGGGTGGTGGCCGAGGATCGTCATCGCCCGATAGAGCTGTTCTGAAAGCATCGAACGCACGAGCAGATGCGGCCAGATCTGCGGTCCGAAGGCGAGGCTTCTGCTCGCTTTCACGCTCGGGCCGGGATCAAGGCCATCCGGTCCGCCGATCAGAAAGACCAGATCGCGCGCGCCGGCGTCGCGCATCGCGGCGAGCATTTCGGCGAAGGCCTCGCTCGTCATGCCTTTGCCCTTGGCGTCGAGAAAAATCACATGCGCGCCATCCGGAATCCTGGCGGCCAGCCGCTCGCCCTCCTCGGCGATGCGCGCGCGCGCCTCGCGCAGTTTGGAAACTGCGACTTCCTCGACTGTCACGGTGGAAATGCCGACTCTTTTGCCGAACGCCTTGGCGCGGCCGACATAGTCTTCACAAAGCGTGCCTTCGGCCGTTCCGCGCGCATGACCGACGGCAAGAATAAAAAGGCGCATCGAAGTCAAATCCCCTGCGCATCCTCACAAGCGATGCGCCGTGTCAGAACATCACTGCGATGCGGCAGCGCGCTTGGGCTCCTCGACAGACCACATGCCTTCGAGGTCGTAATAATTGCGCACCTCGGGGCGGAATATATGAACGATCACGTCGCCGGCATCCACCAAGACCCAGTCGCCGCCTTGCAATCCGTCCACGGGCCGCGTGCCGTAACCGGCCTCTTTCAGCTTGCGCGCCAGATGCTCGGCAATGGACGTGACATGGCGCGAAGAACGCCCCGAGGCGATGACAAGCGCGTCGGTCAGCGACGAGCGGCCTTCGAGGTCGATTGTCACGATATCTTCCGCTTTGTCGTCGTCGAGCGATTTGAGGATGCGGTTCAGAAGCGTCGGTTCTTCCGACGCAGCGCGCTTCGATGTCGTTTTGGCTTTGGGTGCGGCCTTGGCCGTCGCTGCGCGTCTTGAAGGTGTCTTGCGGCTCAGTTGAGAATCCTCTCTGCGGACGGAACGCGCCAGCCGGACATTCTCCCCAAACGCATTCGGATGAGCCGCGCTCCAGTGATTTACGAAAAATAGACTAGCACGGCGGAATTGCGTGCACCAAGGCCTCATCCCAACCCGAACGGGCGCGAATGGCCGTGGCGCTCGCGGTGCTGCGCGGTCCGTCCACCACGAAGAGCGCGGGCGGCTTGGCGCGAGCAATGGACTTGGGTGCAATGTGACGGTCTTTCGCGAATCTGAGCGCCACCTTGGCGTGGAGCGGCGCCAGGGTCGAACCCGGCCGCATCACAGCCGCGAGGGGAAGATTTTTCGCGATCTCCTGCCAGCGCCGCCAGCGATGGAAGCTCGCCAAATTGTCGGTGCCCATCAGCCAGATGAATCGAACTTGGGGAAAGCGCCGCTTCAGTTTTCTGATGGTGTCGATCGTGAAGCGCGTGTGGAGCGTGGATTCGACATCCATCACGACGATGCGGGGATGATGCTCATATCTTTCCGCCGCGAAGGCGAGGCGCTGCGCCAAAGGGGCCATGCCCGTTTGGGATTTCAAGGGGTTCTGCGGGGAAACCAGCCACCACACGTAGTCGAGCCCGAGCTTCTTGAGCGCGACCTCGCTGACGTGAAGGTGGCCCTCATGCGCTGGATTGAACGAGCCGCCGAGCAGCCCGATCTTCAGTCCGGGCGAGACGGGTCCTGGCGGCGTTAGCCAAGGATGGCGTTTTCTGATCAAGGGCGAATCTGTCCGTTGCCGCGCACAACATATTTGAAGGTGGTGAGTTGCTCCACGCCGACCGGACCGCGCGCATGCAGTTTTCCGGTGCCGATGCCGATTTCCGCGCCCATGCCGAATTCGCCGCCGTCTGCGAACTGGGTGGAGGCGTTCCACAGCACGATCGCCGAATCGAGACCCGACAGGAATCGCTCGGCGGCCTTGGAATTCTCGGTCACGATGGCTTCGGTGTGCTGCGAACCGTAGGTCTCGATATGGCGGATGGCATCCTGCAAGCCGTCCACCGCCTTCACGGCAATGATCGCATCGAGATACTCGGCGCGCCAATCATCGTCGCAGGCCCGTTTGGCTTCGGCGAACAGGGTACAGACGGTCTGGTCGCCCCTGATCTCGCAGCCGGCGTTTTTGAGATCGGTCAGAATGGGCAGCCCGTGCGAATTCAGGATCGTTCGGTCGATCAGCAAGGTTTCCGCCGCCCCGCACACCCCGGTCCGCCGCATCTTGGAATTGAGCACAATGGCGCGCGCTTTTTCGAGGTCGGCCTCTTGATGGACGTAGACGTGGCAAATGCCTTCAAGATGCGCGAGCACCGGCACGCGGGCTTCTTGCTGTACGCGTTTTACCAAACTCTTGCCGCCGCGCGGGATGATGAGAGCGAGCGCGCCATCCAAACCTTCCAGCATCATTCCAACCGCAGCGCGATCCGTGGTCGCGACAAGCTGCACGCACGCTTGCGGAAGGGCAGCCGCACGCAATCCCTCCTGGATGGCTTCATGGATAGCCCTGCAAGAGCGATTTGATTCCGATCCGCCGCGCAAGATCACGGCGTTGCCGGATTTCAGGCACAGCGCGGCCGCATCGGCCGTCACATTGGGCCGACTTTCATAGACAATGCCGATGACGCCGATCGGTGTCGCGACCCGCGCGATATCCAGACCGTTGGGCCGTTGCCAGCGCGCCAATTCGCGCCCCACGGGATCGGGCAGATCCGCGATCGCTTCGATGCCCTTGGCCATCGCCTCGAGGCGCGCGTCGTCGAGCATCAGGCGATCCAGCATCGCGCCGCTAAGTCCGGCGCAGGAGATGTCTTCCTTGTTGGCAGCGAGAATATCCTTCGTGCGCGTGCGCAACGCCGCCGCGATTTCATTCAGCGCCCTGTTTTTTGTTTCATTCCCGGCTTCCCGCAGCGTGCGAGCGGCGTCGTGCGCAGCCTTGGCCATGGCGAGCATTTCGGACTTCAATCCTGTTTGCTCCTGAACGTTCATGAGTTTGCGCTCGCAATCTCACCGGTGATCGCCAAGTCGTCGCGATGGATCATTTCATCGCGCCCGCGAAAACCTAGGATGGCCTCGATCTCCGCCGAGCGCCGGCCCGCGATCTGGCGCGCATGGCCGTCGCCATAGGCCGCCAACCCTCGCGCGATTTCGCGGCCTTCCAGATTGCACACCAGAACCGCGTCTCCGCGTTCAAAGGTGCCTTCGACGGTCTTTACACCAGCAGGCAACAGACTTTTTCCATCCGCCAGCGCTTTGGCCGCTCCCGCGTCGATGATGAGCTTGCCTTGCGGTTTCAAGCCCCCGCCAATCCAGCGCTTGCGCGCCGCGGAAGGCGTGGTGCTCGCGAGGAACCGCGTATGGCGAGCGCCTGTATCAATCGCCGAAATCGGATGTTCGCTCTTGCCCTTGGCGATGATGACTTCGCAACCGGCGACAGTGGCGATCTTTGCCGCGATCAGTTTCGAGGCCATGCCGCCGCTTCCGAAGCCGGAAACCGAAGCGCCTGCCATCGCTTCAATGGCGGGTGTAATCGCGTTCACTTCCGCAACATGTCCGGCCGATAGATCGCGCGTGGGATCGGCGGTATAGAGCCCGTCCACGTCGGAGAGCAGCACCAGAATATCGGCGCCCATCATCGAGGCGACGCGCGCGGCCAGGCGGTCATTGTCGCCGAAGCGGATTTCCGCCGTCGCCACCGTATCGTTTTCATTGATGACGGGAATGCTTCCCAGCGACAGCAACGTATTCAACGTGGCCCGTGCGTTCAGATAGCGCCCGCGATCTTCGGTATCATTCAGTGTCAGAAGGATCTGTGCGGCGACGATGTCTTCCGCCGCCAGGATATCGGCGTAGGCTTCCGCCAGCCGCACCTGGCCTACGGCCGCCGCAGCCTGGCTCTCCTCCAGCTTCAGAGCGGCGGATTTCAACTTCAGGGCTCGCCGCCCCAGCGCGATAGCGCCCGACGACACAATGATGATCTCTTTGTTCTCGCCCTTCAGAGCCGAAAGGTCTGCGCACAGGGCTTTCAGCCACGCGCGCCGCAAGGCGCCTGTCTCGGCATCAACCAGCAATGCCGATCCCACTTTGACGACGATGCGTTTCGCGCGGGCGAAAATGGTGCTCATCGTTCGGGCGCCCAGACGCGCTCCTTGACCGTGCCGCGTTTTTCCTTGTCGCGGCGTTTGACGATTTCGCGTGCCAGCGCGCGCAGCACTTCGCTAACGCCTTCGCCGGTCACGCCTGACACCAGGTAGACTTTGCAGCCGCTGGCTTTTTCCAAGGACGCTTTCTTCTTTGCCAGCGCGGCTTTCGCAATTGCGTCGATCTTGTTGAGCACAAGAATTTCCGGCTTCTCGCTCAGGCCGTGGCCGTAGGATTCCAATTCGCGGCGGATGATTTTGTAAGGCCGTGAGATTTCGCCTTGCGTTCCATCGACCAGATGAAGAATGGCGCCGCAGCGCTCGGCGTGGCCGAGGAATTTATCGCCCAAGCCGGCGCCTTCGTGCGCGCCTTGAATCAATCCCGGCAAGTCGGCGAGCACAAAATCGGTCGTATCGATGCGCACCATGCCGAGCTGGGGATTGAGCGTCGTGAAAGGATAATCCGCGATCTTTGGCTTCGCCGCCGAGACGCGCGATAAGAATGTGGACTTGCCCGCATTGGGCAATCCGATGAGCCCGACATCGGCGATCAGCTTCAGTCGCAGAATGATCGTCTTCTCTTCGGCCGGTTGTCCGGGATTGGCGTGGCGCGGCGCCTGATTGGTCGAGGTCTTGAAATGGGCATTACCGAAACCGCCATTGCCGCCCTTGGCGAGCATCACCCGATCGGCGACCTTCGGCAGATCGCAAATCAGCGTCTCGCCGTCTTCCTCGTAGATCTGCGTTCCTGGCGGCACGCGGATGACGGCGTCTTCGCCATTGGCGCCCGTCATCTCCTTGCCCATGCCGTGCTGGCCGTTCTTGGCCTTGATGTGCTGTTGATAGCGGTAGTCGATCAGCGTGTTGAGATTGTCGACGGCTTCGGCCCAAACATCACCGCCGCGCCCGCCGTCGCCGCCGTTGGGTCCGCCATACTCGATGAATTTTTCGCGGCGGAACGAGAGGCATCCGTTACCCCCCGATCCGCTCGCGATATAGACTTTGGCCTGATCAAGAAATTTCATGTCGCGGCCTTCTTCAAATTGAGTCGCATGATGGGGCGATGCGGGGCATGCCCAGCAACCTTACGAAATCCAGCCTTGCGGAAAGTGGACGCCGAACCCGTATACATCGTGGTGTTGCTCTTCTTCACGCCTTTCGCATCCATAGGATAGGCTTCGAGCGCCGGTGCGCCGCTTGCGCGTGCTCGCATGATCGAGGCATCAATCAATGCTGACATGATGCCGTGCCCCCTCCTTCCTTTGCGAATGTAAAAGCACGACAGCGACCAGACCGGCAGCTGGTCCACGCGTGCCGTGAACCGCGAGCGATCGAGCACAGGCAACGCAGCGCGGGGCGTCAACTGACACCATCCGACAGCAACATCACCGTCGAAAGCCATTAATCCGGGAGGGGGACCCTTCTGCACCACACGCTTGAACGCCGCTTTATTCTTATCGCGCGGATTCTTCTGATAGGCGCTGCCGACGCGCCAATACATGCACCAGCACCCGGCACAGGCGCCCGCGGGCCCGAACAGATCTTCCAGTTCGGGCCACAGGTCCGGCGTCAAGGGACGGATGGTGAGGGTCATGCAGCCTCCGCCTGTTTTCGTTGCCGGCCGAATTTCTCCCGCGGCAGTTCCACCATATTGCAATAGACCGCATGGCCGCGCGAACGGCTTTCGCGCTGCTCGACGCCGCAGGGTAGAAACCCGAGCTTGGCGAGCACATGACCGGACGCGGGATTGTCGTGAAACCAGCCCGCGATCAGCTTCGGCGCCTTCAAGTCGTGAAAGGCGAATTCCGCCAGCCGCTTGGCCGCTTCGCTGGCGTAGCCTTGCTTCCAGTATGGCTTGCCCAGCCAGTAGCCCAGCTCGAACTCGCCCTTGTCGCGCAGATGCACGCCGACGACGCCCATGAACCAGCCTCGCGACTTTTCCATGATGGCGAAGGCGAAATCCGTTCCTTTCGCATTCTGTTCTTCGAGCATGACGAAGAACTCGTCGGCATCCTTTTGCGAATAAGGATGTGGGACGCGCGAAAGGTTCTTGGCGACATCGTAATCGCCGATCAGCTTCACGATGAACGCAGCATCGTGCCGCTGCGGCGGGCGTAAAAGCAGTCTCTCGGTCTCGAATTCAAAACTAGGCATGACACTTCCCCTCCAGGGCTTCGCGAGGGAAATAAAAAAGGGAGATGGCGGGCCATCTCCCTCGTCTCAATGGACCGCCAATTTCGTGGCGGCCTGTAAAGCTTGCCGCCTAGCTTGCGCTCTTCGCCGGATTCATAGCGAGCACGGATACGTACGTGCGGCGCTTGAAGCCTTGGCGGAATTGCACGTGGCCATCCGCCGTGGCGAAAATCGTGTGGTCCTTGCCAATGCCGACATTGCTGCCGGGATGGAACTGCGTCCCGCGCTGACGCACGATAATGTTGCCGGCTTCGATGGCTTCGCCGCCGAACTTCTTCACGCCGAGCCGCTGGCCCGCCGAGTCGCGTCCGTTGCGCGAGGAACCGCCTGCTTTTTTGTGCGCCATGGTTGGTGTCCTCAGCCCGCGTGGATGTCCGTGATCTTCACCTTGGTGAAGTGTGCACGGCTGCCGCGCTTGCGGTGGGTGTTCTTGCGGCGCTTCTTCTTGAAGGCGACAACCTTCTCGCCGCGGCCGTGTTCGACGATTTCCGCTTCGACGGAGGCGCCTGCAACAAGCGGCGCGCCGGTCTTCGGCTTGTCGCCGCCCAGCATCAGCACGTCGAGCTTGACCTTCGCACCCACGTCGCCGGTGAGCTTGGCGACCGAGAGCACGTCGTCTTTGGCGACTTTGTACTGTTTCCCGCCTGTGCGGATGACCGCGAACATGACCTTAAGTCCTTGAAATCGTTAAATTCCCGCCGAAAACACGTTCCTTCGGGAGCGCGGCAATATACGGATGAGCGGTGCGGGGTCAAGACGCATTCTCAGGGCACCTCGCGTGGAGTCCAAATTTAGACTATATTTGATCCGAAGGAGTTTGCGATGAAATTGTCCGGCCGAGTGAAACCTATCAGCTATCTCAAGGCCAATGCGCCAGAGGTGATCCGCGAGCTTGGCGAAGGCCGTGGTCCTGTTGTCGTGACACTGAGAGGAGAGGCCAAGGCCGTGTTGCAAGATATCGCCAGCTACGAAGCGACCCAGGAGACGCTGGCGCTTCTCAAGATTCTCGCGCTCTCAAACGCGAAAATTGAAAAAGGAAGGGTGCGTCCGTGGTCGGAAGCTCTTCGCCGCGTCCGCGCGCGCGTCGCAGAATGAGCTTGAATGCGGTATGACGTTCTCCTCTCGGAGGACGCCGAAAGCGATCTCGAGGAGCTTTGGCGCCATATCGCAGTCCATGAAACTCGGGCCAGGGCGGATCAAGTTCTGGATGCTCTCACGGCCACTTGGCTCAAGCTGGAGCACTTCCCGGAGCGCGGGAATGTACCCAAGGAACTGAGAACGGTTGGCGTCCTCCAATATCGCGAGCTTCATTGGAAGCCGTATCGCGTCATCTACGACATTCGCCGAAATCAGGTCATTGTTCATTGCATTCTCGATGGCCGCCGCGACATGCAAACGCTCTTGCAGGAGCGTTTATTGCGCTGAATACCTATCTAGCGCCGCTTGAAAAATTGCACCGCGCGCTCGTGCTTTTCGGCTGCTGCACGGGTCTTGAACGTCCCCAGATTGCGGCGTCTGCCGGTCTTGGGATTCTTCTTGCGCGAGTAGAGCCGGTATTCACCGGATGGGAGTTTGCGGATCATCGTGTCATCTCATCTGCGTCCCATCTGAACGAGCGGCACCTGTTGAAGTTCATGGTCCGGCCGGTTTGCGCCGCTTGGCCAGAAAACTCGGTAGCGTCAAAACCAGAAGCGCCAACCCGACAAAGAAACAGCTCGATTTTGCATTCGTTGCCAAGAAAGCGATTTGCGCGGTCCTGTCGTCTGCGCCGGCAATCAGCATCTTGGTTTCGAGCGCGTTTTCCACCGCGTCTGCAACGGCGCCTGCCAAGGGCACGGCCGCTACAAGCGTGAGGACGCGCCGGATGAGGCCAGCCTTTGCACCGATCCAATCGCGCACAATCAATCCGGAATAGTAGAACGCAAAGCCGTAAAGCGGCATGAAGAGATAGTCGAAGCCGAGGCTGAAGCCGGCCGTCGCCGCGTCATCGTGCGCAAGCCAGCGATTGACGATCGCATCGAAGCCCTGTGCCGTTGCCACTTTCTGCAGATCGACCGTGCCGTAACCGGTATGCGCTTTGAGCCTCAGGTCCAGCCACGCCAACACCGCGAAGGCCGCGAGCGCGCCCATCGTGGTCCAAGCCCAGCGGAACGTCAGCAGCCTGATTTTCATGATCGCCCCCGGATCTCCCCAAACTCAATGTAAAGGAGAGAAATCATCTGTGACAGCCGGTGGGCCGCAGTCGCGCTATAGATCGCGCATGCCCGACTCCCGGTTCTCACACCGCTTGGCACAGATGGATGACGTGCCCGTGCTCAAAACCCTGATGGAGCGGGCCATCGGCGAACTGTTGAAACCCTATCTTCCGCCGGAAGGCGTCGAGGCCTCTTTCGCCATCATGGGGCTCGATACCCAGCTGATCGCCGACGGCACCTACTTCGTCGTGGAGTATGCAGGCAAAGCGGCGGGCTGCGGCGGATGGTCGAGGCGCGCCACACTGTTCGGCGGCGATCACTCGGCGGGCCGCGATGCGGTGAGGCTCGATCCCAAGAAGGACGCCGCTCGCGTGCGCGCGATGTACACCCATCCAGATTTCGTTCGCCGCGGCATCGGCCGCAGGGTGCTGGAGCTCTGCGAGAATGCCGCGAAAAATGAAGGTTTCTCGCGCCTTGAGCTGGCTGCAACCCTGGCCGGATTTCCGCTCTACACGGCTTACGGATTTCGCGAAGTCGAACGGTTCGAGGAACCGACATCGTCGGGCGTGCGCGTACCCTTGGTCCGCATGCGAAAAGAGATATCGTAGACGCGTGGCGTTATAGTCGTTGAATCATGCGTTCACCGGGCGACGTTCTTTACAACTTTCATTGGATCGAGGCGGGCAAAGCCGCGCGCTCGGCGCAGGCTTATGCCGGATTTCTCGGACCGTTCCTGCGCAATCATGCCATCCGCACGCTGATAAACTTGCGCGGACCCAATGCGCGGCATCTGTGGTGGAAATACGAGACCTGGGTTTGCCGGCGGCTTAGTGTTGTCCACCGCGATGTGATGCTGAACTCGCGCCGCCTGCCCACGCGCCAAATGCTGATCAATTTGCTCGATGCGTTCGATGCGGCCGAAAGACCGTTCCTTCTCAAATGCTCCGGCGGGCAGGATCGCTCGAGTTTTGCCGCTGCGCTCTATCTGGTTCACAGCAAGGGTTGGAGTGCGATCGACGACGCGCGGGCGCAATTCGCGCGCTGGCCTTATTTGCACATGCCCAAACATCATCAGCGCTGGCTGAAACCGTTTCTGGAGTTTGCGCGAAGCGGGGCACGCGGCCGTCCCCTTCGCCAATGGCTTGAAGGCGAGTACACGCCGGAGAGCTTGAAAGCCTGGCTTGAATCGCAAGGGTTGAGCGATTCCTTTCGCGGTCTCTACGACAAGCCGGGCACAGCGCCTGGCATCTGATGCGTCTTCCCAGCAAGCTCGAGATCGCACCCGGAATCGCCTTGTGGCCCGGCGCGTTGAACGCGGCGACGCAGGAAGAACTGGTGAGGGAAGTTTTTGCTCTCGCCGACGTTTCGCCTTTCTATCGTCCGGTGATGCCGAAATCCGGCAAGCCGTTTTCGGTGGAGGAATCCAATTTCGGTTCGCTCGGCTGGGTTTCGACGGTGGAAGGTTATCGCTATGCGAAAGAGCATCCGCTCACCCACGCGCCATGGCCTGCGATTCCGGAAATCCTGCTCGCGTTGTGGGATGCGGCGACCGGGTATCGCGCTCCGCCGGAATGCTGCCTGGTGAATCTCTATGGCGAGGGCGCGCGCATGGGTCTGCATCAGGATCGCGATGAACGCGCCCTGGATGCCGCTGTGGTTTCCGTTTCGCTGGGAGATGACGCCCTCTTCCGGATTGGGGGCGATACGCGAAAAGGGGCGACGCGGTCCTTTCCGCTCAAATCCGGGGACGTCGTCACCTTTGGCGGGCCCGCCCGGCTGGCCTTTCACGGCATCGATCGGATCGTTTACGGCTCCAGCCGCCTCATTCCGCAAGGTGGCCGGCTCAACCTGACGCTGCGACGGGTCACGCCACCGGAGGCTTGAAAAAGCACAAAAAAAGACGCCCGGCTGGGGGGCCAACCGGGCGTCGGATGCGCCGTTACGCGCTGGCATCGGGAGGGGATGACCGATACCGCGAAGGACGCTGTCTGGCGTGCGAGCGGGGGGGCAGTGCCTGCCAAACAGTTCGCCGTCCTTCGAGGACAAACCTATGCACCAAAGCCACAGTTTGCAACTATTTTATTTTTAAGGTTCGTTTCTGACACTTTCCTCGTGACAATTGCAGAATTGTCACGATGGAACAAGCCTGAATCAGGGAACCTGGCGGGCCAAATGCCGGGCTACGGCGTGGCGCCAGGCGTGTGCCAGGGCAGGCAATTTCGACACGCGCAGCAAGGTTTCACGCGCGATCCGCGGATGCATCACCGCGACAAAAACGTCTTTCACATTCATCTCGCCGCTTTCGAAGGTGCGCACGAGCGCTGCATGGCGCAGGGGCGCGACACCTTCGCGCACGACACGCAAATACCAACCGCAGCGTGCGGATAAAGTCATGAGCTGCGGCACATCTTCGCGGCGTGTGTGCATCGCCAGTTTAAAGCACGGAGCGCGCGGTTGACTGACTTCGAGCAACGCTTCGCCCCATTGGAAACGATCGCCGATGCAGATCTGCGATTCGTCGGCCCCTTCCAGCGTGAGGTTCTCGCCGAAGGTGTTGGGTCCGCAGGGCAGACGGTGTTCGCTTTCCCACCACGGCCAATGCACGGTCGGGTAGGCATAAACCGCTTTGTCCGGTCCGCCGTGCACCGAAAGATCGGCTTGGCCGTCGCCTTCGAGATTGGTTGCGCCTACGAAGACGCTGTCGCCATCGAGTGGTTTCTTGGCGATACCGGACAGAACAGTCTCGCCATTCACGGTGCCCAGAATGTGCGGCCGTCCTACATTGACCGATAGCAAGTTGAGTTTCATCGCAGCTTGCCGAAATCGCGCGCGGTGTTGTCGATGGCGCTCTTGAGCTTGGCGATAATTTCTTCCACTTCGCTTTCGCTGACGATAAGCGGCGGGCTCAGCACCATGGTGTCGCGGATCGCGCGGCTGATGAGGCCGCTATTGAAACAATAGTTGCGGCAATGGGCGCCGACGTTGCCGGTATCGGCAAAGAAACGGCGCTCCTTCCTGTCCGGCACGAGTTCGATCGCGGCCAGAAGTCCGATGCCGCGCACCTGTCCCACGATCGGATGATCGTCGAAGGTCTCATGCAGACGGCGCTGCAAATAAGGACCGATCTCGTTCCTGACGCGGTGAACCAGACTGAGGCGCTCGATCACCTCGAGATTTTTGAGCGCCACTGCAGATGCCACCGGGTGGCCGGAATAGGTATAGCCGTGGACCAGTTCTTCATTGGCATGAAGAATGGTCTGCGCCATCCTTGTGCCCAGCGAAATCGCGGAAATGGGCTGATAGCCGGACGAAAGCCCCTTCGCCATCGTCGTGATGTCGGGCGCAATGCCGTAGGTTACCGCGCCGAACCATTCGCCCGTGCGCCCGAAGCCGGTGATGACTTCGTCGAGATGCAGCAACACATCGTATTTCGCGCAGATGCGCTGCACTTCCTTCCAGTAAGTCGATGGCGGGAAGATCACGCCGCCCGCGCCGTGCACGGGTTCGGCGGAGAATGATGCGACCTTGTCCGCGCCGATCTCCAGAATCTTCTCTTCGAGCCTGCCGGCGATCAAAAGACCGAATTCGTCTTCACCGATATCGCCGTAGCCGGCAGCCTTGGCACCGAACCAATAAGGCGTCGGCACTTTTTCAAATCCCGGCAACGGCAAATCCCATTGCGGATGCATGGGGGTAAGGCCGGAAAGCGAAGCTGCCGCCATGGTGACGCCATGATAGGCGTATTCACGGCTCAAATGGATCTTCTTTTCCGGCTTCTTTTTCAGGTTCCAGTAGTAGCGGATCAGTTTGAGCGCGGAATCATTGGCTTCCGATCCCGAATTGGCGAACAGCACGTGTTCGTGTCCACTGGGCAAGAGCGATGCGAGTTTTGCGGCCAGTTCGGCGGTGTAGGGGTTCGTCGTCTTGAAGAAGTGGTTGTAGTAGGGAAGCGTCTTCAGCGCTTCGCAGCCGGCTTCGGCGAGTTCCTTGTTGCCGTAGCCAACCTGGACGCACCAAAGTCCGGCCATGCCGTCGATGATCTTCTTGCCTTCGCTGTCCCAGAGATAGACGCCCTGCGCTCGGGTGATGACGCGCACGCCTTCCTTGTTGAGCGCGGCGGTATCGGAAAAAGGGTGCACGTGATGGGCGGCGTCCAGTGCCTGCCAATGCTTGGTGAGATTGTGGGTGGGCTGCGACATGGGGCTTCTCTGCGAATGGAGGAGAACTGACGAATTGCAGCCGAACGGCCGCAGGCAGCGGCTAGTGCGGTGTGTAGCCGATGCGGGCGCAGAGAATGAGTAGGGCGCGCTTGGCGGTCATGTCGAGGATACTATCAGCGACCGTCTCTTCGGTCACGATCAGATCCAGCGTCTGACGCGATCTGTGTATTGGTCATAGCTCGCGCCGAACTGCCGTCGCATCTTCGCCTCCTCGAACGGAATATGCCCCCAATTGGCCGTGCCAAAGACCAGAAGAGGTACGGCCAGCATCGGCAGGGATCCGACCCAGATGGCTATACCCAACGTCAGCACGAAAAGCCCCAGATACATGGGGTTGCGCGTGAAGCGGAACGGTCCGCGGACCACCAGTGTCTTGTTCGATTCCGAGACCGGGTTGAGTTCGGTGCCGTCGCGGCGGAACAGCATGGCCGCCCAAAACGAGAGGCCAAATCCGCACACGACGAGCGCGACGCCAAGCCAGACGACCCGCAGATCGAAAAGTGCTCGCCACGGATAGAGCGCGCTCGCCACGCCGGCGGCGATCAGAAAAACGAGTGCCCAGAGCGGAGGCGGAAGCTTCAGCATCGGTATTCCTCCAATGCTGAAGCTTACACTTGGAGCAGGACGAACGTCACGTCTTGCGATTAGCCGGGTGGCTTTTGCATGGCCTTGGTCTTGGCCCACGCCGGCAGGGCGCGGATCTCGGTGATCCAGCGTTGGATGCCGCGGTAGGGCTCGAGCGGGAATTGCGCTTGGTCCGCGCTTGCGAGTGAAGCGCTGAGGGAAATGTCTGCGACCGTAAATGCGTCGCCCGCCACATAGCGCGTCTTCTGCAAGGCGCCGTCGAGCACGGGTCCGAGCCGCGCCATCAAGTCTTCGCCGCGCTTGATCTCGGCCGGATCGGCGTCGCCGCGGCCGAAGATTTTCTTCACCACGCGCTCGAACATGAAGATGGCGCAGGCCGGATCCCAGTGCGCGGTTTCCCAGAACTGCCACTTCACGGCCGTCATGCGGGTTTTCAGGTCGGCGGGCAGCAGCCCCAAGTCCGGCTTCTTGGCGGCGAGGTATTGCACGATCGCGTTGGATTCCCACAGTACATAGCCGTCTTCCTCCAGCACCGGCATGCGTTGATTGGGATTGAGCGAGGTGAACTCCGGCGTCTTGTGTGCGGCCGTCGCGAAGTTCACGAACACCATCTCGTAGGGGATATTCAGATGGTTGGCCGCGAAAAGCACCTTGAACGCGCGCGGGCTCAAGGGAAATACGTGAAGTTTAATGGTCATGTCTACCTCCTGTGAGTTCGTGGATTTAACGTTTGGCGTCCGGCGAGCCGGTCTCGAGGTAAGTCTTCAGACGCACCGTCTGTTCGCCGAGCACCGTATCGACGCCTTTGGAGACGTCCGTGAGGCCACCCTTCATATAGCCGCCGAACGACGCATCGAGCGTTACATCGGTTCCGTCTTGGGCGGACTTCAGTGTCCACGTCATTGCGCCATCCACGGCGGTTCCTTGAAACGGCCCCAATCCGCCGCGCAAGCGCAGCATCTTTCCGGGCTCGGCCAACACCACCGTCATGTGCTGCACCGATCCGTTGGCGAGTTTCTCGCACCAGCAACCGCCGGCACGCGCATCGAAGGTGAAATTCTCGGCACTGCCGGAATAGGTATGATCGGAACTCCACCAATGATTGGGCTCAATCAAGGCCGCATAGGCTTTGTCCGGTGAAACGCCGACGTGAAAGCTGTACTTGAGCTGAAAGCCGTTCGTTGTTGCGTCCACGACGTCGGCATGAGCGGACAAGAGTTGAGCCGCAACCAGTCCTGCCGCCAGTGCGGCGCCGGCCAATATCGACCAGACCCGTGACATCAGTTCCCTCCGACCGCCATCCGATAGTTTGCGAGGATCGCCGTCCAGCCGTTTGGTGCGTCCACGAACGTGCGGATCATCTCGGCATCGGCCGCGGTGATGCGATGTTCCAGTTCCACGCGCGTTGCGGATTGACTTTCCGCGATGAAGCGAACTTCCAATTCACTTTCGACATTCTCGTCATATTGAAACTGGCTGTTCAAATGCCAGGAAACCACCAGGCGTGACGGCGGCTCCCAGGCGAGAACCTTGCCCCAATCGCACTGCGACCCGTCGGTGCCTTCTTCGTACCAGCGCCCTCCGACTCTGGGCTCCATTATGCCACATTTCATCTCGGCCTTGCCGATGTGGTGAGTTTTGGGCCACCAGCTGTCGAAGCGTGCGGTGAAGACTTCGAAGGCGCGTGCTTGCGGCGCGTTCACCCGCAGCGTCTTCTTTACCGGTGCGACGGTGATCGTGCGTGTCATTTTCGTTTGCCTTTCATATCGTCCGCGTCGCGCTCGACTTCCGCCTTGAATGCGTCGAGCGCTTCATCCCAAAACTGATCCAGCCAGCGTCTGATTTGCGCGAGCCCTTTGGGGTCGATGAAATAGACGCGGCGCGTTCCTTCCGGCCGGTCGGCCACAAGCCCCGCCTCCTTGAGTATCTTTAGATGCTGCGACACCGCGGGCCGGCTCACAGGCAATCTGTTCGCGAGTTCGCCCACCGCTTTGGGGCCTTTGCGCAAGCGCTCGAACACTTGCCGCCGCGTGGGGTCGGCCAAAGCCGCCAGAGCTCTATCGTAAGCCATTACTTACCGTAAGCGAATACTTACACAGAGTCAAGCCGCGGCTTCAAGTCGGCGTTCTTGCCGGCGCCCTGGGTGTGTTGGGTTGGGGTGGCTGAATGTTGAGATCGGCGTGGATGGTGCCTTCGGCCGAGAAATTCGCGAGGAAACCGTCTTTCGTCCAGGTGAGGGTCGGCTTTCCAAAAGCGCCGATAGTGCCGGTGATCTCGACGCCCCGCCCCTGCGGTTTGGCCAGCGCTTTGGAAATCTGGGCCTGCATTTTTGCAATGTCGCGCGAGGCGTCGAAGATAAGCCGCGTTTCCAACGCCTGGCCCAATTCGGGGCCGGCCAGCATCTTCATCGCGGAAAGAATCACACCCGCCGTTTGCAGATCGTAGCGCACGTTCACGATATGCACTTTTTGCTCCTGGGCGTCGAACACGGGCTTGCCCCGCAGATAGCCGGTGCCGCAGGAATCGAACCAACCGAAGAAATCCCAACCCTGCGAGACGCAAAAGCGCGTGCTCACTACGACGTCCGCGCCCGACGGCAGAAACTTGATCCAGGAAAACCGCACCGTCGCGCCATGCACGCGGATGGGTTTCTCCGTTACGCTCTTCATCGCCAGTTCGGCGGCGCGATCGTAAGGCAGCAGAGCCGGCACCGAAACGCGAAACGCGCTTGATGGCGTTGCAAGCGGCAGAGGAGCGGGAAGTTTCGGCAACTTGTCCGGCGAGGAAGGTCTTGGTCCCACGACAATACTTGCTTGCGTGTCGACGGCGAGTGAAACGGACAACGCATTGTTGTCGGTGCGAATTCCGCTGACGCGCACGGTCTTTGGCGACAGCAGGAGCCAGGCCTCGGGAGACTTGCCGACGTGAATGGGGCGAAAGGCTTTGCTCCACAGCCGCTCAGCCTGATCTTTCACCTTCACGGTTGAGGCGATCCTGCGATCCATGGCACGAAACAACGGCTCGGAAAGATGATCTTCGTTGCGGTTCCACAGATCGGTCAGATCCATGGAGATCGGACCCACCCGCATATCGCCATGCTGCAGCCGCACCACGCCCACGGTCTTGGGCTCGAGCTTCCAGTCCGGATTCAAGCCTAAGGAGGTTTCCGCGATCGCTTCGCCGGTCGCGTTGGTGTCGACACCCGTCTTCATCAACCTCGACTTAACCGTCAGGTGGGCCGTCACAGCGAAGGGCAGATCGAGCGTGAGCTTGCCGTCGCGCGCCGCGC
The DNA here is from genome assembly GCA_016201105.1 of Pseudomonadota bacterium. Lineage (GTDB taxonomy): Bacteria > Pseudomonadota > Alphaproteobacteria > Micropepsales > Micropepsaceae > Rhizomicrobium. Next base: position 25,255 of record JACQDN010000022.1, read on the forward strand.
CCTTCATCGATCCACTGCGTGTCGCCGTCAGATCCAGATGGCATTTGAAGACGGGACAATCGACCTTTTTGTTCTTCAGATGCGCGATGTCCGGTTTGGTCTTGTCGTCCAGCGCTTGGACGATCGTCGCCACCGGGAGTGTGAGTGTTGCGGCAACCGTCGAGGTGACAGGCGCGGGCTCCGGCGGCGGCGGCGTCAGCTTGGGCGGCGGCGCTTCAAAGCCGCAGCCCGAAAGCGCCAGGGCCGACAGAAATGCCAAAGAACGAGTGCGCCAGGACATAGGGACATTGTTGCCCGGATTGCAGCGAACTTCCTACCTTACGATCGGGAATGGCGCACCATCCCCCGAGGCGGTTTTTCCCACGCAAGTTGGCGCTTACGGTGCTGCCTTGTTCTGCGCCCGCACGGCGCCGCCAAAGGCGGAAAAGATTTTCCGCGACACCTCGCTCTCGCGCCAGCGCCATTCGGGATGCCACTGCACGCCGAGCAGAAATCCCTTTGCGCCCGGCATCGAGACGGCCTCAATAGTGCCGTCGGGAGCAATCGCATCGGCATGAAGTGATGGCGCAATGCGGTCGATGCCCTGGGAATGCAGCGAATTCACTTGAAAGCTCTTCTCGCCGGCAATTTTTGCCAGCAATCCGCCCGCGTTCACATGGACGTCGTGCGCAGGTCCATACTGGACGTCGAGCGAAGCGTGTTTGTCTTCGCGATGATCGCTGCGGCCGGGCACTTCCTGCACGTGCTGAAACAGCGTACCGCCGAAAGCGACGTTCAATTCCTGAAAGCCTCGACAAAGGCAGATCACCGGCGTTCCGTTCGCAATTGCAGCCTCAAGCAAAGGCAAGGTCGTTGCGTCGCGATGTTCGTCTTGCAGGACGCCGTCGCGCGGCGCGTGGCCGCCATAGTGCTTGGGGGAAACATTGGAAGGCGAACCGGTAAACAGCAACCCGTCGACGCTCGCCAGGATTTCATCCGTCGATATCGGGTTCGCCAGAACGGGAATCAAAAGAGGCACGGCGCCTGCGCCCTCGCGCACGGCGGCGATGTATTTCTCGCCCGCTATATGAAACGGATGTGAGCCCAGCATGCGATGGTCGCAGGGAATTCCGACAATGGGGGGACGGTGGCGCATGGAGATGAACTTCTGAGCGCGCTTGGACTAACACGTTGGCCGAAGCAGCGGCAAGCCAGCGTCAATTCGGCTTGCCGGGGGAAGCGGTTGTTTCCTTGAGTCCAAACAGCGTGTCGGAAACGGCAACCCCGGTTTGCACGTTGCGCAGAGATACTGTCGTCGCCAGCCCCTGTGCGTCGATGACCGTCCATTGGCGCAGTTCCAATGCCGGTTCGGCAAAGACGATGGTGATGTTGCCCGTCATGCGGCGATCGTTGGACCGCGCGTTCAAAATCAGCGCGCCCTGCTGACGTTCCAGGCCGATGACGGCACTGTTGTTTTTCAGATTGACGTGCGTGGAAAGAAGAATGTTCAATGGTGTCGTCGACAGCGGATAGCTGTCGCGCGTCTTCAATTTGTTGTTGTACACCGAAAGCGACAGACCGTTGCTCACCACCATTGTGGGATTGGGCGGCTGATAGTCGAACCGCATCTTTCCCGGCTTGGAAATGTAAAATGTGCCCTGATCGATTTCGCCGTTCGGGCCGATCTGCACGAATTGACCGGCCATGGTCTGGATGGAATTCAGCGCCGCGCTGATACGATCGAAGTCGGTGACGTCCTGTTTGAAGAAGACGGCGGGCCGTGTCGCGGCGGATGCCGCGCCGGCGCCGGCGAAAGCTAGAAAAAGTGCGGCGAGCAAACGGTGCATGGGCCGTTTTCTAGAAAATCTTTGTGGCGAATTGAAGGGACTTATTGCGCCGCGTGGGCAGCGGCCGCAGCGTTCGCGCGCGCATTCGGACAAAGGCCCTCCACCATCAGCTTCAGCACGCCCTCAAGTTCGCGCTCGAGCTTGGGCAAAGTCAGTCGCGACCACAGTTGCGGATAACGGAACTTCATCGTCGCCGACTGGATCATTTCCGCAGTCTCTTCCTTGTTTTCCGGAGCGAACTCGCCGCGGCGTTCGGTTTCGTCCAGGAGCTCGATTAAAATCTTGCGCTCGTTGGCGAGCATCCAATTTGCGAATTCCGGACGCTCATGTGCAATGACATTCGCCATCTCCAGGGCGCGGGGATCCTTCTCCAATTTATGATAGGTGCGGCGCAATTCCTCGAAGAGAAGATCGTGCAGGCGCTGGCGTGCATCGCGGCCCGGGGCGATGGCGAGCTTGTGCATCGACACCAGATGCCTCTCATAGTCTTCGCTGGCGATGGCTTCGGCGATATCGAGCTTGCCGGGAAAGAAGCGGTACAGATTGCCGGGCGACATGCTGCAATCCGCGGCGATTTCGGCCATCGTGGTCTTGCCGTAGCCGAAATGCGAAAACCGTTTCTTGGCGGCTTCAATGATCTGCGAACGGACGTTGTCCTTCGTCATGCTGTTACGTTTCCTGTCCCCAAGCGTCTGTTATTTTCCAAACAATGTAGTGGGTTTTTCTGAATATTCAACAAACCGTTCAGTCTTTCGCAGCGCAACACGAGCCGTGCCGTGACGAAAAATAAAGTGAATTCAATGTCTTACAATAAAGTCGGGGTTGTTGGCGCCGGCGCCTGGGGTACAGCTTTGGCGATCGTAGCGGCCCAAGCCGGACGAGACGTCACCCTTTGGGCCCGCGAAACCGAGATTGTCGATTCGATCCGGGCGCGGGGGGAAAACGATCTTTTTCTTCCAAAAGCTCCCCTGCCGAAGACCATCACCGCGACGAGTTCGTTGGCCGAGGCCGCGCGCAGCGATGCGCTTCTCGTCGTCGTGCCGGCCCAGCATCTGCGCGAAACGCTGGCGTCTCTCTCGCTTTTGATCGCGCGCGATGTACCGCTGGTGATCTGCGCCAAGGGGATCGAACGGGCAAGCGGCAAGCTCGTCACGGAAGTGCTTCAGGAATGCGCGCCCAACGCGCAACCGGCCATTCTTTCGGGTCCTTCGTTCGCCCGCGACGTGGCGCGAAATCTGCCGACGGCGGTGACCATCGCGGCGCAGCCCGACATAGCGCGCCGTCTCCAGGAGACATTGGGTTATGCCGCCTTTCGTCCTTATGCGAGCGATGATCTCACGGGCGTTGCGCTGGGCGGCGCGGCGAAGAATGTCTACGCCATCGCGAGCGGCATCGTGTCGGGATTGGGCCTGGGCGAAAGCGCCGTTGCCGCCATCATCGCGCGCAGCTTTGCCGAACTGATGCGGCTGGGAGAAGCGCTTGGTGCCAAACGTGAGACGTTGATGGGATTATCGGGCCTGGGCGATCTGGTGCTGACGGCAACCAGTCCCACTTCGCGCAACTTCAGTTTCGGCCTGGCCCTGGGAAAGGGGCGCACGCTCGCCGATCTCGACAAGGACGCTCACCCCCTCGCAGAAGGTGTCGAGACGGCACCCGCTTTGGTATTGCGAGCCAAGAGACATGGCATCGAACTTCCCATCGCCGAGACCGTTGCTGCTATTCTCGAAGAGAAAGTCGCCGTCCACGATGCCATTCCGCGGCTGATGTTGCGCCCGCTGAAGGCCGAATAGAAGGAACAGCCACAATGCTTTTCACCGTCGTTGCAATCGACAAGGAGAATTCTCTCCCCCTCAGGCTCGCCACGCGCGAAGCCCATTTCGACTACGCCAAGAAGACGAACGTCATCAAACTCGGCGGGCCGTTCCTCGATGCCAAAGGCGATATGGCCGGAAGCCTCATCATCTTCGAAGCCGAGAACATCGAAGCCGCCAAGGCGTGGCATGCAAACGATCCTTACGTGAAAGCGGGTCTCTTCGCGCGCTCCGAAGTGCGGCCGTGGAAATCTACCTTTAATCTCATCAACGCAAATTTTTGAGGCGCACCATGGCCTATTGGCTGTTCAAGACCGAACCCGAAACGTTTTCCTGGGAAATGCAGAAGAAAAAAGGCGCGAAGGGTGAGCCGTGGAGCGGTGTGCGCAACTTTCAAGCCGCCGCGAACATGAAAGCGATGAAGAAGGGCGATCGCGGTTTCTTCTACCACACCGGCGAAGAGAAGCGGATCGTCGGTATCGTCGAAGTGATCGGCGAGTATCGTCCCGATCCGACCGACGAGACGGGGAAATTCGGGCTGGTCGATGTAAAAGCGGTGGCCGACGTGCCCAAGCCCGTCACGCTGGCGCAAGCCAAGGCCGACCCGAAGCTCAAAGCCATGGTGCTGGTGAAGGCCGCACGCCTTTCCGTTCAGCCGGTTACGGCTGAAGAGTGGAAATACATCTGCAAGCTGGGCGCCGTGAAGTCGTCCTAGTTCGCGCGCTGATAGAGAACCGCGCCGCCTTCTTGCGTCACGCTGAAGAGATTGACGCATTCGTTCTTTTTGAAATCGCGGCACACCAAGTCGATGGCAATCAAGTATCTCGCAGCCGGTGTCGCCGCCAAGCAAGCATAGCGCCCCTTCACGTCAGTGCCCTCCGGCTGGAGAGCCACGAGCTTCGAATAGCCCGGGATGATGCCGAAGTCGGTCGCGTGCTTGAGCGCCATCTGGCAAACTTCCGCACCGGCCTTAAGATTGGCGGCGGTGTTGTCGGCGGGTGTCTGCTGCACCGGAGGTTGCGCCCGCTCCGTCGTTGTGGCCGGCACTTCTGAGGGGGTGCTCCGGCTCTGCCAGATGAAGTAACCCCCGACGCCGAGGGCGATGATAAAACCGACGACCAGCGTGATCTGGGCGACGCGCCATTCGCGCAGCAGCGCACTTTGTTCGTGATGATCGTCGGACATCGTCGCTCCTCGTGGTGCGCGCTCTATTTCATCGTCGGAATAACAAAAGACGCGTTCTCGCGCACGCCGCCTTTGGGCCAGCGCTGCGTCACTGTCTTGATTCTGGTGTAAAAACGCACGCCCTCAGGCCCATGCTGGTTAACGTCGCCGAAGGCCGAACGCTTCCAGCCGCCGAAGGTGTGATAGGCGAGCGGCACGGGAATCGGAATGTTAATGCCGACCATGCCCACTTTCACCTTGCTCGCGAATTCGCGCGCCGCATCGCCGTCGCGGGTGAAGATGGCAACGCCGTTGCCGTATTGGTGATTGGTCGGCAGCGCGATCGCGTCGCTGAAGTCCTTGGCGCGCGCGATCTGCAGCACGGGCCCGAAGATCTCGTCCTGGTAGGTTTTCATGTTCGCGGTTACGCGGTCGAACAGCGAGCCGCCCATGTAGAAGCCGTTCTCATAGCCCTGAAGTTTGAAGTCGCGGCCGTCCACCAAAAGTTCCGCCCCTTCCTTCACGCCTTGGTCGATATAGCTCTTCACCTTTTCGCGATGTGCGGCCGTCACCAGCGGGCCGTAGTCGGCGTCCGGGTCCGTCGGAATGCCGACGCGCAAGCTCTCCACGCGCGGGCGGAGCTTTTGCACCAACGCATCGGCAGTCTTTTCGCCGACCGGCACGGCGACGGAAATCGCCATGCAGCGCTCGCCGGCCGAGCCGTAGCCCGCGCCGATCAATTCGTTCGTCACCTGATCGAGGTCGGCATCCGGCATGATGATGGCGTGGTTCTTGGCGCCGCCCATCGCCTGCACGCGCTTTCCGTGAGCCGTGCCGTGGCTGTAGATGTATTCGGCAACCGCCGACGAGCCCACGAAGCTCACCGCCTGGATATTGGGATCTTCCAGAATGGCATCGACGGCTTCCTTGTCGCCGTTGACGACATTCAAAACACCGGCCGGCGCGCCGGCTTCCATGAAGAGTTCGGCCAGTCTCAGCGGAACGCTCGGATCCTTCTCGCTCGGCTTGCAGATGAAGGTGTTGCCGCAGGCGATGGCGACCCCGAACATCCACATCGGAATCATCGCGGGGAAATTGAACGGCGTAATGCCGGCGACGACGCCGAGCGGTTGGCGCATGGAATAGATGTCGATTCCGGGACCGGCGCCTTCGGTGTATTCGCCCTTGAGCAGATGCGGAATGCCGCAGGCAAATTCGATCACTTCAATGCCGCGCTGAACATCTCCCTTGGAATCGGCGATCACCTTGCCGTGCTCGGCGGAGAGCATGTGTGCCAGCTCGTCTATGTTCTTCTCGACGAGAGCCTTGAAGTTGAACATCACGCGCGCCCGGCGCTGCGGATTGATGCTCGACCATTCCGGAAAGGCCTTGGCGGCCGCTTCCACGGCTTTGCGCACTTCGGCGCGCGTGGCGAATTGCACTCTCGCCTGCACTTCGCCAGTTGCGGGATTGAAGATGTCGCCGAATCGTCCGGAGGTGCCGGCGGTTTTTTTGCCTGCGATGAAATGGTCGATCTGTTTCATGATCCAACGCCTTGTTGTTCGCAGCTGTTGTTTGGCTGAACGCGTGCGGCGTCGCGGCGGCCGCGAATGGGGCGCTGTTTAGCCAGTTGAGGCGGAAAGGAAAAGGCCGCGCCCGGGGAGGACGCGGCCTTTGCCGTACTGAGGGTGGGAAAAAAGATTACTGGGTGGAACCCACCTGGGTCGTGGGGGCGAGACCAACCTTGCGGCCGTCTTCGGTGCGGCTGCCGGCATAGGCATTGCCCGCGGGCTTCAAGACCGCGATCAGGGTGCCGTTGTTGCTGAGCAGTTGAAGACCGCCGGGAGCGCTCTTCCACTTGCCGATCTGGCTGGCGCCCGAGCAATCGGCGGCTGCGGTTGCGGCATTGTCCGCCCCCAAAGTGAGGGTGCAGGGCGCGGCGCTGCCGACAGTGTATTTGTAGGAGCCGGCGGTGACGTCCGCGGCCTGGGCTAAGGTGGTTCCGGCAAGGGCAAAACCGGCGACCAGAGTGAGGGCACTGAGCTTGTTCATGTGAATAACTCCTTCATCATTCATTGTTCAGACAATAGGGTTCTCCTGAAGAATGTGAAGCGCGATTTCGGAATAGGCAGCATGAAAAAGCGCCACTTGAAACTGGATCGCAGCTCCCTAGCGGCGAAAAATCCAGCCAATGAAGGGTGTTAGGATGATCGCTGCGGCAAATTGTGCAAGTGCGAAGAAGATCGCATCTTCAGGTCTGATCCCGGAAAAACTTGGAGTGAGAGCCCGCGCCAAGGTCACTGCGGGGTTAGCAAAGGACATGGAGGCCGTGAACCAGTAGGCGGCGGTGATGTAGAGACCGACCGCGGCGGCTGTGATCGTCTGCGGACGGCTGGCGCAGCCGAAAATCGTCAGCAGAAGCCCGGTGGTCGCCACCGCTTCGGCCAGCCATTGCGCCGGCCCGGTTCTCACGGTCAAGCCGACGGCCAAAACCGAGAGTCCGAACATGGCGTGGGCGAGAAACGTGCCCCCGATGCCGCCCAATAGCTGCGCCGTCCCGTAGAGCAGGGCCCTGGGCACGGAAATCGATTTGCGCAAGGCAAAGGCAAGCGTCACCGCGGGATTGAAGTGTGCGCCGGAGACCGGCCCGAAGATTTCGATCAGCACGAACAGAATCGCGCCGGTCGCGATCGCGTTGCACAAAAGCGCAAGCGCCATGTCGTTCGTCAACCGCGCCGCCATGATGCCGGAGCCGACGATGCTGGCGACAAGCAGCAGCGTGCCCAGCGCTTCGGCGACGAGCGGTCGAAGCAAGTCCGTTTTCATGGTCTAGCTGCGCCCGATCTCTTCGAGGCGAGCGCGAAGCTTGAGGCGATCGAGTTTGTCGAACGGCAATTCGGCGAACAGCCGAATGCGGTTCGTCAACAGGCGAAACGTTTCGCGGAACGCTTTGCCCTTTTGCTCGTCGCTGCCTTCTACGGCTGCCGGGTCCGGCATGCCCCAATGCGCCGTCACCGGATGGCCAGGCCACACCGGACAGACTTCGCCGGCGGCGTCGTCGCAAACGGTGAAAATGAAATCCATTTGTGGGGCGCCGGATTCGGCGAATTCGTCCCAGCTCTTGGAGCGATACCCTTCAGCGCCGAGTCCGATCTCTTTCAAGAGCGAAAGCGCGAGCGGATTGACCGTGCCTTTTGGAAAGCTTCCCGCGGAAAAAGCGCGCAAGCGCCTCCCATCTTTGTGATTTAGGCCTTCACGATTGAGAATGGCTTCGGCGAGAATGGATCTCGCCGAATTGCCGGTGCACAAGAAAAGCACGTTGTAGCGCCGCTCCATCGCAGCATCGTCCCCCAAACGGCAACTACTGTGAAAGTTAAGCGCAGCAGGCGCCGGCGGCGGCTTTAGGTTTTTCAGCGGTCGCTTTCGGCACGGGGCCGCAGCAACCGGACGCGGTGGACTGCGCCGCGACTTCGGTGTGCATCTCGTCCGCGCCGACGCCGAACGTCGTCAGATCGCCGGTGGTGTGGAAGGTCTCCCAGCGCACGCCTTGCGGGTCTTCCGCCCAGGATTTGTTGCCGGAGGCGTAGCAGCAGGTGGCGCCGCGCTCGATGAGCACTTCACCGGCAGCGTCCTTGGCGCGTGCCGTTACGGCGCCAAGCTCGGCTTCGTCCTCGACCTGAATCCCAAGATGGCCGAGACCCGCTTCACCGCCGCGCGCGGAAATCGCGAAGTTCACCCGTGGATTGTCGAGCATCCACTTGGCGTAGTCGCTCTCGCGCTTGGTGGGCTCGCTACCGAACAAGGTCGAATAAAAGCGAACGGATTCGCCGATATCACGCACATGAAGGTGCACATGCAGACGGTTCATTGCTGTTCTCCGGTTTGAATTCGCAGATTTCGGGTTTGCCGCCGCAGCAATCCTCCATCAGAAAGCCGAGCAGCTCGCGCATGCCCTCGTAGCGCGCGGCGTAGATGATGTTGCGGCTCTCGCGGTGCTGCACGACGAGGTGCGCGCGCTCGAGTTCTTTCAAATGGAACGAAAGGGTTGGCGCGGGCGTGCCGAGCGCGGCGGCGATCAGGCCGGCGGTTTCACCGGCGGGACCGGCGCGCACCAGGCGCCGGAAAATCTCCAGCCTCGTTTCCTGCGCCAGCGCGGAGAGCGCCAAAAGGGCATCGTTCGATTCCATATTTCCAAAATAATCGAAATATACGGAATGTCAAGGGGCTACTCGGCGAATTCGCGAGACGCCGGGCCGGGTCGTATTCTCCCAGGGTGCCGGCAGGCGCGGCGCGGTTGACGGATTCCCGGCCAATGCCGAAGCTTTTCCCCACTCGGAAATTCAAATTTCCATCGCGAAAAGGCCAGGGCCATGAGCCGACTTTCCATCAGCGTGCTGACGCCCACGATCGGCGCCGTCGTCAATGGCGTGGATCTGTCGAAGAAGCAGGACGACGAAACCATCGCCTTCATCCGCTCAGCGCTGCTGAAACACAAAGTCATCTTCTTCGAAGATCAGCACATGGATGCGGTCCAACATCGCGATTTCGCGGCACGCTTCGGCGATCTGCACACCCACCCGCTATACCCCGGCGTTCCCGAAGCGCCCGAGATGTTCATTCTCGACAATCACGCGAACAATCCGACCGACAACGACGCCTGGCACACCGACGTCACTTTCATCGAGACGCCGCCGCTGGGCGCAATCCTGTATGCGAAGCTGCTGCCGCCGGAAGGCGGCGACACCTGCTGGTCGAACATGCAGGCTGCTTACGAAGGCCTGTCAAAACCGCTGCAGCGCTTTCTCGCCGAGCTCGATGCCGTGCACGACTTCAACCGTGGTTTCCCGCAGCAGGGCCAAGTCGCGAAAATGGCGGGCAAGGACAAGGCCTCCAAGGCGCTCGAAGAACATCCGCCCGTCATCCATCCCGTGGTGCGCACGCATCCGGAAACCGGCGCCGACGGTTTGTTCGTGAACTACGGCTTCACCGACCGCATCAAAGGCCTGCGCCGCAATGAGAGCGAAGCGCTGCTCAATATGCTGTTCGTGCATATCCAGAAGCCCGAATTCCAAGTGCGCTGGAAGTGGAAGACCAATGCCATCGCCTTTTGGGACAACCGCGTCACCCAGCATTATGCGGTGAACGATTATCTGCCGCACCGGCGCATCATGCATCGCGCCACGATCCTGGGTGATCGGCCTTATCACCGCTCGCGCCTGCCGAGCGACATCAAAGTCGCGGCGGAATAGAGCTTGGAGGCCGCTACTTTCTGAGCGCTTGCCACATCGCCATGGCGAGGCCGAAGGCGCGGGTGTCGCCGGTGGTGGTGCCCAGCATCCTGTTCATGGCGAAGGCGAATGTCGTGCGCGCGTCCATGTCGATGATGACCAGCGAGCCGCCATAGCCGCCCCAGAACATGGAGTTGGGATTGGGCAGCGGCAGCAATCCGCCGGGCAAGCCGAAGCCAAGTCCAAAACGCGCCGGCACATTCAAGATCTTGTCCCGGCCTTCGATTTGAAACTCGAGGGCTTTGCGACAGCCGGCTTCCGACATGAAGCGCTTGGCTTTGGCAACGCCGCCGTTGGCGAGGATGACGTGGATCTCCGCCACCGAACGGGCGTTGCCCGTTCCACCTGCCGCCGGAATTTCCGCGCCGCGCCAGGCGCGCTTGCGGGTTTCGGAAACATCGATGCCTGGATTGGTCGCCATGTTGGCCGCCAGGTCATTGGCCGTATTGTCGGCTGCCGCGTCGCCCCGAGGCGGGGGAATAAGATCGGCCACGCGCGAATCTTCCGAGGCGGGCAGACCGATGTGAAAATCGGCGCCGAGTGGCCCCGCGATCTCTTCGCGAAACACCGTGCCAAGCGAACGCCCGGTGATCCGCCTTACGACTTCGCCGACCAGATAGCCTTGGGTCAGCGCGTGATAGCCGGGCGCGGTTCCCGGTTCCCAGAAGGGCGCCTGTGCGGCAAGAAGCGATGTCGCCTTCCCCCAGTCGTAAAGATCTTCCTTGGTGATCTTCTCCTTCCAGCCCGAAAGGCCGGCGGAATGGCTCATCAGGTGGCTGACCTTGATGTGCTCTTTGCCGTTGGCGGCGAATTCCGGCCAATAGCGTGCGACCGGCGCGTCGAAATCGAGTTCGCCGCGATCGGCGAGGAGCAGCGCGGTCAACGCCGTCATCGTCTTGGTCGTGGAATAGACATTGACGATGGTGTCCTTCACCAAGGGGCGCGTGCGCGCTTCGTCGGCATAGCCGCCCCAGAGATCGACCACGGTCTCGCCTTCGACGGTGGCACAATACGACGCGCCCACATCGGCACCGCTGGCGAGATTGTTTTCGAACACCGCGCGCACGGCTTCGAAACCGTCATGCGTGAAACCCTGCACTGAACCGTCGGCCATCGGCCGGCTCCTTCCTTGAAATGGAATACTGGCAGATAGAATGCCCGCTTTCGCTCAGCGACCTTCGGGCGCGTTGAAGGTGATCGTCGCGATGTGATCGGCGACCTCATAGAGCACTTCACAGGCTTCAATGCGTTCGGACTTGTTCACGGCGTTCTCCCAATGGCGGCGGGGAGAAGATTAAGCCGGAAAACGGCGCGTTGCGAGCGGTCGGGCACGCGGCGGTGACGCAATGTCCGTGTGGAAATCTACGGCAGAGAAATCAAATGCGGCGACATCAATGCGCCAATCTTCAGTGGGGCGGCGGCCCGTGCATGTAGCTCTCCACCAGGGAGCCCGCCACCAGCCGCCAGCCGTCGACCAGCACGAAGAAGATGAGTTTGAACGGCAGCGAAATGATCACCGGCGGCAGCATCATCATGCCCATGCTCATCAAAATGGAGGCAACCGCCATGTCGATAATGAGGAAGGGCACGAAGATCAGAAATCCGATCTCGAAGGCGCGTTTCAATTCGGAAAGCATGAAGGCGGGTGCCAGCGAAGAGATTTCCGCGTCTTCCGGTTTGGCCGGGGGTTTGGCGTGCGCCATATCGAGAAAGAGCTTGTAGTCGGACTCGCGCACGTGCTGCAGCATGAATTTTTTCACCGGCGTCGACGCGCGCGTCAGCGCCACGTCGGTGGTGATTTCCTGCTTCATCAGCGGTGCGATGCCGGCGGCGTAGGCGTCCTTCAGCGTCGGCGTCATCACAAAGAGCGTGAGGAACAGCGACAGACTCACGATCACGCTGTTGGGCGGGCTTTGCTGAATGCCGATCGCAGTGCGCAGCAGCGACAGCACCACGACGATGCGCACGAAACTGGTGAACATGATCAGGATCGAAGGCGCGATGCTGAGGATCGTGATCAGAGCGATGATCTGCATCAAACGGTCGGTGAACATGCCGCCACCGGTCAGATCGATGGAAAGTCCCGGTGTCGTCGCGGTCGCGTTGGCGACGGCCGCAGGGCCCGCGAACGCCACGCTGGGGATGAGGACCAGCGCAACAAGAGCCAGAAGACCGAGCGCGCGTCTGTTCACGCCGCGTCTCCGCTCTGCGCCAGCAGATGCGCCGCGTCGATGCTGCCCTCCACGACGTTTGCGCCTTGCGGCCTAATGAGCACGAGATGTTCGGTGCCGTCGCGGCGGAGCAGAAGAAGTTTGTGGCGGGGCCCGATCATCAAGGTTTCGACCACCGAAAGCCTGCGCGTCATTTGTCCTTTGACGAATCCGGGCAAGCCGTATTTGCGCGTCGCGAGCCAGGCAAAGCCGAGCAGGCCGAGCACCAGCGCAAGGGCGCCGAAGTAGCGCGCGAAATCGATGAGATCCATGAAAGCCCCGATAACGCGCGCAGTCTTGGTGCATCAAGCTTAATCGCGGGTTAAGGCGTGGAAGTTTTTGCCGGGCAAAAAGCTCCGTCGTTGTTAAGCGGCGCTTAACGGGAGCAGGCGATGATGCACGCGGTTAGGGATAATTTTCCGTAAAGGAGACGTCCTTTGAATATCACCGAGATCCCGCTGGTCGGATTGCTGCGCGAACGCATGTCATGGCTCAACGCGCGCCAGGCCGTGCTTTCGCAGAACGTCGCAAACGCGGACGCGCCCGGCTACACCGCGCGCGACTTGAAGCCGATGGATTTCGAAGCATTGGTGAAACGCGCGTCCAACACGAATATCTCGGGTCTGACCGCCACCAATCCGCATCACATCACCATCACCTCAGACAATCCCGGCGGCTTCGAGCAGGACAACGCGCCCGACACCGAAGCGATCAACGGCAACAACAGCGTTTCGCTGGAACAGGAAATGATCAAGGTCGCCGACACGCAGGCCGAATATCAGGCCGCGGCCAATCTCTATTCCAAGGCGATCGGATTGATCCGCACCGCCATCGGCAAGAACTCGGGCTAGAGGAAGAACGCTCATGGATCTTGCAACCTCCATGGTCATTGCCGCGTCCGGCATGCGCGCACAGACGAGTCGAATGCGCACGATCGCGGAAAACATCGCCAATGCCAATTCGACGTCGACCGAACCCGGCGGCGATCCTTACCGCCGCAAAATCGCGACGATGAAAACCGATTTCGATCGCGAGCTTGGCGCCTCGCTTGTCCAATCGGACAAACCCGTGGAGGACATGAGCGAATTCCGCCAGCAATATGATCCCGGCAATCCGGCTGCCGACAAGACCGGTTACGTCAAGCTTTCCAACGTCAATCCGCTGGTCGAAATCATGGACATGCGCGAAGCGCAGCGGTCCTACGAAGCCGACTTGACCGTGATGGGGGCATCCAAGGCGATGCTGCTCGGCACGGTCGATCTGTTGCGCCGCTAGAGGAGTAGAGCATGGTCGTCACCCCATCCATCGCGGCCGCGGCCTATCAATCGGTCGCCAAGATCGGCGCCGATCTACCGGCCTCGGCCGTGCAGAACGCGACACAGCCGACCGGTCTCAACTTCGGCGACTTTCTCTCCAACGCCATCAAGGACGCCTCCGGTACCATGAAGCAGGGCGAGCAGATGGCGTCGCTGCAGGCAGCGGGACAGGGCAACATCGTCGACGTGGTGAATGCGGTGAACCAGGCCGAAGTCACGCTCGATACCGTCGTCGCCGTCCGCGACAAGGTGATCGCCGCCTATCAAGACATCATGCGCATGCCGATCTGACGGCATTCCTTCGGAGCATTTCATGACACCTGCCGATTCCATCGATCTTGCGCGTCAGTCCATCTACGTGCTGCTGCAGATCGCAACGCCCGCCATGCTGACCGCTCTCGTCGTCGGTTTGGGCATCGGTCTGCTGCAGGCGCTGACGCAGATCCAGGAAATGACGCTGGTCTTCGTGCCCAAGATCATCGCCATCTTTCTGGTGCTGCTGGTGGCGCTGCCGTTCGCGGGCGAAGCGATGTACGGCTTGATGACCGATATCGCCGCCAAGATCGCCGCGTACTGACAAGGCATAGCCGATGCACATCCACATCGGCGATCTTTCAGGTTCGCTTCTTGTCTTTCTTCTGATCTTCGCGCGCGCGGGCGCGATGATCATGCTGCTGCCTGCCATCGGCGACATGGGCGTGCCGGCGCGCGTGCGTCTGGCGCTGGCGCTCGCCGTCTCCTTCGCACTGCTGCCGGCTTTGGCGCATGCTTATCCCGCGGCCGCACCCTCTTCGCCCATGGCGCTCACCGTCATGATTGCGAAGGAAACCACCATCGGCGTTCTGGTCGGCGGCATGGCGCGCATCATCATGAGCGCGCTCAACGTCGCCGGTTATCTCATCGCGACGCAAACCGGACTCGCCTACGCGCAGACGCTCGATCCCACCCAGGGCCAGCAGGGCGCCATCATCGGCACCTTCTTTTCCATGCTGGGCGTGGTGATGATCTTCGCGACCGATCTGCATCATCTTGCGATCAATGCCATCCAGGGCAGCTATACGCTCATCCCGCCGGACAGTGAGCTTCCCACCGGCGACATGGCAGAACTCGCCATTCGCCTGGTGAGCGGGTCTTTCGCGCTGGGGCTGCAGCTGGCGGCGCCGTTTCTCGTCTTCGGGTTTGCCGTCAACGCCGCCATCGGTCTTCTGGCACGGCTGATGCCCCAGTTGCAGGTCTTCTTCATCGCCATGCCGATCAATATTCTCGCGGGCTTTTTCCTGATGCTGCTGCTGGTCGGCTCGATGATGACGATGTTCCTCACCTACTACACAGAGCAGATGGGAAGCTTTCAGTAGATGGCCGAGGAACGCGACGACTCGCAAAAAACCGAAGAGCCGACACAGCGAAGGCTGGAAGAAGCCCAAAAGCACGGCGACATCGTCAAGAGTCCGGAAGTGGCAACCTTCGTGCTGCTGGCCGGCGCCACGCTGATGGTGTCGGTATTCGGCGGCTCCTTGGCGAGGGGCTTTGCGCACAGCTTCACGATTTTTCTCGAACAGCCCGATCAATTCTCGCTCGACGGCGGCGGCGCGATGGCGCTGTCGCGCAATGTGACCTGGGCGCTGGCCGTCATCCTCGCGCCAGCACTCGCCTTGCTGATGGGTTCGGGACTGGCGGGCCAGCTCTTGCAACACCGGCCCGTGTTTTCCGCGGAAAAACTCAAGCCCGATTTTTCGAAGCTCTCCTTGCTCAAAGGACTCAAGCGGATGTTCGGCTTCGACGGCTGGATGAATCTGCTCAAAGGTCTCATCAAGATCGCGATTGTCGGCACGGTGGTGTGGACGGTGCTGTGGCCCGAACGCGGCAATCTCGAAGCGGTCATGACGCTGGCGCCCGATCAGATCGCCGCCGACATGATGCGGCTGGTGATGAAGCTGATGATGGCGGCCCTCGCCGTGCTCGCGGTCATCGCGGGCGGCGACTATTTCCTGCAACGCTTCCAGTTCCTCAAGCGCAACCGCATGTCGAAGCAGGAAATCAAGGAAGAATTCCGCCAGACCGAAGGCGATCCCGCCATCAAGGCGAAGGTCAGGCAGATCCGCGCCGAGCGCGCCAAGCGGCGCATGATGGCCGAAGTGCCCAAGGCCACCGTCATCATCACCAACCCGACCCACTTCGCCGTCGCTCTGAAATACGAGTCGGGCAAGATGGCGGCGCCCATCTGCGTCGCCAAAGGCGTCGATGCTCTGGCGCTGAAGATTCGCGAAGTGGCCGAGGAGCACGAAGTTCCCATCGTCGAGAACCCGCCGCTCGCCCGCGCTCTTTATGCCGCCGTCGACATCGACGAGACCGTGCCAGCCGAACATTACAAGGCGGTCGCCCAGGTGATCGGCTACGTCATGCGGCTGACCGGGAAGATGCGCGCGAATTGATCATCCACCCTCCCCTTGAGGGAGGGTCGAAAGTTTCTGAGTGTAACGAAGAAACTTTCGGGGAGGGGTCAGGTCGCGGCCGATACGGCATGACCCCTCCCCGAAAAATCCTCGGCTATCGCCTCGAATTTTTCGACCCTCCCTCAAGGGGAGGGTTGGAATGCGCATGAAATGAATCAATTCTCGTTACCTGCAATTCGGCTACATTCGAATCATGATGGCGACTCGCAGCCTTGGCACGTTCCGCCTGCCGGCCGGAGCTTGGCGTTGGGCGGCTTTGGGTTTTGTGATTGTGGCGTTGACCGCCGCCGGCCTCGCGGTCGCGGCTCCCGATGCTTCGCGCTGGGCGGGCGTGGCCTTGTTGGGCGGCATCGGCGCCGTCGCCTCGCTCTTTCTTTATGCCGTATGGCCGCGCGAGGGCCTCAGCGTGGCCGAAGCGCGCCGCGTCGCCGAAGCCGCGGCCCGCGCCAACGTCGCCTGGGCGGTGACGGCCGCGGATGGCTCGGTGCTGGATTGCAATGAAGTCTATCGCAAGATGTCGGGCGCCGCGGCAGGAGACGCCGCACCTCCGCCGGAGCTCGCGCTTGCCGCGGAATCCTCGTCTGCCATGCTTTACCGGTTGACGCGCGCCGGCGCCGAAGGTGAAGCGCGCGAAGAATCCTTTCGCGTCGCGCCGGGATTGGAAATCGTCGCCGCGGTGCGTCCGCTCGGCAATGGCCAGGTCGCCTGGTGGTTTACGCCACGTTTGGGGGGGAGCCCGGCGGATGCAAAACCCGCGACGGCGGTTGCTTCGCAGATCGCGCCCGCCACGTTGTTCCGCGATGCCCCGGTCGGCGTCGCGCTGGCGGACACCGGCGGAAAAATCCTGGAAGCCAACAAGGCCTTCGCGGAATTCTTCGGACTGACAGGCGCGCTTTCAGGCCGCGCGCTCATCGATCTCATCGAACAGTCCGATCGTCAGGCCACCGGCGAAGCCATCGTCAAGGCCGGCACCAAAGTCGGAGAAAGCACCAACACCTCGAGCGAATTGCGTCCGCTCGGCCAGCCTGACCGCATGGCGGAATTGTTCGCCAATCCGGTGGCCGGCGACACCGGCCGCGTCATCCTCTATCTGATCGACGTGTCCGAGCAGAAAGCACTGGAAACCAAATTCGCTCAGTCGCAAAAGATGCAGGCGGTCGGCCAGCTCGCGGGCGGCGTGGCGCACGACTTCAACA
Organism: Pseudomonadota bacterium; assembly: GCA_016201105.1. Classification (GTDB taxonomy): domain Bacteria; phylum Pseudomonadota; class Alphaproteobacteria; order Micropepsales; family Micropepsaceae; genus Rhizomicrobium. Next base: position 42,519 of record JACQDN010000022.1, read on the forward strand.
ATCTTCTCACCGTCATCATCGGCAATTCCGAATTGCTGTTCATGCGCCATGCGGCGGGCGATCCCTCGTTCAAGGAAATCAACGAAATCCATCAGAACGCGCTGCGCGCCGCCAATCTGGTGCGCCAGCTGCTGGCCTTCTCGCGCAAGCAGACCCTTCAGCCGCGCGTGCTGAGCCTGCACGAGGCCATCGGCGAACTCGGCCAGCTGCTGCGCCGTCTGGTGGGCGAAGGCTACGACGTCGAACTCGAATACGGCGAAGATCTCTGGCCCGTGCATGCCGACGAAGCGCAGCTTTCCAATGCGCTCATCAATCTTGTCGTCAATGCGCGCGATGCGATGCCCAAGGGCGGCACCGTCACGATCCGCGCGGCGAACGAAGCGGTCACCACCTCTGCCGCGCTCGGCACGGCCATCATGCCCGCCGGCGATTATGTGCGCATCGAAGTGACGGACACCGGAACCGGTATCGCCAAGGAACATCTCGGCAAGATCTTCGATCCTTTTTTCACCACCAAGCCCGTCGGGCAAGGCACGGGCCTCGGACTCGCGACGGTTTATGGCATCGTCAAGCAGACCGGCGGCTTCATCACGGTCGACAGCGAAATCGGCCGCGGCACCACCTTCCGCATCTATCTGCCGCGCCATCGCGGCGAAGCGATTGCGGTCGAGCCATTGGCCGCGCCCGCGCGCGATGTCACGGGACAAGACACCATCCTTCTGGTGGAAGACGAAGAATCGGTACGCACCTTTGCGGCGCGCGCGCTCAAACTGCGCGGCTACAATGTGCTGGAAGCCGCCGGCGGCGAAGACGCGCTGGAAATCGTCAAGAGCGCCACAAGCCCGATCCATCTTCTCATCACCGATGTGGTGATGCCCAACATGGACGGGCCGACGCTGGTGCGCGCGGTCAAGCGGCTGAGGCCGGAAATGGCCGTCATCTTCATGTCGGGCTACGCCGAAGAAGCCTTCCGCAGGAATGACGAAAAGGCCGAAGAACTACACTTCCTGCCAAAGCCCTTCGGGCTCAAACAGCTTGCGGCGAAGGTGAAGGATGTTTTGGCGGGCTCGCCCGCGCCCAAGCGCACCGGCACCAACGCATAGCCGCCAAGCTCTAACGCGCCAATATCTAACGCAATTGTGTATTCCGCGCCGTACGGGCGGCTCTAAATTGCCGCCGCAAAATTCGGGGTCGCCTTCATGAAGAAAATCTCTCTCGCGATAGTTCTGATTACGCTCTCGCTTGGCGGCACCGCGATTGCCAATGTGCCGGACAGCATCGTGAAAGCCGTCGCCGATACCACAAGGCCGAAGGACGATCGCGACGTCGACGCGCTGCGCCTGCCGGCCGAGACGATTGCCTTCGCCGGCGTGAAGCGCGGCATGGTGGTCGGCGAACTTTATCCCTGCGGCGGTTACTTCTCGCGCATGCTCTCCGACGTCGTCGGCCCCAAGGGCAAGATTTACGGGCTGGAGACGACGCGCTGGAAAGGCTGCCTGCCGGCCGACGAAAAGATGGCCGCCGAACCCGGCCGCGCCAATGTGACGGTGGGCGGCTTCGGTTTCGGCGAATTCACCTTGCCGGAGAAAGTCGATCTCTTCTGGATCACCCAGAACTATCACGACCTGCACATCAAGGATTACGGCGACGTCGATATGGCCGCCTTCAACAAGCACGTCTTCGACTCGCTCAAGTCCGGCGGCGTCTATTTCATCCTCGACCATCAGGCCAATCCCGGCACCGGCGAAGACCAGATCAAGGCCCTGCACCGCATCGAGAAGGCGCAGATCATCCGCGAAGTGAAGGCGGCCGGATTCAGGCTCGTGGCCGAAGGCGATTTCTTGCATCGGGAGAGCGACGATCACACCAAGTCGATCTTCGACCCCAGCGTGAAAGGTCACACCGATCAATACGCGCTGAAGTTCGTGAAGCCGTAATCACCTCTCCCTCCGAGGGAGAGGTGATCTACCCCGCCTTCGCCGCCGCGATATAGGCGTCGACGACGTTGTCGAGCACGTCGAGCGGCACGCGGCCGCAGCCTAGCCCCGCGTTGTGGAAATCCTTGATGCTGTAGCGCGCGCCTAGCACGGTCTTCGCGCGGGCGCGCGCCTTGGTCCACACCGTGTGGCCGATCTTGTAGCTGCAGGCTTGTCCCGGCGTCGCGCAATAGCGTTCGATTTCGCGCGTGGCGAAACCCGGCGGATCGCCGTTGTGGTCCACGAAATACCGGATGGCCTGCTCGCGGCTCCACTTCATGTGATGCAGCCCGGTATCGACGACGCAGCGGTTGGCGCGGAAGAGTTGGAACTTGAGATAGCCGATGCGCCCCAACGGATCGTGGTCGTACATGCCGAGTTCGTCGGCGAGTTGTTCGGCATAAAGCGCCCAGCCTTCGGCGTAACCCGAGAACCCGATGGTCTTGCGGATCAGCGGCAGCGCGGTGTTGGAAAGCGCGAGCCCGCCTTCGAGCTGATGGCCCGGCAAACCTTCGTGAAACACGGTGGTGGAGAGCGCGAATTTCGGCCACTCGGCGCTGTCGTGCAGGTTGAAATAGACGATGCCGGGGCGTGACCCGTCGAGCGCCGGCGCCTGGCTGAAGGCGGAAGCCGCGCCGGGTTCGGTCTGTGGCGGCACGCGGCGCACTTCGAACGAATAGGGTGGGATGCGGCTGAACACCGTCGGCAATTTCGGTTTGATGGCATCGAGCTGTGCGTTGCAATAGGCGATGGCCTGGGCTTTGCCCGCGTCGGTATTGGGATAGAGCTGCTTGGGATTTTTGCTGAGCGCGGAAATGCGCTGCCCCACCGTGCCCTTCTTGTAGCCCTGGTGCTTGAGAATCGCATCGATACGGGCGCTGATTTGCTTGGCCTGATCCAAGCCCAGTTTGTGGATTTCATCGGGAGACATGCCGGTCGTCGTGGAAGCCTGCAACGCGGCGGCATAGAAGGCTTCGCCGTCCTTCAATTTCCATAAACCGGCATCGTGCGTCGCCGAGGCGCGCAGGGTTTTGCTCTCGGCGATCTGGCGATCAAGCGCAGGCCCGATCTCGCTGTCGTAAATCTGCGCCGCCTTCGTGGCGTAGGAAGGATCCAGTCCCTTGTCTTTCGCGCGTTTTGCGATGGAGGTGACCAGCAGGGATTTGTCGGACGTGGTCCGCGTCGCGTTCATCTGTTCGAGTGCGCGCTCGAGCAGGAAATCGGGCGGCACGACACCGAGCCCCGCGTCGTGTTTCATGCGTTCGGTATTGTCGTCCACTTGCTGCGCGAACGCTTCCAGCCGCGAAAGATAAGCGTCCGCATCGGCAGCCGTCTCGATGCGATGCTTGGTGTCGAGGAAGTCGGGAACGGATTGATAGGCGCCCGTCAATTGGCTGACGACATAGGGCGAAGCCCCGAACGAAGTGCCGCCGTAATCGAACGCCTGGATTCGTGCGCGGCTCTCGGCAACATACTCAAGCGTCTCGTAGTTCACTCTGTCCAGGCCGGCGAGGTTCGCCGCGTCGATGCTCTTCAACCGCGCCAATTGGCTCGCGTTCAGCGCTTTGGCGGCGGCGATGCCGGCGGCCGAAACGTCCTGCAATTTTGCCTTGAGCGCTGCATTGGCGCCCTTATCCATGCCCAGCAACGTCGCGCTTTCCGGATTCTGATCGAGGTTTTCCTGGAAGAACGCGTCCATCGCTTGATTGAGCTGCGCGGCCGCGCCCTCTTGTGCGAACACGGGCGCAAGAAATCCCGGCAACGCCATCGCGGTTGCGGTTGCGGCGGTGGAAGCAAGCAGATCGCGACGGCTGAGCATGAGGACCTCACAAAGTTCGGCAGGGCGAAAACCTAGATTTCCGATGAGGGTTTGCCTAGAGCCGCCCGCACTCGATTGTCACCTCCCCCTCGTGGGGAGATCGAAATTTGCGAAGCAAATTTCGGGTGGGGGGAAGCGTTGAAGAATAGAACACGCCCGACACTCCCCCCACCCGAAAAATCCTTCGCTACGCTTCGGATTTTTCGACCTCCCCACGAGGGGGAGGTGATTGCTGTTATGTTTACGTGGCGGCGGGGATGTCCGATCGTCGTTGCCTCACCAGCGAAGGCGACGATTTCAACGCGACGTCTCGGCTGCTCATTTGGGTTGAGATGAACTATTTTTGGGGAGATGCTCCTGGGACAACTTGGAGGACCTTCACGCATGAAGAAGCTCACGCCTGGACTATTGGTAGCGGCCGCCCTCTGCGCGGCCGGTATGATCGCAACAGCGCCTCCCGCCGCCGCGAGGTCGCATATCGATTTCTCCATCACGCTGGGCGATGTAGGGTTTGCTTATGACGACGGCTATTACGATCGCCATCGCCGCTGGCACCGCTGGCGGAATCATGAAGAACGCGATTGGTATCGCGACCACCATCGCGATTCATATTTTGAGATGAGGCGCGACGAGGACAGAGATTCTTATCGTAGGGACTGGCGCAGGGGCCGACGTGAGGACTGGCGTGAGGACCGTCGCGAGGATCGGCGAGACGACCGTCGGGACGACCGGGACGATCATCATTACGACCACTGAAATCCTCGTTGACATCGCATCCGTGACGATTCCCGGTGGCATGGCGCTGTGCAGTTGGCGCCATGCCATCGGAATATCGTTCGTTCGTGGGGGCTCAATTCTGGGTTCGATCTCAGTTGAGGTTCACCGCCCCAAATGCCTTCGTTCTGGTACCCCTCTATCGCTGACGCTGGCATGACAATCGCCCGTCTTTGGGCTATTATATACTTGAAAAAGCACAATTCGCACCTATATAAGCTATATCAAAGGCTTAGTTAGGACTATTTTGATGCATTCCGCTCTCGAAAACCCGATCTTCAAGAACAAGCACAAGGCCCGCGCCTATCTCGAAAGGCTGCTCTGGGCCGATGGCCGTTCCTGCGGCTATTGCGGGACCGTGGACGAGTCCACCGAGCTACCCAGCCGTCCGGGATTCTATCAGTGCAATGCCTGCCGCAAACAGTTCACCGTCATGGTCGGGACGGTCTTTGAGCGCTCGCACATTCCGCTCAACAAGTGGCTGCTCGCTTCGTTCCTGCTCTGCGCCTCTAAGAAGGGAATCAGCGCCCATCAGATGCACCGCATGCTCGCCATCACGTACAAGTCGGCATGGTTCATGATGCACCGCTTGCGCGAGGCCATGAAGCCTTCCGGCAAGCCCACACCCATGGGCGGCGAAGGCCGCGTGATCGAGGCCGATGAAACTTACATGGGCAAGCGTGACGGCAAGCCGTCGAAGCCCGATAGTTTCGTTAGCGGCTTCGGATGGGTGAAACATCCCAAGATCGAAACGCAGCGCAAGATCGTGGCGCTTGTAGAGCGCGGCGGTCCGGCCCGTTCATTTGTGGTCGATAGCGTGGACAAGGCGACCGTGCGCAACATTCTTTTCACGAATGCCGACCGCAAGTCCACGCTCATGACGGACGAAGCCAGCGTGTACCCTGCGGCGGGTGCGAACTTCGCAGACCATCAGACGGTCAATCATTCGGAATACGAATACGCGCGCGGTACTGCCTCAACCAACACGGTCGAGGGCTATTTCTCGATCTTCAAGCGCGGCATGAAGGGTGTGTACCAGCATTGCAGCGAGGCGCACCTGCACCGCTATCTGGCCGAATTCGACTTCCGTTATTCCCACCGCGCGGCGCTGGAGATCGACGACGCGGAGCGCACACAGACCGCGCTCAAGGGCATCCAAGGCAAGCGCCTCACCTATCGGCGGACTAACCAAGCCGCGAACGCTTAGCCAGAAGGCCAAGGCGTTTCGGCGTTGGCTGAAGAAGCACAAACCCGCGACGTAGCGGGCGGTTTATGCTAATTCTTGAGTCGTGCCGATTGGGTCGGCACGACTCTCATGCCTCGCAATGGTCGGAGCCGATGCGAGGCACGCAATTGCGCACAATTTGGATAATTCGGCTCCTAACTCACTCTGGAGAGGTGCCGTGTCATGTCCGTTCATGCAAAGGAATATCTGAACGCTGGCGACGTTGTGATCGTCAATTGCGATCACCAATGCAATGTCTTGGTGATGGACGACTCAAACTTCAACTCGTACCGCAATGGAAGCCAATGCCGATATTTCGGCGGTTTCTTTCGTAGACTTCCTGCGCGCGTACCGGTTCCGCATTCAGGAAATTGGAACGTCGTGGTTGATGCCGGCCAAGGGCAATTTCGCTACAGCATTCAATACATGAAGCGAGCCGCCTAGTTGTCCACGAGCCTCGATCAAAGCATCTAGCAGTGCATCGATGATGCACTGCTGCGTGCCGTCCGATAAGTAACTGCGTGACGTAATGCCGGATTTTTGTCCGTTGCGCAGTTGGAACGACCAGATTGTCTTGCCGCTCAAAGAGCAAAGGTTCACTGAATAATCAGAGGTAGTCATGCGATCAAACTCCAGACGAGTTCGAGATACGGTCGATGAGTACGTCCATAGGGAAACCTGTTTCCTCTGCCGGACGTCTTTTCAATACGGGCCGCATCGTCACGACGGGAAATACATTCGCAATTGGGACATCATCGTTTGCGATGTTTGCTACGACGCAAATTGGAACGGGATCGTGCCAACAACTTACCCGCATCTAATCGGGCATTTGAAAAAACGCGGCACTCAAATTGTTCTGAATGAAAGCGGTTGGATCGCTTGGCCGACTTAAGCGCACTTCTTCTTACTAGAGGCTCTTGCATGCTTTGGTGGCGCAGTCGCGATAGTTTTTAGACCTCTTTCAAACCGCTCCCAGGCGTCTGGGTGCAATTCGATTTCTTCGATCTTCGCGCGCTTGATCCGCTTCTTTGCTGGTGGCTTCTTGGCCAACGCTAGAGACCCCGTGGATAAGTTCGTTACGAATTTGCGCCGATTCGTCGTTCGTTCTGCTTGTAATTAGACATTCGCATCGCTGCACTTTGAAGTACTGAGTCTTGGAACGGCCGCGCCCTGCAAGGAAAACGGCCGTCCCTTTCCGGGGTCTCGGTTGGCGCTCCCGTTACGGGTGCAGCCGGGGATCATCCAAGAGGTCCCCGGTTCAGCCATAGGCGAATCTTACCCCCGCTCTAGGGCAACTCCACCCCAATGTTGAGGGCGAAACCTCGCCAGGCTGGAACCTTCGGCAAATTTGCCGAAGGTTGAGAAGGAGGCGATTAGGTGACTCATTGTCATCTTTTCTGGACCAGACTGCGATTCGCTTACTCAGGTATACAATCGCCCGTCTTTGGGGCATGCGAACGATAAAAGAACAAGATATGGTATTGTTTAGTATAATCAACAGTTTATCTCGTATCTTGCAAACAAGAACAAACAGTGCACACTCGCTTCATTGCGCCGCTCGGGGCGCCGTGAAATAAGGAGAGGATTTCCATGAGTCAGGCGGCTTTGCGGGTAGTGGCCAAGGAAGAAAACAGCGAGCGCAAGCGGGCTTTGGAAGCCGCGCTCAGCCAGATCGATCGCGCCTTCGGCAAGGGCAGTGTGATGAAGCTCGGCCAGCGCGAGCCCGTCACGTCAGCCGACGTGGTTTCGACCGGCTCGCTCGGGCTCGATATCGCGCTCGGCATCGGCGGCTTGCCGCGCGGCCGCGTCATCGAAATCTACGGTCCGGAATCTTCGGGCAAGACGACGCTGGCGCTTCACGCGGTCGCCGAAGTGCAAAAGCGCGGCGGCATCGCCGCCTATGTCGACGCCGAACACGCGCTCGATCCCATCTATGCGCGCAAGCTTGGCGTCGATGTCGACGAGCTTCTGATTTCCCAGCCCGATACCGGCGAACAAGGCCTTGAGATCACCGATACGCTGGTGCGGTCGGGCGGTGTCGACATCGTGGTCATCGATTCGGTCGCCGCGCTGACGCCCAAGGCCGAACTCGAAGGCGAGATGGGCGATTCGCTTCCCGGCCTTCAGGCGCGCCTGATGAGCCAGGCTTTGCGCAAGCTTACCGGCTCCATCTCCAAGTCGAACACCATCGTCGTCTTCATCAACCAGATCCGCATGAAGATCGGCATCATGTTCGGCAATCCCGAAACCACCACGGGCGGCAATGCGCTGAAATTCTATGCTTCCGTGCGTTTGGATATCCGCCGCATCGGCGCGATCAAGGACCATGACGAAGTCATCGGTAACCAGACGCGCGTCAAAGTGGTGAAGAACAAGGTCGCGCCGCCCTTCAAGCAGGTGGAGTTCGACATCATGTACGGCCAGGGCATTTCCAAGACGGGCGAACTGCTCGATCTGGGCGTCAAGGCCAGCGTGGTGGAGAAGTCCGGCTCCTGGTTCTCCTATGACGGCACGCGCATCGGCCAGGGCCGCGAAGCCGCGAAAGCCTTCCTCACGGAAAACAAGGACGTCGCGGACAAGATCGAAGCCGCCATCCGCCAGAATGCCGGCCTGCTCGGCGCGGCCCTCACCCAAGGCGGCGATGGGGACGCGGCGCCGGCCGAAGACTGATCGGAAGACGAGTTTGCCTTTCCCTGTTGGCATGGGGAACGGCTCCGGAAGGGGCGCTTCGAAAGAAGCGCCCCTTCTTTCGTTTTTCTACCCTCCCTCGGGAGGGTCGAAGCGCGAAGCGCTTCGGGGAGGATGTGGAAGGAGAATTCTCGTCCTGATCCTCCCCGAAAATTCTCCGCTTCACTACGAATTTTCGACCCTCCCGAGGGAGGGTGGAACCCGCGCTTAAGACTCAGGACCATCGATGGGGCGACGGGGCCACTTAGCAGGTGTCCTAGACACCGAATCCGCCCCGACGCTACAACCACCCCATGCATAGCCTGACTGAAGTCCGCGCCTCGTTTCTCGATTTCTTCCGCGACCGGCAGCACGCGATTCTGCCGTCGAGCCCGCTCGTGCCGCGCAACGATCCCACGCTCCTCTTCACCAATGCGGGCATGGTGCAGTTCAAGAACGTGTTCACCGGCGCGGAGAAGCGGCCCTACAAGCGCGCGGCCACGGTGCAGAAATGCGTGCGCGCCGGGGGCAAGCACAACGATCTCGACAATGTCGGCTACACCGCCCGCCATCACACCTTCTTCGAGATGCTGGGAAATTTCTCGTTCGGCGACTATTTCAAGGAAGCCGCGATCGAATATGCCTGGGACTATGTCTCCAAGACCGCCGGCCTGAAGAAAGACCGGCTCTGGGTCACGGTCTATCCCACTGACGACGTCGCGCGCGGGTTGTGGAAAAAGATCGCCGGCATTTCCGACGATCGCATCATCGGGCACGAGAGCAATCTCTGGGCGATGGGGCCGATCGGGCCGTGCGGCTACTGCTCGGAAATCTTCTACGACCAGGGCAACACACTCATGGGCGGCCCGCCAGGCTCGCCCGACGAAGACGGCGACCGCTTCCTCGAATTCTGGAATCTCGTCTTCATGCAATTCGAGCAGGTGGACGAGAACACCCGCGTCGAACTGCCCAGGCCCTCCATCGACACCGGCATGGGGCTCGAGCGCATCACCGCGATCCTGCAAGGCGTCACCGACAATTACGACATCGATCTTTTCCGTCATCTGATCGCGGCCTCGGTCGAGGCCTCCGGCACGCCGTCGACCGGCGAGCATGCGGCCTCCCATCGCGTCATCGCCGATCATTTGCGCGCCACCTCGTTTCTCATCGCCGACGGCGTGCTGCCGTCGAACGAAGGGCGCGGCTACGTGCTTCGCCGCATCATGCGCCGCGCCATGCGCCATGCGCATCTGATCGGCTCGAAAGATCCCTTGATGCACCGCCTGGTGCCGGCGCTGGTCGCGGAAATGGGAGCGGCCTATCCCGAACTCGGCCGCGCCCAGGCGCTCGTCACCGAAACGCTGCGGCTGGAAGAAATCCGCTTCCGCGAAACCCTGGCGCGCGGGCTCAAGCTGCTGGACGAGGCAACCGGAAATCTGCGCAAAGGCGACAGCCTCGCGGGCGAAGTCGCTTTCAAACTCTACGACACGTTCGGCTTCCCGCTCGATCTGACGGAAGATGCGTTGCGCGCGCGGGGTATCGGCGTAGACACGGCGGGCTTCGACGCGGCGATGAAACGCCAGCGCGAAGAAGCGCGCAAAGCCTGGGCCGGATCGGGCGAACAAACCGATGACTCGCTGTGGTTCGCCATCCGCGAAGAATTGGGCGCCACCGAATTCCTCGGCTACGACACCGAGGAGGCCGAAGGCAATATCGTCGCCATCGTGAAGGACGGCAAGCGCATCACCAAGGCGAGCGCTGGCGACACGGTCAGCCTCCTCACCAACCAGACCCCGTTCTATGGCGAGTCCGGCGGCCAGATCGGCGATCGCGGCGCGGTCTTTTCGGCCAAAGGCGGACCAAACGCCGGACAGGGTGCGGTCACCGACACCGAAAAGAAACTGGGCGCGCTGCACGTCCACATCGTGCGCGTCACCAAGGGCGATTTCGCGCTCGGCGATTCCGTGGAGTTGCGCGTCGATGGCGAGCGCCGCCGCGCCACCCGCGCCAATCACTCGGCCACCCATCTGCTTCATGCCGCGCTGAAACGCGTGCTGGGACCGCACGTCAATCAAAAAGGTTCGCTGGTGGCGCCGGATCGGCTGCGTTTCGATTTCGCCCATCCCAAGGCCGTCACCCAGGAAGAGCTCGACAGCGTCGAAAACCGCGTGAATGCGGTCATCCGCCAGAACTCCGACGTCTCCACCCGTCTGATGGCGACCGATCAGGCAATCGAAGCGGGCGCCGAGGCACTGTTCGGCGAGAAGTACGGCGATGAAGTGCGCGTGCTCACCATGGGAAGTTCTTTGGCGGGCGATGATTCCGAAGAGGCAAAGCCGTTCTCGGTCGAACTCTGCGGCGGCACCCATGTGCGCCGGTTGGGCGATATCGGGCTCTTCACGATTCTGTCCGAAAGCGCGGTCGGCTCGGGCGTCCGCCGCATCGAGGCGCTGACGAGCGAAGGCGCGCGGCGCCATCTGCAGGATCAGGCCGAGATCGCGCGCGATGCGGCGAGTACGCTGAAAACGAGCGTGAACGAATTGCCGCAACGCGTGGCCCAGCTCGCCGAAGAACGCCGCAAACTCGAACGCGAACTTGTAGAGGCGCGCAAAAAGATCGCTATGACGGTAGGCACGGCGGCAGGAGAAAGTTCGGCTCAGGGTGTTGGCACAAGCACAAGGCAGATCGGCGATGTGAAGGCACAGTTATGGGTTGTCGAAGGCGTAGCTCCTAAAGACCTCAAAGGCCTCGCCGACGACGCGAAGGCCAAGATCGGTTCCGGTGTCGTGGCCTTCGTCGCGGTCGCCGACGGCCGGGCGTCGCTGGTTGTCGGCGTGACGGACGATCTCACCAAGCGCGTCAGTGCGGTCGATCTGGTGCGTCTTGGCGCCGAAGCCTTGGGCGGCAAGGGCGGCGGCGGCCGGCCCGACATGGCGCAAGCTGGTGGTCCCGATGGCGCGAAGGCTGGCGAAGCGCTGGCCGCCATCGAAAAACGTCTCGCCTCGCTGACGCCGGCATGATCGCGAAGCTGGGGGCGCATGCGGGCGAAGGCGTGTCGCGGCGCCGGCGCATCCATCTCATTCTCGAAGGCGGCCACGGCGGGGGACTTTCCGGCACCGTCGTCGAAGCCACGCTGATCGCGCTGATCGTCGCCAATGTCGTCGCCTATTCGCTGCAGAGCGTACCGTGGGTGGAACAGCGCTTCTGGCGGCAGTTGGAAGGGTTCGAGATCGTTTCGGTGGCGATCTTCTCGATCGAATATCTCCTGCGGCTGTGGACGGCGCCGGAAGATCCGCTGGTGCCGCGCGGCGGGCCATTGCTGTCGCGCCTCCGCTATGGGCTGAAGGCGATGATGGTGATCGATCTCCTCGCCGTCGCACCGGCCATTGCGACGTTTTTCATGCCCTTCATCGATCTCAGATTCCTGCGCTTGTTCCGCCTGCTGCGCCTTTTGAAGATCGCGCGCTATTCGCCCGCGCTGCTCACGCTTGCCCATGTCGTCAAGGAGGAACGCCGCGCGCTGTTCGGCACGCTGTTGCTGCTTCTCTGCGCCATGGTGTTTGCCGCCGCTGCGATGCATGCGGCCGAAGGCGCGGTGCAGCCCAGGATTTTCGGCACCGTCCCCGATGCCATGTGGTGGGCCATCACCACGCTGACCACCGTCGGCTACGGCGATGCAGTGCCCATCACCCTGATCGGCCGTATCGTGGCCGGCGCGACCATGATCGTCGGCCTTGGCTTGTTCGCCTTGCCGGTCGGCATCGTCGCCACGGGCTTCGTCAACACCATCCACCGCCGCGATTTCATCGTGACGTTCGGCATGCTGGCGCGGGTGCCGCTGTTCCACGGCTTCGAACCATCCGTGCTGAGCGAGATCATGAGCCTGCTGCGGGCGCAATTCGTGCCGCCGGGCACGGTGATCTCCGCGCGCGGCGAGCCGGCGGAAGCGATGTATTTCGTCGTCTCCGGCGAAGTGGACGTGGAATTGTCGCGCGGAAATTTGCGCTTTCATGCCGGCGATTTCTTCGGCGAGCTATCGCTGCTGCGCAAGACCATGCGCCACGCGACGGTCGTTACGGCGGTGCAGAGCCGTCTTCTCATGCTCTCCGCCGACGACTTCGCCCATCTGATGCAGAAGCATCCAGCGCTGGAAAAGAAGCTGAGAGAGACCGCGGCGCAAACCTTAAAGGCGATCGCCGACGCTGACGAGATCGCGCAAGAAGAGATTCGCAATTCTCAACCCTCCCCTTGAGGGAGGGTCGAAAAATCCGAAGGATTTTTCGGGGAGGGGTCGTGCCGAGGCCTTCAAGCAAGCTCGAATACCGAAGCTGCACTAGCACAGCGCAGCATGACCCCTCCCCGAAATTTCCCGCTCACTGCGTTCGCGTGAAATTTCGACCCTCCCTCCCGCCTACGCTTCGCTTCGGCGTGGCAAGGAGAATGCCCAAGGCACGCCGTAGCTTTAGCGAAGGCGGCAAGGGGAGGGTCGGTACTTACGGCTTGCAGAACACGCAGATCTTGTTGCCTACCGGATCGCGCATGTAAGCGCCGAAGAAAGTTTTGGAATCGGCGGGCCTCGGCCCCGGCGCACCTTCGTCGCTGCCGCCGCTCTTCAGTCCCGCTTCGTATGCCGCTTTTACTTCGCCCGTATTGTTTGCCTTGAACGCGAACATCGAGCCGTTGCCGATCGTCGCGGTTTTCTTGTCGTGCGGCGGGCAGACATAGACGCTGTGGCTTTCCTCGCCCTTCTTGCCGTAGCCGATCCAGCCGCCGTCGGCGAACTTGCGCTCGCTGCCGATGGCGCCGAATACGGCGTCATAAAACTTGCCGGACTTCTCCGGATCGTTCGCACCAATCGTCACGTAACCGAGCATGTCTTTCTCCCATCAAAACCCGAAAATTCGGCTGCGGAGCCTATCCGGGCCGAAAGAACAAATAAAGAACAAAACTGCAGACGCGGGTTGCAGGCCGCGCATGGCCTGCTGACAAAATACGTCAGCACCACCCTCCCGAGAGGGAGGGTGGTCAGCTCAAGCGATCTTCACCGACATCTCGAGCCCGCCGTCGAACGGCAATGTCCGCGTGATGAAGCCGTTCGCGGGGTCGGTCAGGAAATCGAAGTATTCTTCATAATCCTTGCGGAAGGTATTCACATTGTCTGCCACGACAATCGCGCCTTTGCGCATATGCGGCACAACGCGTTCCAGCGTTGGGCGTGCCATCGGCGTCCAGATATCCATCAGCAGGAAATCGACCGGACCCTCGATGGTTTTCAATGTTTCGCGCAAATCGCCTTCGCGCAGATCGATGAATTGGGACAAGCCCGCCTCAGCGAAATGCGCCCGCGCTTTTTTCGCCTTCTCAGGCTCGTACTCCGTGGCGATCACCGTACCGCCGCCATTGTCGCGGACTGCCGCCGCGAGATAGAGCGTCGACACGCCGTACGACGTGCCCGCTTCGACGATTCGCCTGGCCTGCAAGGCTCGGCAAAGCGCGTAGCAGAACGTCGCTTTCTCAGGCTCGAGCGCCACCAGTTTGTCGACGAAAAAGCGGTCGAATTCCGCTTCCTGCGCGTCGCTGAGCACGGTGCCCGGCCTGGGCAAGGTCGCGCGCGCCCAGCGGATGATGCCCTCTTCCTGCGCCGCGCTCTGCGCGTGCAGGCGCGCGAGCAGGGATTTGAGTTTGGCGTCGTCGTCTAGGGAATTCATGGCGCGTGCCGTTCTGCCTTTCAGGGTCTGCGGTATTGGATGAAGCCGGTGCGGGTGGCCAGGTGATCGTAGAGCGCGCGGGCCTGAGTGTTGGTCTCGTGCGTGAGCCAATAGACGCGTTCTGCGCCAAGCTCGTCCGCGCGCGCATAGACCGCCTCGATCAGCGCGCGGCCCACGCCGCTGCCGCGCAACTGCGGCATCACGAACAGATCGTTGAGATAGAGGTAAGGCCCGCGCGTCCAGGTCGAGCGATGCAAAACGCACTGCGTCATGCCGACAACGCGGCCCTCCAGTTCCGCGACCAGCGCGAACATCGGCTCGTTGGAATCGAGCAGGCGTGCGAATGTGAGCTCCGTCACCTCTGGCGCCACGCTCGATTTGTAGAATTCCAGATAGCCGGCCCATAGCGGGAGCCAGGCTTCCTTGTCGGATGCCGTCAGCGCTCGGATGATGCCAGGAAATACGGTCACTCGGATTGTTCCTTCTTCGGTATTCAGGCCGCGCGCCACCTCGATCGAGCCGGCGACGCCGAGACGCCAAGCGGCACGATTCGACCTTGGCGCGAGATTAGCGAGGAACAGGACCTGAAACGAGGCTGACGAACGGCGGGGAATCGGTCTAAGGCTTTCGCCCTTTTTCCAGGAGCCCTGAGTGAAGTGTTTTGCAATCTCGGGAAGCCTGCGCGCGCAATCCGGCAATACGGCATTGCTGGAAGCGCTCAAGCGGTTCGCGCCACCTTCCGTCGCGGTCGAAATCTTTCACGAGCTCGAATTGATTCCACCCTTCAATCCGGACCGCGAGAACCAGGAACCGCCCGCAGCTGTCGCGCATTTCCGCGAAAGTCTGAAGAACGCCGACGTCGTGCTGTTCTCCACGCCGGAATACGCCCATGGGGTGCCCGGTGTGCTCAAGAACGCACTCGACTGGGTGGTGGGCAGCGGCGAACTCTACGAAAAACCGATCGCGATCCTGCAAACCTCCACCACCCGCGGCGCCAACGCGCTGGCGTCGCTGAAGGCTACGCTCGCGATTATGAGGACGAAGCTGCTGCTGCAGACTGTTCTCGAACCCGGCGCCAACGGCACCTTTGAAAACGCAGACGCTGTCCGCGCCGCTCTCGCTGAAATCGTTACGACCGCAGACGCACAACCAAAGGAATGATTCACGCGGAGGCGCGGAGACGCGGAGGAATTCAGTGCTCTACGGGCACGCACGTGCTACTGGATTGTTCGGCGCGCGAAGCGCGCCAGAAGAAGTCGTCAGCGCTGGAGGACCACTTCGCAAGCTCTTCTCCGCGGCTCCGCGCCTCCGCGTGAAAATTTTCTATGGCGCCGTCAGCCAATCCGCGGGCAAGGTTAGCCAGGGATAGTGCGTGTTGTGCTGTGCGGAGAAATTGGGCTCCGGGATCGGATCGTCGACAAAACATCCGCCCGCCACGCCCGTTGAATCCGGCAAGAAAGCGAAGGATTTCCAGTACAGCGTCGTGCCGCACTTGGCGCAGAAGTAACGGTTGTAACCAGCGTCGCCCTCTTTGGCGTAGACATTCAGCGCGCCGTGTTTGGCAACGACGGCCGTGTCGGGAAAATACACCGACCAGCCGAACGCGCTGCCCGTACGCTTCTTGCAGCTCGTGCAATGGCAGATGGCATTGAGCACGGGCTCGCCCGCGACTTCGATACTGCAGGCGCCGCAACAGCAGACCGCTTTGCGTGTCGCGCCCAAATCTTACCCCATCGCCTTCTTGAGATTCTCGTCGACCTTGTCGAGGAAGCCTTCCGTCGTCAGCCATTTCTGATCGGGGCCAATCAGCAAGGCGAGATCCTTCGTCATGAAGCCGGATTCCACCGTATCGACGCAAACCTTCTCCAGCGTGTGGGCGAACTTGTCGAGCGCGGCATTGCCGTCGAGCTTGGCGCGGTGCGCCAGACCTTGTGTCCAGGCGAAAATCGAGGCGATGGAGTTGGTCGAGGTCGGCTTGCCTTTCTGATGTTCGCGGTAGTGGCGCGTCACCGTGCCGTGCGCGGCTTCTGCTTCCACCGTCTTGCCGTCGGGCGAGAGCAGCACGCTCGTCATCAACCCCAGCGAGCCGAAACCTTGCGCCACCGTGTCGGACTGCACGTCGCCGTCGTAATTCTTGCAGGCCCAGACATAGCCGCCTTCCCATTTGAGCGCGGACGCGACCATGTCGTCGATCAGGCGGTGCTCGTAGGTGATGCCGGCGTCTTTGAACTTTGCGGCGAAGTCCTTGTCGAACACGTCCTGGAAGATGTCCTTGAAGCGGCCGTCATAGGCCTTGAGGATGGTGTTCTTGGTGGAGAGATAGACCGGATATTTCCGCGCCAATCCGTAGTTCAGCGAGGCGCGCGCGAAATCGCGGATCGAATCGTCGAGGTTATACATCGCCATGGCGACACCGGAACTGGGCGCCTTGAACACTTCCTTCTCGATTACCGTGCCGTCTTCGCCCACGAACTTGATGGTCAGCGTGCCTTTGCCGGGATAGCGGAAATCGGTGGCGCGATATTGATCGCCGAAGGCATGACGGCCGACGACGATGGGCTTGGTCCAGCCCGGCACCAGCCTGGGCACGTTCTTGCAGATGATCGGCTCGCGGAAGATGACGCCGCCCAGGATGTTGCGGATGGTGCCGTTGGGCGACTTCCACATCTCCTTGAGGTTGAATTCCTTCACGCGGGCTTCGTCGGGCGTGATGGTGGCGCATTTGACGCCCACGCCGTGCTTCTTGATGGCCTCTGCGGCTTCGACCGTCACCTTGTCGGCGGTGGCGTCGCGGTGCTCAATGCCGAGGTCGTAGTATTCGAGGCTGATGTCGAGATAGGGCAGGATCAGCTTCTTCTTGATGAGGTCCCAGATGATGCGGGTCATCTCGTCGCCATCGAGTTCGACGACCGGATTGGCTACCTTGATCTTGTCCATTTCTGCCCTCGGAATGCGGATCGGCGCGGGGTATAGCGGCGTGATGATGCAAGGTCAAAACCAGCGATTTTTTTCACCTCCCCCTCGCGGGGAGGTCGAAAAATCCGTAGCGCAGCAGAGGATTTTTCGGGTGGGGGGAAGAGGTGGAAAGTGCGCTCTATTCTTCGACGCTTCCCCCCACCCGAAATTTGCGTTCCGCAAATTTCGACCTCCCCGCGAGGGGGAGGTGAGGAGGTTCGTCAGTCGCCACCTCGGGTTCGGGGATGGCGAAACATGACGACTGCCCCCACCATCATCCTCTCCCACCCCCAGCTCGGCGAGAATATCGGCGCGGCGGCGCGGGCGATGGCGAATTTCGGGCTGTCCGATCTGAGGCTCATCGCGCCTCGCGACGGCTGGCCCAATCCCAAAGCCGACGCCATGGCGGTGGGTGCGGTGAAACTGCTGGAAGAGGCAAAGCTCTATGCCTCGGCCCGCGAGGCGCTGGGTGATCTGAATCTCGTGTTCGCGACCACCGCGCGTGATCGCGGCATCACCAAGGACGTGGTCACGCCGGCTGAAGCGGCAAGACGCCTGCGCGCGGCAGCAGCCAAAGGCGAAAAAACCGCGATTCTCTTCGGCAATGAGCGCGCGGGCCTCGACAATGACGAGATTTCGCTGTGCGACGCCGTCATCACGATTCCGACGTCCGCCTTTGCCTCGCTCAATTTGGGGCAGGCGGTACTGCTCAACGCCTATGAATGGTTCCGCGCCGGCGATGACACGCCGCGCTCACGCATCGAGCACGGTCCGATCCACAGAAAGCCCACGCGCGAAGAGATGTTTCAGCTCTTCGATCACCTGGAGCGCGATTTGGCCGACAGCGGTTTTCTTTTTCCACCGGAGAAACGCGACGTTATGAAACGCGCCATCCGCGCCACGCTGCATCGCGCCAAACTCACCTATCAGGAAACCCAGACGATCCGCGGCATGATCGTGGCGCTGGCCAAGGGCAAACACAGGCCGAGTTCGGGGGATAAATCATGACCATCCGCGAAGGCTTTGCACCCGCCAACGAATTGAGCCTGCACTACGCGGAATCCGGCTCCCCCGACGTCCCACTGATCGTATTCCTGCACGGTTTTCCGGAATTCTGGCGTTGCTGGACGCGCCAGCTTGAAGACTTGTCGGATCGTTTCCACTGCATTGCGCCCGATCTGCCGGGCTACAATCTCTCCACCGCGCCGCAAGACGTCGCGCGCTACCGCTCCAAGTGGCTGGTCGAAGATCTCGACGCCTTCGCCGCCAATTTCAGCCGCGGCAAGCCGTTCACATTGGTCGCGCATGATTGGGGCGGAGCACTCGCCTGGGCCTATGCCATCAAGAAGCCGGAACGGCTTTCACGTCTCATCATCGTCAACGCGACGCATCCTGGAACCTTCGCGCGCGAGATCGCGCGCAATCCCGCGCAGGCCGGCGCCAGCCAATACATTCGCGAAATTCGCGAGCCGGGTTCCGAAGCGCGCTTTGCCGCCGACGACTACGCGCTTTTGTGGCGAAGCCTCGCGCCAGTGATGGAAGCTGGTCATCTCACAGCCGATGACAAGAAGGCCTATCTCAAAGCGTGGTCGCAGCCGGGCGCGCTCACTGGCATGTTCAACTGGTATCGTGCCATGCGCCTGGCGCCGGCAAAGACGGGCGAAGCAAGCGCCACCGATACGATTTACGATCCCGAGGCGTTGAAGGTCCGCGTGCCGACGCTCGTCATCTGGGGCGAACAGGACAAGGCGCTGTTGCCGGGCTGTCTCGACGGGCTCGAGGATTTCGTGCCCGGCGTGAAAATCATCCGCGTATCGGACGGCAGCCACTGGGTGGTGCACGAAAAGCCCGAACTGGTTACGCGGGCCATTCGCGAGTTTTCGGGGTCTATTCGGTAAGAAATTCGCGCCCGATGGCCCGACTCGCAATCTTCCATTTCCGGCTTTATATGACCCCCGGGAGCCGGCGGTGGACGCAGCACTCGCTAACCCGGTCAGGTCCGGAAGGAAGCAGCCGTAACGAATCCGCTACGGGTCGCCGCCGTCTCTCATCTTTCCACAAATTTCTACCCTCCCCTTGAGGGAGGGTCGGAAAATACGAGCGCGAAGCGCGAGAATTTTTCGGGGAGAGGGTTTCGTTCCGCCGATTGCCCCCTCCCCGAAATCTTCTTCTCGCTTATGCTCGAAGAGGATTTCGACCCTCCCTCAAGGGGAGGGTAAAGATATGTGATGGATCAGAGCGAAGAAAACATTGGCCTCGGCCTCGACGCCCCGCCGCAGCCCGCCCGCGGCGAGGCCTATCGCGTCTTGGCGCGCAAATACCGCCCGCAGGATTTCACCGGCTTGATCGGGCAGGAAGCGCTGGTCAAGACGCTTTCCAATGCCTTCGCCACGGGGCGCATCGCTCATGCCTTCATGCTGACGGGCGTGCGCGGCGTCGGCAAAACCACCACCGCGCGCATCATCGCGCGGGCGCTCAACTGCATCGGTCCTGACGGCAAGCGCAAAAATCCCACCATTCACCCCTGTGGCGTGTGCGATCCCTGTATCGCCATCGCCGAGTCCCGCCATGTCGACGTGCAGGAAATGGACGCGGCCTCGCGCACCGGCATCGACGACATCCGCGAGATCATCGAAGGCGTGCGCTATGCGCCGGCCTCCGCGCGCTACAAAGTCTACATCATCGATGAAGTGCACATGCTGTCGAAGCAGGCTTTCAACGGCTTGCTCAAGACGCTGGAAGAACCGCCGCCACATGTGAAGTTCGTTTTCGCTACCACGGAAATCCGCAAAGTGCCGGTGACGGTGCTCTCGCGCTGCCAGCGCTTCGATCTGCGCCGCATCGAGCCGGCGGAACTGGCCGGCCATCTGAAATCGATCGCGCAGAAAGAGAACGTGAATATCGAAGACGCCGCGCTCGCGCTCGTTGGCCGCGCCGCCGAAGGTTCGGCGCGAGATGCGCTGTCGCTGCTCGATCAGGCGATCGCCCATGACGAAGGCGGTGCCATCGACGCGGAGAGCGTGCGCGCCATGCTCGGGCTCGCCGATCGCGGCCGCATTCTCGATCTGTTCGAGAAGGTGATGGGCGGGGCGATTGCCGAGGCGCTGAAGGAATTGAACGAGCTTTACGACCGCGGCGCCGATCCCTTGGCCGTGATGCAGGATCTGCTGGAAACCGTGCACTTTCTCACCCGCGTGAAAGTTGCGCCCGGCGCGGAAGGATTCTTCGACGGCGGCTCGGGCGAGGCCAAACGCGGGGCCGACATGGCCGCGAAGCTTTCCGTCCCGGCATTGAGCCGCGCCTGGCAGATGCTGCTCAAGGGTCTTTTCGAAGTGCGCGATGCCACGCGACCCGTCGCCGCCGCCGAGATGGCGCTGATCCGTCTTTCCTACGCTGCCGATCTGCCGCCAACCGACAAGCTGGTGCGCGATCTTCTGGACAACCCTCCTCTTGAGGGAGGGTCGAAATCTGCGAGCGCAGCGAGACAGATTTCGGGGAGGGGGGAACCCTCCGCGTCCACCCCGAAATTTGCTTCGCAAATTTCGACCCTCCCTCAAGGGGAGGGTAGGGCTTTAGCTTCGGCGCCGACGCTGGAACATGCGCCGGGCCCGACACTGCGCACATTGGAAGACGTGGCGGCGCTGGCTTTGGCCAAGAGCGCGCCGGTGCTGAAGGTGCACATCGAGAACGACATGCATCTGGTCGCCATCGAGCCCGGCCGTATCGAATTTCGTCCCGGTGCGCGTGCGCCGCGCTCGCTGGCCGGCGATCTGGCGCAGCGCCTCAAAGACTGGACGGGCACGCGCTGGATCGTCACCGTCGCGCGCGAAGGCGGCGCCCCCACCATCGCCGAGCAGAAGAAGGCCGCGCACACCGCCAAGCTTGAAAGCGTGATGCAGGAACCGATGGTGCGCGCCGTGCTGGACCGGTTTCCCGGCGCCGAAGTTCTGCGTGTGATCGAAAAGGATGCCGACCTTCCCGCAGCGCCGGTGCCGGAAGACGAAGATCGGCCAGAGACCGAAGAAGACGACGGATGAACCTCGGCGATTTGCTGAAACAGGCCAAAGACGTGCAGGCCAAAGCCGGCGAGATGCAAAAGCAGCTTGCGGCACTGGAAGTGGAAGGCGTGTCGGGTGCAGGCTTGGTGCGCGTCGTCTTGAACGGCAAATCGGAGCTCCTGAAGCTCACTGTCGATCCCTCGCTCTTCAAGCCGGAAGACAAAGGCATCGTCGAAGATCTCGTCGTCGCGGCGCATGGCGACGCCAAGGGCAAGCTCGAACGCCGCGTGCAGGACGAAATGCAGCGCCTGGCGCAGGAGATGGGCTTGCCGCCCGGTTTGGGCTTCGGGATCTGAATGGCCAGTCTTCCCGCCGGTCCGGAAATCGAACGCCTCGTGCAATTGCTGGCAAAGCTGCCGGGGTTGGGCCCGCGTTCGGCGCGGCGCGCGGCGCTCGCGCTGCTGAAAAAACGCGAAGGCCTGCTCGAGCCCCTGGCGATCGCGATGCGCGACGCGGCCAACGCGATCCGCGTCTGCGAAATCTGCGGCAACCTCGATACCGCTTCGCCCTGTTCGCTTTGCCGCGATACCAGGCGCGATGCGCACATACTCTGCGTGGTGGAAGATGTCGCCGATCTTTGGGCGTTGGAGCGGGCGGGCGTGTTCCGCGGCAAATATCACGTGCTGGGCGGCGCGCTCTCCGCGCTCGACGGCGTCACGCCGGAACGCTTGAACGTCTCGGCGCTTCTGTCACGCGTCGTCAGCGGGGTCGAAGAAGTGATCCTGGCGATGAACGCGACCGTCGAAGGCCAGACCACGGCGCACTATCTGATGGATGCGCTGCAGCCCTCCGGCGTGAAGGTCACGCGTCTCGCGCATGGCGTGCCGGTGGGCGGCGAACTCGACTATCTCGACGAAGGCACGCTCTTCGCTGCGTTCAAGGCGCGGCGGGAACTTTAGAGCGAGCGGAAGTGTCGCCACTTCCCCTCACCCGAAAAATCCTCCGCGCCGCTCCGGATTTTTCGGCCTCCCCACGAGGGGGAGGTGATGACGCGCAATTACCTCTCCCTCGTGGAGAGGTCGATCCGCCTTCGCCAAGGCTGCGGCGGACGAAGTGATACTCCTGACCCGCCGAAGCTTTAGCGTAGGCGGGAATTTGCGAAGCAAATTTCGGGTGAGGGGAAGCCTGGACGCGCCGCTTTAAGCTAATTCTCGCTCACCAGCCGCGGCCGGGGCAGTGGGGCTTCAAGTTCCGGCGCCGACAATTCCACCTTTTCGATCTTCTCGCCGCGGCTGGCGATCTTGCCGGCCGAGACGAGGATGTCTTTCAGATCGCCGTCCGCTTGATTGAAATGCCGCTGCAATTTTTCCACTCGCTCGCCCAGCAAATGCACATCCTTGATCAGCACGCCGACTTCTTTCTGAATCTGGCTCGCCTGCTCGCGCATGCGGGCATCCTTCATCACGGTCTGCAAGGTATTGATCGCGAGCATGAGGATGTTGGGCGACACAACGATTACCTGCGCCCGGTGCGCCTTCTGAATCACGTCGGAGAAACCGTCATGCAGTTCGGCATAGATGGACTCCGACGGCACGAACATGATGGCGGGCGTCTGCGTCTCGCCCGGAATGAGATATTTCGAGGCGATGTCGTTCACATGCTTCTGAACGTCCGAGCGCACGCGCGCCATGCCCGCTTTCTTCTCATCGTCGGTTGTCGCCTTCTTCAGCGCTTCGAAACATTCCAGCGGGAATTTGGAATCGATGACGATCGCCGTCTTCGTACCCGGCAGACGGATGACGCAATCGGGCCGGCTCTTGTTGGAGAGCGTCGCCTGGAATTCGTAAGAGGTTGCGGGAAGGCCGTCGGCCACGATGCTTTCCATCTGGGCTTGGCCGTAGGCGCCGCGCGCTTGCTTGTTGGAGAGAATGTCCTTCAGCGAAATCATCTCGCCGGAAAGTGCGGTGATGTTCTTTTGCGCCTGATCGATGACGCCGAGCCGCTCCTGAATGCTGGTGAAAGTCTGCGCCGTTGCAGTGGCGGAATTCTGAAGGGTTTCGTTCAGGCGCTGGTTGAGGGTGTCGATGCGTTCGGCGAGCGCTTTCTGCAGCGCGCTTTGCG
The DNA here is from genome assembly GCA_016201105.1 of Pseudomonadota bacterium. Classification (GTDB taxonomy): domain Bacteria; phylum Pseudomonadota; class Alphaproteobacteria; order Micropepsales; family Micropepsaceae; genus Rhizomicrobium. The sequence goes on from JACQDN010000022.1 coordinate 65,762, forward strand.
CTTCCAGTGTCTGGCTGAATTGTCCGGCGATCTTGCCCTGGGCTTCGATGACGTGATCGAGCCGGGAATCCGGCGCGGGAGCGCGCCTTCCCCTCAGCAGGGCAAAGGAAACGATAGCCGCGGCGAGCAAGACGCAAACCGCAAGCAGAATGAGAGCTAAATCCATGATGTTCGCGAATCTCCGTTCGGCGCAAATCCTAACCTTTTTAAGCGCTGTCTGCGGCGTGAGAAATTGGCGGGAATAGCCGCCAAATCCTTGACCAAAAAGGCGGAAAACCCTATCTCCCCGGCATGGCCATACGCCCCGTCCTGATCGCGCCCGATCCGCGCCTCAAGACCGTCTCGACCCCTGTCGAGAAGGTCGACGGCGAGGTGCGCAAGCTGATCGACGACATGCTTGAGAGCATGTACGCGGCCGATGGCATCGGTCTGGCTGCGGTCCAGGTCGGCGTGCCCAAGCGCATCATCGTGATGGATCTGGCGCAGAAAGAAGGCAAGAACGAACCGCGCGTTTTCGTCAATCCCGTCATCACCTGGGCGTCGGAGGAATTGGTGACGTTCGAAGAGGGTTGTCTTTCGGTTCCGGAAATCTGGGACGAGGTGGAACGCCCGGCGCACATCAGGGCCGAATATCTCGACCGCGACGGGAAGAAGCAGGTGCTGAAAGCCGATGGCCTTCTCGCAACCTGTCTGCAGCACGAAATGGATCATCTCGAAGGCGTGCTGTTCATCGATCACCTCTCGCGCCTCAAGCGTTCCATGGCGCTGAAGAAACTCGCCAAGGCCAAGAAGCTGAAAGAAACGGCGTGAGGCACGCCAAGGAAATTACCTCTCCCTTGTGGAGAGGTCGAAAAATCCGCAGCGCAGCGAAGGATTTTTCGGGTGAGGGGAAGCCTCTCCATTTGCGCTCTATTCTTACCCCTCACCCGAAATTTGCTTCACAAATTTCGACCTCTCCACAAGGGAGAGGTGATCGTTTCCTCCCATGAGTTTGCGGCTCGCATTCATGGGCACGCCGGATTTCGCCGTGCCCACGCTTGCCGAACTCATCGGACAGGGGCACGACATCGCCGCCATCTACTCGCAGCCCGCGCGCCCAAAGGGACGCGGTCTTGCCGCCGAACCGTCGCCGGTCGCCAAACTAGCGGCAGCACATGGCCTGACCGTACGCACACCGGAATCGCTGAAGAGTGCAGCGGCGCAGAAAGAGTTTGCCGATCTGGCACTCGATGCCGCAATTGTCGTCGCCTACGGCTTGCTGTTGCCCAAACCCATACTGGATGCGCCGAAGCTCGGTTGTTTCAACCTGCACGGCTCGCTCCTGCCGCGCTGGCGCGGCGCGGCGCCAATCCAGCGCGCCATCATGGCGGGCGATGCGGAAACCGGCGTCATGGTCATGCGCATGGAAGAAGGATTGGATACCGGTCCCGTGCTGATGAGCGAGACGACGCCCACCGCGCGCAAGACCTATGGCCAGCTGCACGATGAATTGGCGCGCCTCGGCGCCGATCTTATGGCGCGCGCGCTGGCGGCGCTGGAACGCGGCAGCGTCACCGAAGCACCGCAGCCTGCAACAGGTGCAACTTACGCCAAGAAGATTTCCAAGGATGAAGCGCACATCGATTGGACCAAACCGGCGCGCGAACTCGACCGCCTGATACGCGGCCTGTCGCCGATACCTGGTGCGTGGTGCGAGGCTGGAGATGAGCGGTTGAAAGTTCTCTATGCTGAACCCGTCTCCGGTTCAGGCGCACCAGGAGAAATCCTCGACAACACGCTCACCGTCGCTTGCGGCGAAGGCGCACTGCGAATCTCGCGCGCTCAGCGCCCCGGAAAGGCGCCGATGGACGCGATCGAACTCGCGCGCGGCTTCGCGCTGCCACGCGGAACGAAGCTCTCCTGATGCCGCGCTATCGCCTCATCATTGAATATGACGGCGGGCCGTTTGCCGGCTGGCAGCGCCAGGACAATGGTCCGTCCATCCAGGGCGCCCTGGAACAGGCGATCTTCAAATTCGCGCAGGAGATTTCCACCGTCTCAGGGGCAGGGCGCACCGACGCGGGCGTGCATGCGATGGCGCAAGTCGCGCATTTCGATCTGGCCAAGGAATTTCCGCCCGACAAAGTGCGCGACGCGCTCAATCATTTTCTGCGTCCCGATCCCATCGCGGTGATCGACGCCGCCATCGCCGCGCCGGATTTTCATGCTCGCTTTTCGGCCCTGGGCCGTCACTATTTCTACCGTATCCTCTGCCGCCGGGCGCCGCCGGCGCTGGAGCGCGGCCATGTCTGGCATCTGGTGCGCGATCTCGATGCCGAAGCGATGCATGCAGGCGCGCAGAATTTGATCGGCCAGCACGATTTCACCACCTTTCGTTCCAGCGAATGCCAGGCGAAATCGCCGGTCAAGACGTTGGACAAGCTCGAAGTGCGACGGGCGGGCGACGAGATTCACATCGAAGCTTCCGCGCGCTCGTTCCTGCACAATCAGGTGCGCTCGATGGTCGGTTCGTTGAAACTGGTTGGCGAAGGCAAATGGCAGCCGCTGGATATGGCCCGCGCGCTCGAGGCCAAGGATCGCGCCGAATGCGGCCCGGTCGCGCCGCCCGACGGGCTCTATCTCGTCGGCGTGGATTATTGACCACCACCCTCCCTTGGGAGGGTCGAAGCGCGAAGCGCTTCGGGGAGGATGCGGAAGGAAGAGTTCAACTTTCCTGATCCTCCCCGAAAAATTCTCCGCTTTGCTCCAAATTTTTCGACCCTCCCAAGGGAGGGTCGAATTACGATTGCAAATCTACCAGCTCCACATTTCCCGGATCGATCGGCTGGCCCAGGAAGATTTCGCCCACGCGGGCAAATCTGTCCGGCGCATCGGTGACCAGGAATTGATGCGGTCCGGATGCCGAGCGGCTCGCGAGATTGCGTTCGGCGAGAAGCATGGCCACCGCGTCCGCCGTCGTCGCTGCGCTGTCGACCAGCACAACCTCGTTTCCTGCGACGCGCGCGATTACATCCTTCAGCGCCGGAAAGTGCGTGCAGCCTAGCACTAGGCACTTGGGTTTGGGTACAGTTGCGAGCAGCGGATCGAGATAGCGATGCGCGATGGCTTCTGCGATCTCGCCGTCCACCAGGCCTTCCTCCGCCATCGGCACGAACAGCGGACAAGCTTGCTGCGCGATCGGCGCTTCGGGCGCCCGGGCGCGGATGGCCGCTCGATAGGCGCCGCCTTTCACCGTACCTTCGGTAGCGATCACCGCGATCGGGCCCTGCGGTGCTGCGGCGACGGCAGCCTCCGCCCCCGGATCGATCACGCCGACCACCGGCGTGGGCGCGAGCGCTTCTTCCAGCGCGGGCAGTGCCGCGGCGGTTGCCGTGTTGCAGGCCACGACCATGAGCTTCACGTCATGGCGCATCAGCGCCGCGGTGGCCTGCAGCGCATAGCGCGTGACGGTGTCGCCGCTCTTGGTGCCGTAAGGAAGCCGAGCGGTGTCGCCCAGATAGATGAAGCGTTCCTTGGGCAACCGCGCCAGCAACGCGCGCATCACCGTCAATCCGCCCATGCCGGAATCGAAGATGCCGATCGGTCTCGCGTTCGACACGCTCATGCGGGCGGATGGGCGAAATAGGATTCCAGGATCGTCGTGTAGATATCCGTCAGGCGGTGGATCTCTTCTACCGGCACGCACTCATCGACCTTGTGCATGCTGCCGCCGGGAAGGCCGATCTCGGCAACTGGACAGACATTCTTGATGAAGCGCGCGTCGGACGTACCGCCGGTCGTGGAAAACTCGGGATTGTTGTTGGTCGCGCGCGTCAGCGCATGACGCAGCAGATCGGTGAACGCCCCCGGCTTTGTGACAAAAGCGACCCCGCTGACGCCCGATTGAACCGCGATCTCGCCGCCCCATTCTTTGGCGACTTCGGCCGCTACCTTTTCGATGCGTTGCAGCAGGCTTTCCGGCGTATGCAGGTCGTTGAAGCGGATATTGCACGAGGTTCGCGCTTCGGCCGGCGAGACATTGGACGCCGGATTGCCGACATCGAAGGTGGTGAAGACAAGCGTCGACGGTTCGAAATGTTCGGTGCCGGAATCAAGTTTCTCTGCGGCAAGCCTCGACACCAACATCGCCAAGGCGGGAATCGGATTGCGCGCATTTTGCGGATAGGCGGTGTGGCCCTGGGTCCCGCGGGCAATGAACGTGACGCGCATGCTGCCGCGGCGGCCGATCTTGATCGTATCGCCGGAACGCGCGGTGGAGGTGGGTTCGCCCACCAGGCAATGATCGATCCGCTCGCCTTTGTCTTTCATCCACTCGAGCACCGCCCTGGTGCCGTTGATCGCGATGCCTTCCTCGTCTCCCGTGATGAGAAGGCTGATCGAACCCTTGAGTTTGCCTTTGGCAAGATGGCGCTGCACCGCTGCGACAAAACAGGCGATGGCCGATTTCATGTCCGCCGCGCCGCGTCCGTAAAGCGTGCCATTGCGAATTTCCGCCGCGAAGGGGTCGCTGCGCCAGAGTTTTACATCGCCGGGCGGAACGACATCGGTGTGCCCCGCAAAACAGAAATTCGGCGCCGTATCTCCCAAGCGCGCGTAAAGATTGTCGATCGCCGCCGTTCCCGGTGTTTCGAAACGCAACCGTTCGCAGCGGAACCCTAGAGGCTTGAGCACCGCTTCCAGCACCGCGAGCGTGCCGGCGTCTTGCGGCGTCACCGAGGGGCAGCGGATCATTGCCTGCGCAAGTTGGACGGGATCGATGTCGGCCATGATCTTGCGATTTATGCTGCCCGTTGCGCTATGGTCAATCGAGAGGCAATTCCAGGAGAGCGATCATGGCAGGGCGTTTGGACGGAAAAGTGGCGGTGATCACGGGGGCGGCCAGCGGCATCGGCCGCGGCACGGTCGATCTTTTCGTGAACGAGGGCGCCAAGGTGATCGCCGCCGATATCCAGGACGATAAGGGCGCGCGCATCGAGGAGGATCATAAGGGCAAAGCACGCTATGTGCGCTGCGATGTCTCGCAGGAAGGCGAGATCGCAGCCGCTATTGCCGCCGCCAAGACGCACTTCGGCAGGCTCGATTGCCTGTTCAACAATGCCGGCACCGGCGGGGCGCGCGATCCGGCCGACGGCGTCACCGCCGAGGGCTTCGATTCCGTCATGCACCTGCATGTGCGCGCGGCGCTGTTCGGGATGAAATATGCCGTGCCGCTGATGAAAGAGAGCGGCGGCGGTTCGATCGTCTCCACCGCTTCGGTCGCGGGGCTGCAGGCGGGCTATGGACCGGTGCTTTATTCCATCGCCAAAGCCGCCATCGTGCACATGACCAAAGTGACGGCCGCGCAGCTCGCCGCTACCAACATCCGCGTCAATTGCATCTGTCCCGGTCTCATCGCCACCAACATTTTCGCGCAAGGCCTGGGCATGCCGAGCCAGCTGGCCGAAACGCGACTCGATGCCATCGCGGAAGCGGCGAAAAATTCCCAGCCCCTGCAGCGCGGCGGCCGCCCGCGCGACATCGCCGAGACGGTCTTGTTTCTCGCCAGTGACGGATCGGACTGGATGACCGGTCAGGCGCTGGTGATGGATGGTGGCCTCACGTTGGGGCCCCAGGGCATGCAGCAAATGGCGGCCTTCATGCCGATCATTCAGGCGCTTGGCGTCGATCCCGAAGTCCTGGCACAAATGGCGGCGGGGAGGGCTTAGCGCGTTCCGTCTCCACCCTCCCTTGGAAGGGTCGAAAAACTCGAGCGCAGCGAGAATTTTTCGGGGAGGATCAGGAAGGATTTTCCAAATCCTCCCCGAAATTTGCTTCGCAAATTTCGACCCTCCCGAGGGAGGGTGGTTTGATCAATCCCGCAGCAGATCGTTGATCGACGTCTTGGCGCGGGTGCGTTCGTCCACCCGCTTCACGATCACCGCACAGTAAAGCGACGGGCGATCCGGACCCGACGGCAGTGAACCCGACACCACCACCGAATAAGGCGGCACGCGGCCGCGGAAGATCTCGCCCGTGGCGCGGTCGACGATCTTGGTGGACGAGGTGAGATGTTTGCACCCACTTGCGCGCAGGAGCCGACTGTCGCCCAGGTGTCGATCATGGTGTTTTCGCCGACATAGGCGCCGACGTTGACGAAGCTCGGCATCAGCACCGCGCCTTTGGCGATGAAGGCAGAGCGCCGCACGATGGCGCCCGGCACGGCGCGAAACCCGGCTTTCTTGAAGCGTTCGATATCCCAATTGACGAATTTGGAATCGACCTTGTCCCACCAGGGCGCATCGCCCGGCCCACCGTCGATCGTCTTCATGTCGTTGAGCCGGAAGGACAGCAGCACCGCTTTTTTCAGCCACTGATGCACGTGCCACTCGCCGGCGAACTTCTCGGCGACGCGCAGGCGGCCGCAATCGAGCTCTTCCAGCGCCGCTTCGACAGCCTGCCGGATAGGGCCGTGCGTGGAAGTGCCGAGCGTGTCGCGCGCCTCCCAGGCTTGGTCGATGGTTGCTGCCAATTCGTTGGTCTTCATCGTCAGATCCGGATGGAGTGAAGGAAGAGGGCGAGGTCTTCCGCTTCGAAATGGATATGTTCGCGTGTGGCGATCGGATTAGCGGGCCCCTGCTTGGACCATTCCGAGCCGTTCTTGAGCCACACCGTCGTCATGCCGAGCGCATGGGCCGGCACTAGATTGCGCGCTGCGTCTTCGAACATGGCCGCGGCTTGCGGTGCCGCACCCGCGCGTTCCAACACCAGGCGATAGGACGCAGGATCGGGTTTGGGGCGATAGGCGATGGTGCGAATATCCCAGATATCGTCGAACAGATGCGCAAGCTCAAGCCGGCTCAAGACTTTATCCGCATGGTTGGTGCAGCCGTTGGTAAAGATATAGCGCTTGCCTGGAAGTCTTGCGATGGCGCTCGCGAGATGCGTGTCCGCTTTCAATGCGGACCGATCGATGTCGTGAACGAAGGAGAGATAGACGTCTGGATCGACGCCGTGCAGCCGCATTAAACCGTTCAACGTCGTGCCGTGCTCGCGATAGTAAGTCTTCTGAACGTCTCGCGCCTGGAGCGGTGAAACCTTCAAGAGATTTGCCACGAATTGCGTCATGCGCGCGTCGATCTGCGCAAAGAGGTCGCTGGACGCCGGATAAAGGGTGTTGTCGAGGTCGAAGACCCAATGTGACACGTGCCGGAAATCCGGTCTGGAGTCCTGCGGCGCAGGAGAGGTGGGAGCGATGGTGCCGATCTGCATGGCGCGGCGAAGATGGGCGAAGGTCGGCTGTTGCGCAAGGTTGCGCTAACCAATCCCGTTCAGCGCCCCTTAACGCAAGGTTGCGATCATGGCGTGTCAGGGGGCTGGCGATTTCTCGTGAAGGCTAAGAGCCGTGACCGCGAATAAGAACGATGGCGAACAACCCGATACGCCGCTCGCGGACCAGCTGAGCCGTGAGGAAATCCTGCGCATCCTGGAGAAGGAGACGCCGCAGGCCCGCGCGGCGCTGGCCAAACGCGCGGATGCGCAGCCCGAAGTTCTCTATTTTCTGGCTGCCGAAGGCACCCCCGACGCGCGCCGTGCCGTCGCGGCCAATCCCAGGACGCCGGCTCAAGCCAATCGCCTCCTGGTTCAAGACGACGATGACGATGTGCGCGTGGAGCTTGCCCGCAAGATCGGACGGCTGCTTCCAAAACTGACGGCGGAAGCAAACTATCGCCTGCGCAGTCTCACCATTGAAACTCTGGAGCTTTTGGCGAGCGATCAGCTGGCGCGCGTCCGCCAGGCTCTCGCCGAGGAGATCAAGTCGCTCGATTGCGTGCCCAAGCACGTGATCGATACCTTGGTGCGCGACGTCGAACTTGTCTCCGCGCCGATCCTCGAATATTCGCCGCTCTTGACCGATGCGGATTTGATCGAACTGATTTCCAGCGCCCAGGCGCGTCACGTGTTGGTTTCCATCGCCAAACGCAGATCGCTCAGCGCCAACATCTCCGAAGCCATTGTCGAGGCGCTGAACATCCCGGCGGTGGCGATGCTGCTGCAAAATTCCACCGCCGAAATCCGCGAACAGACGCTCGAAAAGGTGGTGGAGCAGGGTCAGCGCATCAAGGAATGGCACTTGCCGTTGGTCGAGCGGGCGGACATCTCTCAGCGGCTCCTGCGCCGTATTGCGGGCTTTGTGAGCGCGGCCCTCGTGGACCGGCTGGCGGGGCGCCACGGCCTCGACGACAAGACGCGCCAAGTTCTCACAAAGCGCATGCGCACGAAATTGGAAACGCCCGCCGAACCGGATACCGAAGCGGAGATTAGTGAAGGCGACGAGGTGGTCGCGCTTCATCGCGAAGGAAAGCTCGACGAAGCTTATGTCGCGCGGGCGGCGGAAGCGGGCAGGCGCGAAGCGGTGATCGCTGCGCTCTCGCTGCGCGCCAATGTCTCGCGGGATATCGTGGCGCGGATTTTCCAGTCGCGCTCGGCCAAGCCCGTCGTTTCTCTTGTCTGGCGCGCCGGCCTTGGTATGCGCGCGGCGTTCAAGATCCAGAATTTCATTCTGCGCCTGCCGGCGCGCGAATTGCTGCCGGCGCGCGACGGCGTGCGTTTTCCGCTATCTGAGGAGGAAATGCGCTGGCACCTGGGTTATTTCGAGGTGCCGGTTTGAGGAAAGGCGCGAGTGGCGAATAGCGAATAGGGGTTATTAACGCCAGTCGAGATCCACGATTTCCTTCTTCGCTATTCGCTATTCAGCGCAGTACCGGCGCGTTGGGCAGAAGTCCCGCTTCGCTCACATGGGCGGCATAACCGGCGATGCCTTTGGTATTGGTCTCGGCAAAGCCCGCCTCGCGCAGGCCGCGATCCTTGCAGCGTTCGCGACCGGTGATGTCGAACTCGATGTCGGTGACACAGAAATCGGATTTGCCGGTGACGAGTGGTTTCTGTTTGTGACGTTCCACCAGCAGATAAACCTTTTCCATCGCGAGCGGCGTGGTCATGGCGCGCGCGCAGCTTCCCGCCGCAATGTTCCACCAACCGCGCGACACCCATTGATTGCCGTTATGCAGGCCCAAGGCGGCCCAAACCGCTTGCTGAGTGTCGTTGCAGATCGAGTATCCTGCTGGTGCCGTGGCCTTCAGCGCCTCGGTTTCCAGCGCGTCGAAAAGGTCCTTATCGGTCGCATTGCCAGGGAGCTTCATTTTCATGCGGAAACTCCTGAGCGCCTCGTCGCGCGCCTTGCTCGCCTGCGGTCCGCCGAAGCGGTAGCCCGCGTCGTTGAGCAGCCGCGTCAGTCCGGCGACCTGGGCCGCATTCATGTCCTTGATCTGGGGCGATTCGGTGAGCGTCGTCGTCCAGGATTTCATGCCCTTGGTGTCGACTTGCGCGAACGACATCATGAAGGCGTCCTCCGCCTTGCATGACATGGAGCCCAGGGCGTCGCGCAGGGAAAAATTCGTCTCTTTGGCGCATAGGCCGGTCTGACCGCCCCAATTGCGCGTCTGGCCGGCGTGTGCCTGCGAGCTGTGAGCGAAGAGAAAATAAGACGACGCGTTCAGCGCGCCGGGCACCAATGTCGCACAATATCCGGGCACCACGCGCGTCCAGCCTTGGGTCAGCATGTCCGAGCCCGCGGGAAAGCCGATCGCGGAATAAAGGACGTAACTTGTCTGATTGCAGAGCTTGAACGCGGCGGAAGCGGATTGCGGCGCGGCCGCCAACACCAATGCGCCCATACCCAGCACAACGCGAAACAGGAATTCCTTGGTCATCCCGCCATGATCATCGTGCCGGCGCCGTGCTCGGTGAAAAGTTCGAGCAGCAGCACATGCGGAATACGTCCATCCAGGATGACGGCGGCATCGACGCCGGCTTCCACGGCATCGATGGCGGTCTCGATCTTGGGAATCATGCCGCCGGAAATCGTGCCGTCCGCGATCAAAGCGCGGGCCTCTTTCACGGTAAGGCGGGGAATGAGTTTGCCTTCCCGGTCGAGCACGCCTTCGACGTCGGTTAGAAGCAGAAGCCGGGCTGCCGCGATGGCGCCCGCCACGGAACCGGAGACCGTGTCGGCGTTGATGTTGTAGGTCTCGCCTTTGCGGCCGACGCCGATGGGCGCGATCACCGGGATCAAATCGGAATTCATGATGGTGCGCAGTACTTCGGGATTGACCTCTTCGGGTTCACCGACAAAGCCGAGATCGACCAATCTGCGCTCCAGCGTGGTGGGATCGAGCTTGTAGCGTTCCAGCTTACGGGCAATCACAAGATTGCCGTCCTTGCCCGAAATGCCGACGGCGCGTCCGCCCGCGGCGTTGATGCCGCTCACGATCTGTTTGTTGATGGCGCCGGTCAGCACCATCTCCACCACTTCGATCGCCGCTTCGTCGGTAACGCGAAGGCCGTCCACAAAGGTCGATGGGATGGAAAGCTTCTTCAGCATGGAGCCGATCTGCGGACCGCCGCCATGCACGACGACGGGATCGATGCCCGTCTGCTTCATCAGCACGATGTCTTGCGCGAAGGGTTCGGAGACGCCGCCTTCCATGGCGTGCCCGCCATATTTCACGACGATGGTGCGCCCGTCGTAACGCAGGATGTAGGGGAGCGCCTCGACCAGAACGCGCGCGGTCTGCCGCCAGCGCGCGAGGACGCGCAGGCTGCGTTCCGGGCCGGTTTGGCCGACGTCGTCCTGGAGTGCCATTCGTGTCCCCGTGAAGTTTCAGGCTTATAACGCAAGCTCAGCCGCGAGCCAACGCCGCAATGTGAACGCGCAGGGGATCGAGCCCTTCGCCCTTGAGCGCCGAAGTCGCAAGAACGTCGGGATAGGCCGCGCCATGGGCCGCGATGCCGCTCTTCACGCGCTCGATGAGGGGCCCGCGCTCACGGGCCGGCACTTCATCGATCTTGGTCAATACGGTGACATAGGATGCGGCGGCGGAATCGAGAAGTGTCATGACCTCTTCGTCGCTTTCCATGATGCCGCGCCGCGCGTCGAGCAGCAGGATCACCCGCCGCAGCGTCTTGCGCGCCGTGAGATAGCTGAAAATGAGTTCCTGCCACTCCTGGGCCTGCACTTTGGAAACGCGCGCGAAGCCGTAGCCGGGCAAATCCACCAGCACGCAGGCATTGGCGAGTTTGAAGAAGTTGAGCTGGCGGGTGCGGCCGGGCGTGTTGGAAACCCGCGCCAGCGACGAACGGTTGGTCAGCGCGTTGATCAGACTCGATTTGCCGGCGTTGGAGCGTCCGACGAAAGCGATCTCGGGCAATCGCGCCGGCGGAAACGCCTCGGCTTTGGCGGCGCCCGCGATGAATTCGCAGGGCTGCGCAAAGAGCTTTTTCACCCGGGCGAGGTCGGCATCGCTCATGGGTGCGCCGATTGCGTCTTATCCGCCAGCCTATTCACCCGGTGCAGGCTTCTTTTCGCGGCCGCTGAGAAACGAGGGCAGTTTGAGGTTGTTGAAGAGATGAATCTCCACACCCTGCCGGCGCATCATCACATATTGCTGAATGCCGGAGAGGATGTTGTTCCACGTCCAGTAGATCACCAGCCCCGCCGGAAAGGTCGCCAGCATGAAGGTGAAGATGATCGGCATGTAGGAGAACATGCGCGCCTGCACCGGATCGGTGGGCGCGGGGTTGAGCTTCATCGTCACCCATTGCGAGGCACCCATGACGATCGGCCAGATTCCGACGCTCAAAAAGGCGAGGAAGCTTGGAAGGAAATCATGGGGATTGAACGGCAACAGGCCGAAGAAATTGATGAGAGAGCTGGGATCGGGCGCGGAAAGATCCTGAATCCAGCCGAAGAACGGCGCATGGCGCATTTCGATGGTGACGAACAGAACCTTGTAGAGCGAGAAGAATACGGGAATCTGCAGCAGCATCGGCAGGCAGCCCGAAACGGGGTTCACCTTCTCGCGCTTGTAGAGCTCCATCATTTCCTGCTGCTGACGCACTTTGTCGTCGCCGAAGCGCTCTTTGAGCTTCTCCATCTCGGGCTGCAGCTTCTTCATTCTGCTCATTGAACGATAGGAAGCGTCGGCCAGTGGGAAGAAAAGAAGCTTGATGGCGACCGTGAAAAGCAGGATGGCGACGCCGAAATTGCCGACCAGGCGATAGAGCCAGTCGATCAGCAGGAAGAACGGTTTGGTCAGGAAGAAGAACCAGCCCCAATCGATGGCCCGGTTGAACTGCACGATGCCGAGTTTGTCCTCATAGTCGCTAATGGTGGAAACCACCTTGGCGCCGGCAAACAGATGCTGGGTGACCTGAGCCTCCTTGCCGGGTGCGACAGTGCGCGCTCCGAGCAGATAGTCGGACTGGTATTTCTTCAGGGTGTCGTCGCCGGTGACCTTGTAGTTGCCGTCGAACTTCTCCTGCTGGGAGGGAATGGCCGCCGCCATCCAGTATTTGTCGGTGATGCCGACCCAGCCGCCCGTCGAGCCGAAGCTCTGGGTCTCGCCAGGCTTCAGGCCGTCATATTTTGTGTATCTCGCGCTGCCGTCGGCGACGCCGACAAAGCCTTCATGCAGCACCCAATAATGCTGTTCTTTGGGAATGCCCTCGCGCACCACGGACGCATAAGGATAGAGCGTGGCTTTTGCGGCTCCATCGCTTCGCACGCTGTCGCTGACCGTGAACATATATTGATCATCGACCGCAATTTTGCGCGAGAAGACGAGACCCTGCCCGTTGTCCCATTCCAACGTCACGGACTTGCCGGGCGAAACCACGCGCCCGTCGACCAGTTTCCAGTCGCTGTCGAAGCCCGGTACGCGAACTTTGCTGCCCGGCTGCGCCACCCATCCGAACTGCGTGAAGTAAGGATACTTCGTGTTCTCCGGCGTCAACAGGACGATCTCGGGGCTCTTGTCGCTGATGGTGTCGTGATAGCGCTTGAGCCTGAGATCGTCGAAGCGTGCGCCTTTCAAAAGTATGGAGCCGTCGACCGACGGCGTATCGATCGCCACGCGCACGCCGCTCTGTTTGAGCGCAGCTTCGCGAGAGAGTTCGGCGGCGCGCGGCGGAGCATTTGGTGCTGTCGCCGTCCCGAGTTGAGTTTGCTTCTTTTCCTGGTGCGACAGAGCCGCTTGATGCTGGCGCTCGGCTTCCATTTGCGGGCGCGCGACAAAGTATTGCCAGCCGAACAACACGGCGGCGGACAACAGCACGGCAAGAAGCAGGTTGCGATTTTCGTTCATGGAGCGGTCTAAGATTTCATCTGCGGGGAGGAACGGGGTCGAAGCCCGACGAACCGCCGAGCCAGGTGATGGGATGACAGCGCAGCAAGCGTTTGCCCGCCAGAGCTGTGCCTTTCAAGGCGCCATGCGTTTCGATCGCTTCGATGGCGTACTCAGAACACGTCGGTGTAAAGCGGCAGGACGGCGGCAACATCGGCGAGACGAACGTTCGATAGAAGCGGATCGGCGCGATCAGGAGAACTGAGGCAATGCGGCGGACCATGGTCATCGTGCGATCCGTCAGCCTCCCTGTTTCTCTTTGCGTTCGTTCGATCTGAGCTTGTCGTGCGCGCCTTTGAGAACTTGGGCGAGATCGTCCGTCAGGCTCTGAAAGGGTCGCGAAATCGTGTCTCGCCGCGCGACGAGAACATAGTCATTGCCCCCTAGCCCTAAAAGGGGAAGAAGCGCCTGGGCCGCCGCGCGCAATCGCCGCTTGGCGCGGTTGCGTTCCACCGCGTTGCCCACCTTGCGGCTGGCGGTAAAGCCTATCCGCAGGACTTCGGGCTTGGCGACACCGTCTGGGGTCGGGCAAAGCTCCAATGTCAGGCCGGGTGCCGAGCGGCGGATGCCGCGGGCGGCCCTCAGGAAATCGGCACGAATTTTCAGGCGTTCCAGGCGCAGAGCCGGCGTCTTTTTCGGGTTTCGGGGCAGCGCCGAGGCCCTAGGCCGAGAGCTTCTTTCGTCCATGGATGCGGCGGCGGGAGAGCACCTTGCGGCCACCGGCGGTCGCCATGCGCGAGCGAAAACCGTGACGGCGCTTGCGGACGATCTTGCTCGGTTGATAGGGGCGCTTCATGGCCAAACTCCTGAAAATACCCGCCTTGCCTGGGCCTCCCCGCGGGAGCGGTGCTTCTAAGCATGCCCCCCAAGACTGTCAACTTGAGCCTTCCGGGGTCGATCCTGCCGCTGGCCTGCCGGGTCGAGATGCGCCCTTCCAGTATCAGTGGCACAAGCGACCTCTGCTGTCGTTCTTTTACAAAACGAATTTGTGGTCTCTTCGTCCTGCAATTCGCCGCTTGGAATGGGAGAAGTCCACAAACACGTTTGAGTGCCCCGGCTTTAATTCCTTGCAAGCTTTATGCTCAATGGCGTTATGCCGGAACGCTTCCGCGCTGGGTTGCTCAATGCTTGGAGGCTTGTCGCGCATAGCCTCTCCGGGCGGCTGCTGCTTCTGACGATTCTCTACGTGATGGTCACCGAAGTCTTGATCTTCGTGCCTTCGGTGGGGCGCTACCATCGCAGCCTGCTCGACGATCATATCGAAACCGCCGAGATCGCCATCCTGCCGTTCACGGAACGGGGCGGCGAGCAGCTGTCCGCGGCATTGCGCAACGAGCTCTTGATGCGCGCCGGCGCCACGGCCGTGATGCTCAAGCGTTCTTATCAGCGCGAATTGTTCCTGGGCGATCAGGTTTTGCCACAGAAGATCGACCGCACCATCGATCTGCGCTCCGCCAATGTCTTTACCGAAATGGCGGAAGCGTTGAATTCGATTTTCGCCGGTGGGGATCGCGTCCTTCACGTGGTTTCGCACACGCGCATCACCGGCGCTGAGGACGTCGAAGTGATCGTCGCCGAAGAACCGATCCGGCGCGACCTCGTCCAATTCGCCGAACGAACGTTGCTGCTCGCTTTGGCGATTTCGCTGGTGACGGCGCTGCTTGTGTTCCTCAGTCTCTATCTCGTTCTCGTGCGTCCGATGCGGCGCATCACCCATGCCATGGTGACGTTTCGGGAAAATCCCGAAGATGCTTCGCGCATTGTCTCCGCCTCGGTGCGCCGCGACGAGATCGGATTGGCGGAGCGCGAACTCGCCGTCATGCAGCGCGACCTCTACGGCTTTATTCAACAGAAAGGCCGGCTCGCGGCTTTGGGGGCGGCGGTCGCGAAAATCCAGCACGACCTGCGCAACATTCTCTCCAGCGCCCAGATCGCCTCGGACCGTCTTTCCAGCGTGGACGATCCGGTCGTGCAGCGCTTGGCGCCGCGCCTGGTTGCGTCGATCGACCGCGCCGTGGCGCTCGCCACCAACACGCTGCGCTATGGCCGCGCCGAAGAGCACCCGCCAGAGCGCCGCCGCTTGCGCGTCTTGCCTTTGGTCGACGAGGCGGCCATGTCGGCTGTTTCGGGCAAGACGCCGGAGCAGGCGATCGCCGTCTTCATCTCCATCGATCCCGAGCTTGAGGTCGATGCCGATTCCGAACAGCTCTTCCGCATCGTGCTGAATTTGGTGCGCAACGCTTCCGAAGCGATCGGCGAGCGCGCCTCCGGCGAGATCAGGATCGCTGCGCAGCGCCAGGGCCGCCACGTCTTCATCGAGGTAGCCGACAACGGCCCCGGCATTGCCCAAGCCGTTCGCGCCCGCCTGTTTCAACCCTTCGCCAGCACCGCCAAGCCTGGCGGTTCGGGGCTGGGGCTCACCATCGCGCGCGATCTGGCGCGCGCGCATGGCGGCGACGTCACGCTCACCGAGACGGGCGCGCTTGGCACCTGCTTCCGTGTCGACATTCCGGATCGGGAAGCAAGCGGATGAGTTGGGACCCGAAAATCTACATGGCGTTCGCAGACGAGCGTACGCGTCCGGCTGGCGAACTTCTTTCGCGCGTGACCAATGCCGATCCCAAGCGGGTCGCCGATCTCGGCTGCGGCCCGGGCAACTCGACGGGGCTTCTCGTCGCGCGCTGGCCGAATGCCGATGTCGAAGGCATCGAGTCGTCGCAGGAGATGATCGCGGGTGCGAAGGCGTCGGGCGTGAAGGCGCGCTGGACTTTGGCCGATGTCGCGCATTGGTCGCCCTCGCAGCGCTACGACGTGATTTTCTCCAATGCCACACTGCAATGGCTGGACGATCATCGACACCTGTTGCCGCGCCTGATGGGATACATCGAAGACGGCGGCACCTTCGCCTTTCAGATGCCGCGCAATTTCGATGCCCCCTCGCATGTTCTCATGCGCGAAGTCGCCGCCAGCGGTCCCTGGTCCGCGAAATTGCGCGACGTGCGCAAACTCAACGTCGGAGAGCCGGGCTTCTATTTCGATATTCTAGCCGAACACACCGCCTCGCTCGACATCTGGGAAACGAGCTATCTGCAGGTGATGGAGGGCGATGATCCCGTCTATCGCTGGGTCAGCGCCACGGGTTTGCGTCCCTTTGCCCAAGCGCTCGAGGGTGAAGAACGCGAAGCCTATTTGAGCGAATACCGCCGCCGGTTGCGCGAGGCCTATCCCAAGCGCGCGGATGGAAAAACACTGTTTCCGTTCCAGCGGATTTTCATTGTCGCGAAGAAATAGCTCTTCACCTGCAGAACGGTGTCTCAAGGGAAACGGTTCGCGCGGAGACGCGGAGCCGCGGAGATACCGAGTACCCGGAGTGCTTCCTCACGTGCTGAAGCCATCGTTGCTGGCGCGCGAAGCGCGCCGACAAAATTCGTCAGTTAAATCCGGCCGATGATCACCTGCGCTGTCATCTCTGCGCCTCCGCGTCTCCGCGCGAACCAATCCCGTCTCACCGCGCACGACGCTCGCCAAAGTGAAGCGCTAATCCCCCAGCACCACGCCGTCGCGCCTGGGGTCGGCGCCGCCGATATAACCGCCCTTGATGCGTTCGATGATGTGAAGCCCGCTTTCTAGATCGGCCGTGACGACCTTGTGGCCCATCGCCGTCAGCTGTGGCGTCAATGCTTCCAGCAACGTTCCTTTTTCCAGAATCGTCGGACCGTTGGGATTGGCGACGTGAGGCAGTGCCGACGCCGCTTGCGAATCGAGATTGCCGTCCAGCATTGCCACCAGCGCATTGGCGACATATTCGATGATCATCGGGCCGCCCGGCGAGCCGGCAGCGATTTTGAACTTGCCGTCGGCATCGAACACGATGGTCGGCGACATCGCGCTCAAGGGGCGTTTTCCGGGCGCCGGCGCGTTGGCCACGGGCTGTCCGTCGCGCACCGACTCGAAGGAAAAGTCGGTCAGCTGATTGTTGAGGAAGAATCCCTTCGCCATCATCTCCGAACCGAAGACGAATTCGACGGTCGTCGTCATCGAGACCACTTCCCCGCGATCGTCGACCACGGAAAGATGGCTGGTGCCGGGAAGCTGCGGCGTGCGCTGGGGCGCAAAGTCGAGCAGCACATGTTTGGTCGGCGGCGTTCCCGCCGCTGCGACACCCATATCCTTGGCGGGATCGATGAGTTTGGAGCGCTCGGCGAGGTAGTCGCGGCTAATGAGGCCGTCAACCGGCACGTTCACCACATCGGGGTCGGCCAGATATTTGGCGCGATCGGCAAAAGCAAGCCTGCTCGCTTCGGCAAAGAGATGCACTTCGCTCAGAGTGTTAGGTTGCAGCTGATCTTGGGGAAAACGTTCCAGCATTCCTAGGATCTGCAGCACCGCGACGCCGCCCGAACTCGGCGGGCCCATCGAACAAAGTCTGTAGACCCGATAGGTCCCGCACACCGGCGCGCGCTCCACCGCGCGGTATTTTGCGATATCGGCGAGCGTCATCACGGCCGGATTGACCGGCGCGTGGTTCACCTTGTTGATGATCGCCTGTGCAATCGCGCCCGAATAAAACGCCTTGGCGCCCTTCTTGGCGATCAGGCGCAAGGTCGCGGCCAGTTCGGGGTTTTTGAGGATCTCGCCTTCGCCGATCGGCGTTCCGTCCTTCTTGTAGAAATAGCGCTTGATGTCGGGCATCTGCGCCATCTGCGGGAAGGCGCGCAGGGTTGCCGCCAATTTCCGCCCGACGGGAAATCCGTTCTGCGCAAGTCTGATCGCTGGCTGGAACAGGCGCGCCCAGGGGAGCCTGCCGTATTTCTTGTGCGCGAGCTCGAGCATCGCGACGTCGCCCGGTACGCCCACCGAGAGCCCGCCCGGAATCGCGTCGAAGTGCGCGCGCGGTTTTCCCTGCGCGTCGAGGAACATGTCGGGTTTGGCCGATGCGGGCGCAGTCTCGCGTCCGTCGAAGCTGGTCACTTTCTTCTTGGCAGGATCGTAAAGCAGAAGAAAAGCACCACCGCCGATACCGGAGGATTCCGGTTCGACCAAGGTCAGCACCAGTTGCGCGGCGATGGCGGCATCCACGGCCGAGCCGCCGGCCCGCAGCATTTCGAGCCCTGCTTTCGATGCATACGGATTCGCCGCGGAAATCATGTGGCGGGTGGCAGGCTTTTCCGCCCCCGCAGCGGGCGCAGCTGCGGCCGCGAGCAAGACGAGGCAAGTGACAAGTCTGCGCAAGATCATGGAGCTCTCTTTTCGGATCGGGACGCAAAGGCTAGCGTCCCATGCATGATACGGCCAGGAAAACGCAACCTCATCACAGATGTGCCGGGCCTCAAAGTGGGGCAGGCGGAAGATGCATCGGTCCGCACCGGCGTCACGGTTCTTGTTCCCGATTCCGCAGCGGCAGCAGCCGTCGATATCCGCGGTGGCGCGCCGGGAACGCGCGAGACCGATGCGTTGGACCCCACCGCGTTGGCAGGTGGTGTCGACGCGATCGTGCTGTCGGGCGGGTCGGTCTACGGGCTCGATGCCGCAAGCGGCGCGATGGCTTGGCTTGGCGCGCGCGGCCGCGGCTTTCGCTTGGCGGCGAACGCGCCGGCGGCGCCCATCGTGCCGGCCGCGATCCTGTTCGACCTCATCAATGGCGGCGATAAGAATTGGGGCGAGACGCCGCCCTATCGTGCGCTCGGGATCAAGGCGATCGAGACGGCAGGCGAAGAATTCCGTCTGGGAAACGCAGGTGCCGGTTATGGCGCTACGGCCGGTCTCTATAAAGGCGGGCTAGGGAGCGCTTCTTCCGTCACCACGGATGGTTTCACGGTCGGCGCGCTCGTGGCCGTCAATTCCGTTGGCTCGCCCGTCATGCCCGGAACGGATGTGTTTTGGGCATTCCCTTTTGAGCAGCAGAACGAATTCGGCGGCCGAAGGCCATTCGGAGGGACAGGCAAATGGGACGGCTTCGATCTCGATCTGCCGTCCGACATGAAGGGCGCGCAGCGTCCGCGCGAGAACACGACCATCGCGATCGTCGCGACGGACGCCGAGTTGACGCGCACCGAGCTTGGCCGCGTCGCCATTATGGCGGCGGATGGCATGGCGCGCGCGTTGCGTCCCGTCCACGCGCCGACGGACGGCGATGTCGTGTTTGCGCTGTCCACGGCGAAGCGTTCTCTCTACGAACCGCGCCAGCGCGACGTCATGCGCATGGGCATGATCGCGGCCGATTGCCTGTCGCGGGCCATCGCGCGCGGCGTCTATGAAGCCGAAACGCTTGCGCACATGAAAAGTTATAGGGATACGTTCGGGGTCAAGTAAGGAGACGGATCATGAAGCTCGAATCGGAACTTTCCACGCGGCCGGTGACGATCTCGCGGCGCGTGTTTGCGGCCAGCGGATTGGTCGCCGGTTTCACCTTGGCCGCGGGACCGATCAGAGCCGATGCCATTATCACCGATGCCAACGGACTCGACGCAGGCGAGATCGGCATTCCGGTTTCCGATGGAAAGATTCCCGGCTACCGCGCTAAGCCTACCGGCAAAACAAACCTTCCCACCGTTGTCGTCGTGCAGGAGATCTTCGGCGTGCACGAACACATCCGCGACATCTGCCGCCGCTTCGCGCACAAAGGCTATTACGCCATCGCGCCGTCGCTCTACGCGCGCTACGGCGATCCCGGCAAATACGACATGAGCACCGCGAAGGATCTGATGACCAACATCGTCTCCAAGGTGCCGGATTCCGAAGTGATGTCGGACATCGATTCCGCCGTTGCGTTCGCGGGCGGCGACGGGGCCGATACGCGGCGCCTGGGCATCACGGGATTTTGCTGGGGCGGGCGCATCGTTTGGCTCTACGCCGCGCACAATCCCGCCTTGAGGGCGGGCGTCGCTTTTTACGGGCAGTTGCGCGGGCCGGCGCAAATCAGTCCGCTGCGGCCGAAATTTCCGCTCGATCTGGTGGGCGACATGAAGGCGCCCGTGCTGGGCATGTATGGCGGGCTCGACAAAGGCATTCCGGTTTCGGATGTCACAAGCATGCAGGCCGCGCTCGCCAAAGCCGACCAGACCAAAGATCGCCTCGAAGTCTTCATGGATGCCGGGCACGGCTTCTTTGCCGATTACCGTTCGTCCTATAACGAAAAGGACGCCAGGCAAGCCTGGAGCGAAATGCTCGCCTTCTTCAAATCGAACGGCGTGGTGTGACAAGATAAAGGATTCACGCGGAGGCGCGGAGCCGCGGAGGAGCACCCGCTGCGGTCGCTCATAGTTGCGGCGTCGAAGAATATCGGCGCGCTTCGCGCGCCAATTCAATCTTCAAAAGCTACGAGCGATTCAAGACTGAACTCGAACCTCCGCGGCTCCGCGTGCAAATTTTTCTTTTTGGTAAAACTACTGAAGATCAGCGTACGAAGACGCGTACTTCGCTCGCCCCGATCGACGGATCGGTGGCGGACGAAATCGCAAGGCGCGTCGCCGGCACGCCCATGTCCGTCATCGAACGGAACACTTCCTGGGCATGACGCTTGGCGCTTGTTTGCGCCAGTTGGACGGCCGCGGCGGTGCCGCGTGTCGGCGAAACGGCGACGACGTCGAAGCCCGCGCTCGGGCGGCTCTGCAGCGCCTGTGCCAGCGCCGTGTAGAGAATCTGCTGATATTCGACGCCGGCACGATCGAACTTGATCGTCACAAGGGGCGTCGAGCCGAGGCCCGGACCGTAAGCGCCCGGCGGCGTGGTAGCGGATGCCATCATCACATTGCCGAGTTCGCCGCCATAGAGTTCGCCGTTCTTGATGGCGGCGGCGAGCGTGGTCAGGTTCGCGCGCTCATTGGCGACATAGGCGGTCTGGCGCTGCACATCGCTCGAAACGTCCGTCAGCAATTTGTCGATCAGGACGATCGTCTGATTGGTTTCGTCTTGCAGCACCGACAATTGGCGATGATCTTCGTCAACCGCGCCCGAAACGTTGAACGTCGCCTGGATGGTGTCGAGCGCGTAATGCGCGCTGGAGGAATCGCCGGTGATGTCGGTGCCGGCGGCCGTGAGGCCATTGATGTTCGTCGTCAGCTGATCGAGCGCGCTTTGGGCGGTATTCCATTGCGCCACCAGTTCGGGATTGCCGCGGGTGGTGCCCATCTGCAGGCGCTGGGTAATCTGCGCCTTGGCTTCGTGGTAGGTGCCCGCATAGGCCGCGGCGGCGGAGCGCAAGGATGCCAATTGATCGGCATTGGAGACAATCTTGCTCTGCAAGGTGCTCACGTCGTTGCGCAGCTGCTGGATTTTGCGGTTGACGGCGGTGCCGGTGTCGCTGCCGGCTTCGATGCCAATCGGCGTGATGGTTGTGCTGGTGCCGGTCGTGACCGGAACCACGGCGCCGGGCAACGTGCCGGGAAGTGTACCGGGCAGCTGAGATTGGTCGGTTGTCGGTTGCGTTGTATCGGCGGCGACCGGTTGGCTATCCGACCCGAACAGCGCGTCGTCGACGCTGCCGCAGCCCGAGAGCCATGGCGCAAATGCGAGCGCCGCGACCACGAAAGCCGTGATGCGCTTGTCGCCCGCCGCTGACCGAATATGCCGCATGATTGCTCTCCGCTTTGGCGGAATGTTTCCGCCCGCCCCGTGGCACCGGTTCTATGGACCTTCCGGTCGCCAGTTACAGCCCGCCCGCACGGTTTTGAAGACGCACGCGGCTGGCTCGCAGTCTTAAACACGGCTCGCCCTGTGGACAAGAGCGCAAGCGGCTGCTTTCTGGGGGAAATTCTTTCGTAGTTGACGCAGCTTATGCCGATTGAGGCCTCTCGTCTTGCCGTGCCGGTTGTAACCCTCCGGACAGGCTCATTTTCCCCCGAAATCGGCTTGCAACGACGCCGGGTGCTGCGTAGTTTCCCCGCCCCGCGGGCGCCCGTAGCTCAGCTGGATAGAGCACCAGACTACGAATCTGGGGGTCAGAGGTTCGAATCCTTTCGGGCGCGCCACCCTTCGCAGCTTCGAGTGGCAGGCTACACTCCGTCTTGCTCCGGCAATCGTTCGTGGCAGTGCGCAGCGGGCACACCCAACGCGGCAATGGATTGTGGACTGCAGCCCATCGGTGAGACACGTAATTCGGGGACAGTTGCGACCTACGCTGCTAGCTGCAAGATGACCGCCGGTGCGGCGGTGGTGTATCGTCTTCAGCGATTTTCCAGCGCACCCGCCAATTTCGGACCGCCCCATGTCGGCAACCACAATCCTGCTCATCGTTCTTGGCCTTGTGCTTCTCTATGTTGTCTTCGTGTTCAACCGCCTGGTGGCGCTGCGACAGGCTTGGAAGCGCGCCTTCGCCGACATCGACGTGCAGCTGAAACTGCGCCACGACCTCATCCCCAACCTGGCCGAGACGGTCAAAGGCTATGCCGCGCATGAAAGCGGCGTCTTCACGCAGGTGGCGCAAGCTCGCGCCGCGGCCGTACGCGCCAGCGGTGTCGCGGAGAAGAGCGCGGCGGAGGGAGCACTCTCGGGCGCGCTGATGAACCTGATGGCGGTCGCTGAAAACTATCCGCAGCTCAAGGCGAGCGACAACTTCCTCCGGCTGCAGGACGAATTGGGCGACGTGGAAAACAAGATCGCCGCGTCGCGTAGATTCCTCAACAGCGCGGCGGCGGAATACAACACCGCGGCCCAGCAGTTTCCGGCCGTGCTGTTTGCGGGAGCGCTGGGCTTCGCGCCGGCGCAGATGTTCGAGATGACGCCTGCGGAATCCGCCGAGGCCAAGGAGCCTCCGAAACTCGCCTTCGGCCCGTGAGCGTCCGATAACATTGAGCGCCCGATAACATCGATGACAGCCCCCGCGCCGCTCGGCCTTTCCACCTATCGCTGGAACAACAATCTCAAGTCGACGGTGCTGCTGCTCGCCTTCCCGTTCCTGCTGCTTTTGCTGGTGGGGGGAATTTTCTTCTTTTTCGGATTGCTGATGCGCGCCGGCGGCGGCGCAAACGCCTACGATCGTTTTGCGGCTTTCGAAATGTTCGACCTGCAGCCGGTATTGGGGAGCGCAAGCCCGTTCGATCTGGCGCTTTCCGCCGTCTATGCCTGGTGGCCGATCGTGTTCGGTGTCGCCGCCGTCTGGGTCCTCATCGGTTACTTCTTCAACGATGCGATCATCCATATGGCCACCGGCGCCAAGCCCGTGACACGCCAGGAGCAGCCTGAGCTCTACAACCTGCTGGAAAATCTCTGCATCTCGCGGGGCCTTAAGACGCCGAACCTCTACGTCATCCAGAGCGATGCTCTGAATGCTTATGCCAGCGGGATTGACGAGAAGAGCTATGCCATCACGGTGACGAGCGGGCTGCTCGCCACGTTGAACAAAGATGAGTTGGAAGCAGTGCTCGGCCACGAACTGACGCACATCATGGACCGCGATTGCCGGCTGCTTATCGTCACCATCGTCTTCACCGGCATGATCTCCTTTATGGCGCAGATGATGTGGCGGAGCCTGCGCTTTGCATCCTTCCGCGCGCGGGGGAAGGGTGCCGGCGGCGTCGCCATCCTGATGCTGATCGCCGCCGTCATGCTGTTCGTCGGCTATGTGCTGGCGTTGATCCTGCGGCTCGCTCTTTCGCGGCGGCGCGAGCTCCTGGCCGATGCGGGGTCGGTCGATCTCACCAAGAATCCGGGGGCCCTGATCAGCGCGTTGCGCAAGATCTCCGTCAATCCGGAAATCGCTCATGTGCCGACGGAAGTGCGCCAGATGTTCATCGAGAACGCGCCGTCGGCTTTCGATCTGGGCGGGCTCTTCGCCACCCATCCCCCGATAGAAGAACGCATTCGCATTCTCGAGCGTCTCGGCGGCCTGCCCGACGACGCATCCGGCGCGGCGGCAGCCGCGCCACCTCAAACGCAGAGCGCACCGAAATCGCCCTGGGCTTGAGCCAAAGACACCCAAACACCCAGTTGATCGTTTCACGGGATGCGGGTTACGGCGACATATTCAGAGTTCCCAATCTGTATCGAACGCGCTGTTCAACGCAAAGCAAGTTTGGGAATTCTGTAAACTGTCGACGTATCCTTTCCGACCGCGACTTGCAGGGTCAGGTGAACGGCACGCTGGCGCGCCGCTCGCCGGGTTCCACACTCAAGCCCTTCATTTACGCGCTGGGGTTCGATCAAGGCGTGCTGCATCCGCAGACCGTATTGCGAGACGTGCCGACCTCGTTCGGTCCCTACACGCCGGAAAATTTCGATGGGAAATTCCTCGGCCCCATCACGGCGACCGATGCGCTCAATCGCAGCCGCAATATTCCGGCCGTTTGGGTGGCTTCGCAGCTGCATTCGCCCGATCTCTATCAATTCCTCCAGGAAGCCGGCATCAGCCACATGGCGAGCGAAGAGCACTACGGCCTCGCGCTGGTGCTCGGCGGCGGCGAAGTGAGCATGCAGGAGCTCGCGAGCCTCTACGCCTTGCTCGTCAATCGCGGCGTGCTGAAGCCGCTGCGGTTGAATGCAAACGATCCGCAGAGCGCGGGAACGCGTCTTCTCAGTGCCGAAGCAAGCTTCATGGTGATGGACATGCTGCGCCAGCACGAGCGCCCCGATGAAGCCACCGGCGCGCAGCCTGCTCAGGTACCGCTCTATTGGAAAACCGGCACGTCGTGGTCGTTTCGTGACGCGTGGACGGCGGGAAGTTTCGGACCCTATGTGCTCGTCGTCTGGGTCGGCAACTTCGACGGCTCGGGCAATCCCGCTTTCGTCGGCGTCGATGCCGCGGCGCCCTTGTTCTTTCAGATTGTCGACGCAATCGAAGCGGAGCATCGCGGCCTCGTCGATCGTTCCAGGCGCCCGCCGCCCGGCGTTGCGCGTGTGGAGATCTGCCTTGCCAGCGGCGCGCTTCCCAACCAGTGGTGCCCGCAGAAAGGCACGACCTGGTTCATTCCCGGAAAATCTCCCATTCGCGCCAGCGACGTGCACCGCCCCATCATGATCGACGACGCGACCGGCCTTCCCGCCTGTCCGCCCTATGCGGGCAAGCGCGTGCATCAGGAAGTTTTCGAATTCTGGTCGTCCGACCTGCAACAGGTGTTCATCGACGCGGGAATTCCCCGCCGCAAGCCGCCGCAAAATCCCGATTGCACGGATGCGGGCGCGCTGGAAGGCGCCGCGCCGCACATCACCTCACCCCTGCGCGGCAGTGCCTATGTCATGCGCTTGCAGCAGCTCGATCGTCAGCGCATCGCCTTCAATGCCACCGCCGATGCCGATTCACGCACGCTCTACTGGTTCGTCGACGACGCTTTTGTGGGGATGAGTTCGCCGGACCGGCCGCTCTACTGGCAGCCTCCCATGGCAGGCACCTTTCGGGTGCGCACGGTCGACGACCGCGGCCGCAGCGACGAGCGTCCGCTGGACGTTCGGCTTGTGGAGTGAAGTGGCTGCAGCCGTAATTTTCACCTCCCCCTTGCCGCCTTCGCTGAAAGCTACGGCGCGCCTTGAGTTCGCTCCTGCCGCGCCGAAGCGAAGCGGAGGCGGGCGGGAGGTCGACAAATCCCGAGCGCAGCGAAGGATTTTCGGGTGGGGGGAAGCGGTGAAGCGTCCTCTCGCTAGAAATGCGGGTAAGTAGAGCATCGATGCTTCCCCCCACCCGAAATTTGCGTTCCGCAAATTTCGGCCTCCCCGCAAGGGGGAGGCGAAAGGGGAAAAACGATTCTATCCGTATCCGGATTCCTCTAGAACCTCGCGAATGACACGCGTGAGCGTCGTCAGGTCCTCTTCCCCTATCGTCAGCGCCGGGGTGAGATAGACGGTGTTGCGGAAGGGGCGCACCCAGACGCCGGCTTCGACGAAGCGGCGCTTCAACTCATTGAGATTGGCGATGCGGTCGAGTTCGACGACCCCGATGGCGCCGCGCACGCGGACATCCTTCACGCCCTTGTAGCCAAGACACGGGCCCAGTCCTTTTGTCATCGCTTTGCCGATTTCCGCGGCTTGCAGCAGGCGCGGTTCGCGTTCGAACAGATCGAGCGACGCATTGGCCGCCGCGCAGCCGAGCGCATTGCCCATGAAAGTGGGGCCATGCATGAGGGCTGCCGCGGAATCGTCGGACCAAAAAGCCTCGAAGATCTTCTGGCTGGCGATGGTTGCGGCAAGCGGCAGTGTGCCGCCCGTCAATCCTTTGCCGAGCGTGATGATATCGGGCGTCACCTGGGCGGCTTCGAGCGCAAACATCTGCGCGGTGCGCCCGAAACCGGTGAAGATTTCATCGAAGATGAGAAGCAGATCGTACTTGTCCGCGGCCCGTCTCAACCGTTTGAGCACATGCTCGTCGTGAAACAGCATGCCGCCCGCACCTTGCACCAAAGGCTCGACGAGAATTCCCGCGATCTCGCCGGCATGGCGTTCCAGAAAACGGTTCAACGAAGTGTCGGATTCTTCGTCGCGCGGCAAGTCGATCACATGATGTTCGGGAAGCATGCCGGCAAAGAGCGCATGCATGCCTTCTTCGGGATCGCACACCGCCATGGTGGCGATGGTGTCGCCGTGATAGCCGCCTTTGAAGGCGAGAAACTTGGTGCGGCCGCGAACGCCCTGGTTGAGCCAATGTTGCGTCGCCATCTTCATGGCGACTTCCACGGCGACAGATCCGGAATCCGAAAAGAACACGCGGCTGAGTGGCTCGGGCAGAAGCGCGCAGAGCCGCGCTGCGAGGCTGAGCGCCTGCTCATGCACAAGTCCGCCCAGCATCACATGCGGAAGACGCTCAAGCTGGCGCTGCACCGCCTCGCGAATGTGGGGGTGGTTGTAGCCGTGGCAGGCCGTCCACCACGACGCGATGCCGTCGACCAATTCGCGTCCATCGGCAAGGATGATTCGCGTGCCTTGCGTGCGCGCCACCGCGAGCGGCGGCGGCGTCGTCTTCATCTGCGTGTAGGGCAGCCAGATGTGCGCAAACCCGCGCTCGAACCACTCCGGTTTTTCGGCCGCCATTGCCAGATCGATATCGGGGCTAGAGCGGCATCGGGCGCAGGCCGAGCTTGTCGAACAGATTGCGATCGTGGCGCTGGCTGGGATTGGCGGTGGTCAGAAGTTTTTCGCCCACGAAGATGGAATTGGCGCCGGCCAGGAAGCAGAGCGCCTGTGTCTCATCGCTCATGTGATCGCGCCCCGCCGCCAGCCGCACCATCGATTTGGGCATGGTGATCCGCGCCACCGCGATGGTGCGCACGAAATCGATGGCGTCGAGCGGCGCGCTCTCGCCGAGCTTGGTGCCTTCGATGCGCATCAGCATGTTGATCGGTACGCTTTCGGGATGAGCGGGGAGTGTCGCGAGCGCATGGATCATGCCGACGCGATCCTCCGCCGTTTCGCTCATCCCCACGATGCCGCCGCAGCAGACGTGAATGCCGGCATTGCGCACATGATCGAGTGTCTCAAGACGGTCCTCGTACGTCCGCGTCGTGATGATCTGCTGATAGTACTCGGGCGAGGTGTCGAGGTTGTGATTGTAATAGTCGAGCCCGGAATCCTTCAGGCGCGCGGCCTGTGGCGCCGTCAGCATGCCAAGCGTCACGCAGGTTTCGAGCCCCAGCGCCTTCACGCCGGAGACCATCTCACAGACCGCGTCCAGATCCTTGTCCTTGGGCGAGCGCCAGGCAGCACCCATGCAGAAGCGCGTGGCACCGCCGTCTTTGGCGCGCTTGGCGTCTGCCAGCACGCTCTCGGTGTCCATCAGTTTGTTCGCCTTGAGCCCCGTCTCGTGAAAGGCGCTCTGCGAGCAATAGCCGCAATCCTCCGGGCAGCCGCCGGTCTTGATGGAGAGAAGCGTGGAGACCTGCACTTCGCTCGCGTCGAAATTCGCCCGGTGAATGCCTTGCGCGCGGAAGATCAACTCCGCAAAAGGCAAGGCGAACAGCGCGCGGATCTCCTCGCGTGTCCAATCGCTGCGCGGGTGATGATCGAAGGCTGTGTCGGATGCGGGGGCGTTCATGGCTGAGCCTGGCGTTGTGGGACGGCGGGGAAAGCTCTTATATCGAGGGCTTGCCGACCCGCAAACCGGGCCGACCCGCAAACCGGAAAGTCGTTGCCGCCCAATGTCTTCGCTCGATGAATTTGCCAAAGCCAAACTGGAGAATCTGGACGTCCAGCATCTGAGGCGCACGCTGGTCGAAACGGTGCGCGAAGACGGCGTTTGGGTGACCCGGGGAACGCGGCGTTATCTTTCCTTCTCCTGCAACGACTATCTCAATCTGACGCATCATCCCAAAGTGAAAGCGGCGGCGATAGCGGCGATCGAGAGATACGGCGCGGGCGCCGGAGCTTCCCGGCTCGTCACCGGCAACCATCCGCTTCTGGAGGATCTCGAGCGCCGGCTGGCGCGGCTCAAGGGGACCGAGGCGGCTTGCGTGTTCGGCTCCGGTTATTTGGCCAACGCCGGCATTGTTCCAGCTCTGATTGGTGCTGAGGATATCTTGCTCATCGATGCGCTGTCGCATGCCTGCCTGTTCGCCGGCGCGCAGCTGTCGCAGGCGAAGACCGTCATATTCCGTCACAACGACATGGCACATTTGCGCGAACTGCTGCGCGAGCATCGCGCGCGATATCGCCGTGCGCTCATCCTCACCGATGGTGTCTTCTCCATGGACGGCGATCTCGCACCGCTCGCGCGGCTGAGCGCGTTGGCAGCCGAGCATGATGCATCGCTGATGAGCGATGACGCGCACGGGCTCGGCGTGTTGGGCGAGGGCCGCGGCTCTGCCTATGCGAGCGGCGAGAAGCCGAACATCGATCTGCAGATGGGAACGCTCTCCAAGGCGCTGGGCTCCTATGGCGGCTATCTCTGCGCCTCGCAGGCGGTGGTCGATCTCGTCAAAACGCGCGCCCGCACGCTGATCTATTCTACCGGTCTTCCGCCGGCCAATGCCGCGGCCGCGCTCGCCGCCCTCGACCTCATCGAGACCGATGCCGCGCTGTGCGCGCGGCCGCTGGCGAACGCGCGAAGCTTTACCCGCGCCGCCAACCTGCCGCTGGCCGAAAGCCCGATTGTGCCTATTCTGCTGGGCGATCCGGTTCTGGCGCTCGAAGCGCAATCGGTGCTGGAACGCGAAGGCTTTCTCGCCATCGCCATCCGCCCGCCCACCGTGCCCGCCGGCACCGCGCGCCTCAGGCTCGCGTTCACGGCGGGTCATCCCGAAGACGAGATCGCGCGCATGGCGAAAATCGTGCGCGAGAAGATCCTGCCGCTGGCCGCATGAGCGCTTACTTCGTCACCGCCACCGGTACCGACATCGGCAAAACTTTCGTGACGGCTGGTCTCGTTCGTCATTTGCGCACGGCAGGAAAATCGGTCGCCGCGTTGAAACCGATCGTCAGCGGTTTCGACATGACAGAGGCGGCACTGAGTGATCCCGGCGTGTTGCTGCAAGCGCTTGGGGAGCCGGTGACGCCGCAATCGATTGCCAAGCTCTCGCCCTGGCGTTTCGAGGCACCGCTGTCGCCGGACATGGCCGCGGCGCGCGAGAACCGGACAATCGATTTCGCGGAGCTCGTGAAGTTTTGCCGAAACGAGATCACTGCGAGCGCAGGGACGCTTTTCCTCGAAGGTGTCGGCGGCGTGATGGTGCCGCTCGACGAGCGCCACACAGTTCTCGACTGGATGAGCGAACTTGGGCTTCCCGTCATTCTCGTCACCGGCAGCTATCTGGGAACGATCAGCCATACGCTGACGGCGCTGGAGGTTCTTCGCCGCCGCGGAATCGCCATCGCCTCGCTCGTGATCAACGAAAGTCCGCAAAGCGCGGCGCCACTCTCCGAAACCATCGAATCGATCAAACGCTTCGCGCCCGACTGTCCGATCACGATGCTGTCACGGATGGTTCAGACTGGGCTAAGCGAAAAAGAGTTCGCCGATCTGTTGTGGATGCTGGAGCAACACGCATTCAGGTAGGAATCGTCCTCCCACTTTCACCTCCCCCTTGCGGGGAGGTCGAAATTTGCGAAGCAAATTTCGGGTGGGGGGGAAGCGTCGAAGCATAGAACGCGAACAGCACTTCCCCCCAACCGAAAAATCCTTCGCTGCGCTCAAGATTTTTCGACCTCCCCGAGGCCCGCCAATCCGTCGCCCGCAAGTTGGTCGAATTGTTGTAGGCTCCGGGCCGTGAACCCTACCGATGCAATCGCGGATCTGTGGCGAAGACTTGGCCGCCGTTTGGGCGTCCAGCCTCTCGCCGATTCCACCCGGTTCTCTGTCATGGATTCCGACATCGGCGATGCCGAGCGTCAGCGAACGGATATGCACCGGGCGTTTTATCGCGCCGATGGTCCGCAGGTGACCAAGTGGACGCACTATCTCTCCGTCTACGATCGGCATCTGTCGCGGTTTAGAAACGCCGACAGGCCCGTGCGATTGCTGGAGATCGGCGTCTACAAAGGCGGCTCCTTGCGTCTTTGGCGCGAATATTTCGGAAAGCAGGCGATCATCTTCGGCATCGACATCGACCCGCGCTGCGCCGAACTGGACGGGCTGAACGGCAATGTCCGCATCGGCTCGCAGAGCGACAGCGCCTTCCTGAAGACTGTCGTCGCGGAAATGGGCGGTGTCGACATCGTCGTCGATGACGGCGGCCACGTTTCGCGCCACCAGATCGCAAGCTTCGAAATCCTGTTTCCTCTGCTCGCAGCCGATGGAATCTACATTTGCGAAGATCTCCACGCTTCATACTGGCGCGGAAAGTTCGCGGGCGGATATCGCCGGCGCACGACGTTCGTGGAATTTGCCAAGAACATCGTCGACGATATGCACGCGGATTTTCACAGCCATCGCCAGGGCGTGCACAATGCGCATCGCACAATCGACTGTATCCATTTTTACAATAGCATGGCGGTCATCGAGAAGAGCCCACACGATCGCCCGCGTCACATCCGAATCGGAATGCAAAATCCGTGGTGACGACAACTGCTACGCCTCGGAGCGGAACCAAAGCGACAGCTCTGGATGGAAGCGCCTATGATGATCGCAGTCACCAGCGCTGCAGTCATAGTCTTGAAAGCCTGCGTCATAGGCCCGTTTTTCGGTCGTCGTCGCGGCTTGCTCGGAAAATCATCCAGCCCGGCACAAAGCGCGCAAGCGGTCAGAATGCGAAGGGCTCTGTCTGGACTACACCCAATTCTCAGTCCGCAGGCCCGGCATCCGGGCGAACTCACGCACGTTGTTGGTGACGAGGATCAATCCCTCGCTGCGGGCGTGGGCGCCAATCTGCATGTCATGCGCGCCGCACGGTGTTCCCGCGCGTTCCAGCTCCGCCCGCAGTTGGCCATAGTGCGCGGCCGCTTTTTCTGCGAACGAAAGCACCTCGAGGCGCGCGGTAAAATTTTCTATGGCACTCAGGTTTTCGATTCGTCGCGTCGACTTCTCCGCGCCATAGTGTAATTCGCTGAGTGTAATACTCGATATGCAGAGTTGCTCGGCGAGTGCGTTGAACTTCTCTCGCAATTCGGGAGGGTAGTTCTTCATCACATAGATGCAGATGTTTGTATCGAGCATGTAAGCAAGCATTTAGAACGGCTCGCGTTCCTCGACAGCGGGTTGGTCGCGGTCGGCCACAAAATCTGCGCTGAGCCGCTGGCCGCTTTGAAAGAGATCGTCCCATCTCCTGCCCTTGGGCACGATAACGCGGCTGCGACCGACCTTCAGAATGTCGACGTGATGCACGGTTTCGGGAAAGGCCACGGCCTTGGGCAGGCGCACGGCCTGACTGCGGTTGCTGGTAAAAACAGTGGAGCTAGTCATGAAATTCTCAGGTATATCCCAGATGGATATACCACTCTTGAGCCCCTGCTGCAAGGCTAATTCGGCGACACTGGCATAATCTGGTTCCGCGCGTAGCCGCGCAGAAAGTGTCTGGTTTCCGGTCGTGCCATGGCTTCGCATGGACCGCATCTGCCGCTCGCCACTTGATATCATCATCAGCGGAAAGCCGGGTTCATCCATGCTGGGCCTTGAGCTTCTTGCGGTCGATCTTGTCGCGATCGTTTCTCGGCAGCGATGTCTCGACGAAGACAATCCAGTGCGGCGCCTTGTAGCGCGCGATTCTTTCCTTCGCGAAAGCGATCAGTTCGCCTTCCAAGGCGGCTGAGGCGGTCGACGTTTCTTTCAGCACGACGATGGCAAGCGGCTTTTCCAGCCCGTTCTCGTCCTTCTTCCCGACGACGCAGCATTCCCGCACCGTTGCGTGCTGCATCAGGCAATTCTCGACTTCGAGCGGGCTGACATAGATGCCGCCGCTCTTGAGCAGATCGTCGCCGCGGCCCTCGTAGAACCAATAACCATCTTCGTCCTGGCGGAATTTGTCGCCGCTGACGATCCAACCGCCGCGCAAATGCTGCTTCGATTTTTCGTAAGCCGAGTGGTAGTAGAGCGCTGCGGAATCTCCCTTGAGCCACAGTGTGCCGACATCGCCTTGCGTGACGGCATTGCCGTCGTCGTCGACCAGTTTGGCTTCATACCCAGGCACGAGTTTGCCAAGACTGCCGGGGCGAATATCGCCGGGCCGGTTGCTGATATAGATGTGAAAGCTTTCGGCGCTGCCGATCCCGTCGATGATCGGCACGCCGAATGCGCGATCCCAGCGGTCGTGCAGTTCGCGCGGTAAGGCTTCTCCGGCACTCCACATCAGCCGCACGCTGGAAATATCGCGGCGCTTGTCCGGCGCTGTCTGCAACATCTTGTTGATCAGTGTCGGCACGCTGGTGAACACGGTCGCTTTGTGTTTTTCGATGGTCTCGAACAGAAGCTCCGGCGTCGGCTGCTCGCGGAACAGCGCCGTCGTCGCGCCCACCGCAAAAGGGAACATCAGATTGGTGCCGGTGGCGTAGCCGAAGAACAGCCGCGCGCCGGAAATCGTCACGTCGCTTTCGCGGATGCCGATGAAATTCTTGGCGTAAACTTCCGTGTTGTAGGCAAAATGCGCGTGGCTGTGCACAGCGCCCTTGCTTTGGCCCGTCGTGCCGCTGGTGAACAGCCACACCGCGGGGTCGTCCCGGCGGGTTGGCCATGGTTCGGCATCGGCTTTCTCCGCAATCCAGCGATCGAAGGGTCTGTACATGCTCGGAACTTTTCCCGCGACGACGACGTTGTTGTGTCCGCCACAGTGGCGGCTTTTCCCCAGCGCTTTTTCAAATTCCAGAAAACTTTGTTCGTCGATGAAGGCAAACTGCGGCTTCACATAGTTCAGATAATATTCGTAGTCCGATGACGGCAGCAGCGGATTGATCTGGGTGACCACGGCGCCGGCTTTGAGCGCGCCGAACCAAGCATACACGAATTCGGGACGGTCCTGCATGCAGATCAGCACGCGCTGCTCCGGCAGCAATCCGTCGCCGACCAGTTTGCGCGCGACCGCCATCACTTTGTCGGCGACCTTGCTGTAGGAAATCGCTTCGCCTTCGAAACGGATCGCGATTTTGTCACTGCGCCCCGCCTCGATATTAGCGAACACGAAATAGTCCGCCATGTTGAATTCATCGGGAAACACAGGCGGAGAAAATTCGCTCAAACTTCGCCTCCGGCGATCGGCAGTGCGATGCCATTGACAGCGGCTGCATCCTCCGAGGCGAGCCATAACACCGCCGCCGCCACTTCCTCCGGTTTGACCAGGCGTCCTTGCGGGTTTGCCGCCGTGAAAGTCGTGAGCGCTTCTTCTCGCGAGCGTTTGGTGGTTTTGCTGATGGTCTCCACCGCGGACGCGATCACCTCGGTGTCGGTATAGCCGGGACACACGGCATTGACCGTGATACCGGACTTCGCCAGCTCCAGGGCGAGGGATTTCGTCAGCCCCACCACCGCGTGCTTCACGGCGACATAGGCGCTGACGTAGCGATAGCCGGTGAGACCCGCAGTACTGGCGATATTGACGATGCGGCCCCAGCCGCTCGCCTTCATCGCGGGCAGAACTGCCTGGGTGCAATGCACTGTTCCCATCAGATTAAGGTCGATCGTTTGCTGCCAGGCTTCAGTGCTCGTCTTTTCGAACAGTGCGGTACTCACCCCGCCGGCATTGTTGACCAGCAACTGGACCGGGCCGGAGGTCTCGCAGGCTCCCTTAACGGCCGCGCGCACCGACTCGGGATTGGTGACGTCCAGGCTCTGGATCTGTACGCCGTTTATTGCGCGCGCCGCGGTCTCCAGTCTCTCCTTGTTGCGGGACGTGATCGTCACCCGCCAACCGGCTTCACCCAGGGTTTTGGCAACCGCGAACCCGATACCGCTTCCACCGCCGGTGACGAAGGCATGCTTTGCGATTCGCGCCACGTGGAGCCATCTCCCTCAATGCCGAAATAGTCTAGACTTTTGCGCCGCGACGACAAACAGCGCACGCAGCTGCGCCAACAGCTTTGCCCCTTGCAAGGACGGATTTCATGAACCCGGAGACTTTCAAGCCCCAACACTTTCTTTGGGAATTTGCCGACGGTGTGGGGACCGCCACTCTCAACCGGCCGGAGCGCAAGAATCCCTTGACGTTCGAATCCTATGCCGAGCTGCGCGATATGTTCCGCGCGCTGGTCTACGCCGACGCGGTGAAGGCCGTCATTGTGCGCGGCGCCGGCGGAAATTTCTCTTCCGGCGGCGACGTGCACGAGATCATCGGTCCTTTGGTGCAGATGGAGATGCCGGCATTGCTCGCGTTCACGCGGATGACGGGCGATCTGGTGAAAGCGATGCGCCATTGCCCGCAACCCCTCATCGCGGCAGTCAATGGCGTGTGCGCCGGCGCGGGCGCGATCATGGCGATGGCGGCGGACATTCGCCTTGCTACACCTGATGCCAAGACCGCGTTTCTCTTCAATCGCGTGGGGCTGGCCGGCTGCGATATGGGAGCTTGCGCCATCCTGCCGAGGATCATCGGGCAGGGCCGCGCCTCCGAGCTTCTTTTCTATGGCCGCAGCATGAGCGCCGAAGAAGGCGAGCGCTGGGGTTTCTTCAACAAGATCGTGACGGCCGATGCCCTCGACACCGAAGCCAAGAGCTGGGCTGCGAAACTCGCAAGCGGGCCGACATTCGCGAACGCGATGAC
This sequence comes from Pseudomonadota bacterium, assembly GCA_016201105.1. Classification (GTDB taxonomy): domain Bacteria; phylum Pseudomonadota; class Alphaproteobacteria; order Micropepsales; family Micropepsaceae; genus Rhizomicrobium. The sequence goes on from JACQDN010000022.1 coordinate 101,016, forward strand.
CAAGAACCAGCTCAATCAGGAATGGAGCATGCCGCTCGACATGGCGATTGAAGCCGAGGCCCAGGCGCAAGCCATTTGCATGCAGACGAAGGATTTCGAGCGCGCCTACAATGCGTTTGTCGCCAAGAAGCAGCCCGTTTTCGAAGGAAATTGACCATGCGCGTCCTGCAGCCCGAAGGTTGGCCCCGTCCGCGCGGCTACGCCAATGGCATTGAAGCGGAAGGAAAACTCATATTCGTCGCCGGTCAGATCGGCTGGGACGCGAGCGGTAAGCTTCGCGCCGCGTCCTTCCGCGATCAGTTTCGCCAGGCGATTCTCAATACGCTGACCGTGCTGAAAGAAGCCGGTGCCGGTCCCGAACACGTCACACGCATGACCTGGTTCATCACCAACCGCGAGGAATATACCGCCTCGCTCGCCGACCTCGGCGCGGCGTGGAAAGAATTGATGGGCCGCAATTATCCCACGATGTCCGTGATCATCGTTTCGGGACTCGTCGAGCCCGAAGCCAAAATCGAAATCGAGACCACGGCGGTTATTGCCAACTAGAACCAATTGCGGTTGTGATGAGGTGTTGTTTGGGTTCAGCTCGTCATGGCCGGGCGGCGCGTACCCCGGATTTATTCCGGGGGAAGCGCGTCCCGGCCATCCATGAACACCGCAGCATAAGTGTACATGGATGGCCGACACGCCTTCGCTTCGCTCCGGCCGGTCGGCCATGACGGAACGGGGAACAATAATTGATCCAGTTCGAGCGGAATCTGCCTTAATGGCCAAAAAGACCTTCAAGATCGCGATTGTCGGAGGCGGGCCGGGCGGGCTGTATCTGGCGCTCCTTGCCAAGAAGGCCAAGCCCGCCTGGCAGGTCGACGTCTATGAGCAGAACCGCGCCGACGACACCTTCGGCTTCGGCGTCGTTTTTTCCGATGAGACACTCGAGGAATTCTTAAGTCGCGATCCACAATCCTATGCAAGGATCACGGAAACCTTCGCTTACTGGGACGACATCGTCATCCGCTACAGAGGCGGCGAGATCCGCTGCGGCGGCAACGGCTTTGCGGGTTGTTCGCGCCTTGCGCTGCTTCAGATCCTGCAGCGGCGCTGCGAAGAGGTTGGCGTCGATCTTCACTTCCAAACGCAGGTCCACGATCTGTCGCGTTTTTCGGATTGCGACGTCATCGTTGCAGCCGACGGCAGCAACAGTCCCATTCGCGAAACCTACAAGGAACACTTCAAGCCTTCGCTGGACCTCAAGAACAACAAGTTCGCCTGGCTGGGCTCGACGCGGCCGCTCGATGCCTTCACCTTTTTCTTCAAGCAGACCGAGCACGGGCTCATCTGCGCGCACACTTATCAGTACGAGCCGGGCCGCTCGACCTGGGTGATGGAAATGAGTCCCGAGGCCTGGACGGGTTTCGGATTCGAGCGGCTCGGTGAAGACCAAAGCGCGCGGCTGCTGGAAAAGATTTTCGCGGACGAACTCGAGGGCCACAAGCTCATCACCAATCGTTCGCTGTGGCGCAATTTCCCGCGCATCTTCTGCGAGAATTGGTGGCACAAGAACATCGTTCTGCTCGGCGATGCCAAGGCGACGGCGCATTTCTCCATCGGCTCCGGCACCAAGCTTGCGATGGAGTGCGCGATCGCGCTGTCCGACGCGCTGGTCGCCCATGGCGAGTCGTCTGTCGAAACGGCATTCCGCGCTTACGACCGGGCGCGCCGCACCGAAGTGCAGGTCACCCAGCACAATGCCGATGTGAGTCTGGCCTGGTTCGAGCACATGGAACGCTCCAACGACATGAAACCGATGCAGTTCGCCATGGTGGTCATGTCGCGCGCCAAGGCGATCACCTGGGACAATCTTCTCGCGCGCGACGCGAATTTCGTGAAGGCTTTTGAAGACGAGTGGTACCAGACCTATTTCGAAGAGAGTGGATTTGACTGTCGCCAGACGCGGCCCACGCCGATGTTTACGCCGTTCAAACTTCGTGAGATGACGCTCAAAAATCGTGTCGTGGTCTCGCCGATGGACCAATATTCGGCGGTCGATGGCGTCCCCAACGACTGGCACTACGTGCACTACACCTCGCGCGCCTTGGGCGGGGCGGGGCTTCTCTATGTCGAGATGACATGCCCCTCCGCCGATGCGCGCATTTCGCCGGGCTGCACCGGGCTGTGGAACGACGCGCAAGAAGTGCAGTTCAAGCGCATTGCCGATTTCGTTCATGCCAACACGGATGCAAAGATCTGCATGCAGCTGGGTCACGCAGGGCGCAAGGGCTCGACCCAACTCGGCTGGGAAGAGATCGATCATCCGCTCCCCAACGCCGGCGCCAACTGGCCGCTCTATTCCGCCTCGGCGCTGCCTTACTACGAAGGCACCAGCCAGCTTCCGGCTGAGCTTGGTCGCGCGCAAATGGATCGCATCATGGCGGATTTCGTTCAGGCGGCGAAACGCGCCGACCGCGCGGGCTTCGACATGCTCGAGCTGCATAGCGCGCACGGTTATTTGTTCGCGAGTTTTCTGTCGCCGCTGACGAATAAACGCCGCGACGAATATGGTGGCGCCATTGAAAACCGTCTGCGCTATCCGCTGGAAGTGTTTACGGCGATGCGCAACGTCTGGCCGGCCAACAAGCCGATGTCGATCCGCATCTCGGCGAGCGACTGGGCGCCCGGTGGAATCACGGAAAACGATGTCTTGGATATCGCGCGCGCCTTCGAGCGCGCGGGCTGCGATCTCGTCAGCACGTCCTCAGGCCAGACGGTGCCGGAGCAGAAGCCGGTCTATGGCCGCATGTATCAGGTGCAGTTCGCCGAAGGCATCCGCAACGTAGCGGGTATGAAAACCATGGCGGTCGGTGCCGTCACCGAGCCGGGACAGATCAATACGATTGTCGCTTGCCGCAGGGCCGATCTCGTCGCCCTCGGCCGGCCGCACCTCGTCGATCCCTATTTCACCCATCGCGCAGCCGCCTGGTACGGCGTGAAGTCGCATGGCGTGCCGCAACAATATCTTCCCGGCATGGCGCAAGCCCTGCGCGAGGCCGAGCGCACACGGCAAAAGCAGCTCGAGCTGCAGAAGAAGGCGTTGCCGAAACATCGCAAATAACCACCCTCCCTCGGGAGGGTCGAAGCGCGAAGCGCTTCGGGGAGGATGTGCAAAGGAGCACTCCGGTCGGCATCCTCCCCGAAAATCCTCCGCTATCGCTTCGGATTTTTCGACCCTCCCAAGGGAGGGTGGCGGCTATGCGCAGGTTGCCAAAGCGCCAAGGCAGACCTAGATCAACAGTGCGCTAGTGTGATCACGCGAAATTCTACAATTCCAAATATGGAGTTATCTAAATGGCCGACACGACGGAATACGCGCCGCCCAAAGTGTGGACTTGGAACAAGGAGAGCGGCGGGCGTTTCGCCAGCATCAACCGCCCTATTGCCGGCTCGACGCAGGAGAAGGAATTGCCCGTCGGCAAGCATCCCTTCCAGCTTTATTCCTTGGCCACACCGAACGGCGTGAAAGTGACGACGATGTTCGAGGAACTCCTCGCGTTGGGTCACACCGGCGCCGAATACGACGCTTGGCCGATCAACATCAGCGGCGGGGATCAGTTCGGCAGCGGCTTCGTCGCCATCAATCCGAACTCGAAGATTCCCGCGCTGCTCGATCGCAGCAATCCCGGCAAGCCGATCCGCGTCTTCGAGTCCGGCGCGATTCTGCTTCATCTTTCTGAGAAGTTTGGCGGCGCGTTCGTGCCTAACGATGCCGGGAAACGTGCCGAATGTTATTCGTGGCTGTTCTGGCAAATGGGCGCCGCCCCCTATCTCGGCGGCGGGCTCGGCCACTTCTACGCTTATGCGCCGATCAAGATCGAATACGCGATCGACCGCTATGCGATGGAAGTGAAACGCCAGCTCGATGTGCTGGATCGTCACCTTGCGGACAACAAATATATGATCGGCGACGATTACACGATCGCGGACATGGCGATCTGGCCATGGTACGGCGCGCTGGCGAAAGGTTTGCTCTATGGCGCCGGCGAATTCCTGTCGGTGCAGGACTACAAGCACGTCCACCGCTGGACCGATCTCATCGCCCAGCGCCCGGCTGTTCAGCGCGGCCGCATGGTCAACCGCGCCTGGGGCGATACCGAGAGCCAACTCCCCGAACGCCACGCCGCAAGCGACTTCGAGAAACCCAAGGCCGCGGAGTAAAACGACCCTCCCTTGGGAGGGTCGAAATTTGCAAAGCAAATTTCGGGGAGGATGTGCGTCACTTGCTTCACCCTCCTTTACGATGGTCTTAGGGAGCTCGGAGACCGCAACTAAATCGGCGCAATTCAATCTAAGCGCGGATTGATTGCAAACTCTCTATAGCCGCGCTGATCAAGAATGGCGCGGGTCTTTTTGTTCCATGTAGTACTGCCAGAATAGAGGGCGAGCACCGTCATCGGTTCTGGCCAATTGTTTGCCAGCAGCTTGTCCAGATCGAGTTTAGTGCGGGAAATTCTGAGATGCGCCAGGTGAGATTGCTTCTCAAGGTTTGTGATTTGATTCAAGTTTTTGCAGTTGTGTACGAACAATTCTCGCAGTTGTACTCCGAAGAGGTCGATGGTCCGCAACTGCAACTGATCCTCCACATGTAATTGGGCGAGTCGTGGAAAGCGATGCAAATCTCCTAGCGACTCGAGGCCGCGTACGCGAATGATCTCCAAGCTTTGTAGTTGGTCGTGAGAGAGTTCATGGATCGTTGACCGCCCGCCCAAAATCAGTGTGAGAGACTGCAGTTTCACAATCCGTTTGATAAGGGAGAGCTCCTGTCGCGCTGGCATGCTCGACAAGCTCAGTACTTTCAGACCTGGTAGGGCGGCGAGCGCATCAATATTCTTAGTGTGTCCTTGAATAAATAGGTTGGTGAGTCGTGCGCCATTCTTAAGAGGAGCTAGATCGAAATTTCTCAATTCAGTTTCTGACAGCGACAGTTCCCGGATGTGCTGTAACGGCAAGCTTTGGAGGAAATTGGATTTGTTGAAGCGGTATACGCCAAAAGAAAGCCGCTCCAAGCGAGACAATCTCGAAAGCGAATCTTCGTTGGCAATTTGTTGTAGGCAGTCGACAGATAGAGATCGCACGTCTGGCAGATAAGTTAAAGCTGCGGCATCGAATTTGTCGCCGTAATGTCCGTAAAAGCGGAGTTCGAGATCCGTGCCGAATTCAATGCACAATTGGTTGAGGCCCCGTAATAGTTCCGGAGAATATCCTGGAGTGGAGAACTGCACGATTGGAGCCGAACCTTGATCGAGAACCAATTGAATATCGCGGGCAGTCACCCTTTGTGGATCGGTAATGCGGTTCGAAATCATTGCACTTCATCTCTATGTCGATTCTGACGAATCGAGCGACCGTCGCAGGCTAGTATCCGATAGCTGGTTCGTGAATGAGTATTGTCTTGATGCGGTGCTTCAAACTACTTTTTTGCGGCGTCAATGAAAATCGCGCGACTTCGGCACGACGCGCACATTGCGGGGATGGCGGTGCACGTGCTTGGCCGCTTGTGAGCGGATGGAAGGGCCCTTCGCGTCGTCTTCGGAAAGACGATCGAGTTCGTCGGTGCGATCGAACAGCCGTTCGGCGACGAGGTGGACGACGCCTTCCGGGCTCTTCTGCACTTTGCCTTCCACCAGCAGGAGCCGCGAGGCCATGATCTCGCGGCGAAATTCCTTCACCAGCCGCGGCCAGACCACGACGTTGGCGACGCCGGTTTCATCGCTGAGGGTGATGAAGACGACGCCGGCTTCGCCCGGCATCTGACGCGTCAGCACCACGCCGGCGCAGCTGGCGGAAACGCCGTCGGAGGAGGACTTGGAGATTTCCTGACAGCTTGAAACCCCCTCTTCACGAAAAAGATCGCGCAGGAAATACATCAGATGCTGGCGCAGCGAGAGCCGCAGCATCTGATAGTCCGCCAGCACATGCTCGCTCTCAGGCATGAGCGGCAGCGCCTCGATCTCCTCTTCCGGCTGCTCTTCGACATATTGCGCGGCGAACAGCGGCAGCGTCTCGGTGTCGGCAATGCGCCGCACGGCCCAAAGGATTTCGCGCCGGTCCATGGAGATGGATTGGAAACTGTCGGCTTCCGCCAGGATGATCAGCGCCCGTTTGGGCAGCCGCGCGCGGCGGGCAACGGCGTCGACTGTCCTAAAACCGTTGCCGCGATTGGCGAGCAAAACCTTCGCCCAATCTTCCTTGAAACCGTCGATCTGCCGAAAGCCCAACCGCAACGCCAAGCCGCCTTCCGGGCGAGGTTCGAGCGTGTTGTCCCACTTGCTGTGGTTGACATCGACATGGCGCACTTCCACGCCGTGCTCGCGCGCATCGCGCACGATCTCGGCCGGCGCGTAGAAACCCATGGGCTGCGAATTCAAAAGCGCGCAGGCGAATGCGGCCGGATGATACTTCTTGATATAGGCCGAGATGTAGACGAGATGGGCGAAGCTCGCGGCGTGGCTTTCGGGAAAACCGTAGCTGCCGAAGCCTTCGATCTGGTGAAAGCAGCGCTCGGCGAAATCCCGTTCATAGCCGCGCCGCACCATGCCGTCGATCATCTTCTGGCCGAACTGATCGATGGTGCCGACATTGCGGAATGTCGCCATCGCCCGGCGCAAGCCATTGGCTTCCTCGGGCGTGAATTTCGCGGCGACGATAGCGAGCTTCATCGCTTGCTCTTGGAAAAGCGGCACGCCTTTGGTCTTGTTGAGCACTTGATAGAGCTCGTCCGCCGGGCCGTGCTCGGGTGACGGTGCGGGATATTCGACTTTTTCCACGCCACTGCGCCGGCGCAGGTAAGGGTGCACCATGTCGCCTTGAATGGGGCCGGGCCGCACGATCGCCACTTCAATGACGAGATCGTAGAATTTCCTGGGACGAAGGCGCGGCAGCATGTTCATCTGCGCCCGGCTTTCAACCTGGAACACGCCGATCGCGTCCGCCTCGCACAGCATGTCGTAAACGCCTTCGTCTTCGCGCTTTACCGTTTCAAGGGCATATTTCGTCTCTTCAAAGGTGTTTGTGAGATCGAACGCTTTGCGGATGCAGGTGAGCATGCCAAGGCCGAGAACATCGACCTTCATCATGCGAAGCGCGTCGATGTCGTCCTTGTCCCATTCGATGAAATAGCGGTTCTCCATCGTCGCCGGGCCGATGGGCACGAGCTGATCGAGCCTGTCTTTCGTCAGCACGAAGCCGCCCACATGTTGCGAAAGATGACGGGGGAAACCGATCAACTCGTTGGTGGCTTTTAACGCGCGCGCGATCAAAAGATTGAAGGGGCTGAATTTGCCTTGGCTGACTTCGCTCTCCTTGAGCCGGCTCCCCCAGCTTCCCCACACCCCGCTCGCCAGATCGGCGGTCACGTCTTCCGTAAGCCCGAAGACCTTGCCCACTTCGCGGATAGCGCTGCGTGGGCGATAACAGATGACGGTTGCTGTTAGAGCCGCATGGCCTTCGCCATACTGCTCATAGATGTGCTGGATGACCTCTTCGCGCCGCTCATGCTCGAAATCGACGTCGATATCGGGCGGCTCCTTGCGTTCCTCCGAGACGAAGCGTTCGAACAGAAGATCGATCTGCATGGGATCGACGGCGGTGACGCCCAGCGCATAACAGACCGACGAATTGGCCGCAGAGCCGCGTCCCTGGCACAGAATCTTTTCATCCTTCGCAAAGCTCACGATGTCGTGGACGGTGAGGAAGTAGGGCGCAATCTCCAGTTTCTCGATCAGCGCCAGTTCCTTGTCCAAAGTTTCTCGAACCTTGTCGGGGATTCCGTTTGGATAGCGCTCTTTGGCGCCGTCCCAGGTAAGATCCGTAAGATGCTGCTGCGGCGTCTTGTCTTTGGGTATCCGGTCGTCCGGATAATTGTATTTGAGATCGTCGAGCGAAAAGGTAATGCGCTCGGCGAAGCGTACGGTTTCCGCAATCGCTTCCGGCACGGTTTTGAACAGCCATGCCATTTCCACCGGCGATTTCAGATGGCGCTCGGCATTGGTCTCGAGTAGGCGCCCCGCTTCATTGAGCGTGACATGTTCGCGAATGCAGGTGACGACGTCCTGAAGTTCGCGCCGTTCGGGGACGTGATAGAGCACATCGTTGGTCGCGAGCAGCGGGACGCCCGCGTCGCGCGCGATTTTATGCCATTGGAACAGGCGTCGCTGGTCGTCACCCCGGTACGGGATATAGGCGCCCAGCCAGACGCGGCGAGGCGCGGCTTCGGAGAGTTTCTTCAGCAGCGCGCGCAGATCTTCGGGACTTGCGTGAAGCGAGCCGGCAAAGGCGACCTCGCTTTTCTTCGGCAACCCCGTCTCCTTGTCTTTCAGGTTCCAGGCGAGCGCGGGCGCTTCGATCTCCACCTTGGTTCGCCCCGGATGCGGCGGCATGACGACCAGCAACAGGCCTTCCTGCGATTTCAGGAGATCGCCGAGGGTGAGGAGGCATTCGCCTTTCGGGGCGCGGCGCTTTCCGGCGCTGAGCAATTGGCAGAGACGCCCGTATGCCGCGCGGTCGGTCGGATAGGCGAGAATATCGGGTGTGCCATCCACGAAGACGAGGCGGCAGCCGACCAGCTGCTTCGGCTTGGGATCGGGGGTTTCTTTGAGAGCGCTGTAGAGGCGCACCACGCCGGCAAGCGCATTGCGGTCGGCAATGCCGATGGCTTTGAGACCGTACAGCGTTGCCGTCGCGGCAAATTCGCTGGGATGCGAAGCCCCGCGCAGGAAAGAGAAATTCGTGGTGACGGCTATCTCGGCATAACCCTTCATGCGAAGGCCCCATGCATGAACCAGGATTCTTGACAGGTTTCGCGCCCCTCGATGCCTTCGCGGTAAAGCCAGAAGCGGCGGCCCTCTTCGTCCTCCACGCGGAAATAATCGCGAGTGGGCTGCGCGCGTTGATGTCGCCACCATTCCATAGCGATACGTTCGGGCCCCTCGGCCAGGACTGTTTCGTGCCATACGCGGCGCGAGCGCAATTGCGCCGGCGGACTGTCGGGCAAATCGACTCTGACGACTTTGACGGGCTCCGGCCTTTCGAACAGGCGCAAAGGCCGTCGCGGGGCTTCGCCGCCGTTGCGTGTTGCTTGCCAGGAAATCCTGGGAAACTCTGCATATTGCGCCGGAACCGCAAGCGCGGCCGCTTCGGGGATATGCGTGTCGTTGGCCTGAAACGACAGAATGCGGTGGCTGCCGAAGCGTGCCGCCAGACGATCGATCAGAAAGGCGATCTCTCTTTTTTCGTTCTCCCTGGTATCGAAATCGATCGCAGACGCTTGCGCGCGCTCGGCGCGCGTGGCGCAAAGCCGGATGAGATCGAAACCGAAACCGGGATCGAGGGGATCGGCCAGGGCGTCGAGCTTCTCGCCGAGCAATCGTTTGATGATGGCGGCATCGCGGGTGGGATGGCCGGTTTCGATCGCGATGCGGCTTACGGCGCCGTCGCTGCGGAAAAAAGCCGCTTCCAATCTGCGCGCGCCTTCGCCGCGATCGGTCAGGATTTCGCCAAGTGAGGACGCCAGCGACTGCAAGGTCTCCAGGATGATCGCTTCGGTGACGACGGGCTCGGCGAAACGCCGCTCGGCCATGTAGTCGGGAATCGGGACGCGCGGAGAAATCGGCGTTTCGATGCGGCCAAGCGCGGAATCGAGCGTGGCGACCATGGCCGCGCCGAACCGCGCATTGAGTTCGTTGCGTTTGCGTTTGGCGACCTGACCGATGGTTTTGAGACCGGCGCGGCGCAAGGCATGCGTCGTAATGGGGTCCAGATTGAGCGCTTCGATCGCGAGCGGCGCTGTGGCGCTCGCTTCATCGCCGGAAGGAACGACCGATCCATCCTTGTAATGGGCAAGGGCGCGAGCGGAAACGATGGTGCCCGCGATGGCGCCGCGCACGGCAAAGCCCTGGTTCAGAAGCAGTGCGCGAATCCGGTCGAGCATCGCCTGCTCGCCGCCGTAAAGATGCGCAGCGCCGCTGATATCGAGCAGCAAGCCGCGCGGGGAATCGAGCGCCACCAAAGGCGAAAAGCGGTCGCACCAGTCGGCGATGCGTTCGAGCAATTTGAGGTCGGCGGGTTCGTTCGCCGTCATCACCTTGAGCGTGGGCAGCATCGCGCGCGCATTGGCGAGCGGCATGCCGGCGGAAAGTCCCAGCGACGTCGCCTTGCGGTCGACGGCGGAAAGCCTGAGCGCATTGGCGTTTTTCGTCACCACGACGAGCGGCGGTTTTGACCCTGTTTTATGCGACGGATCTGAGGCTTGCTGTGTCTCCAGCGTCTTCCACCGCCGCTGCAAACGGTCGGTCGCAAGACGCGGAAACCACAATGCCAGAATCCGCCGCCCCAACACCTGTGTTGGGGAATTCTTTGAAGTCACCATCATCGGCATTCCATTCCATGACCCAATGTCCCAAAGGCCCGTGCCGGTTGCGCAGCAATTGCGCGACGAAGACCGGCCGGCCCCAATGTTCTTCTTCGATGTCCTTTTGTGGCGATAAAGAGCGTGCCGCGCGGACGAGCCAACGTGTTTCGGCGGCGCTGGCTTCCGGTTTTGCGGCGAAGCGCAAGAGAAGCGCGGTGACGCCGCTCTCGGCGCAGGTGAGGGTCAGGCGGCGGCTGGCGACGAGGTCCAGAATGCCGGGCTCCCTCGGAATCTCGATCACGACCGTGCCGAGCGCCGGACAGCAAAGCGCATCGCTCGCGGCGTGCAAGGCATCCTCGGCGTCCGACACGCGCAGCAGCAGAACACGTGAAGGGTCGAGGCCGAAATCCAGCAATCCCGTGGCGGAAATCTCGCCATATTCGAGTGCGGAAAAATCCGTACGGATCCACAGGATGTGTTTGTCGCCGCCGACACGCGCGGCAAGGGCGGCCGCGAACCCGGTCGCGGACGTTTCGTGACTGCTTTGGGCGAAAACTTCGTGGAGCGCGCCGCGCTGCAATCCGCCTTTCAGCGTGCGGTCGGCCGCCATGTGGCCTAAAGGAGCGCGGCTGCGCTTGTCCGGCGTTTCAAGCCCGGCTTTGGCGAGAGAAGCCCGCAGAAATTCTATTTTTGACGATGCATCGCTCATGGACCATACGCATGGGTTTCACACGCCGACGCGCCGCGAACGCGTGACGGCAACCGCATCCTCTTGCACGCGCTTCAGACAAAGATCCGAGAGCGCGCATGTTTCGCAATGGGCGCGATAGGGCATGCAGGTCTTCTGGCCGAGGCCTTTGAGATACCAGTGCAGCTCATAGAGATCGTCGGCGTCGAAGCTTTCACAGGCCGACATCACGGCGTCATAGACGGCTTGGTTATCGGCGTTCGGTTTGACGAAACCGAAACGCTGCATCACCCGCAAGACGTGGGTGTCCACCACGAAGGCGCGTTTGCGCAAGCTGCTGAAGTTGAGCGTGGCGGCCGCGATCTTGCGGCCCACGCCGTGGATTTGTTCCAGCCAGACAAGGGCCGTCGGCACGGCGAGTCCGGCGAGGAAATCGAGATTCAGAGTGCCCGCACGCGCGCGGATTTTTTGTAGAGCCAGAACCAGGTCCGCCGCTTTGGCTTCCGCAAACGTCACATGGCGGAGCGTTTCTTCGACCTCTTGAACCGGCGCGTCGGCCACCGCCTCCCAGCTTTTGTATGTCTGGGTCAGGCGCAGGAACGCGTCCCACGATCTCCTGTCGTAAGTCTTGCTGCCGAGGAAGGAGCGGACGAACTGGGAGAGCGGATCGAGCCGCTTGGCGTCGCGAATGGGCCCGAAAACACCGCGAAGCCGGTCCTGGATGGTGCGCAGAGCCGCCGATTGCCCGAAGGAAAACATCGTTTGCATGAAACGAGACTAGAACAAAACAAGAACGAAATGCAAGCCGGTGAAATATCCCCTAGAATAGCTCCTAAGAGCATGGATTGGCGGGGAAAAATGACGGTCGGGCCGAGCAAGCCTCCGCCAAAACATGACTATTTCGTGTTTGGACTGCACCTGGCGTCCGATCTCGAACTGCCCGAACTCGCCGGATTGCCCGCGCGCAACGCGACCGCTCCTCTCGTCACCTTCAGGCTGGGCAGCGCCGGGATCATCGCAAGTCCGCAAGATATCGGCACGCACTACCAATCGACGGAGCAGGAATTCCTCTTCGAGGTGAAGGATGTCGCGCGCTATCGCATCAATCGCGGCGAGGAGATCATCGTCGAGCCGGCGAAGAATTCTTCGGCGCGCAACCAGCGGCTTTATCTCCTCGGCTCCGCGCTCGGCATTCTCTGCCATCAACGCGGGCTTTTGCCGCTGCATGCCAATGCCATCGTCGCAAACGGTTTTGCGATTGCGTTTGCCGGTCATTCCGGTGCGGGAAAATCCACATTGGCCGCGCATTTTCAATCGCGCGGCTACGAAATTCTTTGCGACGATGTCTGTGTCATCAGTTTCAACGAAGACGGAGTCCCTGCCGTTTGGCCGGGATTGCCGCGCCTGAAACTCTGGCGCGATGCCGTCGATACGCTCGGCCATGGCGACAAGGATCTCGACCGCGCGGTCGAAGGGCTCGAGAAGTTCAATCTCCCTTTAAGCCGGTCGGCAACCACGGGGCCTTATCCGCTGAAGCGGCTTTACATCCTCAACAAGGCGGAAGACGCATCCGGCGGCATCGAACGCATCTTGGGAACGGCGGCGCTGGAAGCGGTGATGTCACAGACCTATCGCGGCCATTTCCTCAAGACCATGGGCCGCTCGGCCCAGCATTTCGGTCAGGCCGCGAAATTGCTGCAGCATGCACAAGTCTATTCGGCGCCACGCCGTTGGGGTTACGACGTTTTTGCCGAGGAAGCCGAAAAACTGGAACGGCATTTCGCCGAAGCCACACGCGTTGTGGATGTTTAGGCATTCGCTTACAATTCAATGGCTTGCTATGAGCTTTGGCAAATGAGCCTCTCGCCTCTGTCTTCCGATTTCCGCGTCGTGCGCGGCAAAGGCCTGATCGAGGCCGAAGTCGACGGCGAGCTCGTCGCGCTGCATATCGACAAAGGCGTCTGTTACGGGTTGAACAAAGTCGGTTCGCGCGTGTGGCAGCTCATCGAAACCCCGGCGAAGATCGGCGACGTTTGCGCCGCGTTGACCTCCGAATTCGACGTCGACGCGGCCACATGCGAACGCGAAGTGCTCGATCTCCTGGAAGAGTTGCGGGCCGAAGGCCTCATCGAGGTTCGCGGGTAATCTTTCATGACGGCCATTGCGGGAATGTGGCGTTTCGACGGGCGTCCGGACGCCGGGCAAGCTTGCACGCGCATGCTCGCCTCGCAAGCGATCTACGGCCCGCACGACAATGCGCAATGGGACGACGATTTCATCGCGATGGGCCGCAGGCTCTATCGCACTCTTCCCGAAGACATTTACGACAAACAGCCGCTGATCGGCGGCGGCGGACGCTATGTCCTGGTGGCCGACATCCGTCTCGACAATCGTGACGAGCTGATCTCGGCCCTGAACATAAGCGCGGATACCGCCCGCGCCATGGCGGATTCGCAGGTGCTTCTGGCGGGAATCGAAAAATGGGGCGACGGCGCGGTCGAACGTCTGGTGGGCGATTTTGCTTATGCCTGCTGGGATCGCGAGAAGCGCCGCCTCACTCTGGCGCGCGATTTCATCGGCCAGAAGCCGCTTCACTATCATTGCGGCGGCAAGTTCTTCGCCTTTGCCAGCATGCCCAAAGGGCTGCACACGCTTCCCGATATTCCCTTTGCGCCGAACGAAGAACGCATTGCGGAATTCCTCACCCTCATGCCCGAGACGGGATCCGGAACGTACTTCCGTGGCATCGAGCGCGTGGAAGCGGCGCATATCGTCATCGTCACGCAGGAAGGGATCACCGCGCGAAAATACTGGAATCCAACGCGCGAACGTTTGAAGCTTGCGAACAGCGGCGAATACATCGAAGCCTTTCGCGCGCATTTCGATTCCGCGGTGCGCTTGCGTTTGCGCGGAGCAGGCAACAAAGTCGCCGCGCATCTGAGCGCCGGTCTCGACAGTTCGTCGGTGGCGGCGACGGCAGCGCAGTTGATGCGCCCAAGCGACGGCAAGGTCGTCGCCTTCACCTCGGTGCCGCGCGAAGGCTATGACACGTCGGGGGTGACGGACCGCCTCGGTGACGAAGGGCCGCTTTCGGCCGCCACCGCCGCCATGCATCCCAACATGGAGCATGTCTTCATCCGCGCAGGCAGCCGTTCGCCGCTGCAGGATCTGGATCGCTATTTCTATCTCTTCGAACGGCCGATGCTGAACCTCTGCAACGGCTCATGGATCGTCGCGATCAACGATGCCATTCGCGAACGAAAGATTCCCGTGCTGCTCACCGGCCAGTTCGGCAACATGACCATCAGCTACAACGGGCACGAGCTGTTGCCGGAACTGCTGCTCAGGGGACGATGGATTTCGCTGGCGCGCGAGAGCGCGGCGGCCATGTCGCGCGGCACGATGAGCTGGCGCGGCGTGCTTTCGCAGACCTTTGCACCCTTCGTTCCGTCCTGGATGTGGCAAGGCATTAACAGATTGGTCGGCCGCCCCGGCTGGGACCTCAAGACCTATACCGCGATCAAGCAGGAGCGCTTGGAGCAGCTCGACCTTAAGGCGCTGGCGCGCGAGCGCGATCTGGATTTTTCCTATCGTCCGCGCGCCGACGGATTTGAGGCGCGGATGTGGGTCTTGGGTCGCGTCGATCTGGGAAACTACCACAAAGGCACGCTCGCCGGCTGGGGGATCGACCAGCGCGACCCGACGGCCGACAAGACGCTCGTCGAATTCACGCTCGCCGTGCCGACGGAAGAGTTTTTCAAGAATGGTCTTCCGCGCGCGCTCGCACGCACGGCGTTCAAGGATCGCTTGCCGGCGGCCGTGCTCGAGCAGAAGAAGAAGGGTTATCAGGCGATCGATTGGCATGAGGGGCTCGCCGCCGCACGCGCGCAGCTGGCGGAAGAAATCGAGCGCATGCAAGATTCTGCGCCCGCCACGACCGCACTGGATCTCGCACGCATGCGAAAACTGGTGGAGAATTGGCCGACCGGCGGTTGGAACGAGAGCGAAGTGATGCATCCCTACCGTTTGGCGCTGTTGCGCGGCATTTCCACCGGCCATTTTCTGCGCCGTGCCACCGGAGGCAATGCCTGAGCATGGCGGCCTCGGAATCCTTTGCGCAGAAATGGAACCGCACGTCGTGGACCGATCGGGCGCTTTTGGCCGAGACGATGATCGTTCTGGCGCTCGCATCTGCCGCGATCACGGTTCTTCCGTTCCGAAAGGTTGGCGCACTCGCATCGCGCGCTTCCAAAGAACGGATGTTTTCGGACGCCGAGCGGAAGAAGACGATTTGGCGCGTGCGCTGGGCGGTGCAGGCTAGCGCCGCACGCGTGCCGTGGACGGCAGTGTGCTTTCAGCAAGGCCTCGCCGCGCAATGGATGCTGCGCCGCCGGGGAATTCCCTCGCGGATGTATTACGGCGCAAAGCCGGACGACGCGAAAGGACTCGCCGCCCATGTCTGGGTGCGCGACGGCGAACTCGATGTCATCGGCTGCGATATCGCGAAGGATTTCGCAGTCCTGACGACGTTTCCGGCGAGTTAGCGTCTACCAAAGCCTCACGCGTTTGCTCGGCTCGATATAGAGCTTGTCGCCCGGCTTGACGCCGAAGGCTGCATACCACGCATCGATATTTCGCATCGGCCCGTTGACGCGGAACATGCGCGGCGAATGCGGATCGCTCACCACCATCTTGCGGATGGTTTCGTCGCGCAGCTTGCCGCGCCAGGCCTGGGCCCAGCCGAGGAACACGCGCTGATCGCCGGTCAACCCGTCGAGCACCGGTGCGGGCTTGCCCTTGAGCGAGGCGTGGTAGGCCTCGAGCGCCATGGTGAGGCCGCCGAGATCGGCGATGTTCTCGCCCATGGTGAGATCGCCGTTCACCTTCACGCCGGGAATAGGTTCGAATTTGGAATATTGCTCACCCAAAATCTTGGCGCGCGTCTCGAAGGTCTTGGCATCTTCCAGCGTCCACCAGTCGCGCAGCGCTCCCTCGGCATCGAACTTTCGCCCCTGATCGTCGAAGCCATGCGTCATCTCATGACCGATGACACCGCCGGCCGCGCCGTAGTTGATGGCGGGATCGGCGTTCGCATCGAACATCGGCGGCTGCAAAATACCGGCTGGAAACACGATGTCGCGCAGCGTGCCGTTATAGGCGTCGTTGGTTTGCGGCGTCATGCCCCAATCGCTGCGGTCGACGGGTCCGTTCATGCGGCGGACATAGAAATCCCAGTCCGCTTCCGCGGCGCGCTGCACGTTGCCGATGACATCGTCGTCCAGAATGACGAGCTTGGAATAGTCGCGGTTGTGATCGGGATAACCGACTTTGATGTTGTAGGTGTCGAGCTTCTTGAGCGCCTGCGCCTTCGTTTTCTCGCTCATCCAGTCGAGCTTCACGAGGCGCGCACGAAAGGCCGCTTTAAGGTTTTGGATGAGATCTTCGATTTTGGCCTTGGAGGAGGGCGGAAAATATTTTGCCGTGTAAAGCTCTCCCACCGCCCAGCCGATATTGCCGAAGCGGTCGACGCGATCGCCTGCGAGGAAGTCGCCGCCGCTGACCGTGTGCACGCCGCGCTTCCAGCGCGCCGACTGGGCCAACTGTCCTGAAAGCGTCTTGTTGTGCATCTCGAAGCTGGCATCGGTAAACGCTTTGGACAGATAGGGTGCCGCACTGTCGGCCATGGTGAACGCCTGCCACGCCTTCAGCGTTTCCAGCGGGGTCCCTGCGAAGATCGCGGCGAGTTTGGGGAACGCGGATTTCTCCGCGACGATGATGCGCTTCAGGCCGCCGAGCTTGGCCTCGCCCAGATAACGCGACCAGGAAAATCCCGGCGAAAGCTTCTCCAGCTCGGCAATCGTCATGGGATTGTAGGTCGCGACCGGATCGCGATCCTGGACCCGCGTCCAGCTTGCCTGCGCCACGCGGGTTTCGAGAGCGAGGATTTCGTCTGCGTGCTTGTCGGCGCCGGGCCAATTCAAAAGCTTCAGAAGCGACGCCACATAAGCGTGGTACTTGGCACGCGGACCCTCGAATTCCTTTTTCAGATAGTAGTCGCGGTCGGGTAGACCCAGGCCCGATTGGTTGGCGGTGACCGCGTAGATCTTGGGGTTCTTGATATCGATATCGATATAGGTGCCGAAAAGCGCGGCGTTGAAATCGAAATTGCTGCGGCCCATCAAAGCGGCGATGTCATCGCGCGATTTGGCGGCACGGATGGCGTCGAGATGGGCTTTCAATGGCGAAGCACCGAGCTTCTCGACATTGGCTTCGTTCATGAAGGATTTGTAGAAAGCACCGACTTTGCCTTCCGTCGTGGTGGGTGCGTGCGCGACCGTCGCGGCCGCCGCCTCCATGATCTCGTGCAGCCGTTGCTCGGTTGTGTCGGTCATGGCCAGGCGCAGGCTGTAGGCGGGCTTGTCTGCCGGAATCTGGGTGTGATCGAGCCAGGTGCCGTTGGCGTAACGGAAGAAATCGTCGCCCGGTTTCGCTTTGAAATCCGCGCCGGCGAGGTCGAATCCCCATTTGCCGTATTGCGGCTTGGGTGCGTCGCTCGCCGCAAAGGCCACGCATGCAGACAAAACAAGTCCCGCGGCGAGACCGCCGGAAAGCCAAGAAGCCGAACGCATGGATGTCCCCGCCTAGAATGCGCCTGCACCTTGCCAGCGAATCGTCGCGCGGCCCAGCCTCCGCGATTCAAATGGCGGTGAGACTCGTTACGGATTCGATCCGTTTTGGGCGGGACGTCGGATCGCTATCTTACAAATCGAGCAACTTTGCTGATAAGACCGAGTACCCCGTCGGTGACAATACTCCAAGGCAATGGAATGCAACGAAGCATGCAATCAAGCGAAATATGGAAAACACGGGCAGGTGGCGTATATTCGGGGCATTCCAGGATGTGTAGCCACGCATGACAGAAGTCCGTCCGCCCGACATAGATTTCTCCGGCAAGACCGATCCGATGTTTCAAACGCTCATCGCGACGGCGGTCGACGGGATCATGGTGATCGACGAACGCGGCATCGTGCAAACCTACAACCAGGCCTGCGAAAGACTGTTCCAGTACCGGCTCAACGAAGTTCTCGGCCGAGACGTCTCGATGCTCATGCCCGCGCCCTATCGCGAGAAGCACGATGCCTACATCGATCGCTACAAGACTACGGGTGAACGGCGCATTATCGGTATCGGCCGGGAAGTGCTCGGCCTGCGCAAGGACGGCACGACGTTTCCCATGTATCTCTCCGTCGGAGAGGGCAACGTCGGCGGTAGGCGCGTCTTTGTCGGCATCATCCACGATCTGACGCAAATAAAGCAGGAAGCTGCGTTGCATGAAGGCGGAAGGCGTCATCTCGCGGCCATCGTCGATTCTTCGAGCGATGCGATCATCAGCAAGACGCTTGACGGTTTCATCACGAGCTGGAACAGCGCGGCGGAGCGCATCTTCGGATACACGGCGAACGAGGCAATCGGCCAGCCGCTCGACGTCATCATCCCGGCCAATCGTCTTTCCGAAGAGGACGTCATCATTGCGCAGATTAAGGCCGACAAGCGCATTGAGAGCCTTGAGACGGTGCGCAAGCGCAAGGACGGCACGGAAATCGCCGTTTCGCTGTCTGTCTCCCCGATTCGCGACGCGCACGGGGACATCGTGGGCGCCGCCAAGATCGTGCGCGATATCACCGAGATCAAGCATGCAGAAAAACACCTGCACGATTTGCAGGCCGAGTTGCTGCATGTGACGCGATTGACCTCCATGGGGCAGTTGTCATCGGCGCTGGCGCACGAACTCAATCAGCCGCTGACGGCGATCACCAACTATCTCAATGCGGCACGCCGCACGCTTCAAACGGTCGTTGCAGAGGACCATGCCCGCATCGTCGAAATTCTCGAGAAGGCGGCTGGCCAGACGCTTCGCGCCGGTCAGATCATCCGGCGGCTGCGCGATTTCGTGGAGAAGCGCGAAACCGATCGATCTCTCGAAGATGCCAATGCGATTATCGGCGATTCCATCGCCTTGGGGCTCGTTGGCGCGGCCGACATCAATGTAAAGCTCCTCACGCATCTTGTGCCGGATTTGCCGGAAGTCGTGGTCGATCGTGTTCAGATCCAGCAGGTGTTGATCAATCTCATGCGCAATGCCGTGGAGGCGATGCAAGAGAGCGAGCGGCGCGAACTGCATGTCTCCACCAGGCTGAGCGAAAGCGGGTTTATCGAAATCGCCGTCGCGGACACGGGAAGCGGAATGCCGCAGGAAGTTGCCGAGCGGCTGTTTCAGCCCTTCGTAACAACCAAGGCGAAAGGCATGGGAGTTGGGCTGACGATTTGCCGATCGATCGTAGAGGCTCACGGGGGCAGGCTCTGGATGACGCCCCACGAAGGCGGCGGTACGGTGTTTCGCTTCCTGTTGCCGACTGCAAAAGCTGCGGAGCTGATGGATGGCGTCTAGAACAGTTTTCATCGTCGATGACGATGCCGACGTGCGCGATTCATTGCGGATATTGTTGGAATCGTCAGGTCTCAAGGTCGAAACTTTTGAGTCGGCGGTCTCCTTTTTGGCGAGCGAGGCTTACAAGCGCGAGGGCTGCCTCATTGCCGATATTCGCATGCCCGACATGGACGGCCTTCAGCTTCAAGATGAACTCGTCAAACGCGATTGCAAATTGCCCGTGATCGTCATGACGGGACATGGCGATGTGCCCTTGGCCGTGCGCGCCATGAAAGCGGGCGCCATCGATTTTCTGGAAAAACCTTTCGACGATGCCGCGCTGCTTGAGAGCATCGCGCGCGCCGAGGAGCAAGTCCGCGCCGCCCAAGCCGATACCGCGAACCGGCGTGCCGTCGAAGAAAGGTTCACCCAATTGACCGACCGCGAGCGTCAGGTTTTGGATCTTCTCGTTCTCGGCAAGGCCAACAAAGTGGTGGCCTACGATCTGTCGATCTCTCCGCGCACCGTGGAAATCCACCGCGCCCGCGTGATGGACAAGATGGCGGCGCGCAGTTTGGCGGAGCTTGTGCGCATGACTCTGCTTCTGAAAGAGGGTCACTGAAGCTTGCTGCCTCGGTTGCGACTCATTGGGGACATTCCGCAAAAACTAGGGGTTCTACGTATATCGGATCGGCAGGGACGGCCTATTTTGACGGGCTGAAGTCAGAAATGGCGTTCAATGTCCGCAACCGATCCGCGTCTGCCTGTCATTTCGGTCGTCGATGATGACGAAGCGGTGCGCGATTCGCTGCGGCTGCTGCTGCAAACCTCCAGGTACCGGGTAAACGAGTATGCCTCCGGCAGGCACTTTCTTTCGGACCCGTCAGCGGCAAAAGCCGATTGCTGGATTTGCGATCTTCACATGCCGGAAATGAGCGGCGCCGAGATGCTCGAACGGGCGCGTGCGCGAGGTTGGAACGTCTCTGCCATCGTCATGACCGGCCAAGGCGATGCCAATCTCGAACGCAGATTGATCCAGGCCAAGGTGGTGCGGATTCTCGAAAAGCCCGTGAGCGATATTGCCTTGCTGGAATGGGTCGAAAAGGCTTGTGCGCTGACAAAGCGCGATTAACTTCCAGGACTCGCCAGCCTCAACCCATTTGATTACGCTTTGCTCGTCTCAAGCGGGCTTGCTCATGTCCAAATTTCAGGCGGCCGTCGCGCAGCTTTCGGCCACTCCGTTCGAGCCTCTGGCGTCCGCTGAAAAGGCGGCGCGCGCCATTCGCGAGGCGGCGAAGCGCGAAGCAAAGCTCATCGTGTTTCCCGAGGCCTTCTTGGGCGGCTATCCCAAAGGCGCTTCGTTCGGAGCCGTCGTCGGATCGCGCTCCACGCAAGGCCGGCGCGATTTCGAGCGCTACTATCGTGGCGCGATCGATCTGCCCGGACCGGAAAGCGAAGTGATCGCGGAAGCCGCTCGCGAAACGGGTCTCTTCGTCGTGGCCGGTTGCATCGAACGGGACCGGGGCACGCTCTATTGCACGGCTCTCTTCTTCGACGGTGCGCGCGGCCTTGTCGGCAAACATCGCAAGGTCATGCCGACGGCGATGGAGCGGCTGATCTGGGGTTATGGCGACGGTTCGACGATGAATGCTTTCGAAACCTCGCTGGGCAAGATCGGCGCCGTCATCTGCTGGGAAAACTACATGCCGATGCTGCGCATGCATATGTATGCGCAAGGCGTCACGCTTTATTGCGCACCGACAGCCGATGACCGCGACAGCTGGCTTCCCACTATGCGCCACATCACGCTCGAAGGGCGCTGTTTTGTGCTGAGCGCCTGTCAGCACATCACACGGGGCGCTTATCCTGCCGATTACGAATGCTCGTTCGGAAACGATCCCGCAACGGTATTGATGCGTGGCGGCAGTGCGATTGTCGATCCGCTGGGAAATGTTCTTGCGGGTCCAAGCTTCGATGGCGAGACGATTTTATACGCAGAAATCGACACAAGCCGCATTGCCGGCGGCAAATACGATTTCGATGTTGTGGGTCACTACGCGCGGCCGGATATTTTCAGCTTGAGCGTGAACACGGCGCCGATGCCGCCAGTGAAGGTGAAGGATTAGATCTTCCTCCCCCGCCGTTGCGGGGGAGGTGCTGAGCGAGCCCTTCGCGAGCGAAGCGGAAGGGGTGGCGGGAAACGAGAAGAACAATCGCGATCGCCCTTCCGATTTCCCGCCACCCCCTCCGTCATCCGCGCGCTATCGCCCGCGTCTGACACCTCCCCCGCAACGGCGCTAGGGCATGCACAGATCTTTCAGAGTCTTTCCAATGGGTTGGCGAAAGAGTTCGAAGATACGCTCA
>JACQDN010000021.1 GCA_016201105.1 Pseudomonadota bacterium
ATCTGCGCAAAGCCGCAGAGCGCTCCATGCCCGCGCTCTGGGATCGCATCGGCTCGATCCTCGACACCTTCTCATCCGCCGAATGCGCAAACTTCCTCAGCCACGCAGGCTATGCGTAATCTCAAGACAAAATCGCTCTAGGTTCAGCTATTCGGCCGCTTTCGGCGCCTCGTAGCCGAGTACGGCTTTGATCTCGAGGAATTCCTCGAAGCCGAACTCGCCCCATTCACGCCCCGTGCCCGATTGCTTGTAGCCGCCGAACGGTGCGTTCAAATCCACGCCGGCGCCATTTAGATGCACATTGCCGGTACGCAGCCGCGAAGCGACTTTGCGCGCGCGATTGATGTCGCCGGACTGCACATAGCCCGAAAGGCCATATACCGTGTCGTTCGCCATCTTGATCGCGTCTTCTTCGGATTCGTAAGGAAGAATCGACAGAACCGGCCCGAAGATTTCTTCGCGCGCGATCGTCATATCGTTGGTGACGTTGGCGAACACGGTGGGGCGCACATAGTAGCCGCGGTTCAAGCCTTCCGGACGGCCGAGACCGCCGGTCACCAGGGTGGCGCCTTCGTCGATGCCCTTCTTGATGAGACCCTGGATCTTGTTGAACTGGGCTTCGCTCACCACCGGCCCCAAAGCGGTGCCTTCGGCAAACGGATCGCCCACTTTCACCTTCTCGGCCGTCGCCTTGGCGATTTGGGCAGCCTGATCGTGCTTGGATTTCGGCACGAACATGCGGCTCGGTGCGTTGCAGGACTGTCCCGAATTCGAGAACATGTTCATCACCCCGCCGACGACCGCCTTCTGCAGGTCGGCGTCTTCCAGGATGATGTTGGCGGACTTGCCGCCCAGTTCCTGCGCGACGCGCTTGACGGTATCGGCGCTGGCCTTCGCCACCGCGACGCCGGCGCGGGTCGAACCGGTGAACGACATCATGTCGATGCCGGGATGCGAGGACATCGCTTCGCCGACCGTCGGCCCGTCGCCATTGATGAGATTGAAGACGCCGGGCGGCACGCCCGCTTCATCCATCACCTGGGCGAACAGCATCGCGTTCATCGGCGCGATTTCCGACGGTTTCAGGATCATGGTGCAGCCGGCGGCGATGGCAGGAGCCACCTTGCAGGCGATCTGATTGATCGGCCAGTTCCACGGCGTGATCATGCCGACGACGCCGACCGGCTCGCGCACGATGGCCGTCGTGCCTTCCACGGTTTCGAATTTGAATTCCTTCAGCACTTTCATTGCCTGGCTGAAGTGGGCGATGCCCATCGCGGCCTGCGCGTTCTTCGAAAGGCCTAGCGGCGCGCCCATTTCGGTGGAGATCGCTTCGACGATCTCGCCGTAGTGCTTCTGATAGACCTCGACGATCTTCTGCATCAGCGCGAGGCGCTCTTCTTTCGTGGTGCGCGAGAAGGTTTCGAAGGCGCGGCGCGCGGCGGCGACGGCCTTGTCCACATCGGCTTTGGAACCCAGGCTGATCCGGGCGAACGGCTCTTCATTCGCGGGATTGATGACCTCGAGCGTCTTCGGCGTGACCGGATCCACCCACTTTCCGTCGATGTAGAATTTCAGCTTGTCCTGCATGGTCGCTCCCGATTGAACAGTTGGTTTTTGGGGAATATTCCGCCGGCATTATAGCGGCAGCCGGCCTCGCTCGCGCAAGGCGGGTGAGCGATCAATTCCGGCGCAAATCGATGCAGGCGAAGGCTATTCCGCGACGGCAGCCGTCTTTGGCACAAAGTATGGGATCAGGTGCTCGCCGGTGAGGCGGATGCTCCTTATCACGGCCTCGTGGGGAACACGGCCATATTGCATCAGGCACATCAGCCGGTCCGTGCCGATGCCGCGATATTTGTCCATCTTTTTGCGGCAGTGGCCGGGATCGCCGATGATGACGGAATCGAGCTCCTCGCAGACCTCGTGGGCTTCCTCGTTGGAAACATGCTCCTCGCGGGCCATGCGCTTGAGCAGTCTGAGGACACGCGGATCGTCGGGCTCGTCGGCGATACTCGTGGGGTCCTGACCTTTGACCGCCGCCGAATTGTTGGCGGCATTGCGCGCCAGATGGTGATTGAGGCCGGCGCGGATCACGTCGTACCAGACCGCCCTCGGCACCGCGAAAGCGATCGCCGCGAAATGCACATACCAGAGCGCCGACCAGGCAGCGCCCGCATCGATCGCCTGTTTGCGCGATTCCGCCACATGCACGAAGGTGAAGACGCCCTTCTGCTTGTTGACGAATTTGCCGACCGGAGATTTGCAGCCCGCGATCCCCTGTTCGTATTCGTCGAGCAGCGATTTCATGAAATCGACGGGGCTCAGAAGCGTCGTGCCCAGCACGCCGACCCCAAGCTCACCCGCCATGCGGAAAGATTCGGGGCTCGAAGCGGTTTGCCACAGTCGCGGATGCGGTTTTTGCAAGGGACGCGGAACGACTTCGCGCTCCGGCATCTGAAACAGTTTGGAATTCCAGCCGAACTTCTTCTGCGTCCACATTTTCGGAATCATGGTCAGCGCTTCGCGTAGCTCGTCGCGCGCGCTTTCCGGATTGCAGCCGAAAGTTTCCCATTCCTTGCCGCCGGTCTTGGCCAAGCCCAGTTCAAAGCGCCCGTTGCTGAGCACGTCGAGCGTCGCGCCGCGTTCGGCCACGCGCAAAGGACCATTGATGCGGAACGGCGCGAGTACGCCCGCGTGGCCCACATGCATGCGCCGCGTGTTGCAGGCGATGGCCGTCAAGACGACTTCCGGCGCCGCGCTGTAGCTGAATTGCGGCGCGCCGTGGTGCTCGACCTGCCACCACACTTCGAAACCGGCGCGGTCCGCGGCTTTCGCTTCCTCGATGGTGTCGAGCAGAAGCGTGCGCTCTTCCTCGGCGCTGGAAATATCGGCTCGCTGGATTTCGCAGAATATATCGAACTTCACGTGAGCATTCCTTCGTATCGCTAGAGGATGGCGATGGGATTGACGGGGGAGCCTGTGCCGCGCTCGATGCGCAGGGGGGCCAGCGCGAAAAAGAATTCCCAGCGATTTTGCGCGGCACAGGCTTTCTCGAGATCGGTGAAAGTAAGATTGTCGAGCAGGTGCAGGCCCATCGAGACCAGGCCGCACATGTGGACGGGGATCGGCCAGTCCTCGACCGGCGCGGGCGAGGGCGTGGGATCGTGCACCGCGTCCGACCCCAGCACCGAAATCTTGCGCGCATGCAGCCAGGGGATGCAGTCGGGGTCGAGGCCGGCCAGCAGCGGCGGTTCGCCCGGCTTGGGCGGCCTGTGCGCATTGTGCGCGTCGCGCCCGACGGAGACGAGAAGAATGTCGCCTTCCATGACCCGGCAATCCTGCGCCTTCTCGGCCGCGGACAATTCGGAGATCGTCACCGGTTTCTTGGGATCGACGAAAGGCGTTCCGCGCAGCCGCGGGATGTCCAGCAGGACGCCGCGCCCGGCGATGCCGTCCTTCGCGCACATGATGGAGTTGCGGCGCGCGCCGGTGGAACGCACTTCCCGCGCGGGAATGCCGTTGTACATCAGTCCGTCGACGAAGACGTGGCAGAGCGCATCGATATGGCTGGAGGCAAGGCCGTGATAGGCGATGCCGATGAAATCGAGCGAACACTCCAGGCCCGGCACGCCGTGGGCGCAGGGATCGTCTCCCCCCATCACCATGTGGTGCAGGGCAGGGGTGGGATTTTCGGGTCCCGGCGTGACGGGAAAATTGCGCGCGCAGCTGACGCGCTGGCCGGTCTTCACCAGTTTGGCGCCTGCCGCGACGCGGTCGGGCGTCAGATAGTTGAGTGTGCCGCTTTCGTCCTTGGGGCCCCATTTGCCCCAGTTCGAGACTTCCTCGAACAGACGGCGCATATCGGCCTTTGTGGTGTAACCCGGCAACGTGATCTCCAAAAATTGCCGCTTGGCGCGGTCTGCTTCTTCAGTGTTGTTTGAGCAGCGCTTCATTCGCTTTCGAATGACGCTGACCCGGATTGAACTCGATCAGCTCGATCAGGTTTCCATTGGGATCCCAGCAGCAGCAGCTTCCCACAATGCCGAGATCGGGATGCGGCCCGAAAATCTCCCAGGTGAACGTCACGCCCTTTTCCTTGAGTGCTTTGTAGGCCGCATGCACGCCTTTTGTGCGAAACGCGATGATGCGCGGCACAACCCCGTCGGGCAGCGGAACGGGGGGGATCTTGTCTCTTGGTTCCAGCCATTCGATCAGATCGATCATCGGGCCGTCGGGATCGCTGGGCAGCACCATCAGCACGCCACGGCCCTTGGCGCGCTTCATGCCGAAGATGTTGGCGACGAAGTCCGGCCACTCGACATGACGGCGATCGTTGAGGATTTCGAAGCCCAGCAGACGATAGAAGGCGATGGATTCGTCCAGGTCCTTCACGCTCACCACGGTGTGGTAGAGATGCTGAAGAGTCCAGGGTTTCTCCATCGCCTTGCTATTCCCCTCAGAGATGCACGCCGACGCGCAGACCGAAGGTGCGCGGCGCGTAGTAGGTGTAGTTGTCGATGCCGAAGCCGAGCCCGATGGTGGCCGATTGCAACCCGTCGTTCGAGATCACGTCCTTGTCGAAGGCGTTGTTGACGAAGGCGTCCGCCATCCATTTGCCGTTGGTCGAATTCCACGTCAGATGGAAGTTGGTGAGCGTGTAGGCGCTCTGGCGATCGCGCGGCGTGTTGGCCGAGAGGAAAAAGACGTCGCCGGAGAAGAACACGTCGGCGCGCGGGGTGATCGTGCCGATGGAAGTGTCGAAGGTGTACTCGCCGCCCAGATCGACGGTGTATTCCGGCGTCTGGATCAACCGATGTCCCTTGAAATCACAGATCGCGGCTGGATTGGTGAATGGGTCAAAGCATGGTGACAGGCCGGCGAAGAGGTAGCGGTTGTCGATCGTTTTGTATTCGTCGTATTTCGCCTCGGTGAGCGCAACCGATGCGTTCAGCCTCAGGTTGTCGACGGGAACTGCTGTCGCTTCGAGCTCGATGCCTTCGACATGAGCTTTGCCGGCGTTGTCGATACGCGAGCCCGTGATGTCTTGCACGAACACTTGCATGTCGCGAATGTTCGTGTAGTAGGCCGCTCCGTTCAACTGTATGCGATCGCCGGCAAAGGTGGATTTGAATCCCGCTTCGTAGTTCATCACGGTCTCGGGATTGTAGACGCCGGGGAAATTCCCGACGAGTTCGCCGCCAGCGAGATATCCCCGCGAGACGTTGGCGTAGAGCATGGTGTTGTCGTTCGCCTGATAGGCCAGCCCGAGCTTGCCGGTGACCTGCGACCAGCTCTTCGAGATGTTTTTCGCCAGCGAGAACCCGCCGAAGAGTGAATTGAAATTGAGGAAATCGTCGATGTGCTTTTGGTCGTGGGAATAGCGTACTCCCGCGGTGATCGTGAGCGGAATGGCCATCGAAGTCTTCGACAGGTCGAGATCGATTTGGCCGAACGGCGCCCATGACGTGGTCTTGATCGTGCCGCCATTGTCGAAATCGAAGGCAAAGAAAGCAGCGTTCACGCCGGTATCTTGATAGAAGAAGGTCTGCTTCACATCTTCATTGAGATAGAAGAAGCCGGCGATCCACCGCAGCGCCTTTTGATCGTCGTTGGAGGCAAGGCGGATTTCTTCGCTGTATTGCCGGCTATTCAGGGTCCAGAAATTGTTGTGCGCGAGATCGAGCGCCACACTGTCGGCATCGGTGCTCGCGTTCCACTTGCCGTCGGTGTAGGCCGTGATAGATGTCAATGTCGCTCCGCCGAGATTCCAGTTCAACGTCGCCGACAGGAAGTTGTTTTTCTGGTCGTAGACTTCCGGAAAGTCCTTGGTCACATGGCGCGGATCGGGATCGTAGGTTTGACCGATGAAGCGCCCCTGCGCAAAGGCGGGCGCCGTTCCCCAGGCCAGTTTGGTTGCGACCCCATCGCCGTTGTGCGTCGTAGTGCCGGACAGAAGCAGGTTCACGTTGTCCGAGAATTCGAAATAGACCTGGCCGCGCACCATGTAGAAATCCTGACCGTCGGCGTTATGCGTCGCAGTCGGTGCGGTGGAGAAATTCTTCTGATAGGGGTCGTGCTGCGACCACACGCCGGTGACGCGTGCGTCGACTTCGGTGCCGCCGTCGCCATGGGTGAGCGGCAGGTTTGCCCAGCCGCGCAACGTCCAGGCGCTGTAGTTGCCAAACAGCGCATCGGCATAGGCGCCGAATTCGTTGTCCGGTTTGTTGGTGATGATGTTGATCGCACCGCCCACCGAATTGCGGCCGTAGAGCGTGCCTTGGGGGCCGCGCAGAACTTCAATGCGGTTCACGTCGAAGAATTCCGGATCGACCGCCGTGGTGCGCGCCATGGTGACGCCGTCGACGCTATAGGCCACGGGCGAATCGCCGCCGCTGGTGGTGTTCTGGCTGGAAAAGCCGCGCAGCGTGATGACGTTCTCGCCCCCGGTCACGCCGCTGCCGAAGCGCAGCGACGGCACGTGCATGCCCAGATCCTGCGTGCCGATGATGCCGGAGGTATCGAGAGTGTCGCCGCTGATCGCGGAGATGGCGATGGGGACTTTTTGGACGTCCTCGGCGCGTTTTTCCGCCGTGACGGTGACGATCTCGATCGGGCCACTTGCCGCCGCGAGTGCCGATGTCGCGAGCAAGCTCGCGATTGCCATGCTCGCCAGCCAGATGCCGGTCTGAATCTTCGACGTGTGAACCTTGCGCATATTTGCCTCCCCTTCGTCCCGCAATTGGTTCAGGTAGAACCCTCGCGAGATCACGCTCGTGTGCGCTTGCCGCCATGTTGCCCGTGTGGCGATCGAACGAAACATAACGCGTGTTATACAAAAGAGCAATTGTCCCGTAACAGCTGTTACGAAAACTTTCCTGTCTTGTATTTTTGTTGCCGCTTGCGCACCGCGGCATTAGGCGCGAAGTATGCCCGCCCAGGTGGTTGAAGTGACGCGGCGGCGCGGGCATTCTCCGCCGCGCAGCGTTCCTGCTGCGCTGCATCATGAAGCGCCGATATGCCCAAGAAAGTCGATCACAAACTTCGCCGCGAAGCCTTCATGGCCGCGGCTTACCGCATGATCAAAAAGCGGGGAATCAGTGGTGCCACCTTCCGGGCCGTCGCCAAGGAGGCGGGGTACACCACCGGCGCGCTCGTGCACTACGTCGATTCGATGGACAAGCTTCTGGTGGAGGCCTCCGAATTTTCGGCGCGCGAGGTGCGCGCCGACATGGAGAAGGCGGAGAATCTGCCGGACAAACTCGAGGCTCTGCGCCAGGTGCTCTATCTCGCGCTGCCCAGCGACGAAGACAAACGCGGCAACTGGAATTTCTTTCTGGGTTTCTGGGAGCGCTCTGCGCTCAGTGCCGACGTGCGTCATCTGACCCATCTGCGCTATGTGGAATGGCTCAAGCGCACCGCTCGGCTGATCAGGAACGCACGCAATGCCGGCGATCTGCCGAAAGATGTCGACATCAAGAAAGCCTCGCGCGCCTGCGTCGCCCTGATCGACGGCATCGCCACACAGACCTTGCGCTCGGGAAGTCCATTGACGCCGAAGGCGCAACGCGAATTGATCGATGCCTGGATCGCACTGTGGCTGAAACCTTTGCGCAAATTCGGCGCCAAGCGCGCTACGGCGCGCCGCGGCAAAGGCGACGGCGCGGCCCACGCGGCGCATTCCTGATCTTGGTTCAACTCTTTTTGGGGACAACAGCATGAGCATTTCCAAATTGTTCGATATCAGCGGCAAGACCGCCTTGGTGACCGGCGGCTCGCGCGGCATCGGATTGATGATCGCGCGCGGCTTCGTGGAGGCCGGCGTGAAGACCTATATCTCCTCGCGCAAGGCCGAAGCCTGCGAACAGGCGGCGGCAGAGCTCAACAAAATCGGCACTTGCATTCCTTTGGCGCACGATCTCGGCAACATGGCCGAAGTGAAGAAGCTCGCGGATGAAGTGAAAGCGCGCGAGAAGAGGCTCGACATCCTCATCAACAATGCGGGGGCAGCCTGGGCCGAACCGATCGACAAATATTCGGAAAGCGGCTGGGACAAGCTGATGAACGTCAATCTGAAGGCGATCTTCTTTTTGACCCAAGCGCTGCTCCCGCCGCTGCGCGCCGCCGCAAAAGAGGGCGATCCCGCGCGCATCGTGAACATCGGCTCGATCGACGGGTTGTTGGCGCCGTCGCTGGAGAGCTACGCGTATTCGGCGAGCAAAGCGGCGGTTCACCATCTGACGCGCAACCTCGCCAAGCATCTTGCCAAGGACAACATCACGGTGAACGCGATCGCGCCGGGACCGTTCGAGACCAAGATGCTGGCGCCGGTGCTGGCCGCGAACCGCAAACTGGTCGAAGGCGGCGTGCCGCTGGGGCGCATCGGCCAAGACGACGACATGGTGGGCGCCGCGATCTTCTACTGCTCGAAGGCGTCGTCCTACGTGACGGGAACGGTGCTGCCGGTCGACGGGGGAATTTCCGGGACGCCTTATACGTCGACGACGTTTTCGCTGTAAGAAACTACCCTCCCTCGGGAGGGTCGAATTTGCGAAGCAAATTCGGGGAGGATGTGCGAAGGCGATCTCCCTTCCGCGTCCTCCCCGAAAAATCCTGCGCTTCGCTCCGGATTTTTCGACCCTCCCAAGGGAGGGTAGTAATCACCACGCGTCAATCCACGGCAGTTTCTTGCCATCACGTTTCGGCGCGCGCGGCACGGCGCGCAATCCGGCCATAATCCATTTGCGGGTTTCGGCGGGATCGATCACTTCGTCGAATTCGAACAGTGTCGCGGCGGAAAGCGCTTTGCCGCGCTCGTACATCTGTGCCACCATCTCGTCGAACTTCTTCTTGCGTTCGGCGGGATCGGTGATGGCGGCGAGCTCGTTGCGATAACCGAGCTTTACCGCGCCTTCCAAACCCATGCCGCCGAATTCGCCGGTCGGCCAGGAGATGGTGAAGAACGGCGCCACGAAGCTCGCCCCCGCCATGCCCTGCGCGCCGAGGCCATAGCCTTTGCGCAGGATGATGGTGAACATCGGCACGCTGACATTGGCGCCAATGACGAAAAGACGCGAATTGTGGCGCACCATCGCGTCTTTTTCCGCTTCCGGTCCCACCATGTTGCCCGGCGTGTCGCACAGCATGACAATGGGAATGTCGTAGGCATCGCACACCTGCATGAAGCGGGCGGCCTTGTCGGAGCCGTCGCGGTCGATGGCGCCGCCCAGATGCTTGGGATTGTTGGCGATGATGCCGATGGGCCGGCCTTCGACGCGCGCGAATGCCGTCACCATGCCGACTCCGAATTGCCGGCGCAATTCCAAGACCGAGCCCGTATCGGCGATCATCTCGATGACGTTGTGGATCTCGTAGACACGCAGGCGGTTTTCCGGAATTGCGCGGCGCAGCAGCCGCTGATCGGCGCAAGACCATTCCTTCACCTCTCCCTGGAAATAGGAGAGATATTTCTTCGCGACCGCGACGCCTTCGGCTTCGTCTTCCACCACGACGTCGATGACGCCGTTGGGACCTTGCACCGATACAGGTCCAACTTCGCTGGGATGAAACACGCCGAGCCCGCCGCCCTCGATCATCGCGGGGCCTCCCATGCCGATGGAGGAATTCTTCGTCGCGATGATGACGTCGCAGCAGCCGAGTAGCGCCGCGTTGCCGGCAAAGCAATAGCCCGAATTGATGCCGACGAGTGGTACCAGCCCAGAAAGTTTCGCGAATTGCTGGAAGGTTGTCGTGTTCAAGCCGCCGGCGCTGATCGCATCGGTGTCGCCGGGCCGCCCGCCGCCGCCTTCGGTGAAGAACACGATCGGCAGGCGCCATTTCTCCGCGATTTGGAGCAGGCGGTCCTTTTTCTGGTGATTGCGCAGGCCCTGGGTCCCTGCGAGCACCGTGTAGTCGTAAGCCATCGCCACGATGCGCGATTTCTCGTCGGAAAAATGCGCGCCGTTGACGCGGCCGAGCCCCATCACCAATCCGTCACCCGGCGTGCGCGCGATCAGTTCTTCCATCGAATTGCGGCGTAGGCGGCCCGCGACCACCACCGAGGCATATTCGGTGAAGGATTCCGGATCGCAGAGATCCTCGATGTTTTCGCGCACGGTGCGCTGGCCCGTCTTGCGCCGGCGCGCCACGGCGTCAGGGCGGGCGCGATCCAGCGTCGTCTCCCGGCGCTTGGTGAGCTCGGCCAAGTCCGGGCGAATGGCGTCGAGATCGGCCGCTTCCGACGTTGTGCTCGCGGCCCCGCCGACGTCGGCTTCTTCGATGTAAGCAAGCGTCGCCTCTTCGAACACGGTGTCGCCAGGAGCGACGGTAAGTCCGCGCACGATGCCGCCGGTTTCTGCCGCGATGACATGCTCCATCTTCATCGCTTCCATGACGAGCACCGGTTCACCCGCCCGCACCAGATCGCCGACATTTGCGGAAATGCTCACGACGGTGCCCTGCAGTGGCGCCTTGAGCGGCACCGTACCGTCGGGCGCGTCCATGTCGGCGATGGCGGACTTCTGCTCAGCCGCGGCTTTGCCATGCGCCAGCACCGCCAGCGGATCGCTCGCATCCACTTTCACGCCGGCCCGCGCCGTGTTGCGCGGCGGTTCGAAGAAAAGCTTCCGATGCTCGGCATCTTGCGGCATCAGCTCTTTCATATTCTCTTCGACGCTGCGGGTGTGGATATCGCCTTCGATCACGCGCGGATGCAGCAATAGGTTTTGCAGAAAAGAAATGTTGGTCGGCACGCCCGCGATCTTGAATTCGCACAGCGCCCGATAGGCCTTGCTCTTGGCATCGGCGAGCGCCTTGGTCGGCGAATGAACGATCAGCTTTGCCAGCAGCGAGTCGAAGCGCGCGCTCGTCTGATATCCCGCATAACCGAAGCCGTCGACGCGGATGCCGCGTCCCGAGGGAGGCTCATAGACCGAAAGCGTGCCGCCGGCCGGTCGCGCCGAACCGTCGCTCGCCATGGTCTCCATATTGATGCGCGTTTGCAGCGCGATGCCGCGCGGCTCCGGCACTTCAGCCTGCGTGAGATGCAACTGCTTCAGGGTCCGCCCACCCGCGATTTCCAGTTGCAGGCGCACCAGATCAAGCCCCGTCACTTCTTCGGTGACGGTGTGCTCCACTTGCAGGCGCGCATTGGCTTCGATGAAGGCGAAGCGCTCGCCTTTTTCCGCGTCGACGAGGAATTCGATGGTGCCGAGATTGAGGTAGTGCGCCGCCTTGGCGAGCGCGACGGCCGCACCCAGGAGATGATCGCGGGTTTTTTCCGGAATGCCGCAGGCCGGCGCGATCTCGACGATCTTCTGGCGCTGGCGCTGGATGGAGCATTCGCGGTCCCACAGATGGGCGACCGAGGATCCATCGCCTACAATTTGCACTTCGACGTGGCGCGCGCGGGAGAAAAACGCCTCGGCATAGACCTCACCGTTGCCGAATGCGGCTTTCGCTTCGGACTGGCAGCGCGCATAGGCCTGTTCGAGATCGGACGCCTCGTGCACCAGCCGCATGCCGCGTCCGCCGCCGCCGGCGACTGCCTTGAGCATGATCGCGTCGTGCTTTTTCAAGAAGGCCTGGATCTCTGAGAGGCTCGCGCCCGCTTTGGTGCCCGCGAGGACCGGCACGCCGGTCTTTTCCGCCAGCGCGCGCGCCGCCGCTTTGTCGCCGAAGAGTGCGAGCGTTTCTGGCGACGGACCGACGAACACCAGCCCTGCCTTCTCGCAAGCGCGCGCGAAACCGGCATTCTCGCTCAGGAAGCCGTAGCCAGGATGAATCGCATCGCAGCCATTGTCCTTCGCCAGCGTCACGATCTGCTCGGTGTCGAGATAAGCTGCGACACCCGAGCCCTTGAGCCCGCGCGCTTGGTCGGTCTTGCGGGTGTGCAGCGACAGCGCGTCGTCCTCGGAAAAGACCGCCACCGTGACGATCCCCATCTCCGCCGCGCTGCGTGCGACACGGATGGCAATTTCGCCTCGGTTGGCGATAAGCAATTTCTTGAGCATTGGCCGTCCTGGAATGTCGAAAGGGGATCGAAGCGCGAGAATTGCCGCTAGCGCAAGAGGCACGCTCTTACCCTCCCCTTGAGGGAGGGTCGAAATTTGCGAAGCAAATTTCGGGGAGGGGTCATGCCGCGGTCCCAAAGGGTGCGTTCGAATTGGGACAAGAGCTTCAACTCACATGTCTCGGCATGACCCCTCCCCGAAAAATCCGCTCGCTCCGCTCGCGAATTTTTCGACCCTCCCTCAAGGGGAGGGTTGGGGTCCGAGCCGAATGCAATGTGCAGGGGCACTCTCTAATGGCGCCGAGAGCTCGATGCGCAATCCACCGCTTTTGCTCACCTTCACTTCTATATATTCGCGGTTGAGGCAGATCGCGCCGCCGATTGTCGGCCAATCCTCGCCTTCGATGATAAAGCTCTGTGGCGGTGTCCCCAGCAGATGCGCATAGAGCGTGCCACCCTTCGCCGTGAACCGCACTTCAATCCCGCCATCTGTCTTTGCTTCGGCGCGCGTCCACGGCCGCGTGCCGTAGATGCCTTCGCCGTTGGCTTTCAGCCAGGCGCCGAAACCTTCCAGCCGCGACACCTGTTCTGACGGAATCTGCGCATCCTCGCCGCGCGGCCCGACGTTCAACAGCAGATTGCCGTTCTTGGAGACGGTATCGATGAAGCTGTGCACCAGCGTTTCGACGCTCTCGTAGTCGGCATCGGTATCGCGGCGGTTGAAGCCGAAGGAGTGGCTCATGCCGCGCGTGGCTTCCCACTTGCGCGGATTAATCTCCTTGAACGTGGTGTATTCGGGCGTGCGGAAGTCGCAATGTGGCGGCAGCGGTGGCGTGATGCCCTGCGGTCGGGTCTTCTTCATCAAGGGCTTAAGTTTTACATCCACCCGGCGCCGCATGAACCTGAAGCGCAGGAGCTTGGTGCGCAGACTTTGCGGCATCCAGCGGTCGTTCACCACGCCGTCCTTGATCGTGTTGTAGTAGTCGGCGAATAGCCGGAGCATCGCCTTCAGCCCGGTCGGCCAGGAAATGTCGTTCCACAACACGTCGGGCTTGTAGCGCTCGATCAGTTCACGCGTCTGCGCTTCGGCATAGGCTGGATAGTCGCCGCCAGGCACCGAGCCCATGAAGTCCGCCAGCGTGCGCAGCGGCTCGCGATTGAAGGTCCAATCGATCCCGCCCGAGTAGTAGACGCCGAAGCGAAGCCCGCGTGCGCGCACAGCCTCGGCCAGCTCCCCCACGACGTCGCGCTCGGTGGTCCAGTTCGCCTGATGGCGGTTCTTCACTTTGCTGGGCCACAAGCAAAACCCGTCATGATGCTTGGTGACCAGCACCACGTAGCGCGCGCCGGCCGTAGCGAAGAGATCGGCCCATTCTCCGGGCTTCCATTGCGCCAGCCCCTTCAGGAACGGCTCGCGGAAGCTCTCATAGGGCGCGTTATTCCACACCTCGCGATGGTGTTTGGCGCTCTCGCTTTCGGGCACCTTGATCGCGTTCCAGTACCATTCGGTATAGGGCGTCAGCGCCACCGCGATGTCGTAATGCTCGCGAAAGGCATCCGAGATCGAGCCGGAACGCGAGGCGAAGCCGGGGATCGCGAACAACCCCCAATGGATGAAGATCCCGAATTTGGCGTCGTCGTACCACTGGGGCACCCAATGCGCGTTCAGGGAGGTGAGCGTCGCCTCGAATTTGGTCACCGATTGCCCCTCGCCAAACCAGCCCAATGGCGGGATAGTAGCGCAAAGATATTCAAAAATTACGGGGAGTCGAATGCCTTGGAATTACGGCGACATCTTGGATGCCGTTGCGGCAGCCGCGCGTCCTGACGCGCCGGCCTTCATTCACGAGGATCGCAAGATCACCTGGGGCGAAGCCCGTGGGCGGATGAACAATCTGGCGCGCGCCTTTAAGAAACGCGGCGCTTCGCCCGGCGACAAGGTCGCCTTCTATCTGCGCAACGGCGTGGAATACACCGAAGCGACGGGCGCCTGCTTTCTCGGCCGTTACGTACATGTGAACGTGAACTACCGCTACAAACCGGAAGAGGTGCTCTACATCCTGGACAATTCGGACGCGGAGGTCCTGATCTACGCAAGCGAGTTCCGCGATGCGGTCGTCGAGATCAAAGACAAGCTCCTCAAGGTCAAGACGTTTGTCGAGGTCAGCGAAGACGGCAACATCGCCGAATTTGCCGAAAACTATGAAGCGCTGGCTGAGGAAGGCGACGGCTCGTCTCTCGGTATCAAGCGCTCCCCCGAAGACATGCTCTTTATCTACACCGGCGGCACCACCGGCATGCCCAAGGGCGTGATGTGGGAATGCGGCGAGCTCTGCCAGCTTTGGCATAACCGCGTTCTGCGTACGCTGGGGGTGAAGTTCGAATCGATCCCCCAATTTGCAGCCCTGTCGCTGGCGGCGGGGCAGGGCCCGGTAACGTTGGCGGCCTGCCCGTTGATGCACGGCACGGGATTCATCTCCGCCATCACGACGATGCTCTCCGGCGGCTCTGTGGTGACGGTGGACAACCACCACTTCGATCCGCACGCGATCTGGGATGCAGTGCAAAAGTACAAGGTGCAAGGCATCGCCATTGTCGGTGATCCCTTCGCCAAGCCGCTGCTCGATGCGCTGGAGGAAAGCCCCGGTCGCTACGATCTTTCCTCGATGCTGACGATGTCGTCGTCGGGTGCGATGTGGAGCGTGGAAGTGAAGCGTGGATTGCTGAAGCACATTCCCCAACTCACCATGACGGATAGTTTCGCGTCCACCGAAGCGATGGGCATGGGTGCTTCAGTGATGACCAAGGACGGCGAAGTGCAGACGGCCGCTTTCATGCCGCTCGAAAACGCCATTGTCATCGACGAGAACGACAAGCCGATTCCGCCGGGCGCTGGCAAAGCCGGTGTCGTGGCGCTGGGCGGACCTTTGCCGCGCGGCTACTACAAGGATCCCGAGAAGACCGCGCGCACCTTCCGCACCATCGGCAATCGCCGCTATTCCATTCCCGGCGATTTTGCGCGCGTGGAGGCCGACGGCTCGCTCACGCTGCTCGGCCGCGGTTCGAACTGCATCAACACCGCCGGCGAAAAGGTCTACCCCGAAGAAGTGGAAGAGGTGCTGAAGAAGCATCCTGCCATCGAAGACGCGCTGGTGCTGGGCGTGCCCGATCCCAAATGGGGCCAGGCGGTCACCGGCGTGGTGAAACTCGCGCAAGGGGCGGAGTTCGACGAAGCGAACATCCGCGAACATGTCCGCGCGCATCTGGCCGGCTACAAGACGCCTAAGCGTGTGATCGCAGCCAACGGCGTCAACCTGCGCGCGCCCAACGGCAAGGCCGATTACAAGAGCGCGTCCGAATATGCGCGCCGCGAGCTCGGCCTCGCCGGCTGAACCGATTTCGCAACCGGAGAACGACGATGAAATTCACCTGGTTCAACCTGATGCCGTGGCCGCATCTGCCCGACGATTTCCGCGAGAAGAACCATTCGGTGTGGGTCGATATCGATTCGCGCCTGTTCGATCCGGTGAAGAGCCACGAGGTCTACAACACCTATCTCGATCTTCTGGAATATGCATCCACGCTCGGCTTCGACGGCATTGGCGTCAACGAGCATCACCAGAACGGTTACGGCATCATGCCGTCGCCCAACATCATCGCAGCATCGCTGGCGCGTCGTACCAAAGACGTGGCACTGGTCGTGCTCGGCAATTCCATCGCGCTTTACAATCCGCCGGTGCGCGTTGCCGAAGAATTCGCGATGCTGGATTGCATTTCCGGCGGGCGGCTGGTGGCGGGTTTCCCCGTCGGTACCTCGATGGACACCAATTATTGCTATGGCCAGATCCCGGCGCTCACGCGCGAAAAATATCAGGAAGCCCACGATCTCATCATGAAAGCGTGGCACGATCCCGATCCCTTCGCCTGGAACGGGCGCTACACCAAGCTGCGCCATGTGAATATCTGGCCGCGGCCGATTCAGAAACCCAATCCGCCAGTTCACATCCCGGGCGGCGGATCGGTCGAGACTTACGATTTCTGTCTCGACAACACCTACTCGTATTCGTACCTCTCGTTCTCCGGCTACATCCGCGCCAAGGCGCTGATGGAGGGCTATTGGGACCGCGTCGCCAAGCGCAACACGGCCGACATGTCGCCCTATCGCGCCGGCTTCGCGCAGACGATCTGCGTCGCCGACACCGACGAAGAAGCGCAGCGGCTCTACGAAAAGCACGTGCTCTATTTCTATAACCGCTGCCTGCACGTCTATCCGGGTTTTGCCGATGCCCCGGGCTACCGCACCATCAAGACCATCCAGACCGGCGCGCTATCGCAATACGCGCCGCCCAAAGGCTATGCCGATGTCACGTGGAAGGAATTGACCGAGGGCGGCCACGTTATCGCGGGATCGCCCGAAACCGTGCGCCAGCGCATGGAAGAACTGATCAAGAGTCTCAATGTCGGAAACATCTTCTGCCTGATGCATGTCGGAGACATGCCGAGGGAAAAGTGCATGTATTCGACCAGGTTGTTTGCCGACAAAGTGATGCCCAAGCTGCGCAACATGTTCCCGGACTATGCCAATGACGACCGCTTCTGGTGTCACCCCGTCGAACAAGTGAAGCCGGGCAGCCTGCCCACAGAGCGCGATGCGTTCGCCGTGGCGGGGCACGCATAGACGCGAACGACCCTCCTTCGGGAGGGTACGAAATCTCCTGCGAACGAAGTGAGCAGGAGATTTCGGGGAGGATGTACGAGGGTGTCCTGATCCTCCCCGAAAAACTCTCGCTTCGCTCGATTTTTTCGACCCTCCCAAGGGAGGGTGGACTAAAGGTCAAACCTCATGTCTCTCCAACTAAAAACCATCGCCGCTCCGCACGTGCCCGTGCGTTATCATGAAGGCGGCAGCGGCCAGCCGCTGGTGTTTCTGCACGGTGCCGGCGGCGCGATGCCGAACGATCCGTTCCTGGAAAAGCTCGCGAGCAAATATCACGTCTATGCACCGCTGCTTCCCGGCTATGGCGACAGCGAGGAATGCCCTTCGCTGCGCGACATGCTCGATTTCACGCTGCACAGCTGGGATGTCGTCGAAGCGCTGGGTTTGAAAAACCCGATTCTGGCCGGCCATTCCATGGGCGGCATGATCGCGGCCGAGATGGCGGCGATTGCGCCAAACGACGTCACGCGGCTCGGCCTCATCTGTCCCGCGGGGCTATGGCTCGACGATCATCCCATCCCCGATCTCTTTGCGACCATGCCTTACGAATATCCGCAGCTGCTCTTCCACAATGTGGAAGCGGGCGCTGCCTTGTTCACGGCCGGTGCGCAGGTCGACGATCCCGAATGGCTCAAGGCCTTCCTCGTCACCAATGCGCGCCAGCTCGGCATGGCGGGAAAGATCCTCTTCCCGGTGCCCGATCGCGGGCTCTCTTCGCGGCTCTACCGCATCAAGGCGAAAACAATTCTGGTGTGGGGCGACAGCGATAAGTTGATCTCGCCGGTTTACGCGCAGGCTTTCAAGAAAGGCATCCGCGGCGCTGAACTCGTCGCCATCCCCGAAGCTGGCCATATGGTGACGCTGGAAAAGCCGGATCAGGTCGTATCGGCGCTGGCGCGGTTGGGCTGATGCGCTTCCTCCCCCGCCATTGGGAGGTGGACGGCGATGCGCAGCATCGCTGGACGGAGGGAGGCGGCGGCAAATGCGCGCGATTCTATGTCTTGTTTCTCGCCACCCCCTCTGTCATCCGCGCGCTGTCGCGCGCGTCTGCCACCTCCCCCGTAACGACGTCGTAACGACGGGGGAGGAAGCTTGAGTGGATGTCGTCTGCTTATCTATCGCGCCGCCACATCCACCGGCGGACCTTCCGACGCCTTCGTGAACGCGATCCGGCAACGCAATCCATCCGTCTCGTAGTCGATGTCGACAGAGCTGTCTTTCTCGCTCGCCACCACAAAGCGAATGACGCGGCTGCCGAAGTCCCGTCGTCGATCCTTGGCGCTTCGCAAGTGTCGCAGCTTGATCCGGATCAAGGTATGGCGCTCTTGATTGCCCGAACATGCGGGATGGAGCAGTTCCTGGAGGTCCCGGTTTTGCCCGGCTGGGCAAGACTCGGAGCCGGCCTTCTGCCGGCATCTCTGTTGGAGTCCGTCGTCGCACGCATCGCAAAATCGACGCTGCGACGGCATCCTGGACTGCTGGACCGTCTCGATTCTTACGCCGCCACAACAGTTCTGATCGATCCCACGGATCTGCCGTTTGGATTCTATCTGACGCCTTCCTGCGATGTACCGGTCACTGTTCTGCGCCGCCCGCTTTGCCGCGATCACGCCGCATCTATCGCCGGGCCTTTTGCCGCACTTGTGGCCATGCTCCATGGCAGGCTCGACGGCGATGCCCTGTTCTTCTCGAGAGACATCGCAATCGAGGGTGACACCAGCGCGATTCTCGCGCTCCGAAATGCCCTTGACGATGCCGAAATCGATCTGGCTCGCGAATTCGCCGCACTGTTCGGACCGATGAGCGCATTCGCGGAAATTCCGATACGGGCGGTCGTGCCCTTGGTCGAACGCTTCACCGGTGCGGTTTTGTCTCGCCGGGAGATATAGAGAAATGAGCAACCATCCGCGCTTGGAGCTCGTGTGTCCCGCGGGCACGCCGGCGGGGCTTCGCGCGGCAATCGATGCGGGCGCCGACGCCGTCTATTGCGGCTTTCGCGATGAAACCAACGCACGGAATTTTCCGGGCCTTAATTTTTCGCGCGCAGAGCTGGAGGAATGCGTCGCTTATGCGCACGCCCGCGAAACGAAGGTTCTCGTCGCCATCAACACCTTTCCCCACGCAGGCAATGCCGGCCCGTGGCATCGCGCTGTCGATGACAGCGCAAGCCTCGGAGCCGACGCAGTCATTCTCGCCGATATTGGCCTCTTGAGCTACACCGCCGAGCGGCATCCGCGGCTGAGACGCCACTTATCGGTGCAGGCGGCTGCGGCCAATGCCGACGCGATCGGCTTCTACGTGCGCGAATTTGAC
This sequence comes from Pseudomonadota bacterium, assembly GCA_016201105.1. Classification (GTDB taxonomy): domain Bacteria; phylum Pseudomonadota; class Alphaproteobacteria; order Micropepsales; family Micropepsaceae; genus Rhizomicrobium. The sequence goes on from JACQDN010000021.1 coordinate 19,041, forward strand.
GTGCGGCGCGTCGTGCTGCCGCGCGTTCTGAGTGTGCAGGAGATCGCGGCCATCAACGCGGAAGTGGAGTGCGAGACTGAAGCCTTCGTTTTCGGAGGGTTGTGCGTGATGGCGGAAGGGCGCTGTTCGCTGTCGTCCTATGTCACCGGAAAGTCGCCCAATCTGAACGGCGTGTGCTCACCGCCGAGCCATGTCGTCTATCGCAAGGAAGGCGATGAGCTTCTGTCCCTATTGGGCGACTTCACCATTCACCGCTTGGGCGCTGGTGTTGCCGAACCGTATCCCACGGTGTGCAAGGGATGTTTCGACGCCGGAGATTTTCACGGTCACGTGTTTGAGAGCCCCGCAAGCCTCGATGCGTCGGCGCTGATCCCACAATTGGCCGCGGCCGGGGTGGCGGCGCTCAAGGTGGAAGGGCGACAACGTAGCCGGGCGTATGTGAGCAGCGCTGTTCGCAGCCTTCGCTGTGCCATAGACAACTATGCTGCCGGATTGCCTATCGCCGCTCGCGCGCTTTCTCGCCTGAGCGAGGGGCAGGCTTCCACACAGGGCGCTTATCGAAAGACATGGCGCTAGGGAACGGCATGCCTGATCGCACCGCCAAGGCGTCAACTGCCGGGAATAGAGCCGCTCTGACCTTGGGGCCGCTGCTCTTCAACTGGCCGGTGGAGAAGTGGAAGGACTTTTATGCGCGCGTAGCTGACGAAGCGCCTGTCGATGTGGTCTGTCTTGGCGAAGTTGTCTGCTCCAAACGGCTTGCGTTCTATGTCGACGTTATCTACGAGGCCGCTGAACGGCTTCGCGCAGCAGGCAAGACTGTCGTTCTGAGCACGCTTGCGCTGATCACCTTGCCGCGCGAGCGCAAGGAATGCGCAGAACTCGTGCGTAGCGCAGAGTTTGACATCGAGCTGAACGACCTGACGGCCTTGTCCTACCTCGAGAAAACCCGACCCTTCCGCGTCGGTCCCTTCGTCAATGTCTACAACGAAGGAACGCTGCAATTCCTGGCGCGCCGAGGCGCCGTGAGCGTGTGCTTTCCACCGGAGCTTTCGCTGGGCGCGGTTGAGGCGCTGTCGCGGGCCGCAGCTTCAATGGGCATTGAAGCCGAGGTCTGGTCATTCGGACGCATCCCGTTGGCGATCGCCGGGCGCTGCTACCACGCGCGAGTAGAAGGCCTGACTAAGGATTCTTGCCAATTTGTGTGCGCACGCGACAGCGACGGGTTGGATGTCAAGACGTTGGACGGAAATCCGTTCCTGGCTATCAACGGTGTTCAGACACTCTCACACACGTATTGCAATCTTGCCGCGGATTTGGACCGGTTACGAGAGGCCGGTGTCGCTTCCTTTCGCCTGTCTCCTCACAGCGGCGATATGGCGGCAGTCGCACAAGCTTTTCGCGATAGGCTCGATGGACGCATCGCCAAGGACGAAGCATGGGCAAAGATCTCCGGGGCAAGCGGGGCCACCGCTTTCTCGAACGGATTTCTGTTCGGCAAATCCGGCGTCGAAATGGTTCGTTAGGCGCGTGCAGTCTGAGGCGCAAAATTCTTGAAGAATCTGAAATTGGAGACGACCAGCGCCGTCATCACGCAGAGCCACACTGCGGCCGCTACCCACACAAAGCTACGTCCCAGGCTTTGCAGAAACGGAAACTGGGCGGCGAGAGAAAAGCGGAAGGTTGCAACCGAATACATACCGAGAGGGAAGACGAGGCTCCATAGCGCCGGCGTATAGCTGAGAGGAACGCGGCAAATCACGTGCTTCCAGATTCCAAAACAAACAAGCAGCGGAATCCACCATGTCCCCCAAGCCCAGATCATCATCGTTGTCCCGTCGATGAACGGCTTCATGTCGGCGAGGAAGGAGATATGCGGCTTGCTCAGAATCAGGCTGGTGCCTGCGTTCGCGCTGATTGCAGCCGCCCCCATGACGACCCACAGCAGAGGCGAAAGGTCTTCGGCCGCTAGTCTGAAGAAGAAGATTCGGTAGCTGAAAAGCGTAACGAATATGGCGTAGAGCGCGAGCCCGATGCCCCACAGCATGTGGGCGAGGACGATGAGGCCCGGACCGGAGGCCGAGAGATGATCCGCCACGCGCACGCCGAGCAACACGAGAGACTGCGTACCGACGATCGCAATCAGCCAGCCGCCGTGTACGACATTGGCGTTCTGCGCGGAGTTGAGAAATGTGAGCACCGCGAAGCTGAAATAGAGGAGCAGAAACCACAGCCCTAGCGCCAGCAACCATAGCGCAATGGCCAGCGAGGCAAACCCGCGTAGATCGAGTTGAATACCCAGAACATCGCTGGCGGCTACGATCGTAAAGAAGGAAAAAACCAGCTTGGGGTCCAACAGATCTTTCCATAACGCCGGCGTGTGGCGGACGAGCCTGGTGAGAATTACAAAGATTATGAGCGGATAGGCGATAAGATTCACGAAGAAGAGGATTTGCGAGAGGCCGAACCAACCCGTGAAATAAAAGGCGTTCGAAATAATTCCAGTCGCCATGACCAGTGCACCGTAGCCTGGATAGAAATCGCGGACGCCGCTGTCCAGCCGTGTGAAGATGCTTCCGGGTAGGGATATCGTGCCTGTTGCCACGGCGGTGAATTCGTTCTGCCCACAAAAAATCCTACGGCAACTACGATCAAGAACATTGATCAAGATCAGTAAGCCGCTTGACGGGCGACGCTCGCAAAGCGCACGGAAATGCTGCGGCAGTCCATTGTCTTTGATGCGGATCAAAGATGAGCTGGCCCCCGAGGGTTCAAAAAGATTGATCTAGCGCAACGACGCGCCCGCAACGCTCTCTCATTGTGAACGGAGCATGATGGCGGAGGACTTGGCATGGCGATGCTCGCGCTTGATCTGGATCCGGAATACACGGACGCAGAACGTGCTTCATGGGAGACCGCGCATCGTTTCGCTCGGGACGTGCTGCGCCCGTCGGGCGAGAAGCTCGACAAACTGGCGGCGAGCGACGTCATTGCCCGCGAATCGATCCTCTGGGATGTCTTCCGGAAATACCGCGGACTTGGTCTTGGAATGTTCGAAGAGGATTCTCAGCTCTCACTCCACGAGCAGGCCAGCATCCGCTGCATCGTGGGTGAGGAGATGGGATGGGGCGACACCGGCCTGGCGATCAGCCTGGGCGTCGCAAACTTTCCCACCATGTTCGCGCGGATGTCGAACAATCCGGCGCTGATCGAACGGTTTCCCGTCGGAACTCTGGGCTGCTGGGCCATTACCGAACCCGATCACGGCTCCGACCTGATCAATTTCGACGGTACGCTCAATCATCCCGGCGGCCATGCGCGCCGGCCCAATTGCCTGGCGCGCCGCGACGGAAATCAATTTGTGATCTCCGGACAGAAATCCGCCTGGGTTTCCAACGGCACGATCGCGGAGGCCGCGGCGCTGTTCTGCTCGGTCGACATGGGCGACGGCCGCCTTGGCGGCGGCGTCTTCGTCGTGCCGCTGAACGAGGACGGGGTCAAAAAAGGAAAACCGACCGACAAGATCGGCCAACGCGCTTTGAATCAGGGCGAGATTTTCTTTGACGGTCTGAAGGTCCCCGCCGACTCGCTCGTCGTGCCGCCGGAAGGATACCGCGCAGCAGCCGACAGGGTTTTGTGTCTGGCCAATGGGGGCATGGGAACCACGTTCGTCGGCTGCGCCCGTGCCGCCCTCGAACTCGCCATTGACTATGCCAAGACGCGGGTCCAGGGCGACGTTCCGATCTTCATGCATCAGAGCGTGAAGTCGCGTCTGTTCAAGATGTACCAGAAGGTCGAGGCAGCCCGGGCGCTGAACCAGCGGGTCGTGCGCATCAACATGACGCGCGAGGTTCCTCTGCTGGAAATGGCGATCGCCTCGAAGGTGACGTCGACGCAAGCCGCGTTCGATGTCGCCAGCGACGCGCTGCAGGTGTTCGGCGGCGCCGGAATCTCGCGGGACTGCCCGATCGAAAAGATATTCCGCGATGCCCGCATCTCGATGATCGAAGACGGCTGCAACGAAGTTCTCGGCATGGTGGCTGCCGCCCGTTTCTGAGGAAACTTCGCCGGCCTGATGGAGTCGGACGCATGAAGATGAATGCCTATGTGGCGGGCGTCGGCATGACACGGTTCAGCCGGATGATGGACCGTGGCCTCAAGTCCATCGGCGGCGAAGCGATCGTGGCGGCCTTGGCGGATGCGGGGCTCGAGAAAAAGGACGTGCAGGCGGCATGGATGTCCAATGCCGCCGCTGGAGTTCTCACCGGTCAGGAATGCATCCGCGGCGAAGTGGTTCTGCGCGGAATCGGAATGGGCGGATTGCCCGTGATCAATGTGGAGAACGCCTGCGCCAGCGCCTCGACCGCGTTCAACCAGGCTTGCGCCATGGTGAGCGCCGGTCTCTATGACGTGGTGCTCGCCTGCGGCGTCGAGAAAATGTATCTCGCGGACAGGGCTAAAGTCTTCGGCGCCTTTATGGGCGCGGTCGATGTCGAACAGCTGCAGACAATTCTCGAAGGCCTGCAGAAATCGGCCGCTGCGAGCGGGGCAACGGAAGCCTCGAAAAGCGCTGGCCAGAACCGGTCCATGTTCATGGACATCTACGCCGCTGCGGCGCGCGCGCACATGGCGCGTTACGGAACCACGGCCGAACAGTTTGCCATGATATCGGCGAAGAACTCTTTCCACGGCTCGCTCAATCCGCGCGCCCAATTCCGCGAAGCGATGAGCGTCGAGGAGGTCCTTGCTTCACCGATGATTGCCGAACCTCTGACCCGGCCCATGTGCTCGCCGATCGGCGCTGGCGCGGCGGCGGTGGTGATTGTCGGCGAACGCAAGATGCGAGAACTCGCCCCTGCGAAACCGGTCCGCGTGGCCACCAGTGTTCTGAGGTCGGGTTGGGACCACGCCGCCGGCAGCGAGGGGCTGTCCGAAGTTTGCGCCAGGGATGCCTATAACGAGGCCGGCATCGGTCCGGACGATCTCAGTCTGGTCGAACTTCACGATGCCTCGGCGCCTGCGGAATTGATGGGCTATGAATCGATCGGCCTTTGCCCAAAGGGCGAAGGCGGACGTCTGGTGGCGGACGGCGCGACCCGGCTTGGCGGACGCATTCCCGTCAGCACCTCGGGCGGTCTTTTGCGCAAGGGCCATCCCATCGGCGCCACCGGTCTCGCCCAGGTGGTGGAGATCGCCGAACAGCTTCAGGGCCGGGCCGGCGCGCGTCAGGTGACGAACGCGAGGATTGGCCTCTGCCACAACGGCGGCGGAAACATCGGCTCCGATGCCGCCGCCCAATGCGTCACCATTCTGACGAGCGGATAGGCGATATGGCGCGCGCGCTGAACGAGATGGTTCTTGCCGATCTGATCGCCGCGCGGGCGCAATCCAGGCCCGATCTCGACGTGGTGACATTCGAGGGCGGCCCAACCGGTGTGGACGAAGTTCGCACCTACGCCGATCTGTGGGCCAACGCCAACCGGCTCGCCGCGGGACTGATCGCTCGGGGCATGAACTACGGCGATCGCTTCGCCATCCTCATGCGAAACCATCCTGAGTTCATCGAACTGATGATCGCCGCGTCGCTGACCGGCTTGGTGTTCGTTCCGATCGATCCCAGAACGCGCGGCAGGAAGCTGGCCTACACGCTCAACCATTCGGGATGCCGCGGCGTGGTGTGCGCCGACTACACCTTGGCGCAGGTGGCCGAAGTGCGCGGCGAACTTGCGTCGCTGGACTGGATCTGGGTTCTGGAGAGCCGCGACGAGCCGCACGCGATGGCAACTGCGGACATTGCGGCGGCGATCGATTTGAAGGACGTCCTCGCGCAGCCGCAGACTTGGGTCGACATGCGATTGCGCGATCCCGACGATCCGCTGCAGATCATCTACACCTCGGGCACGACCGGCGATCCCAAAGGCGTCGTGTTCGGCAATTCCCGTTACGGCGGCGCCGCCATGCTCTCGGCGCTGCTTGGCATAAGTGCGGACGAGCGGCCTTATACTGGGCTCTCGCTCACGCATGGAAACGCCCAGCTGATGACACTGGCGTCCGCCTTGCGGGTGGGACAGCGCGCCGTGTTCAGCCGCAAGTTCACCAAGTCGCGCCTGTGGGACATCACGCGCAAATACGGATGCACCTTCTTCAATCTGCTGGGTGGCATGGCGACCGCCATCTACAGCGAGCCGGTCAAGCCCGACGACGCCGACAACCCGGTACGCTTCGTCCTCAGCGCCGGGATGCCTGCGGCCATCTGGGAGAATTTCGAGCGGCGCTTCGATCTGAAAGTGCTGGAGGCCTACGGCGCGATCGAGGGGGGCATGGCGTTCAAGCCGATCGGCGTCGGTCCGATCGGCAGCTTCGGCAAGCCGCCGGCCAATCTCGACATGAAGGTCGTGGACGAAGCCGGCAACGAATGCGCGCCGGGCGAACTCGGCGAACTGATCTGCCGCTCGGCGAACGGCGCCGCGTCGGTCGTTACCTATTTCAACAATCCGGCCGCATCGGATCGAAAGACCGTCGGCGGCTGGCTGCGCAGCGGCGATATCTGTCATCGCGATGCCGAAGGCTGGCTGTTTTTCGACTATCGCAAGGGTGGCGGCATCCGGCGCAACGGCGACTTCGTCAATCCGGGCTTCGTCGAAGCCGCCCTGGCGGAGATCCCCCAGATCACCGACGTCTATGTCTACGGCATTCCCTCTTCGAACGGCGCGCCCGGCGAGAAGGAAGTCGTCGCCGCAATCGTGGTCGACCGGTCGAGCTTCGATCCCGACGTCATTTTCGCCGGCTGTCGGCAAAAGCTCGAAGCCAACTTCATTCCGAGCTTCCTTCAGGTCGTGGCCGAGATTCCCAAGACCGCATCCGAGAAGCCGCAGGACCGCTTCCTGATCGAAGCGTTGCGCACCGATGGGGCGGAGATTTACGAAACTCGAAACGGCCAGGCGCGGCTTGTGGCACCGGCCACGTTCGGGGCGACGGAGCAAGCCCGCACAACTGGCGTGCCGTCGGCGCGGCCTCAGATGGTAAGCGCGGCGATGGTGATGAGCGGAGAGTGAAGATGAGCGACGTCCTTGAACTTGAAGACCTTGAAGATCTGGAGTGCGAACTGGAGGCAGCCGATGCCAAGGCAGGTCGGACCGCGCGCCGCCGCACCGCCATTCACGACATCGAGCCGGGCGCCGCATGGAACGACGTCGAGCACGCAATCTTGACCCGTCGCAGCATCCGCAAATTCAAGGGACGCCAGGTTCCGGCCCACATGATCCGCCGCATCCTGGAGATGGGCCGCTTCGCGCCCTCGCAAGGCAATTGTCAGCCCTGGTCGTTCGTCGTCGTGCGCGACAAAGCGATGATTGCGGAGATGGAGCAGTATTGTGTCGCGGTCTGCAAGAACATGACGGCGAGCGTCGACTACACCAACTACCCGCCGGGCAGTGAACAGCGCGCCGCCATCATGGAAAATACGCAGAAGCTCAATCGCGCCAGCCCCAATTCTTTTCACCCGGTGCCGATGACGGCGATCAAGTCGATCGCCAACGGCAGGTTTGCCGTCTTCCACAAGGCGCCGACCGTGATCTTGATCCTGGTGGAAGAGCGCGGCGTCGGCGTTCCGGAGGTCGACATTGGCGTCACGGGCACCAACATCGTGCTCGCCGCGCAGAGCCTGGGACTGGGGACCTGCTGGGTCGGCTTTTCCAGACTGCTCAGCAGCAACGCCGCCCTGTTGGAGAAACTGGGCGTCGCCCCGCCGTTCGAGATCGCCGAGGCGATTTGCGTCGGTTATCCGATCGGCAATCCCACGCAGCAAACCGTGTCCCGTCAAACCCATCAGATCGTCTGGTGGGAAGGCGGAGAAAAACAGATTCTGTACTAGGAGAGCGCGCCATGAACGACGCGATCGTGAAAAAGGCCGTCGTCGACGCCGACCATCTTCCCATCTGGGACGATCCTCGCGAGGCGATTTATCGCAAGGTGACCATCGACCTCGACAAGTGCGACGGCTGCAAGCTGTGCGTGGTGGTGTGCCCGGCCAATATCCTCGAACTCTTCGGCCCGAAGGACAATTTGAAAGCCCGCCTCAAGACCGACTTCACCGGCTGCATGAGTTGCAACAACTGCTACGCGGTGTGCGCGGGGCAGGGGATCTTCGCTACCGAGCCTTACGATTTCGCGGGCTACTACGAACAGAAGCGGATCAGCGAGTTCGCCTTCCCGCGAAATTTCTAAAACCGTAGCGGGAAGGCAATAAGGGCATCGAAATCGATCTTTCGTCGGGTGAGTCATCTGCCCGTCCCACGGCAGCCCCCGATCACGAATATTGATCCAGATCAAGAATCCCAATGACGACGCGACAATGTTCGCAGCGCGAGCCGCTTTCAAATCGTATAACTTCGCTTGCGTAGTTCGGTACGCAACCACTTTGACACACGCGACGAAAGCAGAGTCGAGCGCATCGCGCCCTAGGTTGGAGTGTGCGGCTTGTCCCGCGCGTGCGGTCAGCTTTTGCGATGGCGTGCCGAACTGCGATCTCGATGTTCTTGCGAACAGCCGACGGCTCGTTGTGTTCGAGCGCCGGCAGACAATTGCATGCGAGAACGAAGCGGCATCTGTCTTCTTCAATGTTGTGTCCGGGCTGGTGAAACTCTCTCGCGGGTCACAGGATGGCCGCACCCAGATTGTGGGTTTCCGCGGTCCGGGCGAGTTCTTCGCCGCAGCGGAAACCGGGCGCCTTACGGCGACGGTCGAGGCAGTCGGGCGTGTCGTACTTTGCAAATTCTCCGGGGCGCGGTTCAAACGTCTGATGCGGGTCTATCCGCAATTGTCGGCGCGCCTCTTCAGCATCAACCGTCGCCGGCTTGAAACTCTGGAAAATCAGCTTTTCCTTCTCGGGCGCATGACTGCCCGCGAAAAGGTGACAAACTTTCTTCTGCAGCACGGGTTCGACTCGATACCGGCAGGAGCGCCGCACGCACATTGCGTGCGCTTGCCCGTTACGCGTGCGGAAATTGCGGATTTTCTCGGATTGACGACGGAGACAGTTTCGCGCGTGCTGGCGAGTCTGGTACGCGAGCGCGTGATTACCGTCGGCAAATCCCGCGCCATCCATTTGATCGACGTGGAGCGCCTGCAGCGCGAATCCGGGCGCTGACGGCAGGAGGAGCGGTCGATGCAGTCCGGTGCCAGGGCAGGAACGTCCGCGCAAAGGCGCAAGTTCGAAGGGCCGGCGCTCTTTTCGTTCGGCTTCAGGCCGTTCTTCCTCGGTGCCGCCGCGTTTGCCGGAATCGCCGTTCCGGTATGGCTTGCAGTTTTCTCCGGCGCGATCCCTTCGGGCTCCTCGCAGTTGGACCCGCTCGCCTGGCACGCACATGAGATGATCTTCGGCTATCTCGCTGCCGTCGTGGCGGGATTTCTGCTGACCGCAATCCCAAACTGGACCGGGCGCCTTCCTATTATGGGACTGAGGCTTGCCGGTCTGTTCACGCTCTGGCTCGCCGGGCGCATCGCGATGGCGCTTGCGCTTGGCGGTGCGCTCTCTCCTCTCGCGGCAAAGCTTGCCGACGGCTTTTTTCTAGTCGTGCTGGCTGCGGCGTTGGCGCGCGAGATCGTCGTGGGACGCAATTGGCGCAATCTTCCCGTCGTCGGTCTGGTGAGTTTGATGGCAGCGGCCAATCTCATCATGCATTTCGCGGAAAACATCGGTCTCGATCGCATGTTCGCGGAAAGATTGGCACTTGGCGCCGCCGCAATGTTGATCGCGTTGATCGGCGGACGGGTTACGCCCAGCTTCACGCGCAATTGGCTCGCGGCGCGCGGCGAGAAACGTCTTCCGGAGCCGTTCCAAAACATGGACCGGGCGGCGCTCGCCGTTACGGCCGCCGGCATTCTGTTGTGGATCGTCTTACCCGATCAGTGGGTGACCGGGATCGTTCTACTTCTGGCAAGCCTCGCCAATGCCGTTCGATTGTCGCGTTGGCGTATGCTCGCAACCCTGAACGAACCGCTCGTGACGATCCTGCACGTGGGCTACGGCTGGCTGTGTTTTGCCCTTGGGCTGCTCGGCGCCTCGATCTTGTTTGCCGATTGGGTGCCGTTGGCTGCTGCGCTGCACGCGCTCACGGCCGGCGCCATCGGTACGATGACGCTCGCTATGATGACGCGGGCCAGCCTTGGCCATACAGGATGGCCGCTCGCAAGCACTCTTGCGATCGACGCGATTTACATGTCGGTCAATGCGGGCGCGGTGTTGCGGGTCGCGGCGCCTTGGAGCGGTGACGCTTATCTCCCTGTGCTTGTCGCCGGCGGAGTGCTTTGGGCGGCCGCGTTTGCCGGTTTCGCGGCGGCATTCGCGCGTGCCCTGACAGCGCACGCCGTCCGTCCGTGACATAAGCGACTTTGATTGGTAGAAAAAAACTCCCGGGTGCAATGCATCCGGGAGAAGGAGTCGAATACTCAACGCCGGGGAGGCGAACGAGTAGCGCGCATCACAATTGAGTCCGGCATGGCATGACATTGATCTGAATCAATCTGCGGCAACGCCGGCGTGTCTGGTCGAGGGCGGTGCGGAGCACGGGCTGACAAATTGTCATTGTCTGTTTCTTATCGGGCCAATAAGATGACGCATGCGTCATCTTTAAAGATGCGCGAACCCAAAAGCCCGGGATTTGCCGATGGGCGTGGCCGAATTTCCGCGAAGTGCAGATTGGAATGGGGCGCAAGGCATTGCCGCCGTGCCAATGCAGCTCTCGCAACCTCGCGGCGAATCCACATTGGGTTTTCGTATCGCGATCGTCTGCGTGATGCTCGGGACCTTCATGCAGACGCTCGACTCCACGATCGCGAACGTGGCCTTGCCCTATATGCAAGGCGGTTTGCAGGCCTCACGCGATCAAGTCACGTGGATTTTGACCTCCTATATCGTCACGACTGCAGTGATGACGGCGCCCGTGGGGTGGTTGTCGATCCGCTTTGGGCGCAAGAACTATCTCGCAATCAGCCTGGCAGGCTTCACGCTTGCTTCGATGATGTGCGGCGCGGCGCAGACGCTTCAGGAAATGGTGCTGTTTCGCGCGCTGCAGGGCATGTTCGGCGCAGCGCTCTCGCCCTTGAGCCAATCCATCATCCTCGACAAATACCCGCTTCACCAGCGCGGAAGAATCGTTGCGATCTGGGGCATTGTCGTGATGCTGGGTCCCATCATGGGGCCGACCTTGGGCGGCTTTCTCACCGATCACTATAGTTGGCGCTGGGTGTTCTACGTCAACGTGCCGTTCGGGATTGCGGCGACGGCGGGCATTCTCATCTTCTTGCGCGACGAGGTGCGAATAACGGCTACGCGGTTTGACTGGTTGGGTTTCGTTTTCCTGGCGCTCGGCTTGGGAGCGCTGCAATTCCTGCTCGATCGCGGCGCCTCGAACAACTGGTTCGACTCCACAGAGACGATCGTAGAAGCAACGCTCGCGGGACTGGGCCTCTATCTGTTCCTTGTGCACATTCTGACGTCCAAGCTTCCGTTCATCCCGCGCTCGGTGTTTCGCGACCGGAACTATGTCTCCGCACTTGGCGTGATGTTCTTCCTGGGCATCATTCTGCTCGCCACCTCCGCGTTGCTGCCGCCCTATCTCGAAAACCTGAGCGGCCATTCCGTTATGGACACCGGGCTGATGCTCGCGCCGCGGGGAATTGGCACCATGCTGGCCATGCCATTGGTAGGTCGCGCGGTCGCCAAGTGGGATATGCGCGTGCTGATGGGGTTGGGTGCCGTCATTCTTTTATGGTCGAGTTGGGAGATGACGCACTGGACACCCGACGTCAGCGCTTCGACGCTGGCCTGGACCACATTCTTCCAAGGCGTCGCGATGGCATTTGTATTCGTGCCCTGCAACGTAGCGGCTTTTGCCACCTTGCCCGATGAGAACCGCACCGATGGCGCCGCCGTCATGAATCTCGTGCGTAGCATCGGTTCGGCGGTAGGCGTATCCGCCTCCACGACCGTGCTGATGACGAGCGCCCAGACCATGCATGCGCAGCTTGCCGAGCATGCGTCGGGCTTCAACCGCGCGCTTCTCACCAACGCGCCAGGCCTCGTCTTCAACCCCCATTCTGCATTCGGTTTGCGAAATCTCGACTTGTTCATCGAGCGCGGCGCGCAAGCCGCCGCCTATACCAACGTGTTCGTATTCATGCTCTATCTGTGTTTGCCCGTCCTTCTCATCATTCTCTTAATGCCAAAACCGGTTGCAGATGTTGAAACAGCTGCAAAATCGATTCATCCTGATTGCTGAGGGTTCGATATTCGGATTACCGCGCGGCCACATCCACCGGCGGTCCCTCCGAGGCCTTGGTGAACGCAATCCGACAACGCAATCCATCCGTCTCGTAGTCGATGTCCACAGAGCCGTCTCTTTCGCGCGCCGTGACGAAGCGGATGACGCGGCTGCCGAAGCCTTCCTTGTTCGGCGGCAGCGGCGTGGGCCCGCCGCGCTCTTTCCATTCGATCGCGATCCGTTCGCCGTTTTCGACGGGCGTTCGCGACCATGTCAGAGACACGCGCCCCTCAAGCACCGAGAGCGCACCATATTTGATGGCATTGGTGGCGAGTTCGTGTACCGCGAAAGCCAGTGCGCCGCCGGTTTCTTCGGAAAGCTGCACCACGGGCCCGGCGATATAGAAGCGCGCGGACTTGTCTTCCATGAAAGGCGCGAGCGTGGCACGCACCACCGCGCCGCACTCGATCGCCACGCGCTGGCCCACCAGCACCAGATCGCCCGCCGCGCCCAGCGCGTGCAAACGGCCGAGAAATTTCTTCAGGAACCGATCGACCGCGGGTTCGTCCGGAATCTTGGAGTTCTTGGCCAGCGCATCGATGATCGTGACCAGGTTCTTCAGCCGATGCCGCAGCTCTCCCACCATGAGATCGCGCTTGTCGCGCGCCAGCTTCTGGTCGTGCACGTCGCGCAGCGCCGCGATCCATTCGTCGCTGTCGCCGCTGCGTTTGGGAATTAGAGCGGCGCGCGATTGATACCAGCGCCAATCGCCCGCCGCCGCCGACCACAGCCTGATCTCGATATTGTGCGTGTCGTTGCGGTTGCCGGTGGGATTTTCCGGCCGCAGTCGCGCATGATCGTCGGGATGAATGGCTTTGAGCCAGCCATACTCGCGGTAGTCCTGCCACGGCATGCCGGTCAGCTGACTCCATTCTTGTTGCGGGGTGAGCGCGCGGCCGTCTTCGTCGGTGATCCACACGACACCGGAGGCGACGTTGAGAAGCTTGCGGTATCGCGCTTCGCTGTGGAAGGCCCGGCGCAAGGCGTCGCGCAGAATCTGCGTGATCGCCACCTGCACGACGGCAACTAGCGCCCACGAGACATAACTTGTTCCTTGCGCCCAGTTGGGCAGCTGAAAACTCAGCGGCGGCGGCGTGAAGAGCAGCCATGACAGCAGCAGGCTGACGAGCACCGCGGCCAGCCCATAGACCCATCCCGCGATCAGGGTCACCACGAAGATGGCGGGCAGATAAAAGACGAGCGGCGGTCCAAGCGGCGACCAGCCCAACACCACGCGCAACCAGCTCGCAATGCTGGCGACTGCGAGCGCCCCGATCAGCCAGGCCATGCGAGTGGCGGGCGGATAGTCTTCGACGATCGCGCCAACCAGCAGTTCGGCGCGCGATTCTTCGCGGCCATCGAGGCGCCCTTCGGGTTTGGGTTCGGCCAGACGTGTCTCGCTATCGTTCAATTCAGCCCTCAAGTTTCGTGACGCCCCTTCGCGGCGGCCTTGTTCGGCTCCTGCGGGATGTTACGAGGGTTCCGCAACGCCGGCTTGCCATCTCGCCCAACCTGTCCTTGACAAGGGCGCGCGGGAGGCAAACCGTTTCAAGATTGACATATTATCGAGGCCCCAATGGCGACCGAATTCGATCTGGTAATCCGAGGCGGCACCCTGGCCGACGGACTGGGCGGGGAACTTCGCGATGCCGACGTGGCCGTTCGCGAGGGCACCATCGTAGCGGTGGGCAGAGTCTCCGGCAAAGGAAAAGAAGAGATCGATGCCAGGGACCGCATCGTCACGCCCGGCTTCGTGGACATTCACACCCATTACGACGGACAGGCGACGTGGGATTCCCGCCTGCAGCCGTCGAGCTGGCATGGCGTGACCACGGTGGTGATGGGCAATTGCGGCGTTGGCTTCGCGCCGGTGCGCACATCCGATCACGATCGGCTCATCGAATTGATGGAAGGGGTGGAGGATATTCCCGGCGCCGCTCTTCACGAAGGCCTTTCCTGGAATTGGGAAAGCTTCGGCGACTATCTGGGTGCGCTGGAGAAGAAACCTCACGACGTGGATGTTTGCGCCCAGCTTCCGCACGGCGCCTTGCGCGTCTATGTGATGGGCGAACGCGGCGCCAAGCTTGAAGCGGCGACGCAAGGCGATATCGCGCAAATGCGGGCGCTGACGGCAGAAGCCATGCGCGCCGGCGCGCTCGGCTTTACCACTTCGCGCACGCTCAACCACCGCACCGTCAAAGGCGATCCTACCCCATCGCTGCGCGCCACCCATGAAGAGCTGCTCGGCATTGCCAAGGGCATGAAGGACGCCGGAAGCGGCGTCTTCGAATTGATCTCGGATTTCGACAATCCCGATCCCGTCACCGAATTCGGCATGATCCGCAGGCTGGTGCAGGAAAGCGGCCGCCCGCTGTCGCTCTCGCTGGCACAGGCGGGAAATCCAGATGGCTGGCGCGGGCTTCTGGCCATGATCGAACAGGCTTCGCGCGATGGCCTCGCGATCCGCGGCCAAGTGGCGCCGCGGCCCATCGGAATTCTTCTGGGCCTGCAGGGCACGCTCAATCCGTTCTCGGCGCACGAGACTTTCGCGGAAATCAAAGACAAAAGCCTCGCCGAGAAAGTCCGCATCATGCGCGATCCCGCCTTCAAGGCGCGGATGCTCGCGGAAACCGGCGCGCGGCAGACCCATCCCTTGGCGCGGCGCGTCATGGCATTCGACCGCATCTTCCCGCTGGGCGATCCTCCGAACTATGAACCGCCGAAAGAAACCGCGCTTGCGGCCATCGCGAAACGCGAGGGCAGGCCGGCGCAGGACGTCGCCTACGACATGCTGCTGCAAGACGCAGGCAAAGCGTTCCTCTTCATGCCGTTCGCCAACTACGCGAATTTCAATCTCGACGTCTGCGGCGAGATGATCGCGCACAAGGATTGCGTGATGGGCCTGGGCGACGGCGGCGCCCATGTCGGCATTATTTCCGACGGCAGCTATCCCACCTATCTGCTGACCCATTGGGGCCGCGACCGTAGTCACGGCCGCTTCGATCTCGGCTATCTGGTCAAGCGGCAGACGGCGGACACCGCGCGCGCGGTGGGGCTTCTGGACCGCGGCGTCGTCGCGCCCGGCATGAAGGCCGATATCAACGTCATCGATTTCGCTTCCTTGCGTGTCGAAGCGCCGAAGATGGCGTTCGATCTTCCCGCCGGCGGCAAACGCTTGCTGCAAGGCGCCAGCGGCTACGACGCAACGATCGTCTCGGGCGAAATCACCTATCGCAAGGGCGAAGCGACGACGGCGCTTCCCGGCAAACTCGTGCGCGGTCCGCAAGCCGCACCCTGATCCGGCGAGAGGAAGACACGCATGGATGTGAAGCTGAAACCCCGCCCGCTGGAAACCCATGTCGATTGGCTGCACGACGATGTGCAGGACGAGAGCCGTTGGACTCTGGAGTTGACGGACGACGATCACCGCGAATTGGACCGCGCGCTGAAAGTCGCCAAGTCGCATTCCGACAGTTTGCTCGACATCGGACTGGCGCAGTTTCCATTGGAGAATTTCGCAATCAAACTGAAAGCGATCGAGTGCGATCTCATGGAAGGCCGCGGCTTCGTGCGCATCCGCGCGCTCGATTCCGGCAGATACTCCGACGACGATCTGACGATGCTCTATTGGGGCATCGGCATTCATCTGGGCGATCCCTGGCCGCAGAACCACTACGGTCACGTGATGGGCGACGTGACGGATCAGGGCAAGGCGCTCGACGATCCCACCATTCGCGGCAACGAGATCGGGCAGGTCGGTCTCGACTACCACACCGACGGCGCCGATCTGATTGGGCTGATGTGCCTGCGCAGCGCGAAATCCGGCGGACTTTCCTGCGTCGCCAACGTGGTGGCGATCTACAACGAGCTGGTGAAGACGCGGCCCGATCTGGTGGCCGCGCTCTACGAGCCGCTACCTTACGATCTGCGCGGCGAACAGGCGCCGGGTGCGAAACCGTTCTACACCTTTCCGGTCTTCACCGAACACGCCGACCGGCTCTTCGTCCGCTTCATTCCGCAATACATCTATGCCTCGCAGCGCCATGCCGAAGCACCGCGCGTCACGCCGGTTGTTCGCGAAGCGCTCGATACCGTAAACGCGATGGCGCGCGATCCGCGCTACAACGTCTACATGGATCTGCAGCCGGGCGAGATGCAGTTCATCAACAATTATCATGTGCTGCATGGCCGCTCGGACTATCGCGACGATCCCGCCACCGGCCACAAGCGGCATTTGAAGCGGCTATGGCTGGCGACCCGTTATCTGAAAGACAGGCCCGAGCGTTTTCAGCGCCGCGTCCAGTCGCACTGGAACAACACCCTCAGCGTCAGCAAGATCAAACCGGCGGACCGGCCGCATTAGCCTCACCCAAAAAAAGAGAAATCTCCCTCTCCCCCGCTGAAGCGGGGCAGAGGGAAAAGGTATCAGTCAAACTTATGCGTCAACTCCACCCCAAACGTCCGCGGGGCGTTGAAGATGCGATAGCCCATGCCGACGCCGTCGTCGGTCGCCTGTACGACGTGGCGTTCGTCGAACAGGTTCTTGGCCCACAGCGCCAGTTCCCAATTGCCGTCGGAGGTGGTGAGGGACGCCCGCGCGTTGTAAACCCAATAGGCGCCGCCCACGAGATAGGGCGTGTTGAGTGCTTCCTTGAAGACCTTGCCGCCGTACTCGGCGCTGAACTGCACCGCGCCGACATAGTCGCCGAACACGGGATGTTCGTAACTCACCGAACCGTTGAACGAAACGTTGGGCGCGTCCGGCAGCTTGTTGCCCGCAGGCACGGGCACGCCGACCGAGAAGGCGCCGAGCCTGGTGTGCAGCAAGCCCAGGCCGGCGCGCAGCATCAGCCCATCCACCGGCACCCAGGTCGCATCGAGATCGAGGCCGTAGATGGTGGCGCGGTGGATATTGCCGAGCTTGATCAGCGATACCGCGCCGACGCTGGTGAAGGTCTGAGCCTGCAGATCGGTATAATCGTAGTAGAAGACACTTGAATCGACGAGCAGTGTGTGATGGGCGAGGTTCGCCTTGATGCCCGCTTCGTAGTCGGTCAGCTCTTCGGGCTTGTAGGGCGCCAGCGCGAAGCTGTTCGTCGTGATGCCGTTGAAGAAGCCGCCGCTCTTGGTGCCGCGCGAGATGCTGAGATACAGCAGCGTGTCTTCGTCCGGATTCCAGTTTAGCGCCGTGCGCCATGACCAGTTGGTGTCGTGGATCGAGGCGTTTTCATGTGAGAGGGCGAACGGTCCCGGCGTACCGAACGGGCAACCCGGCGTGAAAAAGCACAGGAAGCTGAAACCGGTGGGATTCTCGTCCGTCGTGCCGCCGACATAGCTGCGCCGCTCGTTGGTGTAGCGCAAGCCGCCGGTGAGCGCGACTTGATTGTTGAAGTGATATTTGGCCTGACCGAACAGGGCGGCGGATGTCGTCTTCTGGTCGGCTTCGATCAGGACTTCGGTGCCGAAGAGGTCGTTGAGAAAACCAGGCGTGTGGGTTTGCACGTGGTCGAACGAATAGTAGGCGCCGGTGAGCCAGTCCCAGGCGCCGGAAGTTCCGGCCAGCCGCAATTCTTCGCTGAATTGGCGCACTTTGTCGTTCTGGTCGAACTCGGCGTCGGTGGTGGGTGCCGCATCCGCGTCGATATAGAAGCCGCGCTTGAAATCGATGTAGCCGGTGACCGAGGTCAGCGTCGCCCACCCCAGATCGTCGTCGATCTTCAGCGTCGTTCCCCAGCGATCCACACGATTGGGCGCCTTGTGGTTCCAGTCGCCGCGGAACGGATTCTTTGTCGTGTCCGTATAGAGATGCGCGTTCACGCAGTGCGACGGATCGCTGAAATCGGGACAGGACGCCGGCGTCAGCGGAATGGTGCCGAAGAATTTGCCGACGCCGAGTTCGGAGCGGCTGCGTTCGCCTTCCAGCTTCAAAAGCACGCTCAAGGTGGATGTCGGATTCCACAAGGCCTGGGCGCGGCCGAGCAGGATATCCTGCCGTCCCAGATCGCGATGCTGCGTGCGACTGAACCAGTATCCTTCGCCTTGCTGGATCGTGCGCGCGGAGAAGCGCAGCGCCAACGTATCGCTCACAGGCACGTTGACGTAGCCGTTGGCGTCGAAGGTCTGGAAATTGCCGTAGCCGGCCGCGATTAGTCCGGACGTGCCGTCGAAATTGGGCTTGGCGGAGATCACGTTGATGGCACCCGCCGTGGAGTTACGCCCATAAAGCGTTCCCTGCGGGCCCTTGAGAACTTCGATCCGGTCGAGATCGAAGAAGTTGAAATCCATTTCCGCGAACGAGGTCAGGAACACATCGTCGATATAGACGCCGACACTGGAATTGTTGGTGGAGGAGAAATCGTCGAGGCCGACGCCGCGGATGGTGATGATTTGCTGTGCGCCGGGAATGTTCGACTTGACGTCGACATTGGGGACCATGGTGGGAAGGTCGGTGGCGGTGTCGATACGCCCGATGCGGAGGTCTTCCGAATCGATCGAAGTCACATTGATGCCGACCTTGAGGATGCTTTCCGAGGTCTTTTCCGCCGTCACCTGGACGGTTTCGATGGTGTCCGCGGCCAGCGCCGGCGCGGCGAGCGCCAGAACAAAGCTCGAGGCAAGAAGGAATTGGGGCCCAAAAGCCCGCGTGCGGCGGCTCAACATGACGGCGACCTCCCCAGATCGATGATCGGCTCTCGGGCCGATTTGACACTAAAGTATGTTATCGTAACTACACGTCTACACCTCTTGTCAACCGGTTTGACGCTTGGGTATGCTTTGGCAAGCCTGCGTTAAGGGCGATTTGGAAGCGATGTGACCGCAATGCTGCAGCCCAATGCCAGGACTTCGACCGTTCCGCCCAAGCGGGAAGACCTCGTTGCGGCACGTGCGGCCAAAAAGGCGGTGCTGCTGGAGGAGGCGGCGCAGGAGTTCAACGCGCGCGGCATCTCGGGCGCCTCGATTGGGCGCATCGCGCGGCGCATGGGTCTGACACGCGCCGCGGTCTACTACTACGTGAAAGAACGCGACGAGTTGGCGGCCCAATGTTACCGCCGAACTTGTGCGCTGATGCAGGATGATCTCGAAGCGGCGCAAGCGTTGAAGGCCGATGGGCTGGTGAAGGTGCTCGCGTTCTTGCGGCTCTCGCTCGATCCCAAGCGCGCACCGGTCGCGGCTTTGAGCGAACTCGACTACCTGGAAGGCCCTACGCGCAGCGCCATCACAGCCGCGCATGCCAAGAACGTCGCCGTTTTGCGCGCCTTGATCCGCGGCGGGATCGAAGATGGCAGTATCCGATTGTGCGACGATGAAATTATCACGCAGACATTAATCGGAACGATCACCTGGATTCCGCTGTCGGTGGACTGGGTCGAAGGCACCGACGAGACCTTTCGCGCCCGCACGGTGGATGCGCTCGCCGATATCATTGTCAACGGCCATGCGAGCGATCGTGATTTCCGCTTCACCTCGCCGATCGCCATCGAATCGTTTTTTCCCGAACCGCCGAATGCTTTCGATCGTCGCGCCAACTCCGCCGCGAAGATCGAACGATTGCTGATGACCGCGTCGCAGCTTTTCAATCGGCGCGGCATCGACGGCACGTCGCTGGACGACATCACCAACGCGCTCGGCGCCACCAAGGGCGCGCTCTATCACTATCTCGACAACAAGACCGATCTCGTGGTGCGCTGCTACAAGCGCGCCTTCGCGCTCTACGAACGCTTCGCGGATGCCAGCGACGCCAAAGGCCGCAGCGGGTTTGAACGCGCGCTCATCGGCGTCTATCTCAACGTGCAAGCCCACACTTGCGGACTTTCACCGCTCATTCAGATGGTGGGTTCGGCCGCGCTACCGCCGGGCGCACGGCGCGACATCACCCGCCGCGCCCGCGCGCTGCAGCGCCGGTTTGAAGGTTTCGGCAAGCAGGGTTTAGCCGATAAGTCCTTCCGGGCGTTGGATTTTGACGCAGTGGCTCAGTTGGGCGCCGGCACCTTCCAATGGCTGCCCAAATGGTTCTCGACTGACGATCCGCGTGCGAGCGGCGCGCTCGCATCGGAGGTGGTCGATCTCTTCATCAAGGGACTGCGCCCGCGATGAGCTGTTACGAGATTGAGGGAACGGTCGCCCCCGGTTTTGAAAAAGCCCGCGAAGCGTTTGCTGCAAACTTTGTGCATGAGGGCGACTATCAAGAGGTCGGTGCTTCCTTCGCCGCGTTCCATCGTGGACGCTGCGTCGTCGATCTGTGGGGTGGATACAAGGATCGTGGTCGTACCACACCTTGGGCGCGCGACACGCTGGTCAATGTCTGGTCGAGCACCAAGGGTGTCATAGCGCTCGCGCTCGCTATGCTGGTGGATCGCGGTGCGCTCCGCTACGAAGACAAAGTGTCTTCGCACTGGCCTGAATTCGCGCAAAACGGCAAAGAGAACATCACTGTCGCGCAGGTGCTTTCGCACCAAGCGGGATTGCCGGGCTTCGTCGAGCCCACAACCGTTGAAGATCAGTGCGATTGGAACGGCTGTTGCGGAAAACTCGCGCGCCAGAAGCCGGCGTGGGCGCCCGGCACGGCGACGTCTTATCATGCGATGACCTATGGCTGGCTCGCGGGTGAGATTGTTCGCCGCGTGGCGGGAAAATCCATCGGCCGGTTCGTGCAGGAAGAGATCGCAAAGCCGCTCGATGCCGATTTTCATATCGGCCTTTCGCAACGCCAGGATGTGCGTGCCGCCGAAATGATCGGTCCCAAACGCACGGCGCCGGTGCCGCCTTTGTCCGATGCTGCGATGATGGCGCTCACCAACCCGCAGCAAAATCCGCAGAGTCCGAACAGCCGCGCCTGGCGCGCCGCGGAAATTCCGGCGGCGAACGGGCAGGCCAGCGCGATGGGACTTGCGCGTATCTATGCGGCGATGATCAAGGGGACGCTCGATGGCGCGAAGCTGCTGTCACCGACAACGATCGCGCGCATGACGACGCCGGCCACATCCGCCGGCCGCGCGGACATGTTCCTGGGATTTGTTGATGCTTGGGGCATGGGTGTGGCCCTCAATCGTCCCGGCATCTATGGACCGAACCCACGCGCCTTCGGCCACTCCGGTTGGGGTGGCTCTTTTGGTTGCGCCGATCCCGGCGCGCACCTTGCGATCGGTTATGTCTGCAACCAGATGGGGCCGGAATTGGTGGGCGATCCACGCACCCAAGGTCTCTGCAGCGCAGTCATCGAAGCGGCTTCCGCCATCGTCTGAGGCTGTGCGCCGCAGTTCCCTCAGGTATAAGGCGGCGTAATTTGCTCCTCCGCTGTTGGGAGCCGTCAATGTCGCGACTATCTATCCTCTTCGCCGCCATACTTGTCGCCGCTTCGCCCACCTTTGCGCATGGACTGATGCAGCGCGCCACGCCGATGGCGGGCGAAGCGCTGAAGCAAGGTCCTGCCGCGATCGTCCTGGAGTTCAGCGAACCGCTCGCGGCGGGCAGCGACATTGCGGTGACCGACCAGAAGGGCCGCCTCGTGCCGGCCGGCAAAGCGGTCTTTTCCGGCAAGACGTTGACGCTGAAATTGCCGCCGCTGCAGCCCGGGATCTATCGCGTGCGCTGGCATGCGGTTTCGGTGGATACGCACAAGACCCAGGGGAGTTATCCCTTCCGAATCGTGCCTTGACGGGAAGCGGAGGCTTGCGGATAGTTTCAATTGAAACTATCTTCCCAGCCTAAGAAAACCCTTCGTGAGGAGGCCGAAATGGCGGCCCTTTGGGACAATCCGATCGGAACCGACGGTTTCGAATTCGTCGAATATACCGCGCCCGATGTCGATCAGCTGCGCAAGCTGTTCGAGACGATGGGCTTTCGCGCCGTCGCGCGCCACCGTTCCAAGGACGTGACGCTTTATCGGCAGGGCGATGTGAACTTTGTCGTCAACGCGGAACCGGACAGCCACGGCTCGCGCTTTGCCAAGGCGCACGGGCCGAGCGCTTGCGCCATGGCGTTTCGCGTCAAGGATGCACCCGCGGCTTTGAAGAAACTCACGGCCCTCGGCGCCAAGCCATTCCACAATCACGTCGGTCCGATGGAGCTGAATATCCCCGCCATCGAAGGCATCGGCGGCAGTGTGATCTATCTGGTGGACCGTTACGGACCGCATTCGATCTACGATGTCGATTTCGTGCCGAGCGATCCGGCGAAGGGCTTCGTTCACGAAGGCGACGGTCTGACCTATATCGATCACGTCACGCACAATGTGTTTCGCGGCAACATGGACCAATGGGCCGGCTTCTATGAGCGGCTCTTCAACTTCCGCGAGATTCGCTACTTCGACATTGAAGGAAAACTCACCGGCCTCAAGTCGCGCGCGATGACGAGCCCGGACGGAAAAATCCGCATTCCGATCAACGAATCATCGGACGACAAATCCCAGATCGCCGAATATCTGAACGACTACAAAGGCGAGGGCATCCAGCACATCGCGCTCGGCACCAACAACATTTACAAGGTGGTAGAGTCGCTCAAGGCTCGCCACGTCGCATTCCAGGACACGCCGGAGACCTATTACGAACGGCTCGACAATCGCATCAAAGGCCATGGCGAAGATACCGAGCGCCTGAAGCGCGACCGCATCTTGATGGACGGCGCGCCGACGGAGGAACAGGGCCTGCTGCTGCAGATTTTTACGCAGAACGCCATTGGCCCGATCTTCTTCGAGATCATCCAGCGTAAGGGCAACGAAGGCTTCGGCGAAGGCAATTTCCGCGCGCTGTTCGAAAGCATCGAAGCCGATCAGATCAAGCGAGGCGTGTTGGAAGATCCGAGCGAAGCGAAAGATGCACGCTCATGAGCACGCGCAACTGGATCGAATTTCCGCGCATCGAGGGAGAAACCTCGCGTCAGGCCCATGCGGATCTACCGAACGGCACCTACGAGCGCGAAATCGGCCGCGACGGTTTTTTTGGCCCGGCCGCACACATCTATCACAAGCACCCACCCACAGGCTGGAGCGCTTTCGAAGGCCCGCTGAAGCCGCGCGCGTTCGATGCGGTGAAAGCCGCGGAAGCCTCCAACGAGCCTTTCAAAGCGGTGCCGCTCCTTTCCAATGCCTCGTGCCAACTTGCGATCTGGCAATGCCCTCAGGCGATGCCACATCTGGTGCGCAATTCCGACGGCGATCTTCTGCTCTTCGTCCATAAGGGCGAGGGCGATCTGTTCTGCGATT
Organism: Pseudomonadota bacterium; assembly: GCA_016201105.1. GTDB lineage: Bacteria > Pseudomonadota > Alphaproteobacteria > Micropepsales > Micropepsaceae > Rhizomicrobium. The sequence continues at coordinate 42,561 of JACQDN010000021.1, forward strand.
TCGGCCATCTGGCCTATCGCGATGGCGATTACATCCTTCTGCCGCGCGGAACGATGTGGCGGCTGGAGCCTTCCTCAAACACCGTTTCGCTGCTGATCGAAGCCACCAACGGCGCCTTCAAATTGCCGGAGCGCGGATTGCTCGGCCCGCATGCTCTGTTCGATCCGGCAGCCCTCGATACGCCCAAGCTCGACGAAAAATTCCACACCCAGGCCAATGCCACGCGCGAGTGGGAAGTGCGGGTGAAGCGGCGCGGCGAAATCAGCACCATCACCTATCCTTACAGTCCGCTCGATGCCGTGGGCTGGAAGGGCAATCTCGCGCCGGTGAAGCTGAACTGGCGCGACATTCGTCCGGTGATGAGCCACCGCTACCACATTCCGCCCAGCGTGCATTCGACGTTCGTGGCGGATCGTTTCGTGGTCTGCACCTTCGTGCCGCGCCCGATCGAGAGCGATCCCGGCGCTCTCAAAGTGCCGTTCTTCCATTCCAACGACGATTTCGATGAAGTGATCTTCTATCACCAGGGCGAATTCTTCAGCCGCGACAATATCCATCCCGGCATGGTCACGTTCCACCCGTGCGGCTTTACCCATGGTCCGCACCCCAAAGCCTTCGCGGCCGGCGCCAAGGCCGCCAAGACCATGACCGACGAGGTCGCGGTGATGATCGACACCCGCGATCCTCTGGACATGAGTTCGGCTGCAACTGCGTTTGAAGACCGGCACTACGCGCAAAGTTGGCAGCCGAAATGAAACTCGCGTCGCTCAAGCACGGCCGCGACGGGATGCTCGTCGTGGTCAGCCGCGATCTTTCGCGTTGCGTCGCCGTCCCGCACATCGCCCATACACTGCAGCAGGTGATGGACGATTGGGCGCACACCGCGCCGCGGCTGATGCGCGTCTACGATCTCCTCAACGAGGGCCCGGTCGCGGGCGAGAAAGCATTTCGCCCCAGCGAGTGCGATTCGCCTTTGCCGCGCGCCTATCAATGGGCGGACGGCTCAGCCTATGTCACGCACGTCGAATTGGTGCGCAAAGCGCGCGGCGCGGAGATGCCGCCGAGCTTCTGGAGCGATCCGCTGATGTATCAAGGCGGTTCGGACAGTTTCCTCGGTCCCACCGATCCCATTCTGGCCGCCGACGAAGCCTGGGGGATTGATTTCGAAGCCGAGATTGCCGTCATCACCGACGATGTGCCGATGGGCACGGCCGCGTCGGATGCCGAGCATCACATCAAGCTGTTGATGCTGGTGAACGACGTTTCGCTGCGCAATCTCATTCCGGGCGAGCTGTCCAAGAATTTCGGTTTCTTCCAGTCCAAGCCTGCCAGCGCGTTTTCGCCTGTTGCCATCACGCCCGATGAATTGAGCGAAGCCTGGAGTGGGGGCAGAGCACACCTGCCGCTGCATATCGAACTGAACGGCACGCGCTTCGGCGACCCCAACGCCGGCGAGGATATGACTTTTTCCTTTCCACAATTGATCGCGCACGCCGCTAAAACGCGCGCGCTGGTTGCCGGTTCGATCATCGGTTCTGGCACAGTCTCCAACAAAGACCGCTCGCGCGGATCGGCCTGCCTCGCCGAACGGCGTACCTTGGAGCAGATCGAACACGGCGCCCCGAAAACGCCATTCATGAAATTCGGCGATCGCGTCAAAATCGAAATGCTGGATCCAGATGGCCGTTCGTTGTTCGGCGCCATAGATCAGAAGGTGAAACGCTATGAGCGATGATGTGACGCTCTATACCTATTTCCGCTCGTCCGCCGCCTTCCGCGTGCGCATCGCGCTGAACCTCAAGGGCATCAAGCCGGTCAACTGGTACATTCATTTGCTCAAGGATGGCGGCCAACAGTTTGCGGAAGACTATAAGAAGATCAATCCGCAAGGCCTCGTGCCGACCTTGGTGGACCACGGCAACCCCATTCAACAGTCGCTCGCCATCATCGAGTTTCTGGACGAAGCCTATACCGAGCCGCCGCTGCTGCCGGCGGACAAATACGGCCGCGCGCGGGTGCGCGCACTGGCCTATGCCATCGCCTGCGACATTCACCCGATCAACAATCTTCGGGTCCGCAAATATCTGCTCAACGACATGCATCGCAGCGAGGCGGAAGTCCTCGAATGGCAGAAGCATTGGATGCGCATCGGATTCGAAGCGATCGAGACCATGCTTGCCGGCGACAAACGCACAGGAACGTTTTGTCATGGCGACAAACCGACACTGGCCGACGTTTGCCTGATCCCGCAGATGGCGAACGCCCGCGGTGCGGAACTCGATCTTTCGCCCTATCCCACGCTGAAGCGCATCGAGAAAGCGGCGTATGACCTTTCCGCCTTCCTGGATGCCTTGCCCAAGAACCAGCCCGATGCCGAGTGAACCCACGAGGCTCGAACATCGGCGGCTCGATCTCGACCGCTTCCTGCCCTACCGCCTGTCGGTCTTGTCCAACCGGGTGTCGAGCGAGATTGCCAGGCACTACTCCGACCGTTTTGGGCTCACCATCCCCGAATGGCGCGTGATGGCCGTGCTGGGCCAGACCCCGCATCTGTCGGCGCGCGACGTCGCCGCCCGCACGGCGATGGACAAAGTGCAGGTGAGCCGCGCCGTCGCTTCCCTGGTGGAGGGGCGCCGTGTGCAGCGCCGCGACGATGCTGGCGACGGACGCGTTACGCGGCTTTCGCTCACCGCCAAGGGCCGCGCCATCTACGACCAAATCGTGCCGCTGGCGCTCAATCTGGAGGCGGTGTTTCTCTCTACGCTGACCCGCGAAGAGCGCGAAACGTTGGACCGCTTGATGCGCAAGCTCTCCGAACGCGTTGGATCACTGATTACGCTACCCCTCGAATAGTTGGGTTTGCTGCGAACTTTGCCTTGACTGTCTAATAGTGACTAGCATGCGTACATGAGTCGGTTTCCGTATCTTATAGTGCTAGCTGTCGTGGGAACGGCCTCCATCACGACCGCAAGACAGTTGGATCAATTTGATCTGGTGTGCCGTGGCACGCAGAAGATGCTCGGTACCGACTATTGTGTTGAATACCCGGACCAGCCTGGACGCCCACCGGGTTGCACACACAACGACGGCACTTCGCCATACGCTGTCCGTTTGCGCATCGATCTGAAAGAAAAGCGATTTTGCAGAGACAACTGCGGTTACATTTTCCCGATCACTCACTTGGATCGCCGAAGACTTGAATACTTGTACGATGTTGATAGGCGGGGTCCGGACCATGCAGCAGACACTTACCGCGATGACTCCAGTTTATACTACGAACCTCAGAAGGAGCGCATTGAGATCTATCGCAATAGCCTCCGTTACTATGATCTTCTGCAAGTTGTCGTTGGTGATGTTGCCGCGCACGATGAGACGCGCGAATATTCGGCCAAGTGCGTGATTGCCCCATTTAGTGGCATCAAGCTTCCTCAACAATAAGAATCGCCAGAGCCTTCGGGCCATGGGCGCCGAGTTCGAGCGTTTGCTCGATGTCACCGGTGCGCGAGGGGCCGCTGACGAAGTTGATCGTGTGGGGCAGGGCGCCGCTCTGCTTGATGCGGGCGAATACGTTCTCCATATGTGGGAGAATATCCCTGGTGTGGATCACCGCGATTTCAAGACCTGGGCGGAAGTGCCAAGAGGCAGGCGCGCTATCGCGCGCCGGATTTACCAACGTTCCTGTTTCCGCAATACCGAACGGCACAAGAGCGAGGGCAGCATCGTCGGGACCAGGAGATTTGCTCTCAAGCGAAAGCCCAGGGGCGGTCTTCCAATCGAGCGCCGCGAACGGCGAGTGCGGCGGCAGATGAATCGCGGCTTCCATGTTTTTGCCGCGCAGGATATCGGCGACGGCTGCGGGCACATCCGATAAGTCGTTCAGAATCTGTACTTCCGCGGCCGTGCGGCGCGCCCGGTCGGCGAACTGCTTGACGAGGTCGCTTTCCGGCGGCGGCGGCGCGTAGCGCGCAGGCCGCGGCGCATTCTTCACGCGGCGCGTGCGGATGGCGGAAAGGATTTCGTCGCGGGCGCTCATTTGCGGTGCGCCCAGAGATGATGAAAGGATTTACCTTGCGGTGCCGGAAAATCTCGCACCGCAAACCAGCCGTTCATGATCGGCAACGCGTGGACGTGTCCCTTTTTCCCGCCGAGTTTTCTCAAGGTCCAGGCAACCGTTGCACTGAAAAAACGGTATAGCGCGGGCCGCTTTGCCGCGAAGGCCCAGAGGCCCAGTCCGAACGTCATCGCCTTTGGCGCGAGACCGCTCGCATATTCGCGCGCGCGCCAGTATCGCATGATCTTCGGCAGAGGAATTTTCACCGGGCACACTTCGGCGCAACGTCCGCAAAAAGTGGAGGCGTTGGTGTGGTGGCGCGCCGCACTGACGCCCAGAAGATTGGGATTGAGGGCCGCACCAATAGGCCCCGAATAGGTTGCCCCATAGGAATGTCCGCCCACCGCACCGTAGATCGGGCAATGATTGAGACAGGCGGCGCAACGAATGCAGCGCAAGACGTCTTCGGCTTCGGTGCCGATCAGCCGCGAGCGTCCGTTGTCCAGCAGCACGATGTGGAAGTTTTCCGGTCCGTCGGCTTCTTTCGCGTTGCGAGGACCCAGCATCACGGTGACATAGGAGGAAATATCTTGTCCCGTCGCCGAACGCGTCAGCAGTCGCAGCAGCACGGACACGTCGTCGAGATCGGCGACGACTTTTTCGATTCCCGTCAGCACGATGTGCGTCTTCGGCAGCAACCGCGTCAGATCGCCGTTGCCTTCGTTGGTGACGATGACGGCTGCGCCTTCTTCCGCGGAAAGAAAGTTCGCACCGGTAATGCCGGCATCCGCCGCTTCGAACTGCGCCCGCAACATCCGGCGCGCCTCCAAAACCAGCGTGGTGCGTTCCTCCAGCGAGCGCCTGGGGTCGAGTTCGGTGTGCGATTCGCGAAAAGTCTCGGCGACCTGTTCCTTGCTCAAGTGAAAAGCCGGCGCAATGATGTGGCTTGGCGGTTCCTTGCGCAGCTGGATGATGTATTCGCCGAGATCGGTCTCCACCGGATGCATGCCGTTCGCTTCCAGAAACGGGTTCAGCGCGATCTCTTCGCTCACCATGGATTTGCCCTTGGTGACGGTCTTGGCGCCGGTCTCGCGCAGGATTTTCAGGATGATGTCGCGCGCTTCTTTCGCGTCGCGCGCCCAGTGCACCTGACCGCCGCGTGACTTAACCTGGCGTTCGAAAGATTCCAGCAAGCTGTCAAGCCGTGAAAGCGCGTAGTCGCGAATGGCGCGCCCCTGCTCGCGCAAGGCCTCCATGTCGCCGTAGCGCGTGAACGCGAGTTGCCGTCCCAGGGCGAAATGCGTCTTGAGGCGGCGCAACGCCACTTTGAGCGTCTCGTCCGAAAGTGCCGCGTGGGCTTCGGCGGGAAATTCCTGGGGGGTCGACGCCGTCATCGCGGCTCGCCAAGCGCGGGCCCGTGAATGTCCGCCAGCACTTCGGCGACGTGGCGCACTTTCATGGCTTTGCCTTGCTTCTCCATGCAGCCGGCCAAATGCAGAAGGCAACCGAGATCGGCGCCGAGCAGCGTGTCGGCGCCGGTCGCTTGCGCGTCCGCGATCTTGTCGTTGGCCAAGCGCTCGGAGATTTCGGGATATTTGACTGAGAACAGTCCTCCGAAACCGCAACAGACTTCCGGTTCCTTCAGCTCGGAGAGTTCAAGTCCGTTCACCGATGCCAGCAGCGTTCGAGGTTCCGTTTTCACGCCGTTCTCGCGCAGTGACGAGCAGCTGTCGTGATAGCAGGCGCGGACGTTGCTGCGGGCGGCAACGTCCTTCATGCCGCGCACACGAACAAGGAACGAGATCAGCTCATGGCTCTTTGCCGCTAGGCTTCGCGCGCGGGTAGCGTAGGCGTCGTCGTTCTTCAAGAGTTCGGGATAGTGTATCCGCAGCATCCCGGCGCAGGACCCGGACGGCGCCACCACATAGTCGAAGCTCTCGAAGGCATCCACCACCTGCCGCGCGATGTCGGCGGCGTGTTTGTCGGCGCCGGAATTCCACGCCGGCTGTCCGCAACAGGTTTGCGTCGCGGGCACTTCGATGTCGCATCCCGCGAGCTCTATCAACTTCACCGCCGCAAATCCCACTTGCGGGCGAACAAGATCGACGAGGCAGGTCACGAATAGTCCGACGCGCGGCTTCATCGCGCGGTCAGATCGGCTGGGGGCGGAATCCAGCGCGCCTGTTTCGGCGTGCCGCGGGGGCGCTTCACGCGCGTCTTGGGCGGGGTGGGCACGTTCGCGCCCAGCGCATAGGTCATGGTTCGCAAATGATCCATGAAGGCCTGACGATCATTGATCGCCGCGAGCTTCTGGTACGGAACTGCTTCTCCGACGCGCACATGGATCTCGCTGCCGATGCGGTCGTGCACTTCCTTGAACAGCAGCGAGAGCCTCAGCGTCATGCTCATATGGCTGACGATCTGAAACAGGCGGCTATTCTGGCCGGCGAAGAAGAACGGCACTACGGGCGCTTTGGCTTGAATGACCAAGCGGCCGGTAAACTTCTTCCATTCCGCATCGATGGCGCGTTTGTCCCATACGCTTGGCGTTGTGGAAACGCCACCGGCCGGAAAGATGATCAGGCAACCGCCGTGCATCAAATGATGTTTGGCGAGCGCGCGGGACTTGAGGTTCGTCTCCAGCGCCTCCTTGGTTTCCGCGAAATCGATCGGCAGCAGCCAGGGGCGGATTTCCTCCGCCCGCGTCAACACCTCGTTGGTGAGTACGCGAAAATCGTGGCGCACGCGCGCCACCAGATGGCTGATCACGACGCCGTCCAAGACGCCGAACGGGTGGTTTGCAACAACGACCAACGGCCCCGTCTTGGGCAAGCGTGCCAGTGCGTCTTGGTTGCAGACGACCCTCAGCTCGAGCCGCTTGATGGCTGCGTCCCAAAAGCTTTCATCGACGGGACGATGGGCGTGAAAATCCTCATAGAGCCATTTGAGGTAGGGCTGGCCGGTGGCGCGCTCGATCATGCGGATGACAAAGCGCTTGAGCCAGGGATCTTCCGGCCCGGCGTAGGAGAAATTCAGTGGCGCGTCTTGGGTTGCCGCTTCAGCCATGATTCCCGCAGAATACAGCCTCTTGCGGCGGAATGAAGTCTGGTTGCGGGCCTGAATTCAGGTCTCGGACAGCGAGAGTCCGCCCTTGCCCAGGGCCGCCCTGAGCAGCAGGTACAGCATCAATCCTATGGGCCCCACCATCAGCGTCACCACCAGACAAACGATCAAAAGCCAGTGCGGAAAGCCGCGCCGCGTGGCATCCCGCGTTTCCCAGGCGCCGACGAAGAGATCGAACACCAGGTAGTGAATCCAGCCGGCGGTCAAAGCGACTGGCGATTGGAAAAGCGTCATGACACCGGTGAGCGAGAAGAAGCTGCCGCCTTCGGGCAATGGCGGGCCCATGATGAAGGGAGAAGCAAACAGCCAGAAATAAGTGAGGCCCAAAATCAGCGGAATGGCGATGGAATGCACAAGCAACTGCGTACCGCGCCAGCCGGGCGCCACGATCAACAGCAGCCAGAACGGTATAATGCCGGCATTGGCTATTGAGAAAATCAGACCGACGTTCATGGTTATCCCCGAAACAAAGGCCGAGTCATGAAATGAATCGGCGCTTCAACCAATCGATCATAGCACGGTTCGTTTCGTCCGGGTGTTCCTGCTGAGTCCAATGTCCGCAATGTCTGATCAGCACTTTTTCCAGATCGGGCACATATTGTTCCATGCCTTCGGCCATGGCCGGTGACAGCACGACGTCGTCTTCGGCCATGATCATGAGACCCGGCGTCGTCACCTTGTATTCGACCGATTCCATGAGTTGCCAATTGCGGGTGAAATTGCGGTACCAATTGATGCCGCCGGTGAAGCCGGTGCGGGTGAAGGTGTCGACGAAGAATTTCATTTCCTCGGTCTTGAGCAAGGGTTGACCGCTCCAGGTGCTTTCGTCTGTCTGCAGCGCGTGCACCAGCGCCAGATTGCGCTGCTCTTGCGGCAGCTTGGCGTATTGCGCCGCCGTTATGCCGTTCTTGCGCATGAAGAACCGGAAAGCCTTGCCGACATCTTTCGCCAGCAAAGCATCGGCCAAGCCGGGTCTCTGGAAATAGACGATATACATGTCTTCGCCGAACATCATGCGCATCGCCGCGATCGGATCGACGGGTGAACGCGGCAGAAAGGGCGTATTCACGCCGATATTGCCGGCCACGCGCTTGGCATGCAGAAGCGGCACCATCCAGGTGACGAGCCCGCCCCAATCGTGACCGACGAACACCGCCGTTTCGATTCCGAAATGATCCAGCATGCCGACCAGATCGGCGGTGAGATGGGTGATGTCGTAGTCCTCGATCTTTGCGGGGCGCGAGCTCAGACCGTAGCCGCGCTGATCGGGCGCCAACACGCGATAACCCGCTGCCGCCAGTGCGGGAAGCTGGTGCCGCCAGGAATAAGCGAGTTCTGGAAAACCGTGGCACAGCACGATCGGGAATCCGTTCTTCGGTCCCGCTTCGTAGACGGCCATGTCGATACCGTTGGTCTTGATCATGGTGGGCGTGGGAAAGGACACCATATTGCATCTCCGGTTTGCGAAATGACCTAAGCGGCGAGGCCAATGCGCGCTAACATTTCTTTGCGTTCGGGCCCGAATTTCGGCGGATAGAATCCGAGTTCTTCCTTCATCTTCTTGGACATGGCCCAGACCTTGAAAATGCGCCCCACGATTTCGGGACGTTTCAAGAACGCGGTCGGTTCGTCCAGCATGTGGAAGACGCGCGATATGGCGCGGCCGACCTCCAGATCGCCGCGCGCGGCGGGCGCGATCGCGTCTTCTGCAAAGCTTTTCATCATTCTGGCGCGCAGCCCCGGCTTGTAAGCGGGATCGCGCTCGTGTTCAGCACGCCGGATCGCCTGCAGATCGAGCCTCACCATGGAATCGAAGTAAGGCCTGATGGCTTTGCGCATTTCATGTGCGTAGAGCCGCGCCCGCTTCGCGGGATCCTTCATCGCATCCAGTGTATCGCGCAGGATATGCGCTTCCACCACACCCGAAGCGCAGCCACGGCCGTAGAGCGGATTGGTGCGCACGGCCGCGTCGCCCAGCGCAAAGAAGCCCAAGACCTGCGGCTCGTCGTCCTTGAGGAAATGCCGCCAGACGTTTTGCAGATTGCCCATCGAAAACACCCGGCTGACCGGCTCGGCCCGCGCAGGATTCATCCAACGTTCCGCACCAGGCAGTTCCAGGCAGACGGCATCGAAGATTTCGGGCTTCACCACAGCCAGGCGCATTTCGGTTTCGATTTCGGGCGTTGCGAGCGTCACCGAGAAATGCCGATTGTCGGCGATGAACACGCCATACTTGATGTAACCGAGATCGCCGCCGCCCGGCGTGCCGTCGCGCGGCGGTTCGTCTTGCCCTTCACGCAGGCGGTAGTGCCGGGTGAAATAGAGAATTCCGCACGGGCTTTCTTCTTCGCGCACGGTGGCGCCTTCCTGGCGCAGCCAATCGGGAAAGGCGGTGTTGCGTCCCGTGGCATCCACCACGATATCGGCGCGCATCTCCTCGATGTGACCGCCGCACTCCACCTTGAGCCCATCGACGACAATGCGGCCGTGCTCACGGCGCGCGATCAATCCGCGCACGCCGGCGTTGTTGACGAACGAAACTCCTGGAAGTCGCGACGCGTACCGGCGCATCACAAGCTCCAGCGTCGTGCGGCGGCTGAACAGCAGCATCAAATCGTCGTCACCGGCGACTGGCGTATATTTGTCCATCAGAGGCGGAGTAAGCGCGTCGGAGAACCCGAAGAGCCGTGTGCCTTCGTTCAACAACTCCTGCAGCAGATCGGGATAGCGATCGCGGATCAGGGACGTGAGACGGCCGATGAATGCGTGACTGTGGCGAAGCTGCGTCGCGCCCCTGCGTTCCCAGCGATAGAACGCCTCGTCCGGCGACAGTTCGGGCGGCGGAGGATCGCGATCGAGTATCGTCACTTCGCGCTCGCCGCCTCCAAGCGCGAGAGCGGCACCCAGCCCGGCGATGCCGGCGCCAGCCACCAAGACGCGCTCCTTCGTGCTCATGTCTGTAACTTCGTGGCGGACCATGCGAGCGCAACCCATCCCGCCAAAAACGCAAGCCCTCCGAATGGCGTCACGATGCCCAACCCTTTAATGCCCGTCAGCGAAAGAAGATAAAGCGAACCGCAAAAGAGCACGATGCCTGCGAGAAAAAAGCCTGATGCGGCATTCGCGGCCGTTGACGCAGCGGCAGAGCGGGATGCGAACGCGGCCAATCCGATCGCGAGTCCATGATACATCTGATAGCGCGCTGCCGTCTCGAAAATCTGCAGAGCGTGCGCGTCCAGCTTGCCTTGTAGACCGTGCGCCCCAAATGCACCGGCCGCGACGGCTATCAAGCCGTTGATGGCAGCGATGAAGAGCCAGACATTCATGCGCAACCGCATCCGCCCCGAGCGTGATCGTGTGCGTGATCGTGGGTGCGTTTGGCGCTCTCAGCGAGCTTGGCGAGTGCGGCTTTGGAAATATCCGCCGTCGCCTCGAAATCCTTTTTGACGGTTTCCAGCAACCGACTATCCGTCATCAGGTCGAGGGCGGTCTGCGCCAGCGCTTTTGCTCCCTCGGTCACAGCCTGATCGCCTTTGTCCGAAACTGCCCAGCGTGCGAACTCGGCGTTGTGGATGATGACGTCGGAAGGCGCCACCGCCATCATGGGATGGATCGACGGCACGCGGTGGCTCACATTGCCCATGTCGGTCGAGCCGGCGAAGCCGGCCGGTATTTCCTTCACCGGATAAAATTCGCGTCCCAATGCGCTCGCATTCTTCTCAAACGCGTCCGCCATCGGCCAATTGGTCTTGAGGTCGAGATAATCGTGCTCACCCCAACGGATATCGGCTTTGCATCCGGTCGCCAGCGCGGCCGCCTCAAAGCAGGCATGCACGCGCTTCTTCAACATCGCCAGTTCGTGCACGTCCGCCGCGCGCACATAGTAACGGCAGCTCGCGCGCTCCGGCACGATGTTCGGCGCCAGGCCGCCCTCGGTGATGATGCCGTGAATGCGTTCGGTCTGCTTGATGTGCTGGCGCAGCTGGGCGATGGATTGGTAGGCGTTCACCACCGCATCCAGCGCATTCAATCCGCGATAGGGCATGGCGGCGGCGTGTGCCGCGCGGCCGTGATAGGTCACCTCCACTTCGGAGATGGCGATGCAAGGCATGGTGACGAGGTTGAGGCTGGAGGGATGAATCATCATCGCCGCGTCGGCGCGATCGAACGCGCCTTCCTCCGCCATGATTTCCTTGCCGCCGAAGCGCTCTTCCGCCGGCGTGCCGAGATAGCGGACTTTGCCTGGAAGCCGCGCGCCGAGTTTGGAAAGCGCAATGGCTGCGCCGTATCCGGCTGTTGCAATGATGTTGTGGCCGCAGGCATGGCCGATACCCGGTAGCGCATCGTATTCCGAAAGGATCGCGACGGTGGGTCCAGAATCTTTTCCAAACTCCGCGACATAACTCGTCCGCAGGCCGAAGGCTTCACGCTGCGCGGTGATTCCGTGCGTTTCCACGGCATCGCTCAAACGCTTTGCCGCCTTGAATTCCTCCAATGCGAGTTCCGGTTCGCCATGGATCGCGTGACTGAGGCCCAGCAATTCGTCGCGCATGGAATCGATGGCGGCGGCAACGTCTTTTTTCAGCAATTCCAGGGACATGAAGCGATCTCGGAGTGGCGCGTTGTCATCATAGACAGTCCCCTCATGCTTTGCGAAGGTCGTTCGGAAATCCGGGGTCGAAAGAATTGGAAGGCCCATGACCCGATTCGTGACGGCGCCGGACGGCGTGCGCATCGCTTACGAAATCGCTGGCCCAAGTTCCGGTGAATCCATCTCCGGCGCGTCCATCGTGCTGGTACACGGCTTCGCCGCCAGCCGCGTGCAGAATTGGCGCGCGCCCGGCTGGTACGACACGCTGAGCAACGCCGGCTATCGCGTCATTGCGCTGGATTGCCGCGGCCATGGCGAAAGCGATAAGCCGCATGACCCCAAGATGTACGGCCACGATGTCATGGCGCTTGATGTCATCGCGGTGATGGACGCCGCTGGTCTCGATCGGCCATTTCTCATGGGCTATTCCATGGGCGGCTTCATCGGCATGCATGTGATGATGGATCACGCCGAACGCGTGCAGAAGCTTGTCATCGGCGGCGTGGGCGGAAGTTACCTGCAACCCTTGGCGGTCGATGATGCCATCGCCGATCCCGCACGGCGCAACATGATCGCCGAGGCGCTGCTTGCTGACGACAAGAACACGATCGCCAACCCCACAGCAAGAGCCTTTCGGGAATTCGCCGAGCAGGACGGCAAAGACCGTCTTGCACTCGCCGCTTGCATGCGCGCCGAGCGCAAAGCCTTCACCGCGGTCCAGCTTTCGCGTTCGACGCGTCCGGTGCTCGTCGTCTGCGGCGAGCGCGACAATCTCACCGGCCGACCCGAACCGCTGGCCAAGGCGTTTGCCAACGGCCGCGCCGTCATGGTGCCCAAGCGTGACCATATGACCACGGTGGGCGACAAAGTGTACAAGGCGGCTGTGCTCAAATTCCTGGTGGAATAGCGTCACCTACGGTTGCACGCGTCAAAACAAAACGAATTTCGCTCTGGCGCTCTGCTTCGCGCCCGCTAATATTCGCACGTCAGGGGTTGGGGGGTTTTATGCGCTTGGTCAAACAAGCGGCGCAGGCTGCGAGCTTTGCCGCAATTTTGCTGTCGTTCGCCGCATTGCCTGCATTCAGCGCGCCGCCGGTGGAAGCATTCGGCAAACTGCCGTTCATTTCGGGGCTGAGCATTTCGCCCGACGGCAAGCATTTCTCGTCGATTCAGGCCGTGAACGGCCGTGCTTCGGCCGTGGTCTATCCCGTTGATGCACAGCCAAACGTTCCGCCGAAAATTTGCGAGCTTACCGACGGCATCGCGACCGGTTCTGTCTGGGTCAACAACGATCGCGTCATCTGCATTCTAAGCGGAGCTTTCAACTACCATGGTTTTTCTCCGAGGTACTACGAGATTGCTCGAGCCGTATCTGTCAGTGTGAGCGGGCAGCCGGCCCAAATACTGATGAAAGGTTCCATCGTCTACAGTTACAACTCCGGCACGCATCGCATTGATGGATTAAATCTTGATGATCCCAATGTTGTTTATTTGAACGCTTACTACGCAACTGTAGATACTCAGCAAAACACGCATTTGAACCGGGTCGAATGGGTGCCGACACTCTACAAGGTAGATATAAACTCCGGTCATGGTTCGACTTACGAGGCTGGCAACCGCGATACAGTACAGTTTGTTATGGACGGTCACGGGAATGTGGTCGGCCGCCTGGATGAAATCACCCGCGAGTTGAAGGACCACCTCTTCATTAAAGAATCCGGATCATGGAACGACGCGGCAACGTTCGATGCGTCGCATGGTTGGGAGGCGCATGTCTATGGCCTCACCGCCAACGGCAACAATCTCGTGATAGGGCGTTATGGAGATAACCAAATTTTGGGACTCGACAGCTTCAATCTCAAAACGAAAGCATTTGACGCGCCACTGTTTCGGGATGGCACCTACGACGCATTCCCGCTTTATGACGAGTGGACGGGGCGCGTTATCGGCGCCGGCTATGTTTCAGACATGACGCACTATGTCTGGTTCGATCCTGCGCGGCAGAAAATTCAAAAATCACTCGAAGCCGCAGTTCCTGGCCAAGCCGTTCGCATCATCAGCGTAGACAAAGCAGGCGCCACGTATCTCGCAGAGTCCGATGGGCCGAAAGATCCGCCCACGTACTATGTCTATCGGCCAGCGACCCAGCAGATGGCCATCCTGGCAACCGAATATCCGAATCTGCAGTCGTCCGATCTGGGCGATGTGAAGCGCTACGATTATTCCGCACGTGATGGCCTGAACATTCCGGCTTATCTCACGCTGCCACCGGGCAAATCCGGCAAGAATCTTCCAACGGTCATACTGCCGCATGGCGGGCCACAAGGCCGAGACGACCTCGGATTCGACTGGCTCTCGCAATTCCTGACGACCCGCGGATATGCAGTTTTACGCCCAAACTTCCGCGGGTCAGCGGGATACGGTTACAAGTTTCAGTCGGCCGGCTACGGCGAATGGGGCCGCAAGATGCAGGACGACGTCAGTGACGGCGTGAAGAAGTTGATCGCCGACGGAATCGCCGATCCCAAGCGCATTTGCATTGTTGGATGGGACTATGGCGGTTACGCCGCTCTTGCGGGCGTAACCTTCACGCCAGAACTTTATGCATGCGGTGTCAGCCTAGCCGGGGTTGGCAATGTCGAAGATCTTGTCACCAGAGAGACAAGCGACGAGGAAAGGGACTCTAGTTTCGTCAAGTACCTGAATCTTACGATCGGGAGTAATGAGACGGATCAGGTGAAGCTCCGTGAAGTTTCTCCCAGCTTGCATCCTGAAAACGTCCGAGCTCCTGTTCTCCTTTTGCACGCGGACAAAGACATGAACGTGACTATTCGGCAAAGTGAGGCCGAAGACGTCGCGTTGAGAAACGCAGGCCGCCATGTCGAATTCGTGCATTTGGACGGCGACGATCACGATCTACAAGTCGAACAAACACGGCTGATGTTTGCAAAAGAAATCGAGCGATTTCTGGCGACCTATATCGGCAATTGAGCCCTCGCGGCGGATGACTATGATCGCGGGCGGCTGGGCACTTGGCCCACCACCCGTGAGGATCCCATGAGCGCCGCCGCCGAGACTTCGCATAAGCCTGCCAAACTTGAATCCAACCCCTTCGACTGGGCGGATCCGTTGCTGCTCGACGCGGAGCTGACAGCCGACGAGCGCATGGTGCGCGACAGCGCGCGAGTCTATTGCCAGGATAAGCTCGCCTCGCGGGTGCGCGAAAGTTTTCGCCACGAGACGTTTGATCGCGCCATCATGACCGAGATGGGTGCGCTCGGTCTGCTCGGATCGACTCTGCCGGAAGAATATGGTTGCGCTGGCCTGAACTACGTCTGCTACGGACTTGTCGCGCGCGAAGTGGAACGCATCGACAGCGGTTATCGCTCGGCAATGAGTGTGCAGTCCTCACTCGTCATGCATCCGATCTATGCCTACGGCACCGAGGAGCAGCGACGCAAATATCTGCCGAAGCTGGCGAGCGGAGAGTTCATCGGGTGCTTCGGCCTCACCGAACCCGATTTTGGCTCCGATCCCGGCGGCATGAAGACGCGCGCGGTCAAAGTCGCGGGCGGTTACGTGCTTTCTGGGGCAAAGATGTGGATCACCAATTCGCCGATCGCCGACGTCGCGGTGGTATGGGCGAAGCTCGATGGCGCAATCCGCGGGTTCATCGTGGAGCGCGGTACGAAGGGGTTTTCCACGCCCAAGATCGAAGGCAAGTTTTCGCTGCGCGCCAGCGTCACCGGCGAAATCGTGCTCGATGATTGCAAAATCGGCGACGATGCGCTGCTGCCCGAGGGGCAGGGCCTTTCCGGGCCCTTCGGTTGCCTCAATCGCGCGCGCTATGGAATTTCCTGGGGCGCGATGGGCGCGGCGGAAGCCTGCTGGCATGCGGCGCGGCAATACGCGCTCGACAGAAAACAGTTCGGCCGACCGCTCGCCGCCAACCAGCTCATTCAGAAGAAGTTGGCGGACATGCAGACCGAAATTACGCTCGGCCTCTTAGGAGCGCTGCGCCTCGGCCGCTTGATGGACGAAGGCAAGGCCGCTCCGCCCGCGATTTCGCTGATGAAACGCAACAATTGCGGCAAGGCGCTGGCGATCGCGCGCGAGGCCCGCGACATGCACGGCGGCAACGGCGTGTCGGACGAATATCCCGTCATCCGGCACATGCTGAATCTGGAAGCGGTGAATACCTATGAGGGCACGCATGACGTCCATGCGCTGATCCTCGGGCGGGCGCAGACGGGCATTCAGGCGTTTAGCTGAACGCCGTTGGTGTGCGGCGTCGTCCTCGACTTCGAGGATGAGGCTTGGCGCATGGCCGGCGTTTCGTTGGAGTGGGTTGCATGGGGCGTGCAAACTGCTCGCCGGACGCTAGAACCTCCATCCTGTGCTAAGTTGTTGTACCCAAGATTATGAAAGACGCGAGGCGCTTGTGAGCCGTTCTGTCTATATGGATCGCTATTTTGAAGTCATTGCGCCGGAACGCCCGCTCAACTGCCGGGACGATGGCGGGCATCTGATCTTGATCAAGAATGAACCGGTGACCGATCGCTCCGATTTGAGCTTTCAGGAAGCCGTCGATTTCATGCGGATTTCCATGGCGGTCGGGCGCGCCATGTACGAGGTCTTGAAAATTGAGCGGATGAACTATGAAGATCTCGGCAATTGGGGCTTAGACGAACCGGGCGGACCAAAGCTGCACCTTCATTTTTTCGGTCGCGCCAAGGAGCAGATTCATCAAGTCCGCGGCCAGCACATCGCGCTGTTTCCGAAAGATCACCCGATCTACAGGGGGCATCTCAAGCCGATCGGCGACAGCGAGCTTGCGCAGCTGAAAGCTCGCATTGCGGCCATCCTGGGCGAAACGAAATATGCAAGGATGGCGGAACTGGCCGAGCTTTAAGTTCTTTGCGCCAGGCAGATCCAATCCCATGGCCTGTGCCCGCGCCTGGATTTGGTTTCGCGCATACCTTCCTTGTTCCACGGATAATGAGCCCGACCGATGCGCTTTGGCGTAAAGCCGTTTGCGATGAAGATTTCATCCAATTCGGCGCGCGTGAAATGCTTTTGCAAGGCATCGTCGCGTTCCACCAGACCGTCGGCATGGATGACCGAGTCCACCGTCCTATGGCCGCCATTCGCCACCCGCTCGACCATGCGGGCCGCTTCCAGCGACGGGACGACGACGAGGACGTGACCGCCACGTTTGGTCACGGACGCCAGGCTCGCCCATAGAATCGCGCGGCGCTGTTCGTTTTCCTGCGTGATGACGTTCAGACAGACGGTGAAATCGCTGCGCCGGCCGATCTTCGCCGCCGCGCGCGGAATTTCCATGGTCAGCCAGTGCACATTCGACATCTTGGCGCAGCGCTGCTTGGCGCGCGCGATGATCTTGGGCGCGAATTCCACACCCACGATCTCGCCGAAGGGACCGCCGAACTTTCTGATGAAGCTGCCCACGCCGCAGCCCATATCCACCAGCACGCCGCCTGGACTGGTGCCCGCGCGCACAAAGTGTTTCACCCGATCGTTGGTTTCTTCCCGTGCGATGTCGCAGACTTCGTTCTGGAAATCGGCGGCCAAAGCGTTCCACTGAGAACGGTTCACGAAACCACCCCGAACTGTGCCCGAGACAAGTGGCCCATGATTCTGGCTATTCCGGCAAATCCACAGGCTTTAAGCGGCTTTTTCCGATAGGCTGCGCGCCAGTCAAAGCCGGTTCGCAGAATCGGAAGGCACATGGAAATCCTCTGAAGGACTCTGCGTACAATGAAACTTTCAGGCGTCAAGGTGCTCGATCTTTCCCAGTTTCTTCCCGGTCCGCATCTCACCATGGCCATGGCCGATCACGGCGCCGACGTGATCATGGTCGAACCGGCCAACGGCGTGGGCGAGCCGACGCGTGTCATGGGGGCACGGGCAAAAGACGGCGTCAGCGTATGGTTTCGCAACATCGCGCGCGGCAAGCGTAGCCTCAAGCTCGATCTGAAGAACGAACTTGATCGTGCGCAGTTTTTCAAACTTGCCGACGAGGCCGACGTGATCGTGGAAGCGTTCCGGCCCGGCGTGGTCAGGCGTCTGGGCATCGACTACGAGACGATCGCGGCGCGCAATCCGCGCATCGTCTATTGCGCGATCTCGGCCTTCGGCCAGAACGGTCCCTATCGTGACAAGCCGGCTCATGATCTTGCCGTGCAGGCCCTGATCGGAACGGCGGATCTTGCGCGCGGCAACGACGACGAGCCGGCGATGCCCAATCTCGTGGCCGCCGACATGGCCGCGTCGCTGACCGCGCTCTCGGCCATTCTCATGGCACTGCTGGTGCGCGAGAAGAGCGATAGGGGCGATTATATCGATATCGCGATGTATGACTCGCTGTTGGCATGGACACCCAATATATCGGGAAGCGTCCTCGGTCAGGATCGCGCGCCGCTGCCGAAGGAAATGCGCAACTATGGCGGACAGGCGATGAATCGGCTCTACGAGACGAAAGACGGCGGGTTCATCGCTCTCGCGGGCAATGAAGCGAAGTTCTGCGAAAATTTGCTGGGCGCGTTGGGCCGCTTGGACTTTATGAGCATCGCGAAAGGCGAGCCAGGCCCATCTCAAAAACCGTTGATCGATTTTTTCGCCGAAACCTTCAAATCGCGCACGCGCAGCGAATGGGAAGCGTTCCTCTGCAAGATCGATCTGTGCTGGGCGCCGTTGCGCACGTTGAAGGACGCGTTTGACGATTCCCATACGCTGGCGCGCGGCATGGTGCTGAAGGACGACGGCGGCAATCGCCACATCGGTCCGGCGATCAAATTCAGCGACGAACCGGCCGAACCGGATTTCTCGCTTCCCGATTACGGTTCGACGACAATTGATTGGAAGCGATAAACCGAACTGTCATGGCCCACAAAATGGGGGCCACCTCGGTAAGTTCCCAGCCGAAGGCGAACTTCAGATCGCTTTCAACCAGATGGCGATGACAACCGATTTCAGACAGCCCTCTGAGCCTTGTCTTTCTCGTTCGCGCCGCGGATTTCCGTTCGGATGCGTTCCCAGTCGGAATCGGTGAGCCGCGACAGTGCCGCGAAATTTCCACCCGAAGCAAGATGCAGCCCGCCATCGATGGCGATGGTCTGACCCGTCAGGTAGTCGCAGCCGTCGGACATCAGGAAGACGGCGAGGTTCGCCAGCTCTGCCATCTCACCGTTGCGGCCCATCGGAATGCTGGCCTGCGAGCCGTCGCCGCGATTGGCCGATTGGGGCGAAAGCCGCTCCCAAGCGCCCTTGGTAGGGAAGGGACCGGGCGCGATGGCGTTGAGACGAATCCCGTAGGGGCCCCATTCCGCGGCCAGCGATTTGGTCATGATGTTGACGCCGGCTTTCGACATGGCGGAAGGCACGGTGAACGGTCCACCGTTCCAGATCCACGTCGTCAGAATCGAAATCACACTCCCCTTGTGGCCGCCTTCGATCCAGCGTTTGCCGGCGGCGTGGGTCACATAGAACGAACCGCGGAACACGATATCGGCGATCGCATTGAAGCCCTTGGGCGTGAGATCCTTGGTGCGGCTGATGAAATTACCGGCCGCATTGTTCACAACGCCGGTCAACGCGCCGCCATCGGCCCAGATTTGCGCGACCATGTCGTCAACCGCCTCGGCGACGCGGATGTCGCAAGCGATGCCTTTCACTTTCGAGCCGGTCTTGTCTGCGAGTTTCTTGGCCGTTTCATCGAGCACGGCACCGCGCCGGCCGCAGATGTAAACCGTCGCGCCGAGCTGTGCGTAGGCTTCGCTCATCACCTCACCCAGGCCCGTGCCGCCGCCCGTCACCAGGATGCGCTTTGCCTTGAGCAAATCGTTCTTGAACATCAATTCCATGACGCAGGTCCTTTGATTGCGATTGCCGGCGAACTCACCCAGCCCACATGCGATGCAGGCTGGAGCTCACGTAATTCAATTTGGTGCGGTTTTCCCAACTGATATTGAAGCCTTCCAGTGCGTTCACTTCGTTTAGCGTCCAGAGAACCTCACGCTGGGTCTGGTCTGGAATGAAACTTTCGATGAAGGTGATCATCACGAGCCGCTGGCCAGATCTCACGGGCACTACTTCGTGCAAGGTGGTGGAGGGATAGACCACCATCGATCCGGGCTCACCTTTGACCGTGACGCTTTCCGAACCGAGATGGATGCGCAGCTCGCCGCCTTCGTAAGTGGAGGGATCGGCCAGCCACAGCGTGCCCGAGACATCGGAACGCAGCGGTCCCGCGGGCAACGGGAGATAGGCGGAGTCGGCATGTACACCGTAGGTCATGCCAACCTCGTAGCGGGCGAGCAAAGGCGAGGCCATGCGTTTGGGAAAAACGAAGTTGCGAATCTGTTCATTGCGGGTAATGGCGGTGCCAGCGATTTGCGCGGCGCGGTTGGCCTCGGGCAGCGAGGTGTCGACCTGAAGATTGTTTTTGGCCTGGTTGTGAGGGTTGGAGATTTTTCCATCCACAAATTTCGCATTCTTGGCGATGAGCCGAAGCTGCTCGAGCTCGCCCGGCGTCAGAACGTCTTTCACCATCAAAAACATATCGGTCCTCCCCGCGCCGCGGGCCTTCAACACGGCTGGACGCTAGCAAATGCTTCTGCCGCTTGCACCTTTTCGCTTCCTGCCTGCTAGAGTTGCCGCATGCTGGCAACGACCGAGCGCAGCGGGGCTGCGATGAGCGGCCTCCCCGACATCTTTGAGCGCTGGTTTACGGCGCGCGGCTGGGTACCTCGGCCGCATCAGCTCGCGCTGGTGGAGCATGCCGGCAAAGGGGAGTCCGTTCTGTTGGTCGCTCCGACCGGCGGTGGCAAGACGCTGGCCGGATTCCTGCCCAGCCTGATCGAGCTTTCCGGGGCGCATCCGCGCTCGCGCCGCCGCGCCATCCACACGCTCTACATTTCCCCGCTCAAGGCCCTGGCGGTGGACGTAGCACGCAATCTGGAAACGCCTGTCGCGGAAATGGGATTGCCGGTCCGCGTGGAAACGCGCACCGGCGACACACCTGTCTCGCGCCGCCAACGTCAACGGCACAGCCCGCCGGATATTCTGCTGACGACTCCGGAACAATTCGCACTTATGCTTTCGTCGAAGGATGCACCGCGCTTCTTCGCGCATGTGAAGGCGGTGGTGTTGGACGAGCTTCACGCGCTTTCCAATTCCAAGCGCGGCGACCTTCTTGCGCTTGGGCTGTCGCGTTTGCAAGCGATGGCGCCGGAGCATCGCCGGATCGGACTTTCTGCAACCGTCGCCGACACGGTCCCCCTGCAGCGCTATCTTGTGCCGCAACCGCCGACAGGCGAGACACGTTCCGCACTGGTCGTGGGTCAGGCCGGTGCAAAGCCCGAAATCGCCATTGTTGCTTCGGAAGCCTATGTGCCCTGGACGGGTCACCTGGCGCGCCATGCGATGCCCGATGTGATGAACGCGATCCGCGCCAGCAAGACCGCGCTGGTGTTCGTCAATACACGCAGCCAGGCCGAACGGACGTTCAACGAACTCTGGCGTATCAACGACGACAACCTGCCCATCGCACTTCACCACGGCT
Organism: Pseudomonadota bacterium; assembly: GCA_016201105.1. Lineage (GTDB taxonomy): Bacteria > Pseudomonadota > Alphaproteobacteria > Micropepsales > Micropepsaceae > Rhizomicrobium. Next base: position 63,909 of record JACQDN010000021.1, read on the forward strand.
CATTGGCGCAGGAGCAACGCCGCAAGGTGGAAGCGGCGATGACGCGGGGCGATCTGCGCGCCGTGGTTTGTACCTCGACGCTCGATCTCGGCATCGACTGGGGCGCGGTCGATCGCGTGATCTGCGTCGGTGCGCCCAAGGGCGCGGCGCGTCTTGTTCAGCGTATTGGCCGTGCAAATCACCGGTTGGACGAAGCCTCGCAAGCCGTGCTCGTACCCGCCAACCGCTTTGAAGTGTTGGAGTGTGAGGCGGCACGTGATGCCGTGCTGGCCGGCGAACTCGATGGCGAGTCCCCTCGCAAGGGCGGTCTCGATGTGCTGGCTCAGCATGTCCTTGGCGCGGCGTGTTCCGCGCCGTTCGATGCCGACGCGCTCTACCGTGAAGTCCATTCCGCCAGTTCCTATCGCGACCTGTCGCGCGAGGATTTCGACCGCGTTGTCGACTTCGTGGCCACCGGCGGCTATGCGCTGAAGCGATATGACCGTTACGCGCGCTTGCGCAAGACGCCAGTGGGCCTTTGGCGCATTTCCCACCCCCGCGTCGCGCAACAGTACCGCTTCAATGTCGGCGTGATCATTGAAGAGCCGATGCTCGACGTGCGGCTGCAGGGAAAGGGACGCCCAATCGGTGCGGGCGGTCGCGTTTTGGGACGCCTGGAAGAATTCTTCCTGGAGCAGCTCGCGCCTGGCGACACGTTCGTCTTCGCGGGTCAGGTACTCCGCTTTGAAGGGATTCGCGAAAGCGCGGCCTATGTCACCCGTACGCAAGATCCCGAAGCCCAAGTTCCGTCTTACCAAGGCGGCAAGTTTCCGCTTTCCACCTTTCTTGCCATGCGGGTGCGTGAAATGCTGTCCGACCCCCAATCGTGGAAGGCGCTACCCACGCCGGTCGGCGAGTGGCTACAGATTCAGCAATATCGCTCCGTCATTCCCGAGCCGGGCCAGCTGCTGGTAGAGACGTTTCCGCGCGGTTCGAAGGAGTATTTGCTCTGTTACCCTTTCGAAGGCCGCCTCGCGCATCAGACGCTGGGCATGCTGCTGACGCGCCGGCTGGAGCGGCTGCGCATGCGCCCGCTCGGTTTCGTCGCCAACGAATATGCGCTCGCCGTCTGGGGCCTCAGGGACATGGGCGTTGTCAACATGGATCAACTCTTCGAAGAAGACATGCTCGGCGACGACCTCGATGCCTGGCTGGCCGAGTCGGCGCTTTACAAGCGCACCTTTCGCAACTGCGCGATCATTTCCGGCCTTATCGAACGCCGTTCGCCCCGCAGCGAAATGACCGGCCGGCAGGTGACGTTTTCGTCCGACCTCATCTATGACGTGCTGCGCGAGCACGAGCCCGACCACATCCTGCTGAGGGCGACCTACGAAGACGCAGGCACCGGCCTGCTCGATATCGCCCGCCTGGCCGCGATGCTAAAACGCGTCAAGGGGCGAATCGTGGTTCAAAAGCTCGATCGCGTGTCGCCGTTGGCCGTTCCTTGTCTGTTGGAAATCAGCAAGGAGATGGTGGCGGGCGAAGCACGCGAGGATATTCTGCATGAAGCCGAAGAAGCGTTGGTGAAGGAGGCCATGCGTCTTGGATGAGATGGCGATCGAGGTGAACGGCGAGCATTTGATGCTCGATGCGGCGGGCGCTTTGTGGTGGCCGTCGGAAAGCACGCTCGTCTTCGCCGATCTTCATTTCGAGAAAGGTTCGTCCTATGCGCGCACGGGTCAGTTGCTGCCGCCCTATGATACACGCACCACGCTCAATCGCATGGCGCGCCTCGTCGCCTGCCATCGTCCTTCGCGCATCATTGCGCTGGGCGATAGTTTCCACGATCGCGAGGCGGCCGAACGTTTGGACGACCATGAACGCGGCGCGCTGGAAGCGATGGCGAAAGCCGCCGAGTGGATCTGGATCGAAGGCAATCACGACCCCGTGCTGCCGGTTTGGCTGGGTGGGCGCGTCGCTTCGGAAATTGCCATCGGTGGATTGCTATTCCGCCATGAACCTTCCGCCTCGCACGTCAAAGGCGAGATCGCCGGCCATCTTCACCCCTGCAAGAGCGTGACCCAGCGCGGCCACACGCTCAGGCGGCGCTGCTTTGCCAGCGACGGTCGGCGCGTTGTGCTACCGGCCTTTGGTGCCTATGCCGGCGGTCTCGACGTGGAAGACCTGGCACTACGATCTTTGTTTGCGGATGCGTTTCGCGCCTATGTGCTGGGCGCCAAACGGGTCTACGCGGTCGCTGCCTAGAGCGCAATCGGGTGAAGTGTGAAGCGGTTCACCCGCCAAATTGCGCGACAATCAAAGAATCTAGAGCATGATCCGATTCAAAGTCATCAGATCATGCTCTAGCGCTCGCGAAAGATAAGCGACGAAAGCCAGCCCAAGACCATCGCCATGAACACGGCCGCTAGGCCATAGGCGAAGGGCCACTCATGGGCGAAGTTGTAGATGCGCCGTTCGATGCCGATCTGATCGACGAACAGGGGCGTGGATTGCGCGCTAACGACCGTTCCGTCCGAGAAGAGATAGACTTCCGCCGTATATTGTCCGCGCGGCACGCCCGCCGGCACCGGAACGCGCACGCGAAACAGCGAATAGCTCAGAAATTCGACACCGTTCGGCTTGGCGGAATACAGACCCACTCGCTCACGCTCTCGGATCACGGCATGGCGGAACGGTTCGCCTTTGGCGAAGATATGTGTGCTCTCGCTCTTGGGCACCAAATTGGCGAGACCGATTTGATAGCGCTGCAGGCTTTGGGCCGGCGCGATTTGCGACAGCGGCCTGGTGCTGGCAACGAAATAGTAAGACGGCATGCCGCCCAGCGTGATGCGGTCGCGATTGATCCAGATGCCGGCCACGCGGGCTTTGCGCCGCACGATCATGTCGGAGTCCGGTCCTCGCACCACCACGACCACGTCGCGGCTGGTGGGCGTTTCCGCGCTGTTGCCCGATTCGATAGCCCCGAACACGACGATGTCCGTGCCTGTGTAGTTGGACGTGATCTCAACGAGATCCTGCGACAAACCGGACACAAGCTCGTCCGGGCTCGCGGCCGTGGGCAGCAATACAAGCAGGGCCGTGACGAAAAACGCACGTTTCATGGCGTCCCCACGGTGACGCTGAAGAGGTCGCTGGGCGTTGCGATCAATCCGTAAAGCAGGCGAACGGCCACCAGGAGAACCAAGGTCGCCAGCAACAAGCGCAACTCTTCGCCGCGCATTCTTGCCGCCATGCGCACGCCGTATTGCGCGCCAACGACGCCGCCCAGCACGAGAAGCCCGCCTAGAATGATATCGACGGTATAGTTGTCCAACGCGTGCAGAATCGTGGATGCCGCAGTCACCGCCAGAATTTGCAGCAGCGACGTTCCCATCACGATGTTGGTGGGCATTCGCAGCAGATAGATCATGGCGGGCACGGCGATGAATCCGCCGCCCACCCCCATGATCGCGGACAGCACGCCGACCACGAAACCCAGCGCCAATGGCGGAATCACGCTGATGTAAAGCCGCGACTGGCGAAAGCGCATCTTGAACGGCAGACCGTGCACCCAATTGTGATGGGCGGTCCCCGGCGCCGTCAGTGGTTGGCCAGCTCGTGCCGCGCGAACGGCGGCAATGCTCTCGCGCAGCATGATGCTGCCGATGGTGCCCAGCATGATGACGTAGCTCGCCGAGACCACGAGATCGATCTGGCCGAGCTTGCGCAAGAATGCGAAAAGATAGACGCCTCCGATCGTGCCGGCGAAGCCGCCGGCAATCATCACCGCGGCCATCTTCAGATCGACGGCGCGGCGGCGCCATTGCGAGATCACGCCGGACATCGAAGAGGCCGTCAGATGGCTCGCCGTTGTCGCCACGGCCACCTCGGAAGGAACGCCGTAGAAAATGAGCAGCGGCGTCAGCAGAAAGCCGCCGCCCACGCCCAGCATGCCGGAGAGAAACCCCACCGCGCCGCCCATGCCCAGGATGATCAGCCAATGGACTGACATCTCAGCGATGGGCAAATAGATTTCCATCCGTCGGACAGACTTGGGCGTTGAGATTGATGCGCCCGGCGAAGGCGATTCGCCGATTGCGCGCGACTTTGCGCGCGTGGGCGCGAGGGGTCAACCGCTGAGGAAGCGGCGCGGCTATTGCGCGTTGGGCACTACGTTGGCGTTGGGGTCCATCGGCTGCGGCCGGAATTGATCGGCCGCGCTCTGTGCCGTGTTGCGGTCAGCCGGGCTCAGCTGGGTCGACAGCGCTTCGATGCGGGATTTGGATTCGTTGTCGCCTTGAACCGCCGCGATGGCGTACCACTTGTAGGCATTGATCAGGCTTTGCTGCACGCCCATGCCGCGTTCGTAAAGAACCGCGAGATTGAACTGGGAATCCGCGAGCCCCAACGTGGCGGCTTTGGTGAACCACTTCGCGGCCTCGGCATAATCCTTCTTGCCACTGCTGCCTTCGGCGAACGCGACCGCGAGATTGTGCATGGCCTTGCGATTGCCGGCATTGGCGGCGGCGGTATACCACTTGATGGCGAGGGCTTCGTTCGCCGGCACGCCGTGACCGCGCTCGTAAAGCGTCCCGAGGCGGTATTGCGCCACAGGCTCACCGTTGTTGGCGGCGCGCTCCAGCCAACGCGCGGCTTCGGCTTCGTTCACGGAAACGCCGCCTCCGTCCAGATATTTGAGACCGAGCACGAGCTGGGACTTGGAGTCGCCATTGGTGGCGAGCTGCGTCAGGCGTTGGACAGGCGAGACGGCCGCCGTCTGCTTGGGCTGTGCTGGAACGGATTTGGTTGGCAGCGGTTGAGCGACGACGACGGGCGATCCGGGCGGTGTCTTTGCCTTTGTCTTTTGGGACGGTTTGGCGGCAGGTGGGACAACGGATTCGTCGCCGGCATCGCTCTGGGTGTTAGCCTGGACGTCGTTCCGCGCGCCGTCATTTGCTTTCGGCAGCGTTGGATTAGGCTCGTACATCGTGGGCGCCGAAAGGCGCGCGGTGTCCGGTTTGGTGGTGATCGCCGTGGGCGCAACGTTCGGACGCTCCGGTGTTACACCTTGGCTCAACATCATGCCCGCGACGGCGGCAATCAAGGCAATGAAGATGATACCGCCGATTAAAAGGAATCTTGCACGACTCTTCGGCGCGGCAACGACGGGCTTGAGCGGCTGCTCTCCGCTTGCGCCCCAGGTGAAATTGTTTGCAGGCGCTCGCGCACTACGCTGGTTCTGTGCCGCATCGCGCGCCGAACGGCGCGCCGCTTCGAGATAGGATTCCGCCGGTGCGCCGGCTTGCTGGGCGGCGCTGGCGGCAAAGGCCTCGGCCCCGAACGGCGGATTGCCGCCAAGCGCAGGATCGGCGGCGAAAGGCGGCGGTGGCGCATCGAACGGCGGCGGTGGCGGCGCCATATCGAAGCCTGACCCAGCTTGTTGCGTCGCAAAGCCATTGGGCGGATTGAAACCTGATTGCTGATTGAAAGCTTGCGGATTGAGAGCTTGTGGATTGAATGCCTGCGGGGGGGGCTGATTGAATGCAGGCGCAGGCGGCACCTCCGCCGGGAAGGACGGGAGATCGAACAGCGCATTCGACGCTTGCGCGGTGGATGACGATGTCTGTTGCGGCGCTGTGGCTTTCGTCTCAAGCGCGTCGATGCGCGCTGCCGTATCTTTCATCGCTCCGCGCAATTCGACGACGGCTTCGCGCTGGCGCTTTTCGGATGCCTCGATCTGCTGCGAGAGCGTACGCAGGATGTCTTCGATTGGATTGTTCGCGGGGCTTTGATGTTCGGCGCGATCGAGCCGCGTCGCAATATCGGACAGCGTGTGCTCAATGCCCTGCAGGCGGCGCTCGACGGCGCCGTTGCCTGTGCTGCGCGCTTCGAGCTTGGCGACCGTTTCCTCTAGTTTCGCCACGGCACCGGCGGTCTCCGCTTCGTTGGCGGAGAAGCGCGAGGCCAGACGATCCAAAAGTTCACCGGCTTTCTCGACGGGACGCACGCGCTCGTCGAGCGAGATGACGCGATCTTCCAGCGAGTGCGTGCCGTTTTGCGTGTCGGCCAGTTTCTGGGCGATCGCATCGACATTGTCGACCAGCGTGGAGATTTGCGTCGCCGACTGGCGGGTGGTGTCGGTGATCTGGTCGGCAAGGCGCGAGAGACCTTGGTGCAGGCCCTTCACGGCTTCACGCAGTGTGTCGGTGTTGGCGTGCTGTTCGACGCGCTTCAGCCGGTCGGCGAGCCCCACGACGTGCGAACCCAGCTGATCGAAGGCCTGCGCTTGCTCGCGCGTGGCCACATTGATCTCCATCGCCGCCTTGTTCATGGCGCGATTGTTCTCGGTTTGATTGCGGTCGTTGCTGTCGAGGCGGCGCGCCACGGCGCGCAACTGTTCCTCGATGCGCCGATAGACGTCGCTCGATTCATTTTCCGCACGCGACACGCGCGAAAGCATTTCGTCGGTTTCACGGGAGGCGGGAGCAGCCGCGCTCAACTTCTCCTCCACCGATTTGAAAGCGGACTGGTGCCAACTCTCGTTGTCCTTGCGCTCGGCGGCGAGACCGTCGGAATTGTCGGCAAAGCTGCGCAAGATGCGCCTGGTGAGCCATTCCCCGATGGATAGGCCTTCCCGGCGTGCTGCCGCGCGAGCCGCCTCCCGGGCTTCTGGGGGAATGCCGACAACATTCCAAGGGAGGTCAGGCTGCATTTCGAATCGCTATATGCCGCACCCGCAAAGTAAGGTATCGGCGCCGAGATATTGTGTAAAGCAACGAAATTACGCCGATAAGCAGTAGGGATCGGACAATCGCGTCGCTGCATGGCGAAGTCGCTCATGTCTGCGCATAGTTGAGGAAGAGCGTTAAGGGCGAGTTAGCGAGACTCCGGAAGGGATCGCCTGGAAATCAGCGGCGCGTCACACCGGCTTTGTCCAATTCCGGGCCGAGACGGCCGATAAGCCAGGTGCCCGCCATCCTGAAGTCGGACAGCAGCGACCACAGCGGATAGGTAAAAGTCGCAGGCTTGTTCTTCTCGATGAAGAAGTGGCCGAACCAAGCGAAGGCATATCCGCCCACGACCGCGGCCAAAATGAACCAGGAATTGCCCGTCGCGATCAGCGCGGTGAGGGAAAGGATCGCCACCGCCGTTCCGGCATAATGCACCGCCCGGGTTTCGCGCTTGGCATGCTCCTGCAAATAGTAGGGCCAGAAATCCTCGTAGGTCTCGATCGGCCGATTGGTACCGGCGCTCTTTGCCATGATCTTACTCCGTCGCCGCGAGACTACTGCTGCGGGGAAGGTTGGGGAACCGGGACGATCGCGCCGCGCAAGCCCGGCTCGCTTGTCTTTGTCGGCGGGGCGTCCGCACTTTTGGCATCGGGCAGTTCCTTCACGTCGCGAGAATCGGTGTCCTCGTTCGGCGGCGGGGGAAGACCGAGATCGGTTGCGAACAGCTCCGTCACATAGACGGTGTCGCCGCTGACGGCCGCGCCCACGCCGGCGCGGTCGTATCTGGCGTAAGAGAGATTCTCCTTATGCGGCGCGCTTGCGAGCCAGGAGTCCACGAACTTTCTTGCGAAGATCTCGACATCGAAGCCGGGGCGCTTCTTGTAAGTTTGCTCTGCGATGTTCTCGCCGAGCAATCCCTGGAATTTCAGATCCTCTTTCATGATGATCGATGCGGAAGATTCTCCGGTCGGCGATTTGCTGTCGAAATAGTTTTTTTCCGCCATGTCGGCGCTGCGCCGCCGCGCCACGTCGGACAGTTCGCTGTCCAGCTGCAAGGTCTTCGCCTTGGGATCGATCTTGCGCCGCTCATCCTGAACCAGCTCGAAGATGCGGTTTTCCAAGGCCGCCATCTGTATTTTGGGATCCGGCGGCGGCGGCGCCACGTAGTCGCGCACGGAGTTGCATCCGGCACAGGCCAGCACCAGAAGTGCGACAAACATCCAACGCATGGAAACCGATCGTGGGGTCAGTGCATGAACTCGAATAGCCCGGCGGCACCCATACCGCCGCCGATGCACATCGTCACGACGCCGTATTTCGCTTTGCGCCGGCGCCCCTCAAGCAGAATGTGCCCGGTCATGCGCGCGCCCGACATACCGTAGGGATGGCCGACCGATATGGCGCCACCGTTCACGTTGAGCTTGTCGTGGGGAATGCCGATCTTGTCTGCACAATAGAGAACCTGGCAGGCAAAGGCTTCGTTCAATTCCCACAGGTCGATATCGCTCGCCTTCAATCCATGACGATCAAGCAGGCGGGGCACGGCAAAAACCGGACCGATGCCCATTTCATCCGGCTCGCAGCCGGCCACAGCGAATCCGCGGAAGATGCCGAGCGGTTTGATGCCTTTCTTTTCCGCCACTTTGGAATCCATCACCACGCAAGCCGATGCACCGTCAGAAAATTGCGAAGCGTTGCCGGCCGTAACGTATTTGCCCTGCTTGATTTCCAGGCCGCCCTGAAAAACTGGACTGAGCGCCTTCAAGCCTTCCAGGGTGGTATCCGGACGATTGCACTAATCGTGATCGACCATGACCTCGACGACGGATTCCTGCCCGCTCGCCTTGTCGAGCTTTTTCATTTTCGTCTTGAGCGGGACGATTTCGTCCTTGAACTTCTGCGATTGCTGCGCTGCGGCGGTGCGGCGCTGGCTTTCGAGCGCGTATTCGTCTTGGCGGTCGCGCGAAACGTGATAGCGCTCCGAAACCACTTCGGCGGTTTCCAGCATCGACATCCACAGCGCCGGCTTCACCTGCATCAAATGCTCTTCGGTGATGTTCTTGGTGTTCATGCCGCCCATTTGAACCAGCGAGATGGACTCCACTCCCGAACCGATGGCGACGGGGGTTTGTTCGGTCATGATCTGTTGCGCGGCCATGGCGATGGCCTGAAGGCCGGAGGAGCAGAAACGATTGATCGTTGTGCCGGCCGTCGTCACCGGACATCCCGCCCAGATGGCGGCGTTGCGGGCGACGTTCATGCCGGTTGCACCTTCGGGTTGCGCGCAGCCCATATAGACGTCTTCGACTTCCGCCGGATCGATCCCGGCTCTGGCGATGGCGTTCTTGATGGCGTGACCGCCCATGACCGCACCGTGAGTCATGTTGAAGCCGCCGCGGACGGATTTCGCCATCCCCGTGCGCGCAGTGGAAACGATGACGGCTTCTTTCATAGTATTCCCTCCGAATAGTTGTCGGCCAAATGGCGATGGCGCGCGACCCTAGCTCGCGCAGTGCCTGTCCGAAAGGGCGGCCACTGGCTATGCAGGGCTCAGAAAGGTCAGATGTAGGCGCCGTGGTCGGCCCATTCGGGCGCGGCGCGCAGACGTGAGCGATGGGTGATCATTTCATCGTGCAAATGCCGGACGGTGGAGCTGCCGGTCTTCACGAACAGAAAGGGAAACAGACCGTGCATCAGGCAGGCGCAGCCCGCCACCATCATGCGGCTACCGAAGGAAAACGCGCTTGCCATGTGCTGGAAATATGTCTCGCCCACGGAGCGGGGATGTTCGGCGAACAGGTGGTCCAGCAGCGGCATGGAAATTCCTCCCAAAGACGAAGGGAGCATTGCCCAAGATTCGTAGAAATTCCTTAGCTTTATCGCCCTAAGAGGCCTTTTCAGTAGAATATTTTTCTTCGAACTAGCATAATTGGCGAATGATTGACCTCCTGGACCGGAAAATTCTTAACCTTCTGCAGAAGGACGCGACCCTGACGGTTGCCGAACTGGGCGAGCGGATCGGGCTTTCCGCCACACCCTGCTGGAAGCGGGTCAAGCGATTGGAAGACGAAGGCTACATCGAGCGCCGTGTCGCACTCGTCAACCGCGCCAAGATCGGCATGAACGTCACGGTGTTCGTCAGCATCCGCACCAATCAGCACGACGAAGTCTGGCTCGCGGAATTTGCCAAGGCGACGGCGTCGTTGCCGGAAATCGTGGAACTCTATCGCATGAGCGGCGACGTCGACTATCTGATGAAGGTCGTAGTGCCGGACATCGACGGCTACGACCGGTTTTACAAAAAAATGATCAAGGCGGTCAAACTCACCGACGTGTCCTCAACATTCGCGATGGAACAGATCAAGTTCTCGACCGAAATGCCGCTGGAATCTTAATTCCGGGCCAGACGGTTTTCGCCGTGGTTCAGCAGCAAGGAGGGGTAGCGCGCCGTGAAAACGATCGCGATGCCGAGTGCGGCAAGACCTATGCCGATATCGAACGACAACGGCACGTCGTGGTCGAATGTGGCGGCGCTATCGCCAGCGGTCATGACGGCAAGGGCTGTGGTCCACACAACGCTGACCCAATAATTGGCCCGCTGAAATTGCGGCGTAGTCCAGCTCTCGCGCGGTGCGACGTCTTGCGTGTATTCGGTTGTGAACGGATTGCGCCGCAAGAGAGAAATCAGCGCGATCGCCAACAGAGCTGCTTCGACGATGAGCCGCAATGCTTGTACAGAAAGGCTTGGCTGAATGAATCCGGCGTAGATCGCCAACAGCCCAAACAGCCCGGTGTTTACAACGTCGAGGAAGCGCAGCAGTCGCGCGTGTGCGAAATCGCGAATCGCAATGGCGAAGGCCGCGGCAAAAGCCAGCCAAAGCGCCAGGCTGCTGACGGAGAAACTGGTCAACAGCGAAAACGCGATGAACGGTACGAAACCGAGAAGAATGCCCATGGATGCTTCCGGTATTCAAAACGCAAATGGCGGAGCGTCCATTAAACGCTCCGCCGTTCGCAATGTGCAATCGTCTAGTGCGCCGGTGCTGTGGACGCCGAGCTCTGTTTCTTTTTTGCTTGTGCATAAAGTGACCAGATGTGCGCGGCGTTCTTCCGCGCCTCCGAGCCGCCGACCTGGCCGAAAGCCGCGACCGCGTCGTCATATTTGTTCTGGGCGAGCAGCACCACGCCGAGAATCATCTGCCCTTCGTTGGCGTCTTTGACGCCGTCCTTGCCGATGCCCCGGCGCGCGGCCTCTTCGGCCTCGGTGTAGCGACCATAGCCGTACAAGTCTTCTGCGAGCTTTACATCCTGCTCGCCGCTTTTGGACGCCTTGGCGCTCGCGATGAACTGGTTCATCGCGCGTTGATCGCCTGCGGCGTCGGTGCGCGCCTTCGACAGGGTTGCGCCCGCTTTAGCCTTTCCGCTGCTGACCCCTTGCTCTATCACCGTTTTGGCTTCCATCGGATAGCCGAGCTGATTGCAGAGCGAGCCGTAGACCTCATAATCGTCGGCATCCTTCATCGCACCAGCGGTGTAGCGCAGGCGGAAGATGTAGAGCGCGTCCAGCGTCTGCACGCCCTTCACGCCAAGCGCCACACCGGTAAGCTGTTGCCAACTGTCGGAAGCGTTGTAGTCGACCGCCAACTGTTCAAGCGTGTGGATGGCGGCGGCCGGATCGTTATTCTTGGCTTGCCCCTTCATGATGATCTGCATCGCGATTTCGTTCGGCGCCTTGTTTGCGGCCTTCGACAGGTCGACGGACTTCTGCGCGTAGCTCTGCGCATTCGTCATGTCGTTTAGTTGGTAGTAGGCCAAGGCAACCTGAGCAGTGAGGAGATCATTGAGCGCGTTCATCGATTCGAGTTGCTTGCCGTAATCGATGGCCTTTTGGTAGTGCTTGGCCTCTTGCGACAGCTGCAGCGCATTGCTCAAGACATCTTTCTTTTCGTCCGCGGGCATCGATGGCGAATCCGCAGCGGCTTCATAGACTGTCGTCGCGCTGGAATGATCATTCAGGTTGAGATAGATGATGCCGTAGAACTTGTTGATATTATATTGTTCGTATCCGTTCTTGTTGGCGACGGCATCGGCCTCTTTCACTTTTGCCATCGCGGCTTGCCAGTCGTTGACCTGCATGGCCTTCACGGCATCGTTGAGCGGCACGCCGACGGCCTTGCCGACTTTGTCGGCGGCCTGGACAACCGCTGTTGTTGCGAGCATGGCGGTGGCAACGCCGGTTGCGCTCATCATCAGCGACGCAACAAACGCGGCGCGGGCATACTTCCTGATCATCGCAATTCCTCTTGATCGTGTTGCGCGAGCGCAAGTCCTCGAAAGCTCCTGCACGTTCCCGCGCTTGGGGGTAAAACGCCATTTTAGTGTGGCCGATTTGTGTTTCAAAATCGGCGTATCGCCGCTCCACAACTTGGGCGCGGTAACCATATGTTGCGCCGCACCGGGAAACCGCCTATCAGGCCGTAGGATAAGAGAAAATTGCCTCTCATGGCCGATCGTCCGCCGGGTGTGCCCGAGAGCGCCGAAGAAATCTCCATCGCCGGATTCAACCGCTTCGTCGGGCCGCTTTATCGGCTGACCGACGAGGAAGATGGTGCCGTCAAACGCTTTGTTTTTGTTGCAATTGACAAGCATATGAATGCCGCAGGGACCGTCCATGGCGGCATGCTGATGACGTTAATGGACGCGGCCATGAGCCAATCGGCGCGATCGGGAACCAAAGCAACCGGTTCCAATACCGTTTCACTGACTTGTGACTTCGTGGGACCTGGCCGTCTTGGCGATGTCGTCGAGGCGCGGGTTCGCGTGACACGGCGCACGCGCACCATGGTGTTTCTGTCGGGTGAGCTGCGCGTCGGCGAACGCGTTCTGCTGGTCGGCACCGGGCTTTGGAAAATCGTGACAGAATCATGAGCGCGACGCTTTCCGGATTCGCCCAAACCAGGCTCATCGATCCGTTCGAGATCTTCGTCGGTCCGATCTTCGAAAAAGGTCCAAAAGGCGCGCGGCGTTTCGTGCTGCCGGTCGACGAACGCCACGTCAATCGCCGCGGCATTCTGCATGGCGGCATGCTGATGACATTCGCCGATATGGCTCTGGGCCAAGCGGCCTGGGACGCCTGCGACAATGCGTCGTGCGTGACGCTGTCGATGCAGAACCAATTCCTCAAGCCAGCCAAGATGGGCGACCATGTGGAGGTCTTGCCTCAGCTGGTTCGCCGTACCCGGGCGCTGCTCTTTCTTCGCGGAGAATTTCAGATCGGGGGCGAGACAATTTTCCTCGCCAACAGCGTGTGGAAATTGCTGGGCCAGGACTGATTTTTGCCCGCGGCGTTGCCCGGCGGCGATCGGGTTAAGGCCCACTTAACGTAACCGGAAATTTACCCTGTGCTGCGATCTTTGGCGGTCGAAGGGCCAATAGGCAATCGCAGAAGGCAGTCGCAGATGCGCGAGCCACGCGCCGCGGAACTCGTCATGGGATCGGTGCAATTGGGATTGCCTTATGGCGCGGCCAACCGCACGGGCAAGCCATCGCACGCGTCTGCTTTGCGGCTGGTTCGTCGCGCGGCGGATGCTGGCGTTACGCAATTCGACACCGCGCGCGCCTATGGCGATAGCGAGGATCGTCTGGGCGAAGCTTTGCAATCGCGCAAATCCGTTCGCACCATCACCAAGCTCAGCCCGCTCTCCGATCTTGCCGCCGACGCGACGCGTCAAGAGGTGCGTGCTGCTGTCGATGCCAGCGTCGACCAGTCTCTCAAGGCGCTGAAACGCGATCGCTTGGATTGCCTGCTGCTCCATCGCGGCGTGCACATGACCGCGTTCGGCGGTGCCGTCTGGGAGCGATTGGTCGAGCGTCTGGAAGACGGTTCAGTGCTGTCGCTTGGCGTCTCAGTGCAGTCTCCGCAAGAGGCACTCAAGGCGCTCGACTGCCCCGACGTCAGGCACATTCAGATGCCGTTCAATATTCTGGATTGGCGTTGGCGTGAAGCCAATGTAATTGCTCGCATCCGTGAGCGCTCCTGCCTCACGGTCCATGCCAGGAGCGTCTATCTGCAGGGCATTCTCGCTGCGGACGATCCGGCGGTTTGGCCAAGCATCGACGGTGCGAACCCGAAGGAACTGATCCGCTACATAGATGCGTTTGTGTGCGCGTTTGGACGTGACGGCGCCGCGGACCTTTGTCTTGCTTACGCGCGCGGACAGGATTGGATCGATGGCGTCGTCGTCGGGATGGAAAACGAACACCAACTCGAAGAAAATCTTCGACTTTCGGTTCGTCGTCCTCTCGAGCGAGCGGCCTGCGAGGAAATCGACGCGCTAATGCCGCGCGTGCCGGTTGCGCTTCTCGATCCTGCCCAGTGGCCCGCGAAATGACTCCGACAATAGGCGCAATGCAGAAATTCCACCTCGATGACCGAATTGCTTTCGTTTCGGGTGGGGCGGGTCACCTTGGTTCGGCGATGACCCGCGCGCTCGCAGAGGCTGGCGCCCATGTCATCGTCAATGGGCGCAATGAGGCTCGGCTTCGCGACTTGGTCGGCGAGTTGAAGGGGCAGGGTTATTCCGCCGAGAGCGCCTGTTTCGATGTCGCGGACTTTCCTCAAGTGCGTTCGTTTTTCAGCGGGTTGAAGCAGCTCGATATCCTGATCAACAATGCCGTCAGTATGACGCCGGCACCGCGCGATGCGCTCACGCCGGAATCGTTCGATGAAACCTATCGCTCCAGCGTGACGGCGGCCTTCGAGGCTGCCCGGGCGGCGCTGCCGGCTCTACGCAATGCGGCCGAGACGGCGGGCGATGCCAGTATCGTCAACATCGCGTCCATGTATGCGACAGTCTCTCCAGATCAGCGCCTCTATTCCGATCCTCGCCAGGCCAGTCCGCTCCACTATGGCCCGGCCAAGGCGGGGCTCCTTCAACTGACGCGCCACTTGGCGTCCGAGTTCGGGCGTAGTGGTATTCGCGTGAACGCGATCGTCCCCGGCCCATTTCCCCGCGCGGAGGTTGCCAGCAAGGATCCGCAATTCGCGAGCCGCCTCGCCGAACGCACCATGCTCGGCCGGACCGGCGCAGCACACGAAATTGCCGGCCCGCTGCTCTTTCTCGCTTCAACGGCCTCGTCATTCGTGACCGGCTCCTCGCTGGTCGTCGATGGCGGCTGGACAGCGTGGTAGGAAAGGGCAGGATTCCATGAACATGGCCTTCCTGTCGTCTTTCCGCACCGGTCGCGAGACCATCTACCCGGAATCGCTCCGCGAACGTCTGGAAACCTTTCCCCTGCTCGCCGAAGTGGGCGACGCGGCGATGAAGCGTCTGCTTGCGGAAGCCAATTGGTTCGGCCTTCCCGGCGGGCAGGTTTTGCAACGCGATGGCGAAAACAATCGCGCGCTGTTTTTGGTCGTCACCGGCAGTCTCGGCGTTTTTGTCGACGGCGAGAACGGCAAACGACGCATTGTCGCCCATATCGGCGCTGGTGAAACCGTCGGCGAGATGTCGCTGATTTCCGGCGAGCCGCACTCCGCACAGCTCATCGCGCTGCGCGATTCCGAGCTTCTGCGCGTCAGTCCTGATGCTTTCGATTCTCTCATCACGCGCCATCCGCGGGTGATGTTCAATCTTATGCGCATTTTGGTGCGACGCCTGCACGAAACGACGCGCAGCCGCGAAGACGGTTCGCGACCGAAAACCTTCGCCATTGCACCGTTGCAGGATGGTCTGGAAGACGAGCCTATTGCGCGCCGCCTGGCGGCCGCCTTGGTGGAAATGGGCTCGAAGGCGGCGGTGCTCGATTCCACGTCAGCGACCCAGTCCGCCGAATGGTTCAATTCGTTCGAAGCCGCGCACGATATCGTGTTTTATCGCGGCGACACGATCGACAGTGCCTGGACGAATCTCTGTTTGCGCCAAGCCGATCGCATTTTCCTGCTCGCGCGCGCCGACCGGCCGCTGCCGATGCGGCCGCTCGATCTGCCTGCATTCAAGGAACGGGCGATGGGCATGCCGCAGCTTCTGCTCGTTCACGAGGCCGGCCGCAGCCAAAACTTGCCGGAGCATTTTGCGCTGCGCAGCGGGCTCTTCGAATCCCATCATCACATCCGCGCCGGCGTCACGAGCGACATCGGCCGTCTCGCGCGCTTTATCGCTGGCCGCGCCGTGGGCTTGGTCTTGGCGGGGGGTGGCGCGCGGGGCTTCGCGCATATCGGCGTCATCAAGGCCCTGATGGAAGCCAAGGTGCCTTTCGATCACCTTGGCGGCACCAGTATGGGCGCGATCATTGCCGCCGGTTTGGCCTGCGAGTGGGGAATCGAGGAATTGACCGAACGGATGCGCGAAGCCTTCGTGCAAACCAATCCACTCAACGACTACACGATTCCGTTGATCGCTCTTGTTCGCGGCAAGAAGGTCTCTTCGCGCCTGCGCGAGCATTTTGGCGAAGTGATGATCGAGGAACTGGCGAAACCTTTTTTCTGCGTTTCGTCCGATCTCACCTCGGGCCGCATCCACGTGCATCGCCAGGGCGCGTTGTGGCGCGCGCTGCGTGCGAGCGTCGCGCTGCCCGGCATTCTGCCGCCGGTTACGCATCATGGTCATCTTCTGGTCGATGGCGGGGTGATGAACAATCTGCCAGTGGACGTAATGTCCAAGCAGACACAAGGTCCCATTATCGCATCCGACGTCACCGGCGAACTCGATCTTCGGGTGCGCGACGATCGCTACGGCGAGCGGCCGATCTGGTGGCTGATATGGCAACGCATGCGCGGCACGCCATCGATCGTGTCGATCCTCATGCGTTCTGGCACGGTCGGTTCTGAAGCGCAGAGAAAACTCGTGCTCGACCAGGCGGACTATCTGTTTCAGCCGCCGCTGGGTGATATCGGCCTGCGCGACTGGCGGTCCTTCGATCGGGCCATTGCCGAGGGCTATGCCCACGCCGCTACGATGATCGAGCAGAAAGGCATTCCGCTGACCGATGTGTGGACGGAGGGGCCGGCCGTCGCCGTGCGGCACTCCGCGCTGCTGTCCGACGGCAGTTCAGGCACCTAGCCCTTTTCTCAGAGGCAGCATGTCCGCGAATTTGGCCGCGCGCTTTTCCGCTTTGGCGACGAAGCTCTCTTTCATGTCGGTTTCCGGATTGTACATCCCGGCTTGCCAGGTGGCGATGTAGTCGAGCCCGTCGGCGATGGAGTGATCGCGCGCGTAGTTGATCATCACTTTGGAGCCATGCACGGCGAGGGGAGACTTTTCCGCGATGTCCTTGGCTACGCTCATCACATGAGCCAGCATCGCCTCCTGTGACGGGAAGACTTCGTTCACGAGCCCGAGCTCCAACGCTTTCTTAGCGGGCAGGCGACGGCCGGTATAAGCGAGCTCGCGCACCATGCCTTCGGGCATCAGATAGCAGAGGCGCGGGAAGGTACCCACATCCGCCGTCATGCCGATGTTGATCTCCTGAATGACGAAGAAGGCATCTTCCGTCGCGTACCGGCAATCGCAGGCACTGGCGAAATCGACGGCGCCGCCGACGCAGCCGCCTTGGATCGCGATGAGGACCGGCATGCGCGCTTTTTCGATGACGTTGAAGGTCTCCTGAATCTCCAGCACGCCGATGCGCAGGTTCGCCCGCGTGCGGCCCCTTTCCTCCTTGGAGGAAGCTGCTTGTGTGCCCACCGATTGTCCGCCGGTGAACACCGAAAGATCCATACCGGCAGAGAAGTGTTTGCCCGTGGACGATACCACTATCGCCCGCGCCTTCGCCTCTCTATCGATATCGCGGATGATCTCCGGCAGCTCGCGCCAGAATTCGGGCACCATGGTGTTCATCTCGGCCGCGCGCTTGAGTTGGACATGCGCGATGCCATCGGCGATTTCGACGTTGAAGCAGCGATAGGTCATGACGGGTCTCGCTCTCTTAGAGTGGCGATGAGGTGACGGCGGCGAAGCGCTGTCGTAATTGGGTCGTGGCCTGCAGGCCGGGCGCTCCTTGTCCGGGATGGCCGAGCAGGTCGTATTTTCTTCGCCTCTTCGCTCACGCTCGGGTCCGCCGTCGCCTCCGCGGCGAGCAAAGCATGGCCGGCGGGGTGAAGAAAGGTGCCCCAACGGCAGCCAGTCGCGCATGGCGGATTTGCTCATTGCGGCAGGGAGGAATTCGCGTTTCACTCCGCCCGAAGCCATCAGGGATGAAGCCATGCCCATCGTCTACGACGAACTCATGCAGGCGAAATCGACAGGATTGACCGCCAAATATGGCGACCGCGAAACGATGCTCTACGCACTCGGCGTCGGTTTCATGCGCGATCCCATGAACGAGGCGGAATTGCCCTTCGCCTATGAGAACAATCTGCAAACGGTCCCCACCATGGCGACCGTCATCGGCTGGGGGCAGGGCGGCACGATGGCAAAATCAGGCATCAACTATCTGATGGTCGTGCACGGCGAACAACGTTTGACGATGCACAGGCCACTTCCGTCCGCCGCCGAAGTGACTTTCGACGAGCGTGTCGTCGGCGTGTTCGACAAAGGAAAAGACAAAGGTGCGGTCATCATCACTGAGCGTGTCATGAAGGAAAAGAATTCTGGCGACAAGCTCTGCACGCTGATGTCGTCGACGTTTGCGCGCGGCGATGGCGGCTTCGGTGGGCCGAAAGATGGAGCTCCCGAACCGCACAAGATTCCCGATCGCAAGGCGGATTTGGTGCATGAAGCCGATACGCGGCCCGATCAGGCTTTCATCTATGCGCTGTCGGGCGACCGCAATCCGCTCCACCGCGATCCCAAGATCGCCAGGATGGCGGGATTTCCGCGCCCGATTCTGCATGGGCTTTGTTCCTACGGAACCGCCTGCCGGTCGGTGATCTCCACGGTCTGCAAATACGACGCGACGAAGATCGCCGGCTTCGACGTGCGTTTTTCCGCCCCCGTCTTTCCCGGCGAAACGATCGTCACCGAAATGTGGGTCGATGGTTCGGTTGTCTCGTTCCGCTCGCGGTTGAAGGAGCGTGATATCGTCGTTCTCAACAATGGCAAATGCACGCTTGCAGCATGACGATCCGCTTCAGTTCGCCGAAGATCTAGCTGCGGAAGGGAAAGCGGCGGAGGCCGCCTGCTTTCTGCAGTCGCTGATCGATGGCGGCAGGGGCGGATTGCTCGCGCGCCTTGCCTTGGCGCGCGCGCTCCAGGCGGCGGGTCAGACGCAAAGCGCGCTGGAGGTCGCCCGCGAAACGGCTCTTCTCAATACGCACGTGGCTGTTGCGGCGCTGGGGTTGGGCGAGATCCTGTTGAAGGCGGGCCAACTTCCCACGGCCATCGGCGAATTTCAGCGGGCGTTGCGTCTGGATCCAGCCTTGGAAGAAGCGCGGTATGGCGTCGGTTGCGCCTGGCTCGAAGCGGGGGAAGCAGAAAAAGCGCTGACATCTTTCGGCGAACTCTCTGCCGCGATGACAGCCCGAGCGCAGCCCGAGATCGCCGATGCGCAAGCCATGTCGAGACAGCAGCGTTCCGACCCGCGCTATGTGCGTCATCTCTTCGATCAGTTCTCCATCGACTATGACGAGCGCATGCTCGGTCAGCTTTGCTATGCCGCGCCGAGGATCCTGCGTGAGCTATTCGCGCTCGTGGCGGGCGAACATCGGTCCTTGCGGGTGCTCGATCTCGGCAGCGGCACCGGTCTTTCGGGCGCGGCGTTCAGGGATTTGGCGGCCGAACTGCACGGTATCGATCTCAGCCCCGCGATGATCGAAAAGTCCCGCGCGCGTGCGATCTACGATCAATTGAACGTCGGCGACCTCCAGTCGGCGCTATCCGAAGGTGACCGATACGATCTCATTCTTGCCGCCGATACCCTCGTTTATCTGGGCGATCTTGCCGCCGTCTTCGAAGGTGCCGCCCTCAGCCTAGTGCCTGGAGGCTTCTTTCTATTCACCGTGGAGAAACAAGACGGCGACGATTACGCGCTGGGCCCCAAGCGCCGCTGGCGGCATTCGCAATCTTATTTGCGTGCCGAAGCCGCGCAGGCCGGCTTCGACGTCGCCGGCCTGATGGAATGCGTGCCGCGCTCGGAAGCCAATGCGCCCGTCGAAGGACTTGCCGTTGCGCTTAGGAAGATGTGATGGCAGGAAAAGTGGGCTCATTGTCATTTCCGCCAAACCCGGGCCGCGCTAGTCTTTCGCCATGCCCAGAGCCGCCCGCAGAGCCGCCCCGCCCAAACGGATCGTCATGCTCGCCTATGAGGGCGCGCAAATCCTCGACGTCGTGGGTCCCCTGCAGATCCTCGCCGCCGTCAATGACGAATTGCCTCAGGAAAGCCCCGCATATGCATTGACGTTGCTCGCCGAACGGGCGGGCGCGTTTGCGACCTCCGGCGGGGTGAAACTGGTCGCGGACGGATCGCATGCGGAGCTTCCGGTAAGAATCGACACGTTGATGGTGGCGGGAGGCAGCCGCGGCCGTTCGGCGAGCGAACTTGCGATCGTTGCGGCGCTAAAAAAAGCGGCCCCTCGCGCGCGGCGCGTGGTGTCCATCTGCACCGGTGCTTTCTTTCTTGCCCGCGCGGGACTGCTCAACGGCAAGCGCGCCACCACCCATTGGCGCTCTGTCGATCTTCTGGCACAGCACTATCCGCAAATCGCCGTGGAGCGTGATGCGCTCTATGTCCGCGACGGGAAAACTTGGACCTCCGCCGGCGTGACCGCCGGTATGGATCTGGCGCTCGCCCTGTTGCGCGAGGATTTTGGTGACGACATGGCGCTTGCGGTTGCCAGGCGTCACGTGATGTTCCTCATGCGGCCCGGCGGACAATCGCAATTCAGCGCCCATCTTTCGCCGGAGGCTTATCCGAACGCGAGGCTCACTAGGCTGTTGCGCTGGATTCCCGAACATATCGGCGAAGATCTCGACGTTCGCGAATTGGCGCGGCTCGCCAATATGAGCGAGCGCAGCTTCGCGCGCATTTTTCGCAAGGAGACCGGTGAGACACCGGCTGCCTACGTCGAGCGTGCCCGTCTCGACGCCGCGCGCCGAATGCTGACCGCGTCGTCGCTGGCGGTCGCGCAAGTCGCCGACCGCTCGGGCTTCGGTTCGCAAGAGCGCATGCGGCGCGTGTTCCAGCGTCATCTCAAAGTAAGTCCGGCATCATTCCGGGCTCGGTTCAATGCGAGGGAACAGATATGACGTCTACGATCGGCATTCTCGTTTTTGACGATGCGGAGGAGTTGGATTTCGTCGGGCCGTGGGAAGTTTTCACCATGACCAACGAGGTCTTCACCCGCGGCGGCAAGGAGCGGCCTCATAATGTTTTGCTGGTGGCGGAAAAGGACGCGCCGGTGCGCTGTGCCAAAGCCATGCGCGTTCTGCCCGATGTGACAATGGCGAATTGCCCGCCGCTCGATGTGCTTTTGATCCCGGGCGGCATGGGCACGCGCCGTGAGGTGCAAAACAAAACGCTCACGGATTGGGTGGCCAAAGTCGCCGCGTCGTGTTCCTGGATCACATCTGTGTGTACCGGCGCGCTGATCCTGACGGCCGCGGGTCCGGCAAAGGGCAAGCGTGTCACCACCCATTGGGGTTTTGTCGCGTCGCTTCGGGAGCGCGATGAGGCCAAGGAAGTTTTGGAAAACGTGCGTTATGTCCGCGACGGCAACGTGGTTACGGCGGCCGGTGTCTCGGCGGGAATCGACATGGCACTTTGGCTGATCGGTCAGATCCACAGCCCGGAAACCGCGCGGATGGTTCAGCGCGCCATGGAATACGATCCCGCCCCGCCTTATGCCGCAGCGGTTTAGCGCCTTCCGTTTAGGGTTTAACCAAGCCGGTCTTTATTCGGCCGCATCGGATATGCTTGTATCCACCCCGAGTGGGCATGGATCTCATATCCGAGGGAGTACGAGTATGTTTCTGAGACTTTGCGCCGGATTTGCACTGGCGATGATGACAGCGGCACCGGCACTTGCCGCGAGCGCTTGTGGATCGCCTCCGGTAGCACCGGCCAGCGTCGACGGCAATACCGCCACCGAGGCGCAGATTAAGGATGCCGTCAGCGACTTCAAAACCTTCCAGACGGAATCCGACACCTATCAGTCGTGCCTGCTGGCCGATCTGAAAAAGCAAGAGGCTGAAGCCGCAAGGTCCAGCCCGCCGAAGACGCTCGATCCGGCTGTCGCGCAAAACATCGATGCGAAGGTCAACGACAATCAGAAGCTCAAGGAAAAGGTTGGCGGCGAACTGAACGGCGCCATCATCGCGTATAAAGCCAAACATCACGGCTGAGCTTCACAGCGTCACCATGGTCGCACAGATCGAGGAATCCCGCGATTGGCGGGATACCTCGTTTTGTGTTTTGCGTTCCGCAACCGACTTGAGCGGGCGCGGCAACTGGGGTTGTGATCATCGTCTGCGCGGCGGCACGACGTCTTTAAGTATGTCAAAGCTCTTCCATGCCGGCTCGACGGGTGGCGCATCGTCATCCTTGGGGACGTAGATCGACGGTTCTTTCAATTCGAGATGCGGCACGTAACGCGGGCAGTTGGGAAAAATGTCGCGCGGCATCACCCGCACCAGCAATTGCGCGCCCGCGCAACTAACGGCTCATGCGAAGCGTCCGCCCGGGTGAGCGTCGAATCACGTATGATGCCGGTCACATGAGTCTTACCGAAACACATCGCAGCGAACGCCGCAGCCGCGAACGCGCGGTCACGCGCGCCGCCATTCTGAATGCCGCAAGACGGGTCGCCGCCCGCGATGGCGCGCGTGATCTTTCGCTGCGCGGTGTCGCCGCCGAGGCAGGTTACGCCCCGGCGGCACTCTACGGCTATTTCCGCAACAAGGACGAACTGTTGATGGCGTTGGCGGCCGAAGACCTTGGCCAAGTCGCTCGCGCCATGCGCGACGCCGTTCACAACACCGACGGTGAAGGCAGGCTGGCCGCCGCCGCGTCTGCGGCTCTGCGGATCCTTCAAACGGCGGAGCCCATCGCCGCGGCGCAGGGGGCGCTTCCTTCCACCGCCGGCACAAGCGAGGCTGAGCGGGTCTTCAACGGCCGCCTTATCGCGGTCCTGACGGCGCTCTCTGACGCGACCGGCCACCGTGCCGAAAGCAGAGACGAACAAGCCGATGTGGTGCTGATGGCCTCCGCGCTGGCCGGCCTTGCTCTGCTTGTCCGATCGGGCCGGCTTTCCGCGCTCGGCTTTTCCAGCGATGAGGTACTTCGCCGCCTCGACGCGCGCTTCGCGAACCGCGCATAGTCTTAAGTGACAGCAATCGGGTTCTTTTCATGATCGAGCTTGCGCGCTCCAGCGTTCAAACCTGGGAATGCGATACGATGGGCCACATGAACGTGCAGTTCTATGTGGAGAGATGTTCGGACGCATTGGCCGCCTTCGGCGCGAAAATGGGGCTTGGTCCCAAGGCGCTGGCGCGGTCCAAACATTGTTTCGAACCGGTCGATCAGCATATGCGTTTTCTGAAAGAGCTTCGGCCGGGCACCCCCTACTATCTACGCGGCGGCGCGGTGCAAGCGGACGTCATGACGCTCACGACCTATTGCGAGCTTGTACAAACTTTCGACAACGAGCCTGCCGCCGCCTTCCGCACTGTTTCCAGATTGGTGCAGTTGGGCGATCGCGAGCCCGACGGCTTCGAAGACGGCGCGCGCGCCATGGCGATGCACAACAAAGTCGAGATACCTTCTTACGCTGCGCCGCGTGGCCTTGCTTTGGATACGCCGCGCAAGGCGCCCACCTTGGCCGAGACTGAGAAGGCGAACATGGTGGCGACCTATCAGGGTGTGGTGCATGCGCGCGAGTGCGACGCCCAGGGCTACTTGCAGCCGCGTTCCTTCATGGCGCGCCTGTCGGATTCCATCCCGAATTTGCTGGTTCTCACCTCCGGCCGCAATCGCGGCGAGCCGGGCAGCACCGGCGGCGCGGCGCTGGAGTATCGTTTCATTTATCGCAAGTTTCCGCGCGCTGGCGATCTCTTGTGCATCCGCAGCGGCCTGCGCTCCATCGCCGAGAAGACCTATGTTTGGGCACACTGGATCTTCGATGCCGAAACCGGCGAATGCGCCGGCACGGCGGAAGCCGTCGCTGTGGCAATGGATCTGACCACACGCAAAGCGATCGCCATTCCACCGGAACTGCGCGAGCGCCTGGAAAAGCTGGTGGTACCGGGACTGACGATCTGAACCACCCTCCCTTGGGAGGGTCGAAGCGCGCAGCGCTTCGGGGAGGATGTTCAAGGAGATTCTCTTTCCAGATCCTCCCCGATCCGCCGTCGCCGAGGCTATGGCGGACTAGGGTCTGTACCTAATTAGCGTCCAGTGATTCTCTGGCTGCGAATTGATTCGCAGGAGAGAAGAATGCGCCAAGGTCTGTTCTGGTTGAATGACCGCCAATGGCAGCGGCTTGAACCACATCTGCCGCACGGGTTGACGGGGCCTGAGCGCGCCGACGACCGGCGTATCG
>JACQDN010000019.1 GCA_016201105.1 Pseudomonadota bacterium
CGAGGCGAAGCTCGCCGATTTCATCGAGGAACAATGTGCCGCCGTCGGCTTCCTGGAATTTGCCCAAATGCTTGTCGGTCGCACCGGTGAACGAGCCTCGCTCATGGCCGAACAGAATCGATTCGATGAGATTTTCCGGAATGGCGCCGCAATTCACCGTGACGAACGGTTTGCCGGAGCGCTCGGAAGAGCCCTGGATCGCGCGCGCGACAAGCTCCTTGCCGACGCCGGATTCTCCTTCGATCAGAATCGGAATATTGGATTGTGCCGCGCGTTCGCCGAGCCGCACGACCTGGCGCATTTCGCCGCTCGACGCGATCATGTCGTCGAAGGCGAGGCGGTTCTCCGTTTTCTTCTTCAGGCGCGTCACTTCACCGGCGAGGGTGCCGATCTTGAGCGCGTTGCGAATGGAAACCGTGATGCGTTCCGGGCTCGCCGGCTTCACCAGAAAATCGTTGGCGCCAGCGCGCATCGCTTCTACCGCAGAATCGATCCCGCCTTTCGCGGTCAGCACGATGACGGGCAGATCGGGATGGCTGGCGCGCAATTTCGCGAGCACGGCCAAGCCGTCCATGTCGGGCATCACAAGGTCGAGCAACATCACGGCGATCTGATCGCCGCGCGGGCCGTCGACGAGATCGAGCGCAGGTCCGCCGCCCGGCGCGGTCACCACCGTCATGCCGGAGCGCGTGATAGCGGCTTCCAGCAAACGGCGCTGTACCGGATCGTCGTCGACAATGAGAATGGTCTGGGCCATTGCTGCTCCTTGCAAGCGCCGATGGTCGCTCAGGGACAGTAAAGGTGGTCTTAAAGGGTTTCGTTTTGCTACAGATGAGAGTGGCGGGAACCCGCGTTTGCGTCGAGGATTGCGCGGGAAGGTTGTGAACAAGAGGTAAATGTGAATACGCAGAAGCTGCGCTTTGCGCCGATCGCGCCGTGAGCGACAAACCGTTCGACTATTGGACGTTCTTTGCCGAAGACGCCAAGCGCACCGGTTCGGAGTTTTACGCACGGCTCGCCACCGGCATCGGTGCCAACGAGGCGTTGAAGGTGCTCGCCGCGAAAGCGAAGCCGGGCCAACCCCACGCCAACATGCTTTTGGGCAGCGTGCACTATCTCTTGTTGCGCGGCGCGGACCATCCGCTGCGTCGCTTCTATCCGAAGCTTCACCACGGATCGCGCCCGGAAGGCGAGGACCCGTTTCCGCTGTTCCAGGATTTTGTTGCGCGCCATCGCGCAGAGCTGGAAACGCTCATCACCACACGGGTCACCAACACCAACGAAGTCGGACGCACGGCGCTCTTGCATCCTGGGTTTCGCATGATGGCGCGGCAATCGGGCGAACCGCTGCATCTCATCGAGATCGGCCCGAGCGCCGGCCTCAACATGATCTGGGATCGCTACGGCGTGCGCTATCGCAAGAACGGCGAGACTGTTGTCGAAATCGCCCCCGATGCGCCGCTGGTGATCGAGTGCGAATTGCGCGGCGACAAGCGCCCACCCGCCGGTCCCACGCCGACGATCGCCAGCCGCGTCGGACTCGAGCTCAATCCCGTCGATCTTTCGAAGAGCGAAGATCGCGATTGGCTTCGCGCGCTGATGTGGCCCGATCAAATAGCCAGGGGCGAGCGGCTCGACCGCGCCATTGCGCTCTTTCAGAAAGAGAAACCGCCGATTGTTTCGGGCGATGCACTGGCACTCTTGCCTGATGCCTTGCGACGGGTTCCCGAGAATCAGCCGGTCTGCATCTATCACACCATCGTCGTCTATCAATTCAGCCGCGAGATGCGCGAGGCGTTGGCCAATATCCTCACCCTTGCGGGCCTGCGCCGTCCGCTATGGGAGCTCGCCTTCGATTTCGACGGCAAGGATTATCCCCTCTCGCTTACCCGCTATCACGATGGTACGCGGGAGAAACAGCACCTCGCCAACAGTCACCCGCACGGGACGTGGGTGGAGTGGTTGGTTTGAAACGAACACCGAATAGGAGAAAGGGTACGGATCGAGAGTGGCCAAAGGTAACGATGATGATATAGGTTTACCGCTCGCTATTCGCTATTCGCCCAGATGGATCAAGACGCACGACAGCTCTACATGATGTCGGAAGGCCCGCTCGCGCCTTTGCACGGTGCTATCCCGCCGTCACCGAAATGGTTCGCGGCCACCGTCGCCATCGCGCCCGAAAGCAAATTCGTCACCGTCGAAGGCACGCCCATCCACTATTTGCGTTGGGGAGATCGCACACGGCCCGGATTGTTGCTGGTACACGGCAATGCGGCGCACGCTTACTGGTGGAGCTTCATCGCGCCGTATCTGGCGCGCGACTACAACGTCGCAGCGATGGATTTGTCGGGCATGGGCGATTCCGGCTGGCGCAAAGACTATGCGATGGAGATGTTCGTTCAGGAACAGCTCGGCGTGTGTGAAGACGCCGGCATGTTCGATTGCAGCGAGCCGCCCATCATCATCGGCCATTCCTTCGGCGGCTTCGTCACCATGCTAGCGGGCGCGCTCTATGGCGACAGGCTCGCGGGCACGGTGATCGTCGATTCTCCCGTGAACCCTCCTGATCGCCCCGGCGGTCCTCCCAAGCGCGAGATCAAGCCGCACAAGGTTTATCCCACGCTCGCTGCCGCTCTGGCCCGCTTCCGGCTGATGCCGCCGCAGACCTGCGACAATCTCTACATCGTCGATTGGGTGGCCCGCCGGTCGCTGAAAGAAGTGGAGGGCGGCTTTACCTGGAAGTTCGATCCTGCCATCTGGCAGCGCTTTTCCATCGGCGATACGGCGGCCCGGTTGAGGGCCACAAAATGCCGCATCGCCGTGTTCCGCGGCGAAAACTCCATCCTGCTGCCTCCGGAAATCGGCGAATACATGTTCAATCTTCTGGGCCGCGCCGCGCCGATGGTGGAGATTCCCCACGCCCAGCATCACGTCATGCTGGACGAGCCCCTGGCTTTGGTGGCGGCGCTTCGCGCGCTTTTGGCCGACTGGAATCACTCCGTGCCCGTCCGTCCTTCGGGGCTCGCGTCGCTCGCACCTCAGGGTGACGGACGATCTCCGTTATCCTGAGGTTGCTGCGCAAGCAGCCCCCGAAGGATGACAAGCGATATCGCTTTGCTATAGTCCGGCCCGCTTCGGTTTTGCTTCTATTTTTGGGGATTTCGCATGTCGGCAGATACGGGCCACGGCTCGGATACAGGCACTATGGACATCAAGGACCACGTGAAAACCTGGAAGGGTTTCGTGACCTTCGTGAAGTGGATGATCATCGGCAACGTTGTTTTGCTCATCTTCCTCGCCATCTTCCGCACGCACGGCTGAGCGCTGCCGGCGCCAGCGGAGTTTTTCATGAAACTTGCCGTCCTCAAGGAACGCCGCGCCGGCGAAATGCGCGTCGCTGCTACGCCGGAAACGGTGAAGAAGTTCAAAGGCCTCGGCCTTGAAGTTGTCGTCGAGACGGCTGCTGGCGCGGGCGCACAGGTTTCGGATTCCGACTACGCCACGGCCGGCGCGAGCATCGCACCGGATGCCGCAACCGCGCTGCGCGACGCCGATATTGTTTTGAAGGTGCGCCCACCGGAGGCAAACGAAATCGCTGCTATGAAGAAGGGCGCAGTTTACGCATCGTTGCTGGCGCCGCATGCCGAGAAAGAGACAATCGGAAAGCTTGCGGCGCAAGGCGTTGTTGCCTTCGCCATGGAATTCATTCCACGCATCTCTCGTGCCCAGGCGATGGACGTGCTGTCGAGCCAGGCCAATCTCGCCGGCTACAAAGCCGTGATCGACGCGGCGGCCACCTTCGGCCGCGCCATGCCGATGATGATGACGGCGGCCGGCACCATCGCGCCGGCGCGTGTGTTGATCATGGGCGTGGGCGTTGCGGGATTGCAGGCGATCGCCACGGCGCGCCGTCTCGGCGCCATCGTGTCGGCGACCGACGTGCGCCCGGCCACCAAGGAACAGGTAGAATCGCTCGGCGCGACGTTCGTGGCCGTCATCGACGATGAGTTCAAACAAGCAGAGACCGCAGCCGGCTACGCCAAGGAAATGTCCAAAGAGTACCAGGCCAAGCAAACCGCGCTCATCGCCGAGACAATCAAGAAGCAGGATATCGTCATCACCACCGCGCTCATTCCGGGCCGCAAGGCGCCGGTGCTCGTGACCGAAGAGATGGTCAAGACCATGAAGCCCGGTTCGGTGATCGTGGATCTGGCGGCCGAGCAGGGCGGCAATTGCCCGCTCACCAAAACCGATGAAGTGATCCAGGCTCACGGCGTCACCCTCATGGGCTACACCAATCTGCCGGCGCGCTTGGCGGTCGATACGTCGAGCCTTTACGCACGCAACCTCTTCCAGTTCGTCAGCCTCCTCGTCGACAAGTCCGGCACGCTCGCGCTCAACTGGGACGACGAGATCGTCAAAGGCGCGGGTCTCACACGAGATGGCGCCGTCGTGCACCCGGCGCTGAAAGGATAAGAGATGGAAGCCATCGATCCCTTCGTCTTTCGCTTTTCGATTTTCGTGCTGGCGATTTTCGTCGGCTATTTTGTCGTCTGGAGCGTCACGCCGGCATTGCACACGCCGCTGATGAGCGTCACCAACGCGATTTCCTCGGTGATCGTGGTCGGTGCGTTGATCGCGGTCTCCGTTTCCACGATCGGCAGCGCCGCCTGGACGTCCAAGATCTTGGGTTTTGTTGCTCTCAGTCTCGCCAGCGTGAACATCTTCGGCGGCTTCCTCGTCACCGCGCGCATGCTCGCGATGTACAAGAAGAAAGAGAAGAAATGATGCGGCCCTCATCTAGCGAAGCGATAGGGCACTAGAATGAAAGCCGATCTCGCCGCACTTCTTTATCTCGTCTCTGGCATCCTCTTCATTCTGGCACTGCGCGGACTGTCATCGCCGGTCAGCAGCCGCGCCGGCAATCGTAATGGCATGCTCGGCATGGCCATCGCCGTGGCGACGACGCTCTGGGTGACAGGTGTCACCGATCCGCTGACCTGGGGCCTGATCGCCGCTGGTATCGCCATCGGCGGGTTGGTCGGCGCGGTGACAGCGAGGCGCATCGCCATGACGGCGATGCCACAGCTGGTGGCGGCCTTTCATTCGCTCGTCGGCCTGGCAGCGGTGCTGGTGGCCGCGGCGGCGTTCTATTCGCCTGAGGCCTACGGCATCGGCATTGTCGGCGCCATTCACGCCCAAAGCCTGATCGAGATGTCGCTCGGCACAGCCATCGGCGCCATCACCTTCGCGGGCTCACTCATCGCGTTTGCCAAGCTCAACGGCAACATGTCTGGCGCGCCGATCCTTCTGCCGGCGCGCCACGCGCTCAACCTTCTCATCTTCGCCGCCATCATCGGCTTGGTCGTGTGGTTCTGCCGCGATCAGCAGCCCTGGATGTTCTGGGTGATCGCGGTGCTCTCGTTCATCTTCGGCATCACGCTAATCGTCCCTATTGGTGGCGCCGACATGCCCGTCGTCATCTCGATGCTGAATTCCTATTCCGGCTGGGCTGCCGCCGGCATCGGCTTCACGCTGGAAAATACCGCGCTCATCATCACCGGCGCGCTCGTCGGCTCATCGGGTGCGATCCTCTCCTACATCATGTGCGCGGGCATGAACCGCAGCTTCGTCTCGGTGATCCTGGGTGGCTTCGGCGGCGAAGTGGCAGGTGCCGCCGGCAAGACCGAGACGCGGCCCGTCAAGCAAGGCTCCGCCGACGATGCGGCTTTCATCATGAAGAACGCGGGTTCCGTCATCATCGTGCCGGGCTACGGCATGGCGGTGGCGCAGGCGCAGCACGCCGTGCGCGAAATGGCGGATATTTTGAAGAAGGAAGGCGTGAAGGTTTCCTACGCCATCCATCCGGTGGCGGGACGTATGCCGGGTCATATGAATGTGCTGCTCGCCGAAGCCAGCGTGCCTTATGACGAAGTCTTCGAGCTCGAAGACATCAATTCGCAGTTCGCGCAGGCCGATGTTGCCTATGTCATCGGCGCCAACGACGTCACCAATCCGTCGGCCAAGACCGATCCCAAATCGCCGATCTTTGGCATGCCGATCCTCGACGTGGAGAAGGCCAAGACCGTGCTCTTCGTGAAGCGCGGGATGGGCTCAGGCTATGCCGGCGTCGAAAACGAACTCTTCTTCCGCGACAACACCATGATGCTGTTCGGCGACGCCAAGAAGATGACCGAAGGAATTGTCAAATCTTTGAACTAAAGGGTCGTTTTCGTTCGACATGTGTTATAGTTGGAAGGCGCACAGGAGAGGCGCGCCATGGATGAGTTGCTTAAGAGAATTACAATCAATCCTAAAGTGATGGTCGGAAAACCCGTCATCAAAGGCACGCGCATTACCGTCGAGCATATTATGCGTGAGCTTGCTGGTGGGATGAACGAAGCGGAGCTCCTGGACGCCTATCCCCACCTAACGCAGGATGATATCCGCGCGGCTTGTGCATATGCCGCTGCCCGGCTTGCAGAAGAGAAAATCCTCATCCAGGCGGAATGATGCGCATTCTCGCCGACGAGAATTGCGATCGGTTGATCGTCGATTCGTTGCGGAAAGCTGGCCATGACGTTTCGTACGTCGCTGAGATCGCGCGCGGCGAAGATGACAACGTGGTGTTTGGTATTGCACAACAACAGAATCGCATATTGCTGACAGACGACCTCGATTTCGGCCGGTTGGCGGAAAGCGCGGTGACACATCCGCCTGCGATCGTTCTCATGCGCCTTGATCCGTTGAGCCGGTACGCGCGCGCGCAACGCGTTGTCGAAACCCTGCAACTGCTCGGCGAATCGCTGATCGGCAACCTCATCGTGCTGGAATCGACGCAAACACGCCTGCGCGCGTTCAACAGGTTATGAGTATTCCGAAGACACATGCATCGGGCGCAGATGTGATTCGGCACATGTGCAGGTAGCAACGGCTGAGCCGCAATGATAAACGCCGACTTCGGGAAGGCATTGGCATGGACCACTATCACACCTGGTTCGATTTGAAGCCCAGCACGAAAGATGCCGAGTTTGCACGCACCATGGCACGGTACATGGATCACCTGAAAAGCAATGGCTTGATTGAGGGCTGGCGCCTCACGCGCCGCAAACTCGGTTTCGGTCCGCAAGATTTGGGTGAATTCCACGTCGTCATGGAGACGAAGGACCTGGCGCAGCTCGATGCCGCCTTCAACCACGTCGCCTCGCGGCGCGAGCCGGTCGAGAGCGTGCACTTCGGCGTCAACTCCCAGGTGGCCAACCTGAAGATCGCGCTTTATCGCGATTTTCCCGATGCCGTGCGCCATGAGGGCGAAGAGAAGTTCTGATAGTCTCGCGCCATGGCTCAGCCGTTCCACATTCGCGATGTCCGATTGCCTGCCGACAAGGCCGCTTGCGTGTCGTTCATCGACGGCCTGCAGAAGTATGAGCACGTGCTGGAACCGGATCGCCGGATCGATGCGAAAGTCGGCGAAGAATACTACGCCGTGCTGATGAAGCGGGTGGCCGAGAACAAGGGCCGGATCTTCGTCGTGGAATCGAACGGGGAGGCGGTCGGCTGGGCCGTATTCGTCGTCGACTCGCTGGAGCTCTATATCGTCGATGAACAACGTACCTGTGGCTACGTCGCAGAACTCTATCTCAAAGAGAGCATGCGTGGCTCCGGTGCCGGAAAAGCGCTGCTCGCGGCCTGCGAGGCCGAAGCGCGCAAGCATGGCCTCAAGCACCTCATGATCGGCGTTCTCGACAAGAACGCGCGCGCCGCCAAAGTTTATGACGCGGCCGGATTTTCACCCTATTCCTTGCAGTTGCGGAAATATCTTTAGACCTCCGTTTGCGGAACTGCCTTGAAGGATTATCTTTCCGCCATGGTCCACGATCACGTCCATGGCCATAGCCACTCCGCCCACGATCATGGGCTGTGGACGCATGATCATCATTTCCTGGGTCACGGACACGAACGCGCGGAATCGCGCGCCCGGCTCGCCGCCATCGTCACTGCCGTTTTCATGGGCGTCGAAATCACCGCCGGTTTCATCTTCGGCTCGATGGCGCTGCTGGCCGATGGTATCCACATGGCGACCCATGTGGGCGCGCTGGGCTTGGCGGCTGGCGCCTATTGGCTGGCGCGCCGTCATGCCGCCAGCGGGCGCTTCACCTTCGGGTCGGGCAAGTTCGGCGATCTTGCAGCGTTTGCCAGCGCCATCGTTCTGGGCATTGCCGGTCTCGCCGTGGCGGGGGAATCCGTCAGCCGCCTCGTCACGCCGGTCAAGGTCGACTATTCCAGCGCGCTGTTCGTGGCGGCGATCGGTTTTGGCGTCAATCTTCTTTGCGCGCTGATTTTGCGCGACGGCCACGGACACTCACACGCGCATGGGGATGAAGATCACAATATGCGCGCGGCCTACGTGCATGTGCTGGCCGATGCCGCCACCTCGGTGCTCGCGCTGCTCGCGCTGGCGGGTGGTCTCTTCTACGGAATTCCCTGGCTCGATCCCTCCGTCGGCATCATCGGCGCGATCGTGATCGGCTCATGGGCTTATGGTCTGGTGCGCGACAGCGGCATGATCCTGCTGGACGCCGAAGCCGACCCGGAATTGGCCGGCGAAATCCGCACCATGATCGAGACGGAGATGAACGCGCGCGTCGCCGATCTGCATTTGTGGCGCGTTGGCCCTGGCCATCACAGTTTGATCCTCTCGCTGGTGAGCCCGGACGAGACGAATGCGGAAGCCATCAAGAGCAAGCTGTGCGCGCGCCACCCCGATCTTTCGCACGTCACCATCGAAGTGGCCGTCTGCGCCGACTGCGCGGCTTAGACGACCTTCTCTAATTTTTTGCCGAATAATTTTGTGCCGGCGAGCACAAAGCCCGCGCCATAAACGGCACCGGCGATGATCGCCGTCCATCCCATTCCGGGTTTCAACGCTGCCGCGAGTGCCAGTGCGAACGAGGCGATCCACAATGCGGGCGCGGCAATCGAGTAGCGCTTTGCAAGCATGATGCCCCCCAACAAGACTGTGCCCAACAAAGCCGCGCTCGCGCCCGCTTGATAGCCGCCGAACAATGCGCCGCTGCGCACCATCAGCAGGCCGATGACGGTGGCGACAAATCCGGCAAACCCAAACCAACCGACTTGCGCGCGGGCCTGCAAATAGATGCCGGCGAGACCGAAGATCAGCACTACGTCGGTGGCAAAGTAGACGAGCTGCAAGATATCGTCGGATAAGATGTTCGCAGCAAATCCATTCGCCGCGCGCAACAATCCGCCGACGATGGCCGCGGTGCCGGAAAGCCGGCACAATGTCTCGTCGCGCATTTCATGCTTCCTTGGCGATGAAATCGAGCGCTTGCGCGGCGGTGCGCAGGCCATGATGGCGTTTCATCGGCGTGTGCAGATAGCGGTTCATCGCCGCGCTCATGTCTGCAATCCATGGGGCATCCGGCGCGGCCTCGCTTTCGCACTTGAGTGCGAACAGCATTTTGACGCGATGGCAGGCGATGATGGGCTCAACGATGCCGTGATCGTAGAGCGCGTTCATCTCGCGCGCGATGAAGGCTTGGGGGTCGTTCACGCGCCAGCCTGAAACGTCTTCGTCGGCAGTGACATATTTTTGGTTGCGGCCGACGAAGAGAGCCATTTGCAGCAGCGCCTTGGGCCAGAGACCGGGGCGCTGTTCGCAAATTCGCCGGCAGGCGCTGGCGAAAGTCAGCGCATGGGTGAAATCGAGCCAGCTCACATTGTCGGCAAGCGCGTTATCGCTGGCCTGGTCGATCGCGAGATCGAAATGCAGGAAATTCCACGCCGCTGCACCCAGCAAGGCATCGTAGATTTCGCGCGGAGGCCGTCCGGACGAACGCAGCGCGCGTTTCAGCGCGCCGTCGATGGACAGTCCGACGAAGTCCTGCGCGCGCGCCATATCGTTCCCGCTGTTGTCCCAAGCGCCGAGCGCTTTGTCGTAGAAGCG
Organism: Pseudomonadota bacterium; assembly: GCA_016201105.1. Taxonomy (GTDB): domain Bacteria; phylum Pseudomonadota; class Alphaproteobacteria; order Micropepsales; family Micropepsaceae; genus Rhizomicrobium. The sequence continues at coordinate 9,971 of JACQDN010000019.1, forward strand.
GAATTCCGGCAGCCGCTCTTCTCGCGTGGCGCGTACGAGCTGTCGCGTCAGCGCCAGCAGCAAAGGCTCCCGCGCCACGCCGCCCAGCCGCGCGATCAATTCACCGGTGTTGATCGTATAGATCGCACTGTGTCCAAAATCCGCATAGTGCGCGAGCGCCGCTTCACCCAGCGCGGGGCTGAGCTGATCGTACGAAACTCCCTGCGCGACCGCGCCGCGGATCCGCGCGATGGCATCGACTTCGCGCTCGCCTTCCACCGCCATGAAAAATGCTTTTGCGTCCCATGGTGTCGTTCCTTCGGCATAGGGAAATCCGCCTACGCCTTCGGTGTCCCAGGCCAGATGAGCGATCGGCTCGAGTAGCGCGGCAAGTCTTGCTTCTGCGGTCGGCGCGACATCCGACAGTTTGAGCCAGTCTGCCGCTGCTCCGTAAGCGTGCGTCATGCCGTCTTCAAGCCGGTCGTTGCACACGGCGATGGCGTAAACGAGGGCATCCGTCATCGCAAAGCCCGCGCGGTCCAATCTGACGACTTCGCGCGCCATGCGCGCGAAGTCATTGTCGGCGAGCGCCGTTTCCAACCCCTTCAGCGCGCGAGCGCGCCGCGCCTCGGCGGGGGAATCGCGCAGATCGAGAAAGATTTCTCCGTTTTTAACTTCGACGGGGTAAGTGCGCACTGGGTCGCGGCCCACCAGGGCCTCTCCGGTTGCCAGATCGAATTTCCAGTTGTGCCAATTGCAGGTGAGAACGCAGCCCGGTCCAGAAGCGCGATCCGGCGAAGTGTGCAGCGGTTCACCGCCGGATTGCGCGCCGTTCAATGTGCCTTCGCTGAGTGGATAGCCCTCGTGCGGGCAGCGGTTGGCGATGGCGTAGATGGAGCCTTCGCGGGCGATGAGCAGAATTTGTTTTCCGTCGCGGCGCAGGACCTTGCGGCCTTCGCGGACCAGGTCGTCTTGGTGGATGCCGGTGGGCGTCATGGGCAGTTCTTTTCGAAAGTTCCACCTTTGGAAATTATACCATGCCCTTGAATTTCGCAAGTCATGCCTTTAGAAATTTCGTCATGGAATCGGCTCGCGCCCGCCTACTCGATCTCGTCAAACGCCAAGGCCCTGTCACGGCTGACACTTTGGCCGCAAAGCTGGGTGTCACCGCCATGGCGGTGCGCCAGCACCTCTACGGCCTTACCGAGGACGGCCTCGTGATGCACGAAGAGCAAACCCGCGGCGTCGGACGGCCCGTGAAGCTCTGGCGCGCGACCGCCGCCGCCAATGCCCAGTTCGCCGATTCCCACGCCGCACTCGCCGTCGATCTTCTGACGCAGATGAAGAAAACCTTCGGCGAAGAAGGTGTGGATCGTCTCCTCAAGCTGCGGACCGCCGAACAGGAAAAAACCTATCGGGCGAAAACGGACAATGCGCGCACGCTCAAAGCCAAGCTCGACGCGCTTGCCAAGATCAGAAGTGCCGAGGGCTATATGGCCGAAGTGCGCAAGGACGCCGGAACCGGCCACTGGCTGTTCGTGGAAAATCATTGTCCCATCTGCGCGGCGGCACGTTTGTGCCAAGGTCTTTGCCGCGAAGAGCTTGCACTCTTTCACCGCGTGCTGGGCAAGACTGTGAAAGTGGAACGCCTCTCGCACATTCTCGCCGGTGCCGGACGGTGCGCCTACCGGGTATCGTTACCCTCCCTCAAGGGCGGGGTGGAATGTGATCAATCGTGAAAGATGTTGAGCTGCGCATACTGCAGCAGCATGATCGTTTTCGCATCGCAAATCCGGCCCTCGTTCACCATCGCAAGCGCCTCGTCGAACGGCAGCTCCAATACGGCGATATCTTCGCCTTCGTGTTTCAATCCACCGCCGTCGCCGGTCTTTGAGGAGGGATTGTAGGCGGCGACGAAAAGATGGAGCTTCTCCGTTAGTGCACCCGGGCTCATGAAGACTTCGAAGATTTTCTCGATTTGCGAAATCGAATAGCCGGTCTCCTCTTGCACTTCGGCGCGGATGCGCTCCTCCGGCGCGGCGCCGTCCAGCATGCCGGCCGGCACTTCGATCAGTTCGTGGTTGTAGCCGTTGAGGAACGCGGGCAGGCGAAATTGCCGGATCAGGACGACGGTGCGATGGAAGCGATTGTAGAGCAGGATGGCTGCGCCATCGCCCTTCTCGTAAACCTCGCGCGTCAGGCGCTGCCATTCGCCGTCATTGCGCCGCCAGGAGGCGTCGACGTTTTTGAGTGTGTATTTCCGCTGCGAAAGGATTTCCATGACGTGAATCCGTACGCGATCGGAGATGTCTTTCATGGCGCCCGTCTCTGCTCGCAAGGGTCCCAAAGTACAAAGGCCGCCCCCAGATTTTCCTGAGCGGCGGCCATTCAAAAACAGCGGCTTGCAGAATTCTCTAGCGCGGGATCAGCCCCTCGCGCTGCATGCGCTTGCGCTGAAGCTTGCGGTAGCGGCGGATGGCTTCGGCGCGTTCACGGGCGCGCTTTTCGCTCGGCTTCTCAAAATGGCCCCTGAGTTTCATCTCGCGGAAGATGCCCTCGCGTTGCATCTTCTTCTTCAGCGCTTTCAGCGCCTGGTCGATATTGTTGTCGCGAACGATGATCTGCAAAGGAACACTCCTTGGGCCGTGAGGGCGGGGTAGATAACAGAAGGCCTTTTGCCTGTCTATTCTGCGATCTACAGGGTTGCATGACTGTATTCCTATAGAGCGGTCGGAAGTCCCGCCAAACAGGGGCCGCATAGGAGCCCGGATTTCGGCCCCCAATTTGGCAAGGGAAACAAAGGCTTGAATGCAGACCTCGTTATGGCGGATACCGCGATGCTTCAATCGCTGGCGAGCGACCCAGCGGCGCTGCGCGGCATGGCCGCCAATTGGGACAAGGTCCGGGAGGAGGTCCTGGCGTCCGTGGGCGCCACGCTCGTCCTCTACGAGCGCACGCACGCCGCGGCCCCCTGGCTCAGCTATTTCGCCAAACGCGAAGGTGACCTCGTCGGGATTTGCTCCTTCGCGGCGCCGCCGGCGGCGGGTCTTGTCGAGATCGCCTATTTCACCTTCCCGCCCTATGAGCGGCGGGGCGTTGCCTTGGCCATGGCTGCGAAACTGGTCCGCATCGCGTTCGATGCGCCTGAAGTCTCCGCCGTCATCGCCCATACAGCCCCGGAGGAAAACGCTTCCACGCATATCCTGCGCAAGCTTGGCTTCCATCGCGACGGCTCCGTCCAAGACGAGGAGATCGGTGAAGCGTGGCGTTGGCGCAAAAGCCGCACGCTTTAAAGCCACACGCTTTAAAGAGAGATCACAAAGTTCCATATTCCCGCTATGGCCATTCTCAAGATCGCGCGCATGGGACATCCGGTTCTCGCCGAACCGGCGAAACCCGTCGCAAACCCGCAAGCGCCGGAAATCCGCCGCCTTGTTGCGGACATGGTCGAGACCATGATCGATGCCAATGGCGCCGGTCTCGCGGCGCCGCAAGTGCATGTCCCGTTGCGCGTCGTCGTGTTCCAGGTGCCGGACAGCCGCGCCGAGCAGGAATTCTCCGAGGACGAACGCTACGATCACACCGCACCTTTGACCGTTCTCATCAATCCAGAGATCGAGGTGGTGGACGAAGCACAAGAGGGCGGTTGGGAAGGTTGTCTCTCGGTGCCGGGCTTGCGCGGGTTTGTCGAACGCCCCGCCCATATCCGCTATCGCGGCTTGGATCTTGAGGGAAAAGTAGTCGCGCGCACGGCAAAAGGCTTTCATGCCCGCGTGGTGCAGCACGAAGTCGACCACCTGAACGGTATCCTCTATCCCCAGCGCATGAACGATCTTTCCAAACTGATCTTCGAAACCGAAGTCAGGCACTGGGTACAACGGGACGACGAATGACGGCAAAAAAGAAAACGGCAGCGCACATCGAAGCGAACGCGAAGACCGCCATTCTGGAGGCAGCCCTTGCCCATGTTCCGTTCGATGGCTTTACCGATGCGGTCCTCAAGCGCGCGGCGAAGGAAAAAGGGCTATCCGGGGCGGTGCTCACGCACCACTTTCCGGAAGGTCCCGCCAGCCTGGTGGAAGCGTTTTCGAAAGCAGCCGACGCCGAGATGGAAGCATCGCTCGCGAGGGAAAAGCTCGCGGCCATGAAAATCCGCGAGCGCATCAAAGCGGCAGTGCTGGCACGGATCGGGGCGCTCAAGCCGCATAAGGAAGCGGCGAGGCGCGCGGCGGCCTTTCTGACCTTGCCGCCGCATGTGGCGCTGGGAGCGAAGCTGCTTTACCGCACCGTCGATTCCATGTGGCGCGCCGTGGGCGATACCTCGACCGATTTCAACTTCTATACCAAGCGCGCCATTCTCGCCGGCGTCTATTCCTCGACCTTGTTGCGCTGGTTCACCGATGGCGGCGCGGATGAAAAAGCCACGCACGACTTCCTCGACAGCCGCATCGAGAATGTCATGCAGTTCGAGAAGTTCAAAGCGGAGCTGCGCAAGCGCGCCGAAGCCTTGCCGTCACTGTCGGAGATTTTGGGTGGTGTGGGAGCACAAAAGACTCACGAATAACGAGTGCTACGCAATCGAAACCACCTCTCCACCCGCCTACGCTTCGCTTCGGCGTGGCAGGTGCGAACTCAAGGCACGCCGTAGCTTTAGCGAAGGCGGCAAGGGAGAGGTGATGGAATTTAACTCTTCGCCGACAGCTTCGTCACGTGGCCCATTTTGCGCCCCTTGCGGATGTTCGATTTTCCGTAGAGATGCAGCGCGCCGCCGCCTTTTGCCAGCTTGAGCCAGTTGGCGGCGTCGTCGCCGATGATGTTCTCCATCACGGCATTGGAATGACGGGCAGGATCGCCGAGCGGCCAGCCGGCGACGGCGCGGATATGCTGCTCAAATTGGCTGATCGCACAGGCTTCCAGCGTCCAATGGCCGGAGTTGTGCACGCGCGGCGCGATCTCGTTGACGAGCAGCGCCCCGTCCTTGGTGGCGAACAGCTCGACGCAGAGCACGCCCACATAGTCGAGCGCTTCGGCGATTCGCTTGGCGATGTTGCGCGCTTCGGCGATCTGCGCCGGTGTCAGCCGTGAGGGAACGGTGGATTTTCGCAGGATGTGGTCGCCATGGATATTTTCCGGCGGATCGTAGGCGGCAAAGCTGCCATCGAGTCCGCGCGCTGCGATGAGGGAAGCCTCGAAAGCAAAATCCACGAAATCTTCCAGCAGCGCCGGCGCGCCCTTGAAGCTTTCCAGCGCGCGAACGGTTTCGTCCGCCGATCTCACTTTCGCCTGCCCCTTGCCGTCATAGCCCAGGCGGCGCGTCTTCAAGATGGCCGGCGCGCCGACTTTGGTGATGGCGAGGTTGATGTCCGACGCGCTATCGACGGCGGCATACTCGGCGGTCTTGATGCCCAGCTTGCGCACGAAGGTTTTCTCTTCAAGCCGGTCCTGGCCGATCATGAGCGCTTTCGCATTGGGATTGGTCGGTTTGAACTGTGAAAGCAGGGCAATGGCTTCGCTCGGCACATTCTCGAACTCGAAGGTGATCGCATCGCATTGTTCGGCGAACGCCTTGAGCGCGGCTTCGTCGTCATACCATCCCATGGTGTGCGCGGCGGACACCTGAAAGGCCGGCGCATCGCTCTCGTTGGAATAGATATGTGCTTTCAATCCCAGCCGCGCGGCTGCCAGCGCCAGCATACGGCCCAATTGACCGCCGCCGAGAATGCCGATCGTGCCTCCCGGCGGAACGGGAGCGGAGAGTTTTTGAATGTCGCTCATTTCGTGTCGAGGGGCGTTTCGGAAACGCTGTCGGTTTGTTTGGCGCGCCACGCGGCCAGCCGCGCGGCCAGCGCGGAATCGGAAAGCGCCAGAATGGCGGCGGCGTGGAGCGCCGCATTCTTGGCGCCGCTCTCACCGATCGCAAACGTCGCCACCGGTACGCCGCCCGGCATCTGCACGATGGAGAGAAGACTATCCATGCCCTTGAGCGCCTTGGACTCGACAGGAACGCCCAGCACGGGAAGCGTCGTCATGGCGGCGGTCATGCCGGGGAGGTGGGCGGCGCCACCAGCCCCCGCAATGATCGCCTTTAAGCCCCGTCCGGCTGCAGCCTTCGCATAAGCCGCCATGCGGTCGGGCGTCCTGTGCGCCGAAACGATCTTGGTTTCATGCGCCACGCCCAGGGTGGCGAGGATGTCCGCAGCCGCGCGCATGGTCGGCCAGTCGGACTGGCTGCCCATGATGATGCCGACGAGCGGTTGTGAGGTCATGCTTCCTGCTAGGCGGTTGCCGGAGCCCCTGGGAGGGCCGAACGAAGAAGCGGCGCATTATATGGGCGGGGAACCTCAAGGAAAGGGCTTGTATGTGTATTGATTCCCCCTTTGTTAACCTTTTACTCACCTTGTTAAACGGTTGTTAAGACCACACGGCTAGGTTGACCTGTTCCGATTCGGAGCAGGGCGGGATGAAAGTCGAGCGGGCGGGTAGCGCTGGCGCTGCGAGGCGCGTGAGCGCCGTCGGGTATACGCGCAAGGCGGAAGCCATTGCGGCTGCGCCCGCGGTCGAGGCCGTTCCTGCAACCGCCAGCGTGCTTGGCATTCCCGAAGAAGAATTCACGCCGCGCGTGCGCGACGCCATCATGACCTTGATGGGTGAAGTCGAGAGCCTGCGCCGCGAACTTCAGCAGACCCGTTCGCGTCTCGATGAAGTCGAGAAGAGCGCCGACCGCGATCACCTCCTGCCCATTCTCAACCGCCGCGCTTTCGTGCGCGAGTTGACGCGCTATATCAGCTTCGCAGCGCGCTATGGCACACCCGCGAGCCTCGTCTATTTCGACCTCGATGGTTTCAAGGCCGTCAACGACACGCACGGACACGCGGCTGGCGATGCCGTGCTGGGACATTTTGCCGAAATCCTGCTCGGCCATATTCGCGACAGCGATGTGGTCGGCCGCTTGGGAGGCGATGAATTCGGCGTGATTCTTTCGCATGCCAACAGCAACCAAGCCCACAAGAAGGCGGACGTGCTGGTCGAAACCCTGAAGGGCAGCCCGGCCCTGTGGCGTGGCCAGAAGATCGCGGTGCATTTCTCTTATGGCGCGTTCGAACTCATGGCCGGCGAGGACGCGGACGGGGCTATCGCGCGCGCCGACGAGGCGATGTACGCGAACAAGCGCAACGGGCGCTAGAGCGCAATCGGGTGAAGTGTGAAGCGGTTCACCCGCCAAATTGCGCGACAATCGAAGAATCTAGAGCATGATCTGATTTAAAGTCATCAGATCTTGCTCTAGGCGATAATATCGGGCAGCAGCGCGTCTTCGATGCGCGTCATTTGGTCTTTCAACTGCAGTTTGCGCTTTTTCAGCCGCGTCAATTGCAACTGATCGCTGGTGCCGGATTCGATCATCGCCGCGATAGCCGCATCGAGATCGCGATGTTCCTGAACAAGCTCGGCGAGCTTGGCGCGCAGCGCCTGCTCTTCGGCCTCGGTCATCGCCCGCTCACACTTCTTGGCCTACGTCTTCTTCGCGCGCGTGTTGCGGCGGCCTTTGGCGAGATCCTCGCCCCATCGCTTCACGAGAGGCCAATCATAGCCCAGAAGATCGAGCGCGCGTCCCACCATCTGGTCGACATGGTCGGAAATCGCCTGCGGCTCGGCGTAGAAGGCCGGCATTGGCGGCAGGATGATGGCGCCCATTTCCGCAAGTTGCGCGAGCGAGCGCAGATGGCCCAGATGCAGCGGCGATTCCCGCACCATGAGAATCAGGGGGCGACGTTCTTTCAGCGTCACGTCGGCGGCGCGGGTGAGAAGGTTGGTCGTCACGCCGGTGGCGATTTCCGACCAGGTGCGCACCGAGGCCGGCGCCACGATCATGCCGGCTGTCTTGAACGAGCCCGACGCAATGGGGGCGGCGATGTCTTCCACCGCGTAAGCCTTGTCGGCTTTGCCCGCGACGTCGCGTGGTTTGAGCTTGGTCTCGTAACCGATCGTCATCTCGCCGGGCCTGGTGATGACCAGATGCGACTCGATTCCAAGCTCCGGCAGCGCCTCCAAAAGACGGATGCCGTAAGCAACCCCGGACGCCCCGCTGATGCCCACCACGAGCCGGGTTTTGGCTCGATTTTTTCCGGGGTTTTCCTGAAGTTTCGCCGCCATGCCTGTCGTTTACAGGGCTTAAGGCATAAGGGCCAGTGGGCCGTGACAGCGCGCCCGGTTGGTGTTCTAATTCTTTCACCTTCAAAGAAGAGGTGCGTGAATGGCACTGCAAGGGCATATCCAGGAGCTCTCCGAAAAACATCAAAAACTGGAAGAAATGATAGAGGCGGAAATGATCCATCCCGATTGGGATGAAATCCGGGTCGCCGCCCTCAAAAAAGAAAAACTCCGAATAAAAGACGAACTCGAACGGCTGCGAACCAGCGTTCACTAATTCCCCGCCCCGCGCCTTTTCGCTCCGTAAGCAACGGAGACGCGGGTGTTTTGTGCCCAACCCTCAACTCGGTTATTCAGCCGGACTCAAGGCGCGGCGCGGATTGACGTATGCGAAAACCAGCGCTGCGGCGACGACGCAGAGGCTGGCGGTCAGGAAGGCCGCACCGGGAAAATAGACGGGCGCCGAAGGACTGGTGAAGTATCCGAAGATCTGGGTCAGCAAAGGCGGCGCCGCGATTGAGGTCAGTCCGCCGATGCAGGCTAGCGCGCCCTGCAGTTCACCCTGCTCGGTGGGCCCCACCATCTTCGACATGATTGCGTTGAGCGCCGGCATCGCAAAGCCCATCAGCGAGAACGGCAGCATCCAGGCGAAGATCATCCAGCCTTGCGTCGAAAACGCGTAGCCCGCGAACGCGACGGCGCCGAAAGTGAGCCCGAAATAGACCGCCGCGGCTTCGCCGATCCGCGGAATGACGAGACGGATGAGAAAACTGTAGACCACCGCCATCATCGCGCCGACCGCCATCAGCGAATAACCCACCATCTGCGAATCCCAGTGGAATTTGAGCATCGTGTAGAACGTGAACACGGCGGGGTTCGCATCATGCGCCAACCTCATGAAGATAGTGACCGCGCATAGCCCCAGGATCATGGGAAAGCGGCTCATCGCGTGTAGCGCACCGATAGGATTGGCGCGCCGCCAATCGAATTTGCGCCGGTTCTCCTTGGCGAGAGACTCTTTCAGAACGAACACACCGAACAGCGCGTTCAAAAGCGCCAGGCCCGCCGAAACGAAGAAGGGCAGGCGCGGGCCGAATTGCCCGAGCTGTCCGCCGATCGCAGGCCCGACGATGAAGCCCAGGCTGAAGGCCGCGCCGGTCAAGCCGAAGTTCGCCGCGCGTTTTTCCGGCGGCGAAACGTCGGCAATATACGCGTTGACCGTCGTATACGACGCGCCCGCGATGCCGGAGAGAAAGCGCCCGATGAAGAGCCATGCGATGGTGGGCGCAAGGCCGGTGATCAGATAGTCCACACCCAATGCCAACAGCGAAGCGATCAGCACGGGGCGGCGGCCGAAGCGGTCGCTCAAATTTCCGATCAGCGGCGCGCAGAGAAACTGCATCAAGGCGAAGACGAAGAACAGCCAGCCTCCCCAGCGCGCCGCTTCGCTCATCGCGAGATCTCGCGGCAGGCCGTGGCCGATCAACTGGCTGATGATCTGCGGCGCGACCGGGATGATCATGCCGAGCCCGATCGTGTCCACGAACATGGTGATAAAGATGAAGGCGAGCGCGAGCCGGCTCGATTGCTTCTTGCTCATATGCAGACCTCTACCAACCAGCTCTATCTAGTCAATCTAACAGAGCACTTCGGGGCGTCTTGAAAAAAATCCGATAGACCGTGAAAAAAGAAACGGAATTGTGCCCCCTCGAGATCAAATGCTAACCACATGGGGACCACAATGCGCCGTTAGACCTGATTGCGGTTTAGTGTCGTCGCGTTCATGCCATGGAGAGAACCCGTGTATCGCGTCCCGGTTCTTATCGTCGCGATTGCCTTGACGCTCTCCGCTTGTGACTCAAGTCCAAACTTGACACCACGCGATGTTGCGGAAATTGCACGGCACAAGGAATATGGCTCTGCAAAGGTGGCGTTTGAGTCGCCACAATTGGTCGAGCTGGCACAAGCTGCCTGTTTTGGCGAGGCATCTCACGTCGCAAATCTAATCCGGCGAGGGGTCAACCCCAATAGTGAAGGCGCTCTCTGGAATGAAGGTGGGACAGCCAATCTCGTGACACCCCTAATATGGGCCATCGATTGCAGGAGCGCGGATGGGATTGAAGCGCTACTTAGAGCTGGCGCGAAACCAAACTATAGGCCGCCTTACAGCACGGATGGGAGAACACCAGTGCACATTGCAGCCGGTCTCGAAAGTACTGCCCCCCTTCAGGTGTTGATTCGATATCGAGGTGACCCGAATTCCGGAACTTGGAACTCGCCTTCTTGGGCTCTTCAAGCCGCGTTCGATTTAGGGGCGAAGGTGGGCGATTGGAGAAACTACTACTTTCTCCTCAACTCTGGCGCTGACATCAATCGGGAATACGGTGACGAAACGATTGCTTTGCATGCTGTCATTCGAGGGAGGTTCGACAAATCGGCCTACTATGACAAGGTTCTCGAACTACTGAAGCGCGGATACAGCCACGATCTCACAGACCTCGCCAGCTCAATGAATATCAGTTGGATCTGCGGTACGACTGTCTCTTTGAGTGTCGAGCAACAAAAGGCCAAGGATGATGTAATTCTTGTGCTGAAGGGGCGGGGGGTCAAATTTCCTGTCCCGCCACCCGTAGAAAGAACATCTGGGACCGTCACTCTTGAAACGGATAGCTCGCTTTCTGTGTGGTGGCACGGTGGGCATTCGACCTGCGGTAAGGCTGTCCCGATCAAATTTCAAATAGTCAAACCGACTGACCCTAGCTACAAAGTCATCCTGAAGCGCGTGGGGGGGCTCAAGAGATACCAAACAAAAGACATATTGAGACAAGCCAATGATCCCCTGCGCTGAATTGGTTATGCAACATCTCTAGCCACGTCCCGCAGCTTGAACTTCTGCATCTTGCCGGTCGAGGTTTTGGGAATCTCGCGGAAGACGACGTGGCGTGGGCATTTGTAGTGCGCCAGGTTCTCGCGGCAATAGGCGATGAGGTCCTGCGGCGTGACGTTGTCGTAGCCCTGCTTCTTCTCCACGAAGGCACAAGGCGTCTCGCCCCATCTCTCGTCGGGCCGCGCCACCACAGCGGCGAACATCACGGCGGGATGCTTGAGCAGTGTGTCTTCCACCTCGATGGAGGAAATGTTTTCACCGCCGGAGATGATGATGTCCTTGGAGCGGTCCTTGAGCTGCACATAGCCGTCGGGATGCATGACGCCGAGATCGCCGGAATGGAACCAGCCGCCTTCGAAGGCTTCCTTCGTGGCATTGGGGTTCTTCAGATACCCCTTCATCACGATGGAACCGCGGAACATCACTTCGCCCAGCGTCTCGCCGTCGGCGGGCACCGGCTCCATGGTCTCCGGATCCATCACCGTCAGCCCGTCGAGTGCGTGATAGCGCACGCCCTGACGCGCTTTCTTCGCCGCGCGTTCGTCGCGATCGAGGCTATCCCAGGTCGATTTCCACTCGTTCACGACGGCGGGGCCGTAGGTTTCGGTCAGGCCGTAGACATGGGTGACGTTGAAACCGGCATCGGCCATGCCGGCGAGCACGGACTCCGGCGGCGGCGCGGCCGCTGTGATGAATTCCACGCGATGGGGCAGATCGCGGCGTTCTTCGGGAAGTGCGTTGATGATCGTCGACATCACGATCGGCGCCCCGCACATATGGGTGACCTTGTGTTCGGCGATGGCATCGAAGACCGCCTTCGCGCGCACCCAGCGCAGGCAGACATGGGTGCCCGCGACGACCGACAGCGACCAGGGGAAGCACCAGCCGTTGCAGTGAAACATCGGCAGCGTCCACAGATACACAGGATGGCGCGGCATGTTGGCGGCAAGGATGTTGCCGTAGCCCATCAGGGCTGCGCCGCGATGATGAAACACGACGCCCTTGGGATTGCCGGTCGTTCCCGAGGTGTAGTTCAGCGAGACCGCGTCCCATTCGTCGTCAGGCAGGCGCCAGACATAGTCGGGGTCGCCGGAAGCAAGGAATTCTTCGTATTCGATTCCGCCCAGTTTCTCGCCGGTCTGGGGAAATTCGGGATCGTCATAGTCGATGACGAACGGCTTCACCTTGGCGAGCTTCAAGGTCTCCTTGATGACGCTGGAAAATTCGCGATCGGTGATAAGCACTTTGGCCTCGCCATGATCGAGGATGAAGGCGAGCGCGGCGGCATCCAGGCGCGTGTTGAGCGTGTTGAGTACGCCGCCCGTCATCGGCACACCGTAATGGGCTTCCAGCATCGGCGGCGTATTGGCCAGCATCACCGCCACCGTGTCGCCCTTCTTGATGCCGCGTTTGGAAAGCGCGGAGGCCAGTTTCTTCGCGCGGGTGAAAAAGACAGCATAGTCGTACGACATCTTGCCGTGCACGACGGCCGTGCGGTCGGGAAACACTTTGGCGGCACGTTCGAGATAGGTGAGCGGCGTCAGCGGCTGATAGTTGGCGGGGTTACGGTCGAGATCGGCGTCATAGGGATGGCGCGCGAGCACCGGCTTGATGCGCTGAACCAGGCGAAGGGTTGCGGCGCCGGCGCGGCGCGCCAAGGGTTTCCGTAGCCGCCGGGCGACAGAGACCTTGGCCGCGACTTTTACGGGCCGCTTGGCTCTGAGCGCCGGCTTCTTGGGCGCAGTTTTTTTTGCCGATGGCTTTTTGGGAGCTGCGCGCGGCCTTGCCGTCTTCTTTGTCGTGGAAGATTTTTTTGCCGACCTGGACTTCTTCGCCATCACCCAGCCTTTTTGCCAATACAAGAAGGCGGAAAGCTAGTTAAAGCCCATGCGGCCAGCAAGCGTGAGGCTCGGGCGCATTCCGCCATGGACTGCCGCCAGTGTGGTTGCTAGAAGGCGCCTCCTACGTGGGAGCAGGAATGTCGGAAGGTGCGCAGGCGCGCGCGGGGTGGAATCCCATCCGCGGCCTTTATCGCTGGGTCATGCGTTTTGCCGAAGGCCGCCACGCCTGGCGGGCCATGGCGGTATTCGCCTTCGCGGAAGCTTCGTTCTTTCCCGTCCCCCCCGATCTTCTGCTGATTCCCATGGCGCTGGCGGACCGCAAACGCGCGCTCCTGCTTGCGGCCTGGGCGACGTTCTGGTCGGTCACCGGCGGCGTGTTCGGCTATATGCTGGGTTCGCTGCTCTATGAATCACTCGGCAAGTGGCTCATCGCCGTTTACGGGATGGGCGGCGACGTCGAGAGCTTCAGCGCCACCTACAAGCACTACGCCTATTTTATTCTGGCGCAGGGTTTCACACCGATCCCCTACAAGCTCGTGGCCATCTCGGCGGGTTTCGCCCATATCAGCCTTCCGCTCTTCATTCTCTACTCCGCCATCACGCGCGGCGCCCGCTTTACGCTGGTGGCGGGCGCACTCTATCTGTTCGGCGATCCGGTACGGGTCTTCATCGAGAAGTGGCTGGAGCTGCTGCTCGTCGTCGTGCTGGTGCTGGTGATTGTTGGCGTCGTCGCCGTCAAATATCTGTTCGCCTGAACTGCGACCGCGCTTTGTACGAGCTGACCGTGGCAGCAACGTGGCGCGCGTGTGTCCTGATTTCGAATTCGCGCGCATGGCTGGCCTGCTTTGACTTGGACGCCAAGCAGGACTAGCTCCATGCTTCAAGCGCGGAGCGGGCGCCAAGCGTCAATGAAACAGCAACTCTCTTCGGTCGCGGCGATCCTGTTGTCGGTGATCATCTTCCTGGTCGGCAACGGGCTGATAGGCCTGCTGCTGCCGGTGCGCGCGCATCTGGAAGGTTTCAGCGACCTCTCCATCGGCCTCATCAGTTCGGCTTATTTCGTGGGCTTCGTGGCAGGTTGTTTCGGGGGCCCGCATCTTCTCGCCCGTATCGGCCACAGCCGCACCTTCGCGGTCGGCGCCGGCCTCGCGGCGGCAACGACACTCCTGCAGGCGCTGTGGGTGAGCGAATTGGCCTGGATCGGACTGCGCGGGCTCTTCGGTTTCGCCGCGGCTTGCCTTTTCATGGCGATCGAAAGCTGGCTCAACGATCGTGCCACCAATGAAACCCGTGGCCGAATCTTCGCGGCTTACCTCACGGTGAATTTCACGGGCCTCATCGTCGGGCAGTGGCTGATCACGGTGGGACGCGCCTCCAGCACCACGCTCTTCATCGTGGCTGCGGTCTTCTATGCGCTCTGCATGATACCGGTGGCGCTCTCCCTCACCCCGCAGCCCAAGACGACCGACGTGCCGGTGCTGCGCCCGTTGCAGCTCTATCAATTGTCGCCCGTCGGGGTGGCGGGCTGCATCGGCGTCGGACTTTCCAATTCGGCGATTTGGACCTTCGCGCCGATCTATGCCCAGGACCTCGGCATGAACAAAACCATGATCGCCACCTTCATGGTGATCTTCACGATCGGCGGCGCCTTGGTGCAGCTCCCTCTGGGCCGTCTCTCCGATCATATGGATCGGCGCTATATCATTGCCGGCATCTGTATCGCGTCGGCCGCACTCGGCGTGCTGTTTTTCTTATTCGGCGGCTCGAGCAAGGGGACCGCGCTCATCTTTATCGCGATCTTCGGAATGGGCGCGTTGCCGCTGTACGGCATGAGCGTGGCGCATGCGAACGACCGCTTGCCGCGCGAATTGTTCGTCGAAGCCTCCGCAACCCTGCTTCTCATCAATGCTACGGCGTCGGCAATCGGTCCGGTGATTGCGGCGCTGGTTACGGCGCGCGCTGGTATGGCCTCGATGTTCCTCTACACCGCAAGCATTCACACTCTGCTGCTTGGCTTCGTGATCTATCGCCTCAGCGTATCGGCCGCGCCGGCGGAAGAAACCCGCGACGTGTTCGAGCCCATGCCGCAGACGGCGTCACCGGTTGCGTTGGAGCTCGATCCGCGCGGGCCCGAGCACGAAAGTGTTCAAACGGCGGCCTGAGGAACGGCTTTGCTCTCGTCCGGCGCAGGCAGTGTGAATTTCAACCTGCCCGGAAGTGGAATCTCGGGCGTCTTGTGCGTGATCAGCGGTTTGTCCGCATAGGCGAGCACACCATCGCCAAGACAGTGGCCGGCTTTCAGACCGGCGATCCGACCCCGCTGGACTTCCAGCATTACGCCCTTCAAGGCGAGGTTCAACGAGACATCCAAAGTGATGCGCGCCAGACATTTGGTGCCAAGCATCAGGTCGATGTGCGGTTTGTGTGTGGACGTGATCTTGTGGTCGAGCAGCGGCACGAGGGCCACGCTTTCAGGATCCTTCAGCGTCGCCAGGATGGCGTCGCGCAGCGCCGCCGCCTTGCCCCAGGACGCTTGCAACACGTCGCCAAGATTGAGTTGTAGAACCTCGTCGAGCGCCTGACGGAAGGCGGCGACGATCGTCGAACCGACGGCCGGCGGCAGCACCGCTGTGGCCGCGGTCACCACCGACAGAAGGGCGCCAATGTCAGCTTGGTCGGCAATGGGCTTGGACGGGTCGGTTGCGAACATATCTTTGAGCGTTAGCGGCGCATCGCTCATGTCGCGCTCGCGTTTTGCGGATAGTTGGACACCGTCGAGAAGCTCCCCCGTCCGATCATCACCGATATCGATGGGCTTGCTTCGTCGAACCGCGGTGCTGTGACCGTGCCGGCATCGATTTGCGCTTTTGCATGCGGCAGCGGAGCGGCAAATCCCAGAAACCGCCGCGCGAAATAGGTGCCGGCGGCCAACACCAGCAGCAACAATCCGCCGCCGCCGATCGCCCTCGCGAGACCTATTTCTTTGACTACGGCTGTATCGGAGGGGGATGCCGAAGACACTTGTGTCGGGCGTGGTAGCGACGCACTTGTGATCCCCGGAGCTTTTGCAGCTTTGGTGTTGATTATGGTTGGTATTGCGGGTTGCACCGCGGGAGCGGACGACTCCGGTCGTGGGCTAGGTTTTGCTGGCACGATGTGCTTGGCGAGTTTCGGCGTGTGCGAAATCGGAAGTCTTGTGGGAGGCTTCGTTGCGGCAGGTATTACCGTTGGCGACGGTTCTGTTACGACCGGCGATGACGCTGTTGGAGCCGGCGTTTGGGTCTGCTGCTTTTCGCGTGCTTTTTGCTCCGCGCGCTTCTTGGAATCCAACAACAGCTTCAGCGCCGGCAAAACATATTGCAGGTCATTATTCTTGTGATCGGTTCTGGTGTCTTGCTCGCTGGGCGCAGATGGCTCAGGCGTCCCCACAGTTTGCGCGAACGCAGGCACAGCCGCCGTAGCCAGCAGCACAATCGTGACAACGATCATTCTCATGGCGATAGCTTATGTCGGATCGGCGCGATGTTCGAGCCTGCGTCGCGGGCAACGGCGGGCTTGGCAAGAGCCACGTGGCTCCCGGCAAACCGGCTCGACGGCGATTTCAGCGCCAGTTTGGGCCGGTCCTCATGTATCTACCCGGCGCAACCAACTAGTCTTGTTCGAGCTCGGAAGACAGCTTGAATTCGTCCGGCGCAGGCGCGCCTTCATCGGGATTGACGGGATGTTCCACCACGTCGGGCTGAGGCCCGCTGCCGAGATCCGCTGTCGTTTCCTCGATCGGTTTCAGCGTCTCGCCGCGCTTGGCTGCGCGCTTGAGCGCCCGTTCGCGCTTCTGGTTGGCGCGCGTTACCGCGAGGTCGAGTTCGAGCTGCGAGCAAAGCCCCAGCGTCACCGGATCGACCGCCTTGATGTTGGTCGCGTTCCAGTGCGAGCGCTCGCGGATTTTCTGGATTGTCGCTTTCGTGGTGCCGATCAGGCGCACGATGTCGGCGTCGGTGAATTCTGGATGGTTGCGCAGAATCCAGTAGACGGCGTCGGGTTTATCCTGTCTCTTGGAGACGGGCGTGTAACGCGGCGCCTTCTTCTGCTTCACGCTCGGCATTTTGTGCTTGGGCGGCGCCATCTTCAGCCGCTTGCTATGATCCTTCTCCGCCTCCTCGATCTGCTCGCGGGTGAGCTGGCCGGAGGTGACCGGATCCTGCCCCTTGATGCCTTTGGCCACGTCTTCGTCGGCGATGCCTTTCACTTCGAGGGGATGCAGCCCGCAGAAATCGGCGATCTGTTCGAAGGTGAGCGAGGTGTTGTCGACCAGCCAGACGGCGGTCGCTTTCGGCATCAGCGGTTTTTGTTCAACGGCCATAGGTTTTTCCTTTCCCGGGCGAGGCTTTCCGCCCCGTCCCTTCGCTCGAGTATCGAATTTTTCGAGGAAGGCGCGTCTTTTAGCTTCTGGGGTCGGCGAAGGGAAGGATTTTGTGGGTTCCTGTGTTCAAGACGGAATAATTCAACGATTGAAAGGGGATAGACGTGACGGACATAGGCGGCGAGCGGGCCTATCGGCCTGAGAATGCGTTCGCGGCAAAGGATTTTTACGTCGTGCTGTCGGGGTGTTCCGGCGGCGGCAAGTCGTCCTTGCTGCACGAACTTGGCCGGCGCGGCTACCGGATTTTCGAAGAGCCGGGACGGCAAATCATCAAAGAGCAGAACGCGATTGGCGGCGATGCGGTGCCCGAGGGAAACGTGCGCGCGTTTGCCGAGATATTGGTCTCGCGCAGCATCAACCGGATGATCGAGGCTGCGGGAACGAAGGACTTCGTGTTCTTCGATCGCGGGCTCGTCGATGTCGTGAGCTGGTATGAATATGCGAAGCAAGACGTGCCTGCGCACTTCGAAAAGGCGGCGCAGCAGTATCGCTATCGCACGAAAGTCTTTCTGGTGCCGCCTTGGACGGAGATTTTCGAGAACGATGCTGAACGCAAGCACAGTCTGGCCGAAGCGCTCGCGCAGTACGAAGTCCTGCCCAAGACCTATACGCGCCTCGGCTACGCGCCGGTGATGGTGCCAAAAGCGTCCATAGTGGATCGCGCGGATTTTGTATTGCACGAGTTGGACGCGCTTTAGTCCTTCGCCCGAGCGATGGCGTCCATGATCAGTTTTTCGGCTGCCGCTGTATCGACCCAATCGCCGATGCGCGTCCATTTCTTGGGCTCCAGATCCTTGTAGTGCTGGAAGAAGTGCTCGATCTGCTTGAGCAGGATTTCCGGCAGATCCTTATGCGATTGCACACCATGGTAAAACGGATGCAGATCATCCGTCGGAACGGTGATCAGCTTTTCGTCCGCGCCGGCCTGATCGGTCATGATGAGCGCGCCGACGGGGCGGCAGCGCACGACCGCACCCGGAATCACCGGCACGGCGGAAATCACCAGCGCATCGATGGGATCGCCGTCCTCGGAGAGCGAATGGGGGATGAACCCGTAGTTGCCGGGATAGAACATCGCGGTGTGGAGAAAGCGGTCGACGAACAGCGCGCCGGACTTCTTGTCCATCTCGTATTTGACCGGCAGGCCGCCCGCCGGAATTTCGATCACGACGTTCACGTCTTTCGGCGGATTGCGTCCGGCGGGAATTTTCGAGAGGTCCATAACGCCCTTCGTTCGCGGGATTTTCAGAGTCTTAGCAGAATCTTGCCGGTGTGCTCGCTTTGCGCCATCCGGGCATGCGCGGCTTGGGCTTCGGCCAACGGGAAAATCCTGTCGACCACCGGCTTGATCTTGCCGGCATCGATCAAGGGCCAGACTTCTTTGAGCAGGGCATTGCGAATGACGCCCTTCTCCGCGTTGGAGCGGGCGCGCAATGTCGTCGCCATCAAGCTCAGCCGCTTCATCAGCATCGGCGCGAAATTGACGTTCGCCGTCATGCCTTTTTGAAAGGCGATATTGACGATACGGCCCCAGATCGCGGCGGCGCGGAAGTTCTTCTCGATGTAGTCCCCGCCCACCATGTCGAGAATGACATCGGCGCCCTTGCCGCCGGTCGCTTCTTTGACTGCGTCCACGAAATCCTGCTCGCGGTAGTTGACGGCGCGTTTGGCACCCAGTTTTTCGCAGGCCGCGCATTTCTCTGCACTGCCTGCCGTCGTGACGACAAGATGTCCGCGCGCGGCGCAGAGTTGGATCGCCGCCGTACCGATGCCGCTCGATCCGCCATGAATGAGAACGCTGTCGCCCGGCTTCAATCGCGCCGAGTCGATGAGGTTGGTCCACACCGTAAAGTGCACTTCGGGCAAGGCCGCGGCGCTGACGACGTCGACACCCTTGGGGATCGGCAGCAGGCAGTGCTCGGAGGCGACGCAATATTGCGCATAACCGCCGCCGCCCAGAAGCGTGCAAACCTTGTCGCCCGCATTCCATTTTGAGACGTCGCTGCCGACGGCCACGATTTCGCCGGACGCCTCCATGCCGAGCGTGTCCGGCGCGCCGGGCGGCGGAGGATACATGCCCATGGACTGTGCGATATCGGCACGGTTGAGGCCCGCGGCGGCGACCTTGATCAGCACCTCTCCGGCCCCCGGCGCGGGCTTCGAAATTTCTGTGAGTTCCAGCACGTAGGTTGGGCCGGGATTGGCGACTTTGATCGCCTTCATGGTCGTGGTCATACGGCTTTTGCGG
Source organism: Pseudomonadota bacterium (assembly GCA_016201105.1). Lineage (GTDB taxonomy): Bacteria > Pseudomonadota > Alphaproteobacteria > Micropepsales > Micropepsaceae > Rhizomicrobium. Next base: position 29,494 of record JACQDN010000019.1, read on the forward strand.
CTTTAATGGTTTATGTTTCCAATCGAGACTAGCAGCGCCGCATAAGAGCACAACCGCAAGAGATCGCGATGGCCATCGATCCCGAGGAATTGCTTCCGAAAAAGAAACCGCCCGACATCGTGCTGGGCCAGGATCTCGCGGCGCTTTCCGAACATGAACTGCTTGCGCGCATCGCAGCACTCGAAGCGGAAATCGCGCGCGGCCATGAGGCACTCGCCTCGCGCCAGACCACCAAGGCCGCGGCAGACGCGTTTTTCAAGAAATCCTGACGGCGCGTTCACGAAAATTTTTCGCACCCATAAGCCGCCAAGCGGCTGTGATGTCTCGTGCCGTCAATGATTAACGCGTTCGCCGTCAGCCAGATGAATAACAAAGCGTTGCAGTGATGTCACCGCGAGAAAGGATTTCGCGACGAATTGAATGAGAAACGTCTAGGCGGCGCGAAGTTCAGTTGCTAGCTTCCCCCCGGGATGAATTTGGGGCGCCGCGCGCATGTCGCTTTCGGGCAGTGACGACGAGAATTTTCGCGAGCTCACGCTACAGAATTTTACAGGCTCCGCTCTTTTTGAACGCACCTTCGATGAAGGCATGTCGCTGGTCGAAGAAACGGCGCGCTACCTCGACGGCAGAGGCCGCGAGGAGTCTCGCGACTTGCCGCGCAAGGCCGCTCTTCTTTACGCCGGCGAAAGCATGCGCGTAACGACGCGGCTGATGCAGGCCGCGAGCTGGCTTTTGGTGCAGCGCGCCGTGCATGAAGGCGACATGGAGCCGGAACTGGCGAACGACGACCGCTACCGCTTGGGGTCCAAGGAGATCTGCCTGGGGGGAAAGGCCGACGGGCTGGAGATGCTGCCGACAACGCTGCAGGAACTGCTCGACCGCAGCGACAATCTTTATCGCCGCATCGCGCGCCTGGACGATGTGCTGTTCGGAAACGGCTTGCGGCCTGCCGGGGTGAAGTCGCACTTCGACCGGCTGAATCAGGCCTTCGGCAGTTCGGGAAAGAACAACTAAGAGCTCTTCACCATGCCCTGGAAGCGCTTGTTGAAGCGCGTCAGGCGGCCGCCGCGATCGAGCAACTGCTGCTGGCCGCCGGTCCAGGCCGGATGGGTGGAGGGGTCGATATCGAGCGTGAGCTTGCCGCCCGCTTCGCCCCAGGTCGTGCGGGTCCGATAGCTGCTGCCGTCGTTCAGCACGACGTCCACGAAGTGATAGCTGGGATGGATGCCCTTTTTCATGGCTGCTCGCCCTGTGACCCGGTTTTGAAGCCGGGCCTTATAGGGGAGGGGGCATTTTAAGGCAAGAAGCCAGGTCCGGTCATCCTGCGCGGCGATGGGTCCGTTAGCGGGTCCGCCCTGGCCCTCCTATATAGCCAAAGACCGAACGGGCAGGACGAGATGGCGCAATCGGGCGAGGAATACGCCGAACAACTGAATTATGTGGCCCAAGGCCGGTCCAAGAGCCGCTCGCTCAGGCCGCTGCGCCAGCTTTTCCCGTTCTTAAAGCCCTACCGATGGCGCATCGTCATTGCGCTGGGCGCGCTCATTATGTCGTCGACCGCCACGCTGGTGCTGCCGATCGCGGGGCGCGGGCTCATCGATCATGGGTTTGACGCCAAGGCGGCTGCTCTCATCAGTCAGTATTTTCTCGCCTTCATTGCGGTTGCCGCAGTGATGGGCGTTTCCGGCGCCACCCGCTTTTATTTTGTCACCTGGATCGGCGAGCGCGTTGTTGCGGATATCCGCAAAGCCGTCTTCGACAACGTGTTGGGCTTGACGCCTGCTTTCTTCGAAGTGACCCGCACCGGCGAAGTGCTGTCGCGGCTCACCGCCGACACCACGCTCATCCAGACGGTCGTGGGCTCGTCGATCTCGGTGGCGATGCGGATGTCCGCGACACTGGTCGGCGGCTTGGCCATGATGTTCGTGACCAGCTTGAAGCTCGCCGCACTCGTTGTTGGCGCGGTTCTGCTGGTGATGGTCCCGCTTATCCTGTTTGGACGTTGGGTGCGAACGCTCAGTCGCAAAAGCCAGGACCGGCTTGCCGACACCAGTGCGCATGCCAGCGAAACCTTGAACGCGGTGCAGACCGTGCAGGCCTTCACCCACGAGACGCTGGAGCGCCAGGCCTATGCACGCGCCGTGGAAAGCTCGTTCGACATCGCCATCCTGCGCACGCGCGCGCGCGCGGTGATGACGGCGGTGATCATCTTTGCCGCGTTTTCCAGCGTCGCCGGCGTCGGCTGGGTTGGCGCACAAGACATTATCCAGCACGTCATGACCGGCGGCCAGCTTTTTCAATTTGTGATTTACGCGATCCTTGTGGGCAGCGGTGTCGGCGCATTGTCGGAAACCTGGGGCGATCTGCAGCGTGCAGCGGGCGCTTCCGAGCGCTTGATGGAGCTGCTGCATACCAAGCCTGCGATCGCGCCTCCCCCGCATCCAACCGCTATCGCGGAGCCCGCCCGCGGCTCGATCTCTTTCAAGGAGGTCGTGTTTCGCTACCCGAGCCGTCCCGAGCACGCGGCCTTGAACGGTTTCTCGCTCGACGTCGCGGCGGGCGAGGCGGTGGCGCTTGTCGGACCGTCGGGCGCGGGCAAATCCACCGTGTTCCAATTGCTGCTGCGGTTCTTCGAACAGCAATCCGGAGCGATATATTTCGACGGGCTGGAGCTTTCGCAGGCCGACCCGACGGAGCTGCGCAAACACATCGCCGTGGTGGCCCAGGACAGCGTGGTCTTTTCCGGTACCATCGCCGAGAACATCCGCTATGGCCGTCCCGACGCGAGCGACCAGGAAGTTCGCCATGCCGCGGAAGCCGCCGCCGCGTCCGAATTCATCGACGATCTGCCGCTTGGTTATCAGACGCCATTGGGCGAGCGGGGCGTGACGCTTTCGGGCGGACAGCGTCAGCGCCTCGCCATCGCGCGCGCGATTTTGCGCGACGCGCCGTTGCTGCTGCTCGACGAAGCGACGAGTGCACTCGATGCCGAAAACGAACGGCTGGTTCAGATGGGCCTCAACAACCTCATGGCGGGGCGTACCACCATCGTCATCGCGCACCGGCTCGCCACCATTCAGCGGCTCAGCCGTATTGTGGTGATGGACCAGGGCCGCATTGTGGGCGAGGGCAGCCATGCCGAACTTGTGGCGCGCGGCGGGCTTTATGCGCGGCTCGCGAGCTTGCAATTTGCCAGCGGGATGGCGCTTGCGGGATAATCTCCGCTCCTTGGGGTGGAGGGATCTATGTCCCGTTTGTGGCGCAATATTCTTATCGGCATCGGACTGTTGATTGTCGCCATCGCCGTTTTGGCGGTGCGCACGCTGAACGCGGCAGGCGTGTTCGACGAGGTGAAACAAGTCGCCGTCGGCACCTGCAAAACGATCGGCAACCTCACTGGCTCCGAAGACCTGCAGATCGACCGTCAGACCAAAACTCTCTTCGTCTCCTCCGCAGATTTTCGCGCGCTCTCCGCCGGAAAATCTTCGGCCCAGGACGGCCTCTACGCCATGTCGCCGGATCATCCCGAGCTGGGCTTGCACAAGCTCGCGGGCACGCCCGAGGATTTCCATCCGCATGGGATCTCTCTCTATCGCGCCCCCGATGGGGTGCTCACGCTCATGGCGGTCAACCATCCCAGCGGCTTCAAGCCTTCGACGGTAGAGATTTTCGAAGTCAGCGATAATGCGACGGGCCCCGCGCTCAACCATGTGGGCAGCGTGAAGGGCGATCTTCTTTACCGGCCCAACGATGTGGTCGCCGTGGGCAAGGATCGCTTCTATGCCACCAACGACCATGGCAGCCACAGCTCCATCGGAATGACGTTGGAAAGTTATCTGATGCTGCCGCGGGCCAGCGTCGTCTACTATGACGGCAGCGTTTTCCACACGGCCGCTCAAGATCTGGTGTTTGCGAACGGAATCAACATTTCTCCGGATCGCTCGCATGTTTATGTCGCGGAAACCACCGGGGGCGTGGTGAAGACCTACAGCCGCGACGCGATCGGCGGCACGCTCACGCTGCAGAGCGAATTCAGTGTGGCCCGCGGCCTCGACAATATCGACGTGGACGAAGGCGGAAACCTCTGGGTGGCGGGCCATCCCAAGATCTTCAAGCTGGTAGCGCGCGGCAGCGATCCCTCGGCGCTGTCACCGTCGCAGATATCCAAGGTGACGGTTGCCGGCGGCATTCCGGTCAGCGCCACGACGGTCTATGCCAATCTGGGCGATCAAGTTTCAGGATCGAGCGTGGGCGCGACCTTTGCCGGGCATCTCTATATCGGCACCGTTTACGGCCCGGGTGTTCTGGATTGCGTGCTCACCAAGTAGTTTTGCACCGCGCAACAAAACAAAAGGGCGCCGCTGACGGCGCCCTTTGAGTTTCTACGGTATCGGACGACTACGCCGCGACGGTTTCGCTTCCTTCCGGATCGCGCAGCACATAGCCGCGGCCCCAGACGGTTTCGATGTAATTGTCGCCGTTCGTCGCCGCCGCGAGTTTTTTGCGCAGCTTGCAGATGAACACGTCGATGATCTTGAGTTCCGGCTCGTCCATGCCGCCATAGAGATGGTTCAAGAACATTTCCTTGGTGAGGGTCGTGCCTTTGCGGAGCGAAAGCAGCTCCAGCATCTGATATTCCTTGCCGGTCAGGTGCACGCGCTGGCCGTCGACTTCCACTGTCTTGGCATCGAGATTGACGGTGAGCTTGCCGGTGGTGATGACCGACTGCGAATGACCCTTCGAGCGGCGGACCACGGCCTGAATGCGGGCGACGAGTTCGTCCTTGTGGAACGGCTTCGTCATATAATCGTCGGCGCCGAAGCCCAGAGCCTTAACTTTCGCCTCAACGATCGCATTGCCGGAAAGGATGAGAACCGGCGTTTGTACCTTTGCGAGACGAAGTGCCTTTAGAACTTCGAAACCACTCATGTCCGGAAGTTGAAGATCCAGGACGATGATGTCGTAGTCGTAAAGCTTACCGAGATCGATGCCCTCTTCTCCGAGGTCGGTGGTGTAGACGTTCAGCCCTTCGGAACGCAGCATCAGTTCGATGCTTCGTGCCATCGCGCTGTCGTCTTCGATCAAAAGAACGCGCATCTCAAAAGCCCCTCTGCGGCGCTGCAACCCCGGCAGGCGCGGTTAACGGATGAGCGAAAGGTAAGCGCGATTGGTTAACATCCGCTTTAACCCTAACTCCGGGCTTCATGTCATGCGAAGACCCATTACCGAAATCCAACCGCAAGTTCCTGCATCCCATTGATTCGATTTGTTAAGTTTACCGCGACTTAAATCCTCTCGTTCAAGATGAAAGTCAAAGGCCGGCAGAAGTTCCGGCCCGAAAGGCATTGGAATGCACGCTTTGCTCAAGGAAATCGACGCGGTTCCGGTTCTTCGGCGGTTCGGCCGGGTGGCCCGGATCGAGGGGCTTTTGGCCGAGGTTTCCGGGGCCGCGGGCGCCGTCAGCCTGGGTGGGCAGGTGCGCATCGCAAACACCCGCGGCCAGCAGATCCCCTGCGAAGTGGTCGGGTTCCGCGATGGGCGCGCGCAAGTGCTGCCGCTGGGCAGTCTTGACGGTGTGACCTTGGGCGCGCGAGCCGATTTCGACGATCAGCCGGCCGCCATCTATCCGAGCACCGCCTGGCTTGGACGCGTGATCGATGGCTTCGGCAAACCGGTCGACGGCAAAGGCGTGCTCCCGCTTGGTACCAAAGCGTATCGTTTGCAGGCACAAGCGCCGAGCGCACATGCGCGCGGCCGCGTCTGCGGCAAGCTCGATCTCGGCGTGAAGGCGCTCAATCAGTTCACCACTTGCTGCAAGGGCCAGCGCATGGGCATTTTCGCGGGCTCGGGCGTCGGCAAATCCACCCTGCTCGCCATGCTGGCGCGCAACACCGACGCCGATGCGATCGTCATCGGTCTGGTGGGCGAACGCGGCCGCGAACTCAAGGAATTCATCGAGGACGATCTGGGTGAAGACGGCTTGGCGCGCTCGGTCGTGGTGGCCGCGACCAGCGACGAGCCGGCTTTGGTACGCCGCCAAGCAGCCTACATCGCCGTTACCATTGCGGAACAACTTCGGGACCAAGGCTTGCATGTACTGCTGCTGATGGACTCGGTGACCCGTTTCGCTATGGCACAGCGCGAGATCGGACTTTCGGCCGGCGAGCCGCCGGCCTCCAAAGGCTACACCCCCACGGTGTTTGCCGAACTGCCGCGATTGCTGGAACGCGCAGGCCCCGGTGCTGCCGGAACCAACGGCTCGATCACGGGTCTCTTCACGGTCCTGGTCGAGGGCGACGATCACAACGAACCGGTGGCCGACGCGGTTCGCGGCATTCTGGACGGCCATATTGTGCTGGATCGGGCCATCGCCGAGCGCGGTCGCTATCCCGCCATCAACATCTTGAAGTCGGTGTCGCGCGCGATGCCGCAATGCAATTCGCCCGTCGAGCAGGCGATCGTTTCGCGCGCGCGCGCGACGCTCGCGGTCTATGAAGACATGGCGGAACTCATTCGCCTGGGCGCCTATAAGACGGGCACCAATGCGGAAGTGGATGCAGCCATCAAGATTTATCCGCGGCTTGAATCCTTCCTCGCACAGAAGAAGGACGAGGTCGCATCGTTGGACGATGGATACAGCACGCTCGAGGACATCGTGAGCGGCAACACGGGGAAGGGTAAGGCGTCATGAAACGCAGAGACACGCTGATGCGGCTCAAGCGCTTTAGGGTCGACGACCTCAAGCGCAAGATGGGCACACTCGACGGCATGAAGGCCGATTGCGAGAAAAAGCTTGCCGACCTCGAGGAAAGCGTGGCGCGCGAACGCCAGCGTGCCAACGATACCGATATCGGCCGGCTTGCGTTTCCCTCGTTCCTCAAATCCATCGACGTGCGGCGCGAAAATCTGCGCGCGACGCTGAAGGAAATCGAGCGGGAACGCGCGATCGTCCAGGGCGATCTGACCGCGGCCTATCAGGATCTGAAGAGCCTGGAACTGGCGACCGAGCAGCAGGCCAAGCGCGCCGCGGAAGTCGAAGCGCGCGCCGGCCAATCGCGTCTCGACGAACTCGCCATCGTGCGCCATCTGCGCAAGCACGCGCTCAGGCAAGCATAGGCCCGGCCTCCACTGTCAAACGTCTGTTGGCGTAGAGGATGTAAATCGTAACGGCCGCGTAGAAGGCCAGGTGTAGCGGGAGCTGGCCGAGCGAGACATCGACCGCCGTGGCGACGGCGTACACGGCGATGAGCGCAGCACCGGCGGCGATTTCCACCCGCTCCCAAAGAAACAGCAGCGCTGCTGCGATTTCTGTTCCTGCCAGGAACGTGAGGAACACAGTGGTTGGCACGTGTTCCATACCCCCATGCGCGACATGGCCCGCGTGCGCCATCGTGCCGGCGGCCAGAAACGTCTTGGCGCTCAGAAAAACGATGAACGCGACGTAGATAAAGCGAAACGCTCGCAACGCAATCGAATGGCTCATCCCACGCCCCGCGTTTCCGGCAGCACAAAAATCCGTCGCGCGATGGCGGAACGCAGCCGTTCGGGTGCATACCATTTCTCCAGACAGGTTCTCTGCAGCAGATCGGGTGACGCGGCGGCGAGCGATTCGAAGTCTGCGTAACCGCCTTCCGCCATGCGCTCTGCGATCAACGACAGAAAGGCGATGGTGATCGTTTCGTTGTAGAGACCGGGCTTGCCTGCCCGTGCGGCGATCGCTTTCAAGCCGGCGGCGTAGTGCATTGCGGCCTCCAGAAAGGGATGATGGCGCAGCATCTCGAACGCCACGCGCACGTGGTCTTCGTGGTGGAACGTCGCCGGATCCTGGGTTTGCGCCACAAACCGTTCCAGCACTGCCGCCGGACGTTCAGCGTTTGGCACGGCGCGCTCCTTCTTCCACGAGGCGATGGGCGTCTTCCGACGTCAGATCGAGGCCATAGACCTTCTTCAGCTGCTCGATCTGCTTGAGCGTCTTTTCGCTGAACGGCGCCTTGCCCTCGAAGGCGTGCAGCACGATGCCCTCGAGAAGATCACCCAGCGAAAGGTCCAGATATTCGGCAATGCCCTTGAGCACCTTGAGGATGCGCTTTTCCAGGCGCACACCCGTTTGGACGCGTTCGACGGTCTTCATGGTATTTTGGTACCAAAATACCAAGTTGCGCGCAACCCCCATCGCGCGCCACGGATTGTGCGGCGAAACCGGGCGATTTTGCCGGATTCGGCGTCTCCGCTAGACTCGCGCCATTGGCTGCTTCGCCTGGGGGAGGGTGTGCCGTGTCGTTGGCTGAAGTGATTTCGCCTCTGGTGGGGCGTTGGGCGATTGCGTGGTTCTTTCTGAGCGAAGTCTGGGCGCGGGCGCACAACTGGTACGGCAATGTCGATTTGCTTTCGATGGCCCACGTGCCGGTTCCCCAAGCGGCGCTATTTCTCGCCTTGATCGTCATGACCTTTGGAGGCCTCGCGCTGCTGCTTGGCTGGCATGTGCGCCACGGCGCGATGTTGCTGTTCGGCTTTACCGTGGTCGCGACCGTCCTGCTCCACGATTTCTGGCACATAAAAGCTGCGCTCGAACGCGCGGCGGATTACGAAATCTTCGCACGCAATGTCGCGGTCGCGGGCGGGTTGTTGCTGCTGGTGGGCATGGGCGGCGGACCGCTGTCGCTGGACAATCGCGGTAAGGGCTGAGGCATTCTTCATGTCAGGCAAACTTTGGGTTTTTCTGCTCGCGCTTTGTGCTTTCGCCGGACCTGTCGCGGCGGCGGAAAAATATGTGCCCATCACCGCGCTCGCTCTGCAGAAGGCGTTCGGCACGAAGTCCGATTGGCGTGTCACCGCCTATCAAGCAGGGCGCGATGCTGAAAAAATGGGAGATACTCCAGCGAAGCTTTGCTTTGCTTCTCCGAGGTTTAAAGATCCGGACTGCACCTTCGCCCAGTACTCCTACCCCTCAGGCCCTGTTCTGAATCACCAGACGGTGATTGAAACAAAAGTCGTAGCCATTGCACCGAAGCAAAAGGCCGTTCTCTTCGAGGCCGAGTTCGATGGTGGCGGCAGCGGAAGGGCTTACCGGATCGGATTGTGGGCATATGACGGCAAGAGCGATCGGTTTTTTGAAGAACTGACGTTCATGATCAGCGATCAAGGAATATACAAGGTTTATCCCGATGGTCCGATGGCGGGATATGTCCTCGTCGCGGACGCCGTGTGGACCCCGGGCGAGGCGCACTTTGGACGGCATCGCTACGACATAAGTCTTTATAAGATGAGTTCCGATCAATCCTATGAAAGAATCCTGGAGTACATCACGCCGCAGAAGTTTGCAGGTGCGGACGATCCGCCGGACGTTCCTATCGACATCTTTGCACGAGAAATGCCGCGCATCCTGAGGCTGCTGAAGGACATCTATCCCGCAGCGCGGCGCTGACTACCAGCCGCCGCCGCCGCCGCCACCACCGCCACCGCCGGAGAACCCGCCGCCGCCGCTGCCCGAGCTGGAGCCGGGCGCGGTAGAGGCGGATGCCGCGGACGTCGCGAGCGCCGCGCCGATGGCGGAAGCAAAGCCTGCTGTACCTAGACGGCTGAACGACCCCCCCGAATACCAAACCGGCGTGTATCCCGAGCTTGGCGAGGCCCCCGCCGCCGCGGCCTCGGCGGTGAAACGCTTGCTCCAGTTGTTTTCGCAATCGAGCGCGATGGCATAGGGCAGGCACTTCTCGAAGACTTCCGGCGTCATGGCCGGCGGATTGAGCGCTTCGAGACGGTCCTTCTCCGCCGTGTTCAGATAGCGGCGGAAGCCTTCCAGCTGGTCGCGGATCTGTGCGCCAAGCAGCGTCGGCGCTTTGAGCAGATGATAGAACACATAGGCCGCGACGCCGCCGGCAATGAGAAACACCATCACCAGGGGCGAAACGACAGTGCCGAACTCGTAGAGCGCGAAGGCGAGTGCGGCGGTGAACGGCAGTGCAAACGCCGTCATGAAGAGTGCGCTGAAGAAATTCACAATGCGCGATCCCGGACCGGCGATGACACTGCTCCAGGCGTCGAAAGCGCGGTGCAAAAGAAACGCCGTGCCGATCGACCAGCCGGAGAGCCACACCAACAAAAAGCCGGAAACGCCGGCATCTTCCGAAAGCAGCGCCGCGGCGAGGCCGGTGACGGCCAGAATGGCAACGCCGCCGAAGAACCAGCCCTGGTTGGTGACGAAATATTTGCGCTCGTACTCGTTTTTAAGCGAAGTTTTCAGCGCGCTGATGGCGTTGGCAACGTCGGAATGATTCTTTTGCTTTAGCTCGATGGAATCGTGCGGACCGTCGAAGAGAGCGCTTGCGATGGCGCGTTCACCGGTCGACAGCTCTGCATCGGTTTCGCTCTTGCCGGTCCGCGTGAGCGTGTAGTCGTCGTGGTCTTCATCGATCTTCATATAGCGTTTGACGGCCATATCGATCAGCGCGGCGGCAAAGGCCTTCCTGTCATAGGCCATGCGATGAACGAAGCGCACCGCCGCCGGCGAAAAGCCCTTGGGGGCCACGAACAGCGGAATGATGGTGCCGGGCGGGGGATCGCGTCCAAATTCCCACCAGACCACCAGATAAAAAATGAACAACACGCTGATGCCGAGCCCGGCTGCGATGATTCCGGCATTGTCGCGAACGAATTCGGCGCGCAGGGTTGCTTCGCTCGGCGGCGCCACGGCGCCTTTCGCGAAGCCAACCGCGACCGTCAATCCATTGTCAGAGGGAAGCGGATTTGTAGTTTCAAAGCGGATGTCGGTATCGGAGAGCTTGTCGGCGCGCGCAAGCTTGCCCTGTTCGCCCTGCGCGCCGGTATAGAAGTCATACTGCTTGATCTTTCCGCCGGCCGGCAGATGGATGGTCGCTTCGGCATGATCGATCTGGAAGATCCAGCCATGCCCGTCACGTTCCAATAGAGCTCGTCATAATCCTTGAAGAAGCCAACCTGATGCGCGGTGATGTAGCTGATCTTGTAGACGTGGTTGCCGTGCTCGACGTCCGTGTCGGCGTCTCCGATCTTGACGCGTACGCCGTTTGAAATGTCTTCGGTGGCGTAAGGCTCATCCTTGCCGTCCATGGTGACCGCCGTGACGTCGAAGCGCACATGCACCTTCGCGCCGTAGCGGTCCTCGTAGCGGGTGGGAAAGTCGCGGTAGATGCCGTGATGGATCTGGTCGCCCGTCACCAAGACCGAAATCGTCTCGGCCACGTCGAGCTGGCCGTTCTTCTCGACCCTGATATCGCTGGCATAGTTGGTGATGCGCTCGGCCCCCGACTCAGCCAGCTGTTCCACGCGCGAGGCGGACTGGTCAGTTTGTTCGGGTTGTTGGGGTTGTGCGGTCGATTCCGAGGTAGAGCGAGACGCATGCGACCCGCCGCCGCCGCTTTCGCTGCCGCCGAAGCTCAGCGCCAGCGCCGCGATGAGGACGAATTTCAGCATCAGCTGAAGGAAACTTTCGGCGCGGCGCGGTCGGCGGCGTCTTCAATCTGAAAGAATTGCGCCGGTTTGAACGCGCCGAAATTGGCGACGATGTTCGAGGGGAACTGCTCGATCATCACGTTGAAGTCGCGCACCGCGCCGTTGTAGTAGCGCCGCGCGAGCTGGATTTGATCTTCGACTCCCGCGAGATCGGATTGCAGCGATTGGAAGTTCGCGCTCGCCTTGAGCTCCGGGTAGGCTTCCGCCACCGCCATGATCTTGCCGATCGCCGCGCTGATGGCTTGTTCGGTCTGAGCGCGCTGCGCGGGATCGGCTTGCGCCTGGCCCTGGCTGCGCAGCCGCGCGAGCTCGTCAAAGGTTTGCCGCTCGTGGCTGGCGTAACCCTTTACGGTTTCGACAAGGTTGGGAATGAGATCGGCGCGCCGCTTCAGCTGCGCTTCGATACCGGACCAAGCTTCGGCCACCACGTTCTTGCGGCGCACGAGGCCGTTGAAAATCGTCACGGCCCACAAAAGGACGGCGGCGACGATTGCGACAAGGATGATCAGAGTCATGGCGGGGAAACTAACGTCTCCCCACCAGCCCGTCCACGGGCGGGACGGGTCTTGCTCACATCTAACGAAAGCCTAGGAGGACCGCCCGAAAGCGGGCCGCATCAAAGGCTTAGCGCATCACCACGGAGCGGATCACTTGCACGACCGCAATGATCACACCGAACAGAATCGCGTAAGCGAGAAGGCCGTGCACCTGCCAGGCGAGCAAGGCTTTCCAATCGGCCTCCGCGAGCGCCGCGGCGTTTCCACCCTTCGTGATGCCAACAACGAACAGCGCAAGCCCGAAGACGACGAGTGCGACCACCGTCGTGTTCACGAGCGAGCCCATACCTTGCATCATGAAGCCGGCCGCAATGGCGATCACCGCGATGAGTCCAAGCGTGATCCAATCTCCGGCCGAGATTCCCGACGTGACGATGGCCGTGACGCTATTCAACAAATCCATAACTACAGACATGATACCCCCTTAAACGTCCTCACTGACGCGGACGCCACGACACACGACGTGTGTTTTTCCCCGGCCGCCGGCGCTCCTGTGCTGAAATAATACACAAAAAAGCAGCGGGCCGCGAGATGAACGCGCGTAACCAAATGCCGAGCGTGAGAAGTAAGTTAAGCCGGAAATGCGGCCAAGATGTGGTTAACGCATTTGGCTTGTGTGCGCTGCAGCGTGAGGCGGCGCCATCCGGCTGTGCAATTTTCTGGCAATCTGCTCCACCGCGCGAGAGGCGGGTGCTTGCGGAAACATGGTCAGCATCTGGGCCTGCTGGCGGATCGCCTGCATAACGCGATTGTCGCGGGGAATGCTGCCCAGATATTCGGGAACCTTTTTCAGAAACGACCGGCAGGTGGAGGAAAGCGCGTCAGCGGTGCGATGGGCTTCGCCGCCGCTGGCCGCCATGTTGACGACGACATGGGGCATGCGCGAGCCGGTGGCGCGCAACAAGAGTTTCGCAAACGCGTAAGCATCGGTGAGCGCCGCCGGATCCGGCGTCAGCACGAGAATTGTCTCGTCGGCGGCAACGGCGAAATCCATCGTTGTTGCATCCACTCCGGCGCCGAGGTCGACGACGATGCGGTCGTAACGGTTGGCGCCGCGCAATCCTTTCATCAACATTGTCGCAATTCTGCGATCGATGTTCGCAAGTGCGCCGGAACCGGAAGGGCCGGACAGAAGGTCGAAGCCGCCGCGGATGTCGATTCCGCCTTGCACTTTGACAACCGCATCGGCAAGCGGACATTTGCCCGCGAGCAACGCAAAGAGATTGCCGCCGGATTCCAATCCCAGATGCACAGTGGTGTTGGAAAGCCCGAGATCGGCATCGAGCAGAAGGATGCGTTCGCCCTCGTGCGCGAATGCATGCGCAAGGCTGACTGCGACCAACGTCTTGCCGGTGCCGCCCTTGCCCGAGCCGATGGCCGTTATCTGCGTTCCGGAAATGTGTAGTGGGGCCGTCATTGAGCGCTTCCTGTGTCGGCGTCGCCTGAGCTCGCATCGATCAAAAGACGCGCAAGCGAAAGCGGGGTGAGAGTTTCAAGTCCGCCGGCCACAAAGGGCGAGCGGGTAACATGGGCGAGCGTGAGCCCGCGTGTCGACGCGGCCGTGACGGCTCCCAGCCGGCGGGAGAGATCCAGACCGGTGACGACGAGATGCTTTGCACCCAGCAGATAGAGCGCGTGGGTGATCTCGCCGACTTCTTCGGCGTCGCCCAAGGCCGAGACCACGCCGATTGTCTCGATGCCGTCGATGGCGGCGACGCCGGCAAAGGCGGTGCGCAATTTCGAATTGCGCGGATCGAAGCCGGCGGTATCGACGATGGCGAGATATTTGTCCTTGGCGGCTTTGGCGATGGCTTTGACGATCGCATCCGCGCTATCGGCGATGACGGTCTCCGCGCCCAAATGATTGCCGAACGTCTCAAGCCGTGCGACCGCGCCTGCGCCATGGGCGTCTGCCGCAATCAGGCGCACCGACCGGTGCGAGAGGCGGGCATGGGCCGCGATCTTGGAGGCAACGGCCGTTTTGCCCGCGCCATTCGGGCCCAGGAGAAGAAGAGCTGACGCGTTCGACGTATCGAGCGGCTTGCAACGCATGCGGCGGTCGAGCGCGCAGGCCAGCGCCAGCGTCATATCGGACAATCCGCTTTGCTCCGCGGTTTTGGCAAGATCGTGTGCAAGCGAATCCGGCGCGCGATGGCCGCGGAGCAATTCCAGCAAATGCGCGCGGTCGAAATTTCGGCTCTTGGGCGTCGAATTCGACTTTTCGCCGCGCAACCGACGGATCAATCCGTCGCGATATTTGTCGGCGAAATTCTGCGGTGCAGTTTCGGCGTCCGACGTTTGCGCCTGGGGTAGTTCGGCATCCTGTTCCGGTTTATCGACGGCCGCACGAACCATCACGCCGCCGCCTTTTGCACGCTCGCTGGCGATGATGACGGCGTCGGGGCCCATTTCCTTGCGCACACTGGAGAGCGCGGCCTTCATGTCTTTGGCGAGAAATGTCCTGAGTTGCATGGCTTAGACCGTTCCCAAAGTGCGCAGGCGCACGCTGGCGTGAATTTCGTTTTGCGACATGACGACCGTCTGCGCGCGGAAGCGTTCCACGATCGAGCGCACGAAGGGACGTACCTGCGGGCTGGTGAGCAGCACGGCCATATCGCCTTTTTGACCCGCTTCGTCGAAGCGCTCGCGCACGGCCTGGATGAAGGCTTGCAGCTGCGACGGCGCCATGGCGAGTTGGCGCTCTTCGCCCTGACCGATGATCGATTCCGCGAAGGCCTGTTCCCAGGCGGGCGAGAGCGCGACCAACGGCAGATAACCGTGGGGCGAGAGATATTGGTGGCAAAGCTGACGCGCGAGGCGGGCCCGCACATGCTCGGTGATGTAGAGCGCATTTTTGGTATGACCGACGGCCTCGGCGATGCCTTCCAGGACGGACGGCAAATCGCGGATCGAAACGCGCTCGGCCAGCAAGGTTTGCAATACGCGCTGCACGCCTGTGACCGAAATCTGCGAGGGGATGATTTCGTCCACCAGCTTCTTGTGCTCGATGGGCAAATCGTCCAGCAGCTTCTTTGTCTCTGCAAAAGACAGAAGTTCGCTCATGTGGCTCTTGAGCACTTCGGTCAGGTGCGTGGTAAGCACGGTGCCGGGATCGACAACGGTCAGGCCACGAAACGAAGCCTCGTCGCGCAGGTTCTGCATGATCCAGGTCGCAGGGAGCCCGAAAGCGGGTTCGGTCGTGTGCGTGCCTGGAATGTCGATCGGCCTTCCTTGCGGATCCATGACGAGGAATTGGCCAGGAAAGAGTTCGCCGCGTCCGGAATCGAATTCCTTGACCGAAATGCGGTACTCGTTGGCGCCGAGCTGCATGTTGTCGAGGATGCGCACGCTCGGCATGACGAAGCCCATTTCCTGGGCGAGCTGCTTTCGCAGCGCTTTGATCTGGTCGGTGATGCGCTGGCCTTTCACATCGTTGATCAGCGGCAGGAGGCCGTAACCCAATTCGATGCGCAAAAGATCGAGCGCCAACGCGTTGGCGATCGGCTCTTCCTTCGCCTGGACCTCTGCGGCGGCTTTATCTTCCTGCTTCTGGGCTTCGGCGCGCGCTTCGTCCTTCTTCTTGTAGGCGACCCAGGCGAGCGCTCCGACGCCGGCGGATAGCGCGACGAACACAAGCGTGGGCATTCCCGGCAACACGCCGACGATGCCCATCACGGCCGAGGCCATGCCCAGCGCCTGCGGATAGAACGAGAACTGGCTGATCAGCGCTTTGTCGGTCGCGCCTTCGACGCCCGCCTTGGAGACCATGAGGCCGGCCGCGGTCGAAACGATGAGCGCCGGCATCTGGCTGACGAGGCCGTCGCCGACCGTGAGCAGGGTGAAAGTCTGCGTCGCATCGACGAAGCTCATGCCCTTTTGTGCAACGGCGATGATGATGCCGCCGATGACGTTGATGGCGACGATCATCAACCCGGCGATGGCATCGCCGCGCACGAATTTGCTGGCGCCGTCCATGGCGCCGAAGAAATTGGATTCCGCTTCGATGGTCTTGCGGCGGCTGCGCGCTTCCTTTTCGTCGATCAATCCGGCGGAGAGGTCGGCGTCGATCGCCATCTGCTTGCCGGGCATCGCGTCCAAGCTGAAGCGGGCCGCGACTTCGGCGATGCGCCCCGAACCTTTGGTGATGACGATGAAATTCACGATGACCAGGATCGCAAACACAATCAGCCCGATCAGGAAGTTGCCTTGCATGATCAGTTTGCCGAACGCCTGGATCACATAGCCCGAGGCATCGGTGCCTTCGTTGCCGTGGCCCAGGATCAACCGCGTTGAAGCGAGGTTGAGGGCGAGGCGCAGCATCGTGGTGATCAAAAGTACCGCCGGAAAAGCGCTGAATTCCAATGGCTTTCGGATGAATACAGCCGTCATCAGAATCAGAATCGAAAGCGACAGCGAAAAAGCGAGACTGATGTCGAGCAGCCATGCCGGCAACGGCAGGATCAGCACCACCAGAATCGCCATGATGCCGATGGCCAGCGACAGATCGCTGCGCTTCAGAATCTCCTGAATGCGCCCGAGGTCGAAGCCGGGTGCGGCGGCAGCCGGGAGTGCGTTGGTCGCGTCAGACATGGCCCGAGATCATCGTTGTCATCATCCGAGAGCGGCGGCACGGGCTTCGCCGGGTTGCGGAACGGCAAGGCCGGATTGGCTGTACTCGCGCAGCTTGTTGCGCAGGGTGCGGATCGAAATGCCCAGAATATTGGCCGCGTGCGTGCGATTGCCCAGGCAATGATCGAGCGTATCCAGAATGAGATCGCGTTCGACTTCGGCGACGGTGCGGCCGACAAGACCGCGCGCCGCCAAGGCGTTCGCCGTGTCGACCACCGCTTTCACCGGGCCTGAAATGTCGTTCCCCGGACCGTTGCCCACCTGCGTGCCATCGGGGAGGCGAATGGCTTCGGGTGAAATTTCCGCGCCGTTGGCGAGCAGCACGGCGCGGTGGATGGTGTTTTCCAGCTCGCGCACATTGCCCCGCCAATTGTGCGAGATCAGCAGGCGTTCGGTGACGGACGCGAGCGGACGGAAGGGCGCGCCGTTCACTTCGGCGTATTTGTGCGCGAAATGGCGGGCGAGTGCGAGAATATCCTTCGGGCGTTCGCGCAAAGCGGGCAGGCGAAGGTTCACCACGTTCAGGCGATAGAGCAGGTCTTCGCGGAAGGTGCCGCGCTTCACCGCTTCGGCGAGATCGCGGTTGGAGGTGGCGACGATGCGGATGTCGACCTTGACCGGCTTGGTGCCGCCGACGCGGTCGATTTCGCGTTCTTGAATCGCGCGCAGGAGCTTGGCCTGCAGGCGCACGTCCATCTCGCTGATTTCATCCAGCAGCAGCGTGCCGCCGTTGGCTTCCTCGAATTTGCCGACGCGGCGCGCCACGGCGCCGGTGAACGAGCCCTTCTCGTGACCGAACAATTCCGATTCCAACAGATTGTCCGGGATGGCCGCGCAGTTGATGGAGATGAACGGTTTGTCGGCGCGAGAGGACTTCCTGTGAACGTAGCGGGCGAGCACTTCCTTACCCGTGCCGCTTTCCCCCGTGATGAGGATGGAGGCGTCGCTGCCGGAGACCTGATCGGCGAGAGCGATGACTTGGCCCATTGCTTCATCTTCATAGATGAGCTGATGGGATTCATCGGCGACGGCGGAAAGAACGGCCGCAATCAACTCGGGATCGGGCGGTAGCGGCAAATATTCTTTGGCGCCGGCGCGGATGGCGTCCACCGCCTTGCGCGCGTCGGTGCCGATACCGGCCGCGACGACCGGCGTACAGATGCGTTCGGCCGCGAGGCTGCGCACCAGCCGTCCGATGTCGAGCGTCACGTCGCACAGCGCAAGATCCGCCCCCTTGCCGCCGCGAAGTTCGGCCAAAGCCTGGTCGATATCGTTGGCAAGGGTGACTTTGGCGCCGCGATCCATCGCGATTTTGGTGGCCGCGCCGAGTTGGCCTTGCATGGCGCCGATGATGAGTAGCCGCATGGCTTTGTTCCTCTATTCCTTTGCCGGCTTACGCCTGACCGCTCTTGATGATTTCCGTCATGGTCACGCCGAGACGGTCTTCGACCAGCACCACTTCGCCGCGCGCGACGAGGCGGTTGTTCACATAGATGTCGATGGCCTCGCCGACCTTGCGGTCCAGCTCCACGATCGTTCCTTTGCCGAGCTTCAGCAGCTGGCTCACTTCCATGCCCGACTTGCCGAGCACGGCACTGACCGTGACGGGCACATCGAACACCGCTTCGAGATCGGACGAACTTCTTTTCGCCTCGTTCTCCTGGGCGTCGTGGGTCTGCAGCAGAGCAGGGCGGCCTTCGCCTCCGGGCTCATGGGCAAGATCCGGCAGTTCGACTTCGTCGTTGCCAGGCATGGTCTATTCCTCCGTCACGCGGCCCGCGTCGGCAAAACGCCGGGCGATCAATTCGTTCATGCTTGCTTCCATAGAGGCGAGGGCGCGTTCGGCGCCGCCGCCGCGCCATTCGATGCGGCAGTCTGCGCCGCGAAAATTGTGTTCCGCCGAGATCTGAACGCGGCCGTCGAAGCCCTCTTCGTGAGCCATGTCCGCGATGCGTTTGCCGAGCGCGTCGGCGACGGCTTGCGAGGTGCGCAATACGATGCGCGGCTCGCCGATGGCTTGGTGCATGGCTTCGCGCAGCGCGCGCTCGACTTCGCCGAGCGGAAAGGCTTCCAGTGCGGTGCGCGCGAGCTTTCCGCCAACCGCCATCGCCAGATCGGCGGCATGCGCGCGGACTTGGTCGATGGCCGCGAGCGACTGGCGCAGCTGCGCCGTCAATTCACGGGCCGCCGCGTCCACTGCTTCAATGGCGCTAACTTCACACGAACGCAGGCCTTCGGTGCGCGCCTGCGTCATCAGCTGATCGAGCTCTCCCTGCGTCAGCGTCTTGCGCGCGCGGTTGCGCGCGGCGTCGGAGGCAACGTCGGTACCCGCCGCAAAAACGGTGTCGAAGGTAAAACGGGTGGCGGTCTTTCTCATCAGTAGATCAACTCGTCTTCGCCCTGCTTGTTGGCGATCATGATTTCGCCCTTGTTGGCGAGGTCCTTGGCGACGTTCACCATGCGCATCTGGGCTTCATCGACATCCTTGAGGCGCACGGGCCCCATCGCTTCCATGTCTTCGCGCAGGATCTTTCCCGCGCGTTCGCTCATATTGGAGAAGAAGACGTCGCGCAGCGTATCGGTCGCGCCTTTGAGCGCGAGGGCGAGTTTGTCCTTCTCGACATGGCGCAGCAGCGTTTGGATCGAACCGGGATCGAGCTTGCCGAGGTCCTCGAAGGTGAACATCAGCGCCTTGATGCGTTCGGCGGAGTCGCGATTTCTTTCTTCCAGCGCCGTGATGAAGCGGCCTTCGGTCTGGCGATCGAAATTGTTGAAGATTTCCGCGATGTGCTCATGCGCATCGCGCTTGGCGGTGCGGGCGAGGTTGGACATGAATTCGACGCGCAAGGTCTTTTCGACCTTGTCTAGAATGTCCTTCTGCACCGATTCCATGCGCAGCATGCGCTGCACCACTTCGAGGGCGAATTCCTCCGGCATGGCGCCGAGCACACGCGCGGCGTGTTCCGGCTTGATCTTGGAGAGTACGACCGCGACGGTTTGCGGATATTCGTTTTTCAGATAGTTCGCCAGAACCGTCTCGTTCACGTTGGCGAGCTTGTCCCACATCGTGCGGCCGGCGGGGCCGCGGATTTCTTCCATGATGTTGGAGACTTTGTCCTGCTCCAGGAACTTGTTGAGCAGGCGCTCGGTCGATTCGTAAGAGCCCAGCAGCGAACCGCCCGCCGACATCTGGGAGACGAAATCGACCATCAATTTTTCCACCAGGCTCGCGCTGACGGCACCTAGGTTGGACATGAGCTGCGAGATTTCCTTGATCTCGTCTTCGTCCATGAGCTTCCACAGCGGCGAGCTATGCTCCTCGCCGAGCGAGAGCATGAGAACGGCCGCCCGTTCCGGGCCGCTGAGCCCGCGAACGTCTTCCTTGGCTGCTGCTTTGTTGCCGCGCGACATGGTCGATTACACCGGTTGATGCAGCCAGGTGCGCAGGATCGCGATCGCCTCATCGGGATGCGACTGCACGACTTCGCCGACCTTCTTGATGGAAGATTCGCGGACCTGACCGTCGATACGCGAGATGTCGATCATGTTTTCGCGCGGCGCCGGCAATGCTGCCTGGCCGCTTGCGTCGCCGGCGGTCGCGTGGTGCTGACCCGGCGCAGCAAGTTGACCGGAGGACTGCATCGCGTTCGGCAGGTAGCTGGGCTGTGACGAGACCGGCGTGAACATGCGGTTGATGAGCGGACGCACCACGAAGAAGCCCATCAGCAGCGCCACGAGGCCCATGATCGCCACCTCGATGATCTTCAGCCAGTCTCCGGAATCCAGACCCAGGAGCGGGGCTGCCACAGGCGCAATCGGACCGGTGTCCATGCGCGCGAACGGCATGTTCACGACTTGCACGACATCGCCGCGCGCCTTGTCGAAGCCGATAGCGGATTTGACCAGCATATCGATTTTCTGCAACTCGTCGGACGAACGCGGCTTGTAGCTGACGGCGCCGGACGCGTTCGTCGTCGTGTCGCCGTCGACGGCGACGGCGACGGAGAGCTTCTTCACGGTGCCGCCGTCGATCGTTGAGGTGCGCACCGTTTTGGAGATCTCGTAGTTCGTCGTCTCTTCGTTGCGGGTGTTTGAGGATTTGCTGCCGGGGGTCGAAGTCGTGGCGGCCTGATTGGGCAGGGCGTTGGCAACCGAGACCGCGTTGCTGCTGTCGTTGTTGCCTTCGTTCGCGTCGGATTGGACGGTCTGCGAGGAGCGCACGACCTTGGAATCCGGATCGTAGGTTTCCGACGTCTCGCTGACATGATTGTAGTTCATGTCGGCGGCCACTTGCACACGCACATGGCCCGGTCCGACGACGCTGGCCACAATGGATTCGATGCGCTGGCGCAAGCGCTCTTCGAAGCCGGTGGTATCTTCTTCCTGCTTGGCAGAGCCGGCATCGGGCCCCGACTTGTCGTCTCCGCCGGCCAACAGATTTCCTTTATCGTCCACGATCGCGACGTGTTCGGGCGCAAGCCCTGCGACCGCGGCCGCAACGAGATGCTGAATGGCGGCCACTTGCTCGCGATTCATCACGCCGCGCGTCTTGATCACGACCGAAGCGCTTGGCGATTGCTCGTCGTGGGAGAAGATCTGGCGTTCCGGCACCACAAGGTGAATGCGCGCGGCGGAAATGCCGTCGATGGTTTGGATCGAGCGGGCAAGTTCGCCTTCGACGGCGCGAAGGCGATTGATGTTCTGCACGAAAGCGGTGGTGCCGAAAGCATCGGACTTGTCGAAGATTTCGTAGCCGACGCCGGCGGCGGGCAGGTTCTCGGAGGCCAGCTCCATGCGCAGCTTGGTCACCTGATCCGACGGAACCAGAATGGTTCCGCCATCGCCCTTGGCCTCGTAGGGCACGTTCATGGCGTCAAGTTTCGCCGTAACCGCGGCTGCGTCGCGTGCTTCCAGGCCTGCGAACAGGATCGACTTGGCCGGCTCGGTGATGGCGCCGGCGATATAGAGAAAGAAAGCGGTCAGCGCGGCGGCGACGCCGGCCATCACGCCGAAACGCGCGGCGCCCACACCTCTCAGAAATTCCGGCAAGACTACCCTCCGCCTCTCGGGCGAGACGAAGGCGTTTTCCAAAACGCGCTTTCGCAATCTCGCCGTGCTAGGCAAACATTGCCGTGTCTTGGGTAAAATTAGGCTTAAGGCGGGAAGAGATTGAAAACCATGTTCGCTAAGCGTGTCGAAGATCGCAGTAACCTTTTGCTAACGTCTTCCGTTAGCGCTGCGCACGACTATGCAATTCGTGGATGTAGAAAGTGCACACGAAAATGGCGTTCGCGATTTTGCGAACGCCATGCTCGACTTCAATCTTGGGACGCGAATTCAATCAGTGTCTGTATTGCTGCACGCGTGTCGCGCGCAGGCCCGGCATGCCGAAGCGGTCGATTGCGCGCTGCCAGGCGAGGAATTCCTCGACTGTCAGCGTATAGCGGCGACACGCCTCGTCCAGGCTCAACAATCCGCCGCGCACGGCGGCCACGACTTCGGCCTTGCGGCGGATCACCCAGCGCTTCGTATTCGGCGGCGGCAAATCGGCCAGCGTGAGCGGGCTACCGTCCGGTCCGATGACGTAGCTTACGCGGCCTCTACGGTCCTCGCCCATGTTCCTGTTGCTCCCAACTCCATTACCGCGGACAAAGTAACCGTGCCGCCTTTAAAGAACGGCAAAGCATCACGGTAAATGAAGTCGTAAAATCTTCGTGCCATTTCTAGTCAAAACGAATTCACCGGCGTTCCCGATCCTTCAGAAACGCCGATGTTTCGCTTAGTGCGTCATCTGCAAGAGCTGATCCAGCATTTCTGACGCAGTCGTGATGATGCGTGCAGATGCCGAATAAGCACGCTGTGTCGTAATGAGATTGGTGAACTCGGTCGCAAGATCGACGGTGGAACCTTCCAGCGCGGAAGATTGGATCGATCCGGCAGCGGCGGTATTTGCTTCCGACATGATCGGCGCGCCGGAATTCGACGACACCGAATACGCATTGCCCGACACTGCCGTAAGCCCGTCGGGATTGCTGAATGTCGCGATCGGAAGCTTGAACACTTTCTGCGACAAGCCGTTCGAGAACTGCGCGGTGACGTAACCGTTGGTGTCGATCGACACTCCGGTAAGGCTGCCGAACAATGCGCCGTCGACGGACGACGACAGAAGCGCGGAAGCACCTTCGAACTGCGTGACGCCGTCCGAGCTGTTCACCGTGCCCATGTTGACGCTGAGCGCCTGTGGATTGAGACCCGATGTCGTTGGATCCCACGGAATGGTGAGCGAGATCGAACCGGTGGGGGTGACCGCCGAATTGTCCGCGGTCGCCAGCGTGCCGTCGGCGTTGAACGTCATTGAGCCGGTCGCGAGCGGATTGTTCGTAGCGCCACCGATCTTGGTGACGTCGCCCTGGTAGGTCGCTTCATAGGCCCAGGTGTTTGCACTGGTTTTCACAAAGGAGAGCTGGACCGGCTGCGTGCCACCCTGGCTGTCATAAACGTTGATGGTGCGCTGGAAGTCCGGCGTCACCGTTCCGGCCGTCATATCGCCAGGCGTATAGGAGGCAACCGGCGTCGTGCTCGCCTGCAGGTTGGCCTGGATCGAGATCTTGGTAGTCGCTTCGGCCTTGCCGGCGAGATTGTTGACGTTGATGGCGGTCAGATCGTTGCGATCGGAGGGGATGTTGCCGCTGGAGTCGAGGGGCCAACCCATCAGATAGTAGCCGGCGCTGTTGCGCAGATTGCCGCCGGCATCAGGCGCGAAGTCGCCCGCGCGGGTGTAGTTGAGGGACTGGCTCGAATTGGTGGTCTGCTGGCTGACGACAAAGAAGCCGTTGCCGGAGATCGCCAGATCGGTGGGCGAAGAGGTCGAAGTCAGCAGGCCCTGCATGCTGACGTTCTGTCGTTGATTCGCGATCACGCCGCTCGACGACACATCGCCCGAATTGGCGGCGGCGGCGAGCAGCGTCGAAAACGCAGCCTGGCCCGTCTTGTAGCCGACCGTGTTGACGTTCGCGATATTGGAGGATGCAATGCTGAGCGCTTTGCTGTTCGCACTCAAGCCGGAAACACCCGTCATCAGGGCGCCGTAGAGACTCATGACACTTTCCTTTTTGCTTCGAGGAGCGAGAGCTTCGCCTCGCAGATCGGTTTCTTCGTTGGCGGCGCCGTTTCTCGGCCGCCGCGTGCGTGACTACAGACCGTCGACCGCGGCCACCTGGCTGAGCGGCACCGCCATGGAGCCGATCATCAAGTAAGGTTCGCTGCCGGTGAGATTGACTTCGTCCACGATACCTTTGCTGGCGACCGCGGAATCGACGGCAGAACCGTCGGCGGCCTTCGCGGCGACGTTGAGGGTATAGACCCCGTCGGGCAGTTGCGTGCCGTTGTTGTCGGTTCCGTTCCAGTCGAAAATATGCTGACCGGTGGTGAGTTCGCCGGCCTGCGTATAGACGACCTTGCCGCCCGCATCGCTGACGGTGAACGTCGTCGAGGACGCCGCGCCGCCGAGCGCGTAGCTCCACTGCGCCTGGCCACCCGACAGAAGGCCGTGGCCGGTCGTGACGGTGACGGACTTGCCGAGATAGCCGACCGCGTCACTGGCGCTGCGGCTCTTCCCGAGCGAGATCAACGACTTCAGATTGTCGTTGGTGTTGATCTGTTGCTCCACCTGGCTGAACTGCACCAACTGCTGGGTGAACTGGTTGGAGTCCATGGGCGACATGGGATCCTGGTTCTGCAGCTGCGTGGTGAGCAGCTTGAGAAAGGTGTCGAAATTGCCCGCAAGTTGCTTAGTGGCGTTGGTTTGCGCGGCGGCTGCGGTGGCGGCAATGTTGGCGACCATGTTCGTTCCTCAGACCCTGATATCGAGTCTTGCGTTGTCGACGGGAAGAATGTGCGGCTGAACTAGATTCGCCGTTTCGGTGCCGGCGATCGCCGAGACGCCGAGCGAGCGGCTGCTTTTGCCATCGGGGGCATCGGTGTGCTGACGGTCCTGGCCTTTCAGCGAAAAGTTCAGACCGTTGCTGCCCAGATCGAGTCCGGAATCCTTGAGTGCGCGTTCGAGCGTGCCCTTGTCGCGCTGCAGAAGGTCGAGCGTCTGTTGATTGTCGGCGGAGAGCTGCGCTTGTGCCTTGCCCGCGCCGTCGACCGAAAGACGCACGTCGATACGCCCCAACTCGGGGGGATCGAGGCGGATGTCGAACCGCTTGGAACCGGACTGCGATTTCGCTGCAATGCTGACGGCGATGGCACCGATATCGGGCTGCGGCAGCTGTGCGTCGGCATGAACGCGCGGCGCTACTTGGAGCGCGGCGGTCACGGTGGACGCTTGCGTGCCGCCGGACGGCAGCGCGGCCTGTGACGCATCGACGGTGTTTTGGAATGCGGTCTGGGCGGTGTTCGAAGTCTGCGTCTGAACGGCCTGCGGCTGGCTCTGGTTGTGAGCCTCGGCACTGGTGGTGGTGTTGGTGCTGATGTTGGCGTTGTCAGTCGGGCGCTGGTTTTGACGATCAGTCTGACTTTGGTCGCGATGCGGCTGATCGCTGTTCGCCTGGGTGTTGTGATCGTTTCCCTGGATCGGGTGGCCGTTCTGCATCTCGCGCAGTGCACCTGCCTCGATCGATGGCTTGGAAGCGGTCTGTTTCGTTCCCTGATTGGCGAGTTCGGAGAGAGCCGCCGTCGCTTTGGTGTCGATCTGCGTTTTCACGGCTTGAGCCTGATCGGTGTTGGGGCCGATCTTCGCCAGGAATTCGTCGAGGGTGGGATGGTTCTGGGCGCTCTTGCTGTCGTGATTGACGCCCGGAAGCGGCGTATCGCCCGGATTGCCAAACGCAATCTCTTCGAGCTTTGCCGTCCGCTCGGGAGGACTAGTCCCCAGGCTCGCGTCGATCCTTGCGAGCCGGGTGCCCGCATCGCGCGTTTTGCCATCTGTCTTATTGGGGACGTCTGGACGGGTTTGCGCCAAAGCGATCATGTCGACCTGAGCCGCGCCCTTGGCATCGCTGTCGATGGTGTTCTGGGCGTTCGGCGTCTTGAGCTGGGCCAAGATATCGCTGGGAATTGGATCGCTCTGGGCGGGATTTGCAATCTGCGCGGGATTTGCGAGGGAACCGTCCGGCGCATGGAGTTTTGCATCCGGGTTCGCTTGCTTACGCGCGTTGAGCTTGGCCTGCAGCGGCGTCAGCGCATCGGCGGCATCAGGAAGATTGTTGCGCAGAGACAGCTCGCGTCTGCCGCGGGAAGATTTGTCTTTGACCTGCAGCGGCGGGTCTGCGCTTTGCGGAAGATTTTCGAGTGTCTTTGCGGCCGCGGCGAGCGGTGTGACGTTGCTGTTTCTCGCCAGCAGCGCCGCAAACACGCCATCGATGCCTGAGGGCAGCTGCGTGCCCAGAGCGCTCGCCGCCGTCTTTTGCAGCGGCAAAACGATGACGGTGTTGGCGGCGAGGGGCGGCACGTCGTGAAATCCGAGAATGATCCGCTCCCCTCAAAGCAACAGGCGTACCAACGCAAAGGAGAAGGAATTTCGCGCTTTATAGA
The DNA here is from genome assembly GCA_016201105.1 of Pseudomonadota bacterium. Classification (GTDB taxonomy): domain Bacteria; phylum Pseudomonadota; class Alphaproteobacteria; order Micropepsales; family Micropepsaceae; genus Rhizomicrobium. The sequence goes on from JACQDN010000019.1 coordinate 55,707, forward strand.
GAGGCCTAGCTTGCGCAAGCCCAGAATGCGCAAGGCACGTTCTGCCCGAACCCGGCAAAGCCTGCCGATCGCGTGACGCCAATAGCGTGCGTCAGTGCGTTTCTTCCCGAAGATTGGCGGTGAAATGCTGGCACAGGCTTTGCGATCACGCTCTGGCGACGTAAAGCATGTGGAGCGCCTGGTGGCACTGAACGGCATCGTATCGAGCGCACTTACCGCTCTTAATACGAACTCGGCCGCGTTGCGCGTCGTCTCCAACAACGTCGCCAACCTGAATACCGACGGTTATGCGCGCCGCCGGGTGGATCAGCAGGCACTCGTTGTCGGCGGCCAGCTCTCCGGCGTCGATATTTCCGACATCACCCGTGTCATCGACAAGTATCTTCAGCAGGAAACGCTGTCTTCGACTTCTGGGACGGCGCGTTACGACGCGCAGAGCGGGGTATGGAGTCAGGTGAATGCGTTGCTAGGCTCGCCCGGCGACGGCACGGCATTGACCTCGCGTCTCAATGGTGTGTTTTCGGCGCTTGGGCAGGCGGCGCTTTCGCCCGCCAGCAGCACCAATCAATTGGGCGTGCTCAATTCGCTCCAAAGCCTGGCCTCCGCGGTCTCCACGCTTTCGAGTTCTATTTCGAACGTGCAGACTCAGGTCGACCGCCAGGTTTCCTCGACGGTCGATGAAGCCAACGCCTTGATCAAACAGATCTACGGCTACAACGCGCAGATTCAGCAGGCTACCGCGAGCGGCGACCAGGCCTCGGGCCTGCTCGACAACAGAGATACCGCCGTCGGCAAGCTTGCCGAGTTGATGGATGTGCGCACGAGCGAACAGCCCAACGGCCAGCTCACCGTGATGACGATCGACGGCATGAATCTGGTGAGCGATTCCTACGCTCAGCTTTCCTATACGCCGGCCACCTCGGCTGGCGCCTACGGCCCCATCACCGTTCAGGACACCAATGCTGCGAGCGGGGCCGCCATCGGCACGCCGCAGGCTTTCGATCAGCATCTATCCGGCGGCAAGCTCAAAGGCCTGCTCGACATGCGCGATCACGCGCTTGGCGATCTTCAGCTGGAACTCGGCAGTTTTGCGCGGCAAACTGCGCTCTCCTTGAACGCGCAAGCCAATGCCAACGCCGCGTTTCCGCCGCCGGCATCGCTCGACGGCCGCGACACGGGGCTGCTGGCGAGCGATGCGCTCAATTTTTCCGGCAAGACGACGGTCGCTGTTGCCGATGCGAACGGTAATCTCGTCCGCCGCGTCGATATCGATTTTGGTGCCGGCACTCTGTCGGTCGACGGTGGCGCGGCCGTCAGCTTGGGCTCCACCATCGGCAGCTTCACGGCGGCGTTGAATTCGGCGCTGAGCGCCAACGGCACGGCCGGGTTCTCCGACGGCCAATTGTCGATCGCCGCCACTGGCGCGAACGGCATCGTGGTGCAGGACGATGCGACCACACCGTCGAACCGCGGCGGCACCGGCTTTTCGCAATTCTTCGGCCTGAACGACATTTTTCACGCCAGCGTGCCGTCCGTTCTTGCAACCGGACTTTCCGCGAGCGATGCGAGCGGGCTGGCCGCGGGCGGTAAGATGGATTTCACATTGAAGGGTCCAAACGGCGAGATCGCCAAGACCGCCAGCGTGACCGTCACGGCAGGCATGACGATCGGCAATGTGGTGACGGCGCTGAACACGGCATTCGGGGGCGCGGCGACATTTTCGCTCGGCTCGGACGGTTCACTCGCCATGACGCCAGCCACCGCCTATGCGAACTATCAGCTCAATGTCACCGGCGACACCACCGCGCGCGGCACCACTGGTGCCAGCTTCACCGAACTCTTCGGCCTCGGCGTGCAGCAGGCTAGAGCACAAGCCAATGGTTTCAGCGTCAATCCCGATCTGATGGCGTCCACCCAGCGTTTGGCGGTAGGCCAGCCGTCGATCGCATCCACGACGGTTGCCGGCGATTCCATCGTCAGTCACGGCGATGGGCGAGGGGCACTTGCGTTGCAGGATCTGGCCAACACGCGGCAGAGCTTTGTCAAGGTTGGCGCGCTCAGCGCCCAGACTGCGACGCTGAGCGATTTCGCGACCAGCTTCTATCAGGACGTCGCCACGCGCAGTGCCGCCGCCACGACCGAACACACCGCCCAAAGCGACCGGCTTCTGGAAGCGCAATCGCGCCAGGGCCAGGTCTCCGGCGTCAATCTCGATGAAGAACTCTCCAACATGATGACCTTCCAGCAGGCCTACTCTGCGGGTGCGCGCATGCTGCAGGTCGTGCAGCAGCTCTACGACACGCTGCTGCAAATCCAGTGAGGATGCCATGACGATCGACCGCGTTGCCAGCAACGCCCAGACCCAGGTCTTCCTTTCACAGATCATGAAGGCCAGCAATGCACTCACGCAATCGCAAGCGCAGGTCTCCAGCGGCAAGGTTGCGAACGATTATGCCGGCATCGGCGACAAGACCGCGATGCTGGAAGCCGCGCGCGCGGCTTCGGGCCGTGTCGAGGGTTACAAGACCGCGACGCAGGTCACACTCAATCAAGTCAACATGCAGGACACCCAGCTCTCGAGTCTGTCCGATCTGGCCGGTCAGATGCGCAAAGCCGTGACCGACGCCGTCGCCAACAATGACGGCTCGACCTTGATGACCCAGGTCCAGAGCATCTTCGATCAGGCGCTGCAGATCCTGAATTCGAAAGATGCGAACGGCAACTTCATGTACGGCGGAGACAAGGATAACACTCCGCCGGTGTCGGTATCCTCGCTGTCCGATCTGATCGCACTGCCTTCGGCGTCTGCCGCCTTCGCCAACGGCACGATAGCGCACTCGGTGCGTACCGGTGACGGCGAGCAAGTGAGTTACGGCGTGCTGGCCTCGGATATCGGCACCCAGCTGATGCAGGTGATCAAGGACGTCGCCACCTTCAACAGCACAAGTGGAGCGTTCAGCGGCTCGCTGAGCCAGACGCAAGCCGATTTTCTTTCGACCAGCATCGGCAGCGCGACGACCGCGGCCACCACCGTCAACAATGCGGCGGCGGCCAATGGTTTCGTCTACAATCGGCTCAAAGACGCCACCGACCAGCAGAATTCACTCTCCACGCTGTACACCGGGTTCGTCTCGGATCTGGAAGACGTGGATATGGGCCAGGCTGTCACCCGGCTGAACCAGAACCAAGTGGCGCTGCAGGCGGCCCTGCAGGTAACCTCGCAATTGAGCCAGATTTCGCTGCTGAATTACCTCCCGGTCGGCAAGGCATAGGCCTTCTCTTGAGGAAAGGTCGCCGCCGCCCTATAGGCAGCGTCCATGACTGACTCTTTGAACAGCCTTGGAATTGCGAAGAGCCCGCGCGACACGCGCGTGGTGGCGGCCATGTCGGGCGGCGTGGACTCTTCGGTGACGGCGGCGCTTTTGAAGCGCGAAGGGTACGACGTCGTCGGCATGACGTTGCAGCTCTACGATGCGGGCGCAGCGGCAAAGAAAAAAGGCGCCTGCTGCGCCGGCCAGGACATCTACGATGCGCGCCGCGTGGCCGAGACGCTTTCCATCCCGCACTACGTGCTCGACTACGAATCCCGCTTCAAGAAAAGCGTGATGGAAGAATTCGCCGGCTCCTATGTCCGCGGCGAAACACCCATCCCCTGCGTTCTCTGCAATGAAAAAGTGAAGTTTGCGGACCTTCTCGATACTGCGAAGGAACTGGGCGCGGATGCGCTGGCGACCGGTCATTATGTCCGTCGCACCGACGGTGCGAATGGGCCCGAGCTTCATGCCGCTGCCGATCCGTCGCGCGACCAGAGCTACTTCCTGTTTAAGACGACGCGGGCGCAACTCGAATTCTTGCGCTTCCCACTTGGCGGCATGGAAAAGCGCGACGTACGCGCGCTTGCCGTGGAGCTCGGCTTGGCGGTCGCGGAAAAGCCGGACAGCCAGGATATCTGCTTCGTGCCAGATGGCGACTACGCCGGCGTGGTTCAGAAATTGCGCGCAAGGGCGGCGGCTCCCGGGGAGATCGTCGATCTCGAGGGTCGGGTGCTTGGCCGGCATGACGGCGTCATCCATTTTACCGTCGGCCAGCGCAAGGGCCTCGGCCTTTCCGGCAACGAAGAGCCGCTTTTCGTCGTGAAGCTCGATGCCAAAGCCGCGCGCGTTGTCGTCGGGCCGCGCAGCGCGCTTCGCGTGCGCACCATCGCCTTGCGCGACATCAACTGGCTTGCGGACGCGCGCGAGCCTTTCGATTGCGTGGTAAAAGTGCGCTCTATGCGACCGCCCGTGCTCGCCCGTGTCACGCCGCGCGAAGACGGAGCGGCGGACGTCGAACTGCACAACGGCGAAGAAGCCGTCGCGCCCGGACAGGCTTGCGTCTTTTACGAACGCGGTGGCACGCGGGTATTGGGCGGCGGATGGATTAGCGCCGCCGAGCCTTACCGCGCCGCGGCTTAGCCTTCGCTTTTTTCTTGGCGGATTTCTTGGCGGGCTTCTTCGCCCTGGCGACCTTTTTCGCCGGCGCTTTCACGCCCACAGCTTTCGGGCGCGTGTACAGCGGCTGATAGACGCCCAGCGTTCCCCCGCCCGGGAGCGACACCTGCGTGACGATTCCCCAGCCTTGGTTCTGCAGCGGCGTAGTGGAAAGGCCGCGTTTCTTCATGTCGGCAACGAAGGCTTCGGCGTTTTTGCACATCAACAGCACTTCGTGCTTGCCGTTGGTGCCGCCATGAATGGCGATTTCGGTGGGAGGAATTCCATAGAGCATGAACCCGCCACCGGCATCGATGCTGGAAAGCTTGAGAACGTCGGAGAAGAACTTCTTGTCCGCCGCATCGTTGCTGCTCTGGATCATGACATGTGCGCCGACGATCATTGCTTTCTCCCGAATATTTGGCTGCGCCGCTTGGTGGCGGGGGGAGATTGCCACAAATCGCTGAGCGTTTCTTGGGGTTCACCCAGGCTTTCTTGACAGGGGCGGACCCCACCCTTACATCCCCCGCCTCGACTGGCAGCCATGACGGCGCAGGAGGCAGCGTAGCTCAGTGGTAGAGCAGGGGAATCATAATCCCTTGGTCGGGGGTTCAAATCCCTCCGCTGCTACCAGCCAGATGCCCTTTTTTCGGAGTCTGCGGGATTGACGAAGAAGGCGGTCCAAACAGCCCAGACGCGCGAAGTGTCGGGCGCCCCCAAGGTTTCGCTGGCCGAAATTTCGCTGGCGGACATTCGTGCCGCTGCCGTCACCATACGCGACGCCGTGGAGCGCACGCCGACCCACTATTCGCGCACGTTGTCCAAGATCGCGGGCGCCGAGATCCATCTCAAGTTCGAGAATTTGCAGTTCACCGCCTCTTTCAAGGAGCGCGGCGCGTTCAACAAGCTCAGCTCGCTTTCGGCTGACGAGCGCAAGCGCGGTGTGGCTGCCATGAGTGCGGGAAATCACGCACAAGGCGTGGCCTATCATGCGGGCCGCTTGGGAATTCCGGCGATCATCGTGATGCCTGAAGGAACGCCGTTCACCAAAGTGAAGCACACCAAGGATTTTGGCGCGCGTGTGGTGCTGGACGGCAAGACATTGAGCGAAGCGTTTATCCACGCCAGAGCGATTGCCGAGAAGGAAAATCTGACCTTCATCCATCCTTATGACGATCCCAAGGTGATCGCGGGCCAGGGCACGGTCGCGCTCGAGCTTCTCGAAGACGCGCCTGACGTCGAGGTGCTGGTGGTGCCGATTGGCGGCGGCGGATTGATCTCCGGAATAGCCGTTGCCGCGAAAGCATTGAAGCCGGAGATAGAGATCTACGGAGTGGAGACCAAACTCTACCCTTCGATGTACGGCGTGGTGAAAGGCGAGAGCGTCGCTTGTGCGGGGCAGACCATCGCCGAAGGCATCGCCGTCAAGGAGCCGGGCGCGATCACGCGGCGGATCATCACGCAGCATGTGAAGGACATTCTGCTGGTGCGCGAGGACGAAATCGAAAAGGCGATCGCCACGCTGCTGGAAATCGAAAAGACGGTGGTGGAAGGCGCGGGTGCCGCAGCCTACGCCGCCGTGGCCGCCAATCCGTCGATTTTCGCGGGCCGCAAGGTCGGCATCGTGCTCTCCGGCGGAAATATCGACATGCGATTGCTGTCGAATGTGATCTTGCGCGAGATGATGCGCGAGGGCCGCATCATGCAGCTGGTGGTGGAGATCGAAGATCAACCCGGCTGGCTGGCGCGCATTGCCACCGTCATCGGCGAAGCCGGCGGCAACATCCTCGATGTGTCGCACAACCGCATGATGACGGACATGCCGGTGAAATCGGCCGATCTTGGCATCACCATCGAAGCGCGCGATGCCGCCCACGGCCTCGAAATCCGCAAGACATTGACTGCCGCCGGCTTCGTCATTCGCTCGCACGCCCAGAGCGTGCGCGCCATGCACAGCTAGCGCGTGACTGCGTGAACTTGCACTCCCTCGCCGGTCGCAAATAGCGGCTGCCTCGATGGTGGCGCACTGAGGAATCAGCCAACCGCCCACAAACGTTGCAGTTCCTCCGCGACAATATCGGGGAACTCTTCCGTGAAAAACAGCTTTGCGCCTTCAATGTAGCGAATTCCGCGGGACTGAGGCAGAGCATGGTGGAGCCATTCGGCCCATTCTTTGGTGAACAGCGGATCGCCGGTACCCCACAGAATGCGCGCGGGAATCGACGAACTCCTGAGTTTTTGCTCGACTGCCGGCAGCGGGTTAGGTTGAAATGCCACGCCATATGTTTGGCATTGCTGGCGTTTGACCGGTGATGACACAAGTGGCCGAAGATAAACTTCGACCAGCTCGGGAGTCACAAACATCGGATTCGTGTAGACCACGCCCAGGCCTTCCTGTGTCTGGGCTATCCTGGGGTCCTCAATTTGCTTTTCGAGACGCTTGATCAGCAACCCCTGCCGC
>JACQDN010000020.1 GCA_016201105.1 Pseudomonadota bacterium
CAGCAGCGGAATGAGTACGGCCTCGACCTTGCGCCCGCCGGCGGCATCGCCCGTCCCGGAATCGATGTTCACGAGGGTTTCGAGCAACTTCAATTGCTCCGTGCGCGCGGCCTGCGCGGCTGCCCAGACCGGTTTGTCCGGTTGGGCGGGAGATGCCAGCGCCACGACCGCGATCAACGCCGATGCGCCCAGAAGAGCTGCTGCTAAATATTTCATGTGCGATGTCCCCCAAAAGCTCAGAGTGCCACTTCAAATCAAATTATACCGTCATGGCCGGGCTTGTCCCGGCCACCCAGGATCTCGATGCGCAAGTACTCCCGCGACAATTTCAACTTGGGTGTTCATGGATGGCCGACACGCCTGCGCTTCGCTCCGGCCGGTCGGCCATGACGGACTGGGGGGAGCTGATCAAGTCCAGCGATCCCGCCGCTACTGCCGCTCCGCCTCGCACTCGATCATCAGGGTCACCTCGTCGGCCACGAAACCGGACCAGATCATGCCGGTGAGGCCGAAATCCGAGCGTTTGACGGTAGTGGTCGCGTCAAAGCCGACGCGATAAGGCTGCACGATCATGGGGTGCTTGCCGCCGTTGAAGGTGACGTTCAACGTCACCGGCTTGGTGACGCCAGCGAGCGTCAGATCCCCGGTCGCCGTGCCGGTGTTCTCGCCGGTCTTGACGATCTGGCGCGCCGTGAAATTCGCGGTCGGATATTTGCTGGTGCGGAAGGTGTTCTGCAGTTCCTTGTCGAGTTCGTCGACATGAGTTTCGATGTCGGTCATGTCGACTTGCGCGTTGAGCTGGCTTTTTTCCGGTGCCGCGTCATCGAATACCAGCGTTCCCGACACCTTGCCGAAACGGCCATAGAACGTGCTCAAGCCCTGATGCTTGATGGCGAAGATGATTTGGGTGTGATGGGGATCGATCGTGAAATTGTCGGCGTGGGCAACTGAGACAAGCCCAACGCTCATCGCGGCGATAGCCGCGGCCAATGACCAACGCATGACAAGTTCCTTCCGTTCATAATTGGCCCGCCCACTTCCACTATAACGGCAGCCAAGCGATAATCGAGTGACGAACGTGAGTGTTGCGCGATGTTGGCTTACGCAAGTCCGTTTCTCCTGCTGGCTTCGGTGCCGTTATTCTTCGTCTTTGTCGGCGCCGCAGGCCCTCTGCTCACAATCGGGTTACTGCTGCTCGCGCTGATCGGTTCGGAAGCGATTTCGGCGCGCGGTCATGTCCCGCGCCCCGCCGGCTCGACGCAGCTGTATCAATTGTTACCGATGATTTACGTGGTCGCGCAGCTCGCCGTCACACTGTGGGCGATCGCCACCGCGGCGCACGCGTCTGTGCTTGGGTTTATCAGCCTGGTGTTCGCCATCGGCGTGACGACCGGCGTTTTCGGCATCTTGTGCGCGCACGAACTGGTGCATGGCAAAGGCCGTCTCAGCCACGCGTTCGGCACATTGATGCTGACCGCCATGTGCTATCGCCACTTCCGCGTCGCTCATATCTACGGCCACCATCGCTACGCCGGCACCGCGCGCGATTGCGCCACCGCGCGCATGGGCGAGAGCTTCTATGCCTTTCTCCTGCGCACCGTCAGCGGACAGTGGTGGGAAGCCTGGCAACACGAACAAATACGAGTCAGACGAAGCAACGAGAGCGTGCTCGCGAACCGCGTGTTCGGCGATGGCGCGGTGATGCTCGCGATCTTCGTCCTGCTCTATCTTGCGGGGGGCTGGCGCGGGCCGGTCTTTCTGCTGAGCGAAAGCGCGGTCGGCGTCATCGTGTTGGAGCTGTTCAACTACATCGCTCACTACGGCCTGGTACGGCGCGTCGACGCGCGCGGGCGCACGGAACCCTTCGGCGAAGCTCACAGCTGGAACAGCTCCAACGTGATCGCCAACACCATCATCTTCAACATGGGACGGCATTCCGATCATCACAAAAGGCCGTCCATCTCTTATGAAGAGCTGCGCTATCTGAGCAGCGCGCCGGAGCTTCCCGCAGGTTACGCCGGCTCCATCCTGCTCGCGGCCATCCCTCCCTTGTGGCGGCGCGTGATGGACCCCGCCGTGCGCGCCCTCGATTCAAGCCGCGCATGATTCAATTCTGATTCAATCTTGAGCCCTGTGCGGATCGCCGGCGGCGATGCGGCCGCGTTCTAGCCAGCCCGCCAAGCCAGGTGAAAGTTCGCGGGCGACGCGGGCTTCATAGCGCGCGACGTCTTCAGCACTCAATACATCACGCCAGCGCTCGTTCGTGCCCTTGTTGAGGAAGCGGTCGGCGCCTTTGTCCCAGGCCATGACGGCGCGCGGCATCAGCGTGGCGCCTGCCCGCTTCATCGCCTCGAATGAGGCCGCTTCGACGAGACAAGGCCACGTCTCTTCGTCGACGGCAATATCCAGGAACGCCGCGATGCGCTGCATTTCGCTCGCCAGGTCCGCCTTCAGATCGTTGTAGTGAACGAGCAACAGATTGGGGCGGGTGCGCTCTTTCCACCAGCTGCGCTCGATCTCGAAGAACCGTGCGGCCGGCATGTCGTCGGCGAGCCGCGCGCCCTCGCCTTGCGTCATCCAGGTTTGGAAAAACTCTCTGAGATCGGCGGGCGCGCGCGGAAGCGGGCGGGCGATAGTCTCGTCCTGCTCACCCATCAGATCCATCGTGGCCAGCGACTGGGCGGTGTAATTGGACATGTGATTGTGCCACGACATGAAGGCGTCTCGGCCGTCGCGCGCCACATGGATGTATCGCACCTCGTCGTAGATCGGCAGCTGATCGAAGCCGAGATGCGCCTTGAGGAAGCGGCGATGGGTCTGAGCCTCGATATCGTCAATCACTTTCTCGATCGGTGCGAAACGATGATCTATCCAGGGCGAGAGACCTTGCAGCGAACGCGGCTCGGGCGTCTGGAAGATCAGCAGCGAAACGATCTGCTGCATCCAAGTCGTGCCGCATTTGGCGGGCGTGGCGATGACGACGTCGCCCGGCCGCGGCTTGTAATGCGACCAGCGCCTGCTGTCGGTCGTCCAGCTGCGGACTTCTTGCTTCGGCGCTTGAACCAGCACAGGCCATCCCTCAAATCGGCGTGGATGCGATCATGCCATTGGGAATCTTTGCGCGTCACGTCGGCGCTCCGCCTTGACGCCCCGCCCGGCGGCGACTACATCCCGTCCGACGGTTGGCACTCTCGCAAGGGGAGTGCTGCCACGGCCGGTGCCGCGAGGCCAGGCCTTCAGTCAAGTACCTGGAAAACCTAGCATTATTGAGGAGACTGTCCCCATGAAGTTTCGTCCGCTTGGCGACCGCGTGGTCGTCCGTCGCGTGAAAGAAGACCAGAAGACCCCCGGCGGCATCATCATTCCCGACACCGTCCAGGAAAAACCGCAGGAAGGCGAAGTCATCTCCGTGGGCCCCGGCGCTCTGGATGAGCACGGCAAACGCGTCGTTCCCGAGGTGAAGGCCGGCGATTTCGTGCTGTTCGGCAAATGGAGCGGCACCGAAGTGAAGATCGACGGTGAAGAACTCCTGATCATGAAGGAGTCCGACATCATGGGCATTCTCGAAAACCGCCAGACCGCAAAGAAGAAGGCCGCTTAAGCGCGCCTCCCACCAGATTTAGGAGAACACACACATGGCAGCGAAAGATGTACGCTTTGGCGCCGATGCCCGCGAGAGAATGCTCCGCGGCGTCGAGATTCTCGCCGACGCAGTGAAGGTGACGCTCGGTCCCAAGGGCCGCAACGTTGTGATCGAAAAGAGCTTCGGCGCCCCGCGTTCGACCAAGGACGGCGTGACGGTGGCGAAGGAAATCGAACTCGCCGACAAGTTCGAAAACATGGGCGCCCAGATGGTGCGCGAAGTCGCCTCGAAGACCAACGATGCGGCCGGCGACGGCACCACGACCGCCACGGTCCTGGCAGCGTCCATCGTGCGCGAGGGATCCAAGTCGGTGGCCGCCGGCATGAACCCGATGGACTTGAAGCGCGGCATCGAGAAGGCGGTTGAAGTCGTCGTCGCCGATCTCAAGAAGCGCTCCAAGAAGGTGAAAGACAATTCCGAAATCGCCCAGGTTGGCACCATCTCCGCCAACGGTGACGCGACCGTCGGCAAGATGATCGCCGAAGCCATGGCGAAAGTCGGCAATGAAGGCGTGATCACGGTCGAAGAAGCGCGCACTGCCGAAACCGAGCTCGAAGTGGTCGAAGGCATGCAGTTCGACCGCGGCTACATCTCGCCCTACTTCATCACCAACGCGGACAAGATGATGGCCGAGCTCGATGAGCCCTACATCCTCATCCACGAGAAGAAGCTGGCCTCGCTGCAGCCGATGCTGCCGATTCTCGAAGCCATCGTTCAGGGCGGCCGTCCGCTCGTGATCATCGCCGAAGAAGTCGAAGGCGAAGCGCTGGCGACCCTTGTCGTCAACAAGCTGCGCGGCGGCCTCAAGGTTGCGGCCGTGAAGGCACCGGGCTTCGGCGATCGCCGCAAGGCCATGCTGGAAGACATCGCCATCGTCACCGGCGGCCAGGTCATCAGCGAAGATCTCGGCATCAAGCTCGAGAACGTCAAGCTGAACATGCTTGGCACCGCCAAGAAGGTCCGCATCGACAAGGACAACACCACCATCATCGACGGCGCCGGCAAGAAGGGCGAGATCCAGGCGCGCGTCGCCCAGATCAAGGCGCAGATCGAAGAAACGACGAGCGACTACGACAAGGAGAAGCTGCAGGAACGCCTGGCGAAGCTCGCGGGCGGCGTTGCGGTCATCCGCGTCGGCGGCGCGACCGAAGTCGAAGTGAAAGAGAAGAAGGATCGCGTCGATGACGCGCTCAACGCCACCAAGGCGGCGGTCGAGGAAGGCGTTCTTCCCGGCGGCGGCGCGGCGCTTCTCTATGCCACAAAGGCGCTCAAGGACCTCACCGGCGACAACGAAGACCAGAACGTCGGCATTTCGATCGTCCGCAAGGCGATCCAGGCGCCGCTTCGCCAGATCGTCGAGAACTCCGGCGTGGAAGCTTCGATCGTCGTCGGCAAACTGCTGGAGCAGAAGTCCAACACCTTCGGCTTCGACGCGCAGCAGGAAACCTATGTCGATCTCGTCGAAGCCGGCATCGTGGACCCGACCAAGGTCGTGCGCATCGCGCTGCAGGACGCGGCTTCGGTTGCGGCCCTCTTGATCACGACTGAGGCCATGGTTGCCGATCGTCCGAAGAAAGAGTCGGGCGGCGGCGGCATGCCCGGCGGCGGCATGGGCGGCGGTATGGGCGACATGGATTTTTGATCTAGCGTCCAACGCAAAGAGTAACGAAAGGCCCGGTGGCGACACCGGGCCTTTTTTTGTTTGCGATAGGTGCCGTATGGTTGCTTGTCGAACAGGGCGGCACGATGCAAATGCGAGCGGTGATGTTGATCGCGTTGTCGGTGGCGATGCTGACGTTCGCCTCGTCAGCCGGCGAAGAATATCCGCAGCTCCCGGCGCATGCGCGGAGCATCAATGATTTCATCCCGGCCGGCTGGGAAATCGAAATCCAAGACACAGGCATTCTCGAGAACAATGACCGCGTCGCGACTGTGTTCGTAGCAAGCGATCAAGCGGCAAATCACTCGAGAAGCAGGAGCGCAGCTCACCGAATTTTGGTCATCGCGTTTCGCAATACCGACGGCACATTCGATCTAGCCGTGCAGAACCATACTCTTCTGCCTCGGCTTTCCGTGGACACTTTGACCTATAGCGACTATGAAATCGGATCATCTTCGGTGACCGACAGGTGGAAAGGCGTGGAAATCCGTCGCGGTACCTTGCGTGTTCATCTTGACCAGTCATTTGATGTTGGTCCGAATGCAGAGAGCGACACTTCGTACGCCTTCAGATACCGGAAGAGTCATCTGGAATTGGTCGGCTACGATCACACAGGAATCACCTTCCACGGCGGTGAGTTGATTACGAGCATCAACTATTTGACGCGAAAATTGAGCCTCGCGCGGGGCACCAATTGCGTTGGGCGGCTGGATGTCGTCAAAAAGTGCAGTTTCAAGACGACCTGGAAGAGGCTTCCGCCGGCATCCTTGCTCACCATCGATGATATCGGAGACGGTTTGGTGTTCTCGCCACGCATCGACTTTTAGATTGTCGGATCGTCACTCACCTGCACCAACATCTTCCCAAAGTTGTCGCCGCGGAGCATTTCGCTGAAACAGGCGGGCACAGTCTCGATGCCGTGACGAATGTCCTCGCGATATTTGATCTCGCCTGATTTCACTTGCGGCGCAACCTCGGTGAGGAAGCGGTCGTGGTGGCTTTGCACGAAATCGCCGACGAAGAGGTCGCGCACGGTCACGCCACGCTCCTTGAAGATGCCCTCGCCTCGCTTCATCAGCGCGGCACGTGCATCCGTGCCCGGCGCATCGCCATAATGCGCGATGAGGCCGCAGATCGTCATCCGCGCGCCATCGTTGAAGAGCGGCAGCACGGCGTCGAACACGGCGCCGCCAACATTCTCGAAATAGACGTCGACGCCCTCGGGGCATGCAGCGCGCAGATCGGCGGCGAGAGTCGGACTCGCATGCGAGACGCCGGCATCGAAGCCGAGTTCGTCAATGACGAATTTGCACTTGGCTTCGCGGCCCGCGATGCCAACGACGCGTGCGCCGCGCAGACGTGCCAGTTGGCCGGCGATCTGGCCCACGCCGCCTGAGGCCGCAGACACCACAACGGTCTCGCCGCGTTTGGGATCAGCCATTACCAGCATCCCGGCATAAGCCGTGAGCCCCAGCATGCCGAGCACGCCAACCGCTTGTGAGATACGGCCCAGCGCGGGATCGAGCTTGCGCGGGATCATGTAGGCGGGACGCCACACGCCCTCGCCCATCAAGCCGTACTCCGCCCAGCCGTTGGTGTTGAAGACGAAATCGCCCGGCGCGAAACCGGGCATCCGGCTTTCGATCACTTGGCTGACGGTGCGCGCATGGCAGGGCGCGCCCGGCGGTTCGGTGCCGCGCCGCTTGTAGCCCCACTGATAGGGATCGAGAGAGATATAGATCGTGCGCGTCAGCGCCTGCCCTTCGCCGGGCACAGGCATCGCGCCATCGCGCAGCACGAAGGTATCGGCGTCGGGCCAGCCGCCGAGCGGTTTTCCCGACAGCGTCCAGTATCGGTTCATCGCGACGCCTGGATCCGTGTGAAGGGGAACGCGATCTCCACCACCTTCTCCACCGGCTCCTCGAACTCGGATTCGATCCAGCGTTTGGCAATATCGACGATGGCGCCGATGACACCGGCGAACTGCAAGGGATGTTTCGCCTTGATGCCGAAGGCCTTGCCGAGCTTCTTGGCGCCTTCATGGCTTGCCACTTTCATGGCAAGGCCGTGATCGTCCAGATCCACGAGGAACACGCGCGCGGCGTGGGGACGCTCCTTGAGCGCGGTGAAGAAACCGGTGAGCGCGCTTTTCACCGGATCGCGGCCCTTCGCTTCGGCCATGAAACCCAACAGCTTGTCCTGCGCCAGGCGATAGGCTTCCACGAAGATCGCGTCACGGCTTGGGAACGATTCATAAAAATAGCGCGCGGTGAGATCGGCTTCGGCGCAGATAGCGGCAACAGACGCCCCCTCGAGGCCGAAACGCCCTGCCACCTCCAGCGCCGCCTCAACGAGGCGGCCGCGCCGTTCGCTCTGGCGGTCCTCGAAGCTTTGGCCGGAATAGCGGCGCTTCTGTTCTTTCATGGCCGCATTTTGGGCCGGCCCCTTGACAAAGTACAGTCATCTGACAATTTGACAATCTAGATTATCAGATTGAGGCGAGAATGACGGCGGCAACGGCTGTAGCGGTGCAAAGGCGAGACTGGGCGGGCGCGTTTCGCGCGATGCGCAAGCTTCTCTCCGACCCTTCCGACACGGTGCAGGTGTTCCGGGTCATGACTGCCCTGAATGCAGGCACCTCGGCCAAGAATTATCAGCGGCTGCTACAGACACAAGAAGGCGGACAAATCGCCTATCGCCGCGTCGAACTTGTCGGCCGACTCACCGACCGCACCTTCCTCGCGCAATTCGGGCCCGGCACAGTCGGTGCCGCCTATCGCGCCTTTCTCGACAGAACCGGATTTTCCGCAGACGGGCTCGCCGATGTGAGCCGGGAAGTCAAAGGCGACATCGAGGAAGAACATCCTCACGCCTGGTTCGGCCGGCGAGAGCGCGATCTGCACGACATCTGGCACACGCTGACCGGCTATCGCGCCGACGATCCGCTAGGCGAACTCTGTCTGGTGGCGTTTTCCTTCGCGCAGAGCAAAGGATTGGGTTGGGGTTTCATCGCACTATCCGGCGTATTGAAGAGTTTGACCGAGCCGCATGGGCGCGACGTGGCGCGCGCGGTATGGGAAGGCTATCGCCATGGCCGCGCCGCCGCCTGGCTGCACGCCGAGGATGTCGAGAAGCTGTTTGCAGAACCGCTCGAGGCTGCGCGCAAACGGCTGAACATCGCCCGTCCCCTCGCCTATGAGCGCGCGCAAGACGACCTCGGCAACGCGACGTGTTCCTCGTGGCTCTCAATGCCCGCCTGATCGTAACGAGACGAAAATAGAAGAGGGCTCGATGTCGCCGTCGGGCCCTTTTGATTCGACCTCGGCTGGCGGTAGAACCGATGCGAGACAAAGCGGGGCCGTCATGAGCACAGTTCTTGTCACCGGCGGATCCGGGTTCATCGGCTCCTGGTGCATTGTCCAGCTTCTGCAAGCCGGCCACACGGTGCGCACCACGGTGCGCAATCTCGCGCGCGAAGGCGACGTGCGCGCCATGGTGAAAGCCGGCGGCGCGCAAGCCGGCGATCGGCTCTCGTTCTTCGCCGCCAATCTCGAAAGCGATGCAGGCTGGAAAGAAGCCGTGAGCGGTTGCGATTACGTGTTGCATGTCGCCTCGCCCTTCCCGGCCGGCGAGCCCAAGCATGAAGACGAACTGATCGTGCCGGCGCGCGAAGGCTCGCTGCGCGTGCTCCGCGCGGCGCGGGACACAGGCGTCAAGCGCGTGGTGCTAACCTCCTCCTTCGCCGCGGTCGGTTACGGCAAGAAGCCGCAAGGGCGGCCTTTCGACGAGACAGACTGGACGGATCCCGGCGAGCCCGGCTCCGCGGCCTATGTGAAATCCAAAACTATCGCCGAACGCGCGGCGTGGGATTTCATCGCCAAGGAAGGCGGCGGGCTCGAGCTGTCCGTCGTCAATCCGGTCGGCGTGTTCGGGCCGGTGCTGGGGTCAGACTATTCGACCTCTATCCTGCTGGTGAAGCGCTTCATGGAAGGCGACGTACCGGGGTGCCCCAAGCTCTTCTTCGGCATCGTGGACGTGCGCGACGTTGCCGATCTGCACATCCGCGCCATGACCGATCCCGCCGCCAAGGGCGAGCGGTTCCTCGCAACCGGCAGCGAATTCGCGTCGATGATCGAGATTGCGCGGATGTTGAAAACGCGTCTCGGCGCGGCCGCAAACAATGTGCCCACGCGGCAGATCCCTAACTGGGTCGTGCGCCTGGCGGCGCTGCGCGATCCGGCGCTGAAGCTGGTCTTACCCGAGCTCGGCAAGGTCAAGAACGCCACCAATGCGAAAGCGAGGAAGCTCTTGGGCTGGGCGCCGCGTTCCAACGAAGACGCGCTCGTCGCAACCGCGGAGAGCTTGATCCGGCTCGGACTGTTGAAGGGCGGTGCGAAAAAGGCGGCCTGAAGTGGAACTGAGTCAACCCTCCCTCCCGCCTACGCTTCGCTTCGGCGTGGCAAGGAGAATGCTCAAGGCACGCCGTAGCTTTAGCGAAGGCGGCAAGGGGAGGGTCGTCATCATTTCGCCGTCGTGCCCGCCAGGCTCCACACGACCCGCGCCGTCCAGGGCGTATCGGTGAGGGCGCCGTCCTTGATGGCAGGGCGGTAATGCCACTGCGCCACGCAATCGACCGCCGCGTCGTCGAGCCGATCGGAGCCGCTGGATTGCGCCACCTTCACGTTGTCGACCGTGCCGTCGGCGTGGACCTGAAGGGTCAGGTCCGTCGTTCCTTCATCGCCGAACAGCCGCGACAGGAACGGATAGTCGTCGTGGCAATCTTCCGGCTTCGACGGTGACGGCGGCTGCGAGATCTTCTGCAACACGGCCACCCGTTCCTTCACGATCTTGACCGGCAGCGGTTCGGCGGCATAGCCCGTCAGCGCAATCGCCGTGTGGTAAGCGAACAGCAACGAAGACCCTGTGGCGAGCGCGGCCGCCGTCAGCCACGCATAGAGATTGTGGCGGAAGCGTTCGGTGAAGAACAATCCCGAAGAAACGACAAAAACCAGAAACTCGATGATGATCATGTCCAGCCCGTTAACCCATCGCCGCCCCCGGCGCATCTTCCGGCACGTGGTTCTAGAGATCGCAGGCACTCCCGGCAAATTTGCGATGATGTCGCAGTGCGGGTTGGGCCCGGGAGGCCCACGCCACCGATCGCGAAGCTCGGCCTGCTGAAAGGCCATGTTGAAGAGGGCGTCGTGACACGGACGAGCGAGCGACTGACTTCACTCAACCCATCACCTCTCCCTTTTGGAGAGGTCGACGCGCGAAGCGCATCGGGTGAGGGGTAAGAATAGAGCGCAACTGGTGAGGCTTCCCCTCACCCGAAATTTGCGTCTCGCAAATTTCGACCTCCCGAGGGAGAGGTAATTTCATTTTTCGCAGTTCCATCGTTCATCTATCTGAACGACATTTTCTTCGCTCGTTCGGCGAAACATCAGGAATTCCGCGCAGCTTGCCAAGTTCCTTACGCGGAACAACGCAACAAAAATCGATACAACCCGATGCAATCGATGAACGGAACTCATTGTCCGGAAAATTCTTTCCATCGCGCTAAAAAGCGCTTCACGTTCCCGCCGGAATGGTTTCGACTAGCAAATGTCTTGCTCCTAACAATGGCGTGTCGGATTGGGGAGTAAGTTCCGATGGGGCGATTGATGATAGCGGCGTGTGTTGCATGTCTCGCAAGTTCAAACCCAGCGCTCGCTCAGCACAATGACGTCGCGCGGCTGCAAGCGCGCGAAGCTCAAACAGAAACCAAGATGGCTCGACTCTCGGGCGAGGAAGCCATCAACGAGCGCATGACGCGGGTGGCCATGCGCGTGGCGTTTGCGCAGGGAAAACAGCTCGACCGGCAGGATCTGTTCAGTTTGCTGCTGCTCTGCGCGGCGCTGCGGCGAGACGAAACGCCTTCGGGGCAGTTGAGGCATTAAAGGGCGCGCGATCGGCGCGTCGAAGGGGAAAGAGATGAACAAGCCGATTTTTGCCGGCGCGATGCTGCTGGCGCTCGTCGCAGGCGCATCCACCGCGCAAAGCGCACCCGTTCCGGAGCGCGCGCCGGGCATCATACCGCCCACCACCGCGGCCGCCGACAACCCGCCCGCGTCGCAGCGCGATTGGCTGGATGGCATCGCCGGCAAGACGCTCACCGCATTGGACGGCTCGGCGCTGACACTCACGCTGACCGAAGACGGTTTTGCGCGGCATCTGGTTTCGCCCAGCGGCGACAAACAGGATACGGGCTTCACCTTCATCAACCGCAATCTGGGAACGGTGAGCGAGGATTCCGCGGTCGTCGGGTTCTTCCGCCGCAACGGCGACAGTCTGGAGGTCACATTCCAGGATGGACGCAGCGAAACCATCTCCGCGGCGCAAGACGGCGTGTCGATGATCCTGCACTCGGGCGACAGCGGCGCGCATTGCATGAACTGGTTTCCGGAAGGACACACCTACAACGATGCCGAGAAGCGCATAGCACTGGCGCTCTATGCCAAGAAGCTCGGCCTTGCGTCTCCGGTCGCAAGCAGCGCGCCGTCCGTCGACAGTTGTTCGCCGGCGGCGACGCAAACATCTTCCGATGACATGACACCGGTCAGTGTTCCGGTGAATGCGGTGGTGCCACCCAAGCCGCCCGCTGCAATACCCCCCGCCGCCAGGCACAGGAAGCGCACCGCCGCATTGAGTCCCCCGGTCCTGTCGCCGCTGGCAACACTCGACACGCCGGCACCGCTGGTGAACGTGGCCGTGCGCCAGTCGGACGTGCATCCGATCGACGATATGACGCAAGCCGCCTCGTACGATCCCGATCACGGCGCCTCGTCCTGCCTGAGCGTGGATAGCGACGGCAATCATCTGGGCTTTCGCAATCATTGCCGCTTCGATGTGGAGTTCGCGTACTGCCTGAAAGACGCCGGCACCGACATCGCATCGTGCGACAAAGGCCCCGAATCGGGCCTCGTCGCGGCGAACAGTTTCACGCCGCTGCTGCGCAGCACTGCGCTCGGCGGCAACGACGCCGAACGGCACTTCCGCTGGGTTGGCTGCGCCCTTGTCGACGGCGCGCTCGAGGCGCGTCTGGATCAGACGAACCCTCCGGCGGGTCGCTGCGTCGCACCGTCGGCATCCTGATTTCACAAAACAAGAAGAAGGGGACATGACATGAACAAATTGGGAAAGACCTGCGTCGCCGTACTCGCCTTCATGTTCGCGTCAGAGCCGGCCATAGTTCAATCGGCATGGGCCTGCGCCTCGCGCGAAGACGAATTCGCGCTTGAGGCGGCGAACGTGCAGCAGCGCCTGATGGTCGCCGCACTCACCTGCCACGACGTGAATTCCTACAACCGCTTCGTGATGACCTTTCGCAGGGACCTGCAAGACAGCGACGCTGTGCTGATGGCGTTCTTCCGCAAGGGCGCGAGCGGAACGGCGGGCTATCACGCCTACAAGACGCGTCTTGCCAACACTTCTGCGCTCGAGAGCGTGCGCAACGACGATTTCTGCCGCGACGCCCACACGGCGTTCCGCACGGTCTTGTATGACTATCGTGACACGCTGGCCGAGGCCTTGGCCAGATTGCCGCAAACCGATACCGGCTTCGACGCCTGCTATCGCCGCGAAGCTCGCGACGATCGCTCGCGCGGCGGCAATGACAACGACGCAGACGACGCACCGCCGGCGAAAGACTGGCGCTGGTAGGAGCGGCACTCTGCGGACGCGGGGGGCCCGGTGGCAACGCCGGGCCTTTTCGCCTTTAATCGGTGCTCGAAAGCCAGCCGTGGAACAGATCATGCGCATCCGGCCAATTGCGGGCGCGTTGGGCGCCGAGATCGAAGGCGTCGATCTGCGCGCGCTTGGCGATGCCGGGCTCGCCGATATCCGTCGCGCCTGGCTCGACAATCTCGTCGTGTTCTTCCGCGGCCAGACGTTGTCGCCGCAAGAGCTGCTGGCGTTTGCCGGCCGGCTCGGCGAAATCACGGAATATCCGCTGCTCAAAGGTCTCTCTGACGCGCCCCAGGTCGTGGCCGTCGTCAAGCGCGAGCACGAAACGATCAATTTCGGCGGCGTCTGGCACAGCGACACGACCTATTTGCCCAAACCGCCGATGGCCACACTCCTCATCGCGCGCGAGATCCCTCCGCAAGGCGGCGACACCGTGTTCGCCAACATGTATCTGGCTTACGAGACCTTGTCGGACGGCATGCGCCGGCTCATCGAGCCGCTTACCGCGATCAGCAGCTCGGCCAAAGCGGACGCTTCGCGCACGCGCGAAGAGCGGCTGCGCGAGAACGGCGCGCCAGAGGCGGCCGGCGAATTCCTTGCCGAACATCCGGTGGTGCGCGTGCATCCGGAAACCGGCCGCAGGGCTCTCTTCGTCAACCCCGCCCACACCGTGCGCTTCGGCGGCATGACGCAAGAGGAAAGCGCGCCGCTGCTCGATTATCTGTTCCGCCATCAGGTGCGCGCCGAATTCACCTGCCGCTTTGCCTGGTCGGTAGGAGCGCTCGCGCTATGGGACAATCGCTGCACCTTGCACTACCCCATCAACGACTATCACGGCTACGCCCGCCTGATGCACCGCGTGACGCTCGCCGGCGATGTCCCGAGCGGTGTCGGGGCGGCGTAAGGCCCGATTATTTCACCGGAATCGCTACATCTTTCGATGAGCGGCAATTGCGACGCGCAAATAACCTTTCACGGGTGAGGATTTTTTGCTGCAACACCCCCTTGCGTCTCAGTCTCTTGATGGCGCGCGCGATAAGTCGTTCAGTTTGGACCAGAACCCCCTTCTTCGGAGCACTCCATGGCCTTTTCCATCTACGACGCGTCCATCCCGCCGATGATCCGCAGCCTGCAGAACCTGTCGAAGATCATGGACAAGGCGGTTGCCCAGGCGAAAACCGAAGACAAGCCGCTCGCGAAACTGCTTGAGGCGCGTCTGGCACCTGACATGCATCCCTTCACACGGCAGATCCAGATCGCCAGCGACTCCGCCAAGGGCTGCGCCGCGCGGCTTGCCGGCATCGAGGCGCCCAGCATGCCCGACACGGAAACCACCTTTCCCGAGTTGCAGGCGCGCATCGCCAAGACGATCGACTTCCTGAAAAGCGTGAAGCCCGAGCAGCTGGCCGGCGCCGAAGACCGTCAAGTCACGCTCAAATTCCCGAGCGGCGAAATGAAATTTACCGGCCGCGAATTCCTGACCGGTTTCTCGCTGCCGAATTTCTATTTCCATGTGACGACGGCCTATGACCTGCTGCGCCACAACGGTATTCAAATCGGCAAGATGGATTATCTCGGCGGCGCGTAGAAAAAGGGTTCACGCGGAGGCTTCGCTCGCTGTCGCGAGCGAAGCTACGCGGAGACGCAGGCGCGGCTGCGCCGCGCACGCGAAGAGATCGAGTTTCCGCCGTGAGTTTTTTCGTTCATTGAATTGTTGTTTGGCGCGCGAAGCGCGCCGACAGACCCGTCCAGAACGCTGCTCGAAACCATGACGCGCGACACTCTCGCTACCTCCGCGCGCGTGCGAAGCACGCCTGCGTCTCTGCGCAACCTCGTTCGCGACAGCGAACGAGGGCTCCGCGTGAATCATTTCCTTTTGCAAGATACCAGCGGAACTAGCCGGCCGGCTTTTCAATGTCGCGGAAGTAGGGTTCGACCTTGCCCTTGTATTTGATCGTCATGGGGTTGCCGTGGCGGTCGACGGTCTTGCCGACAGCGAGCTTCACCCAGCCTTCGCTCACGCAATACTCGTCGACATTGTTCTTCTCCACGCCGTTGAAGCGCACACCGATGCCGCGTTCGAGAAGTTCGGCGTTATGAAACGGGCTCTTGGGATTGATCGCCAGGCGATCGGGCGGCGTTTCGCTCATCGATGGGATGCTTTCTGCTGCGCGGCGCTCTGATAGGCGATTTTGCGGGATATTCCAATCGTTCGGCCAAAGCACTTGGCCAATCTCCTGACCGCCCCGTTCAGCCCACACCGGCGGGCAATTCCTTTCCCGTCGCACCTGCGATGAGCAGCTCCAGCGCCTGCACCTGCGGGCCGGGGTCGCGCTGCACGCCGGCGAACACGTCTTCTCCGGCAAGCCAGCGCTCTTCGGCATCGGGATTGTCGATCGCCATGCGCAGTGCCGAACGAAATTCATAGTAGTCGTGGGGCAGATTGAGCGCCTTGAGCGCGGCACTCAGGGCATAGGAGTGCGCGGTGCGATTGCGCAGAGGAATTTCCGCTCGTGCAAAATTCACGGGCTTGCCTTGATCGGCATCTTCACAGTCTTTGAGCGACATGGAGGTATAGGCGCGGCAAGCGCCGGGACGTTTTTCGTAGATCGAGCACGAGTTGTTCACGAGCAAGCCGCAAGACCTCATGCGTCCATCCTCTGCCGGCTCGGCCGCTAGGCGAATGCTCGCGATCTTGGCTTCCCGTTCCTGTTCCGGCAGCGCGCGGACGTGGCGGGCGATCAAAAAGATCTCCGGGGCGCAAGCCGAGGTGATCGTCAACCGGCAACACAGCGCACAACCTTTGCGGCAGGCCAAGCCGGTTTCTTTCGGATTGTTCTGCGCCGACAGCTCGTAGAGTTCGTGCATCCTGCGGGCGGCTTCGCTGGCGCGCTGGCGCGAACTTCCTTGCAGAATATCGAGCAGCATCCGGGTCTCCGCCATCACGGACCACAGATAATGGCTGTCGTTCTGGCGCAGATCGATGCCCTTGCGCGAAACAAGGCCCGCATATTCTTTCAGCTTGGCCCTTCTTTGCTGGCGGCTTTGCAAATCCGCGACACCCCTTCGCCTCGACCGTCACAATAGCTTCGGGAGGCGAATGCAAGCAAAAGGGCCGGAGGTCGGCTCCGGCCCTTTTGCGCGATCAAGCAAACCGTCTGCTCTAGTAGGAGGTGTTGGTTTTTACCGGCTTTTCATAGGCCGTGAAGGCTCCCAATTGGCAGACCTCATGGGTTTCCAGCACCCGGATGGATTGGACGTTTGAGCAGATGGTATCGGTGCGCGTTTCATAGATGAAGCCGTGAAACGCCAGTCCGTTGCATCGGGTCGACAGCACATTCTGATAGGTGCGCCCGTCTTTCATGTGGAACAGAAGGATGTTGGGCTTCACATATGTCGTGTGGTCGATCATGTAGGTCCACAGACATTTGGAATGGGCTCCGCCGCTTTCATAGCCCGCCGGGGCAGCGACCCCGGCCGTTGTCGCGATCATCAAGCCCGTAAGCGCTGCCGCGATGGTCTTCATGGCACTCTCCAAAAAGTTGCGCGCCCCTCGCGCAGACACATCATCGCGCCGCTGCTGCGCCATCGCAACCACGGCGCACGCAGATGTGACAAGTATTTCATTGCTAGACTTACGGACTGCCAGTGGGGGTGTCCTGGGTGAACGGCCCAAGAAGGCACACCGAGCCGGAGCGAAGCACGCGGATCGTTTGCATGCTGCCGCAGATTTCGTTCGGCGGTGTGGGCGCATAGGAAAAGCCGTTCACGCTCAACATCGGGCAATACGCGACCAAAGCATTGCGCCAGACCTTGCCGTTTTTCATGTAAAACAGCAGCGTCTTGTCGTTCGGCGCGGTCGTCCGGTCGACGTCGACGGGCCTCAGACAGACGTTCTCTGGCGTTGCCGATGGCGCTTTCGTCGTTTCGGCTTGCGCCGAACCCATGAGCAAACCGGCCATAAGCAATCCACCAAGGCTCATCAAGCCGGCTATTCGTGTCATGCGCATCGATACCTCCATCATGCTTCCTTCGATCGTTCAATAGCTGTTCGGCCGTTGAGGCGGCTCATCATTGGAATCGTTACCGGAATTGCTGTCCGAATCATTGCGGGAATCGTCATGTGGGTCCGCATCGTCCACAGGCGGGTGGTCGTCATCGGCGTTCGGACGATTGCGGTCGTCAGACTGGTCGTTGTTGTCGGTGCCCTGATTGTTGTTGCGGCCTTGGTCGCTGGTCCGATCATTGTCGTTGGAGCGATCGTAGTTCTCGCCGCTACGGTCCATCTCATCGGCGCGGCGCTGCAGTTGGGCCTCAAGCGCCACGCTATCCGACGAAGGATTGGTCTCGTTCAGTTTGTGGACGCGGCGCAGGCAATAATCGACGACTTCCGGGGGAAGGTCGGAATCGCTGCAATCGTCCATGATCTTTTCGGGATCGTCGGCGGCCTGCGCGGCGGCGGGAGAATGCGCAACGAGCCCACCGGCAAAACCCAACAGGAGCGCGGCGGGAAGCAATGCCAAGGCCTTCATCTGTCGTTTCCTTCAAATTCGGCCCGTCCAAAGACCTCTATCAGGGCCGAATATGGCCTAGGTGAGACGCGCGAAACGCAAGCCTGTTCCATGAACGGGTTCCCTTGCCTTGAGGGTCCCTGCGCCCTTAGACATAGCGCTAATTTCGCGGAAACCTTGGAGAAAAATCGTGTCTTCGCCCCCCAAAACCCCATTGGCCGCGCCGTCCGGCGCGCCAAACGTGATCGTCACCCTGCCCGATGGCAAGGCGATGACGTTCACGCGCGGTGTGACCCCGGGGGAAGTGGCGGCTGCGATCGGGCCCGGATTGGCCAAGGCCGCCCTCATCGCCGAGGTCGACGGCAAGCCATGGGACCTGTTCCGCCCGCTCGATCACGACGCCAAGATGCGGATCATCACCAAGAAGGATCCCGAAGCGCTGGAGCTCATCCGGCACGATGCCGCGCACGTGCTCGCCATGGCGGTGCAGGAGCTTTTCCCCGGCACCCAGGTGACCATCGGTCCTGCCATCGAAGACGGCTTCTACTACGACTTCGCGCGTGACACCCCGTTCACGCCCGACGATCTGCCGAAGATCGAGGCCAAGATGCGCGAGATCATCAAGCGCGATCTACCCACCCGCCGCGAAGTGTGGCCGCGCGACAAGGCTGTGCAGCACTTCAAGGATATGGGCGAGAACTACAAAGCCGAACTCATCGCCTCCATTCCAGCGGGCGAGGACGTGTCGCTCTATTGGCATGGCGACTGGCACGATCTGTGCCGCGGCCCGCACTTTGCGACCACCGGCAAGATCGGAGATGCCTTCAAACTGACCAAGATCGCCGGCGCCTATTGGCGCGGCGATTCCAACAATCCCCAGCTGCAGCGCATTTACGGCACCGCTTGGCGCGACCAGAAAGAGCTGGCGGACTATCTGCATCGGCTCGAGGAGCAGGAGAAGCGCGACCACCGCCGGATCGGCAAGGACCTCGAACTCTTCACCTTCTCGCCCGACGTCGGCGCCGGTTTGCCGCTTTGGATGCCCAACGGCACCGTCATTCGGCAGGAGCTCGAATTTCTTGCGGTGCAGGAGGAGCGCAGGGACGGCTATCAGCGTGTCGTCACGCCGGAGATCACCAAGGAAGCGCTCTACATCCGCTCGCGCCACCTGCTCTACTACAAGGACGACATGTACTCGCCGATCGATATCGAAGGCGAGAACTACTACTTGAAGCCGATGAATTGCCCGCATCACCATATGATCTATCTGGCGACGCGGCATTCCTATCGCGAGTTGCCCCTCAGATTGGCCGAGTATGGTCATTGCTACCGCTACGAAGCGTCAGGCGGGCTGTCGGGGCTGATGCGCGTGCGCGGCTTCAGCCAAAATGATGCGCACATCTACTGCAGAGAGGATCAGGCGCATCAGGAATTCGTTCGCGTCATGCGTCTGCATGCGCGCTACTACGAGATGATGGGTATAACAGACTACTATATGCGCCTGTCGCTTCCCGATCTCGCCAAGAAGCACAATTTCGTCGACGAGCCGGCGGAGTGGAGGAAGGCGGGCGAGATCATCCGCAACGCGATGAAGGAGACCGGTTATCCCTATGTGGAAGCCGAAGGCGAAGCGGCGTTCTACGGACCTAAAGTGGACTTCATGATCAAGAGCGTGATCGGCACCGAGTACGCGATCTCGACCAATCAGCTCGACTTCATGGCAACCAAGACCTTTGGGCTGACCTATATCGGCGAAGACGGGGCGGAACATCCGGTCTATGTGATCCATCGCGCGCCGCTCGGTTCGCATGAGCGATTTACGGCGTTCCTGATCGAGCACTATGCGGGCGCCTTCCCCACCTGGCTCGCCCCCATCCAGGTGCGCATCGTGCCGATCTCCGACAAGGTCAACGACTACGCCCACAAGGTGCGGGACGCGCTATTCAACGCGCCGGTGGTGAACGGCACCGCGGGCCTGCGCGTGGACATCGATCTTTCCGCCGAGCGCATGCAGAAGAAGATCCGCGACGCCCAGTTGCAGAAAATCCCCTACATGCTGGTGGTGGGCGAGCGCGAGGCGGCTGAGGGCAAGGTCGCCGTGCGGCTGAGGTCCGGCAAGGACCTGGGCGCTATGCCGCTGGAACAGTTCATCGCCCGCATCAGGCAGGAAGCCGAAACCCGCCGGGATATGGCCGATTAAACCCCAATCTGTGGCTGAATCACTCTTGCGAAACGGCCGGGCATTCCTATTGTTACGGCGGATTCCGGCACGGCCTGCCCGTGCCGGTTTCGCGCATCCGTAACCAACGGCCCTGCGCTGCGCTGACGAGGAACATTGCCCATAAGCCCTAAGCCGAACACACGTTTCGCAAGGCAGGTCAAACCCCTCGCGAGACGCGTCAGCACTTGAGCCAACCAAAGGAGAGTAAGTCATAGTCCCCAGACGTTTTTCATCGACCGCCCCGGCTCCAGCCAAAGACGGTCCCCGCGTCAACGACGAGATCTTTTCCAAAACCATCCTCCTTATTGGAGATGACGGCCACAAATACGGAGAGATCGGCACCGACGAAGCCCGCGCCATCGCGGAGGAAAAAGGCTTCGATCTGGTCGAGGTTTCACCGGAGGCCAAGCCCCCGGTCGTCAAGCTGATGGACTTCGGGAAATACAAATACGAACAGCAGAAAAAAGCCGCCGAAGCGCGCAAGAAGCAGAAGGTCATCGAGATCAAGGAGATCAAGATGCGCCCGACCATCGACGACCACGATTACGAGACGAAGATGAAGGCGATGCGCCGCTTCTTCGGCGAAGGCGACAAGGTGAAGGTCACTTTGCGCTTCCGCGGTCGCGAAATGGCACACCAGCATCTGGGCATGGAACTGCTCAACCGCATCCAGAAGGACACGGAAATCTTTGCGAAGATGGAGCAATGGCCCAAGATGGAAGGCCGCCAGATGATGATGGTATTGGCGCCGCGCTAGGCACCCATACGCCTGTCTCATTTGCGCCACGAAAGTGGTATTAAAGAGCCGTCTGCACCGGTGAGCTGCGGAAGTCGCCGGCTGTCGAAGGGTTGGGCCTTCCGCCACAAGAGAGACAACTTGAGTAATTCGAGTACGGAACCCCGCGCAGATGCGGGAGTAGACGCGCACAACGTTGGCGCATTGGCCAAGCATCTCCTGCGCTACCGCGATGCGAACGCGCCGCGCGCCTTCTTCGAATTGGGAGTGACCGTCGGCGCCTTGGTGCTGAGCTGGGTCCTGATGTGGCTATCGCTCGGCATCGGCTATTGGCTCACGCTCTTGCTGGCGCTGCCGACCGCGGGCTTTCTGGTGCGCCTCTTCATGATCCAGCACGATTGCGGGCACGGCGCGTTCTTCCGCTGGCGCTTGCTCAACGATTGGGTCGGCCGCGCGCTCGGCGTCCTCACTTTCACGCCCTACGACTACTGGAAGCGAAACCACACGGTTCATCACGCCGGTTCGGGCAATCTCGAACGCCGCGGCACCGGCGACATCATGACATTGACGGTGAGCGAGTATCTTGGTCGCTCGGTGCTGGGGCGTTTTCTTTATCGCCTCTATCGCAATCCGTTGGTGCTGTTTGGTGTCGGGCCGGCCTATCTGTTCTTCGTCCAGCACCGTCTTCCGCTCGACCAGATGCGCGCCGGCTGGCGGCCCTGGGCGAGCACCCTTGTCACCAATGCCGGCATCGTCGCGATCGCGGGCGTCATGATCTGGCTGGTCGGCCTTGGACCATTCGCGGCCGTCCAGCTCCCCGTCATGCTGCTGGCGGCGTCGATCGGCGTGTGGCTCTTCTACGTGCAGCACCAGTTCGAAACCGTGACTTGGGCGCACGACAACGAGTGGTCGCTCGCGGAAGCCGCCTTGCTGGGAAGCTCACATTACGATCTGCCGGCGGTGCTGCGCTGGTTCACGGCGAATATCGGCGTGCACCACGTCCATCATCTCTCCAGCCGCATTCCCTATTATCGGCTCGGCGAAGTGTTGCGCGATCATCCGCAGTTGCGCGGGATCGGGCGGGTGACGTTGTGGCAGAGCCTGCGTAGCATTCGTCTGGCTTTGTGGGACGAGAACACGCAGAAGCTGGTGTCGTTTCGCGACGCCCTGCGGCGCCCAGCCGACGGTCCCAACAGTCGTTCTTGAGATATCGTCGACAAATTCTCCTGCGGCGACACGAAAAACTTCACAAACCAGGCAGGCCGCGCTCTATTCGCTACCCTCCATCCAACAGTCTCTCGATCATTCCCGTCGCCCTGAGCGTCGCCCAAACCGTCACCGCGGTGAAGGAAATCGACAGCAACGCCGCAACCAGCGAGATGCATAGCAGCACGCCATCCTCTTCCAGATAGGCGAACGAGATGAACATGATCACCAGCGTCGGTGGGACATAGGCGAAGGGGACCGGCGAAAGAATCGTCGCCGCCAGCAAAAGGACGATCAGCCCGATCAGACGTTTGGTCGCCTGAAACGGCGTGTGAAAGCGCGGACGGATGAAGATTTCCAAGCGCGCGAACAAGGGGATGGCTTTGGAGATCCAGCGCACGAATTGCTCTGCGGGGATTGAGCGTCTCGCCAGATAGCCCGGCAACGAAGGGTTGTCGCGCCCGAGAATCATTTCGATTGCGGGGATCGCCAGCAGGAAGCCGGACACCGTCGCGATCCCCGGCGCCAGGCCGAACAGCGCCATGATCAGCATGAGAAATCCGAATGAGCGCTTTTGCAGATGCGCGACGAGCCAGTCCGGACTGACGCGGTCGGCCGGCGCCCCAGCGAGCAGCCGCGCCAGCGCGACCGATGTCGGCACGTGAGGTTGGACGGGAGGGACTTTGACTCTGATCATGGTCAGCGTGCCCTCACCTTTTACGGTACGCCGCCACCAGCCGGCGGTACGCGATACCGACTTTGGTATCAGGAGCGTCATCCATCTCATTGATATTGCTCAAACACAGAAACGGCACATCAACAAAGCCGTACCAACACAAAAACGCGCCGCTTTGCAGCGGCGCGTTCTGTTTTCGTAACTCGGTGTTTGCGACTAGTACTTCAGAAAGCTTGAGGCGCTGCGAACGACCGTTCCGGTGATGTCCTGGAACGGACCGAGCGGCTGCACCTTGTCGTGATATTCGTCGATCCTGGGTTTGCCCGACATCACCTTGTAGGCGACGCGGCCGTCCTGGATGAGCAGCACGACTTCGGCGGACCAGCCGTGATCGTAGGTCGTGCGTTGAAATCCGAAGACATCGAGGAAGAAGTTGCCGACGCGCTCTTCCTGAAGGTGCTCAGGCTTGAACACGTAGGCCGTGCAGCGGTCACGTGCGTCGATGCAGCCCTGAACCTTGGGATCGAGATTGTCGAACCTGATGGAATCGCGCGGCATGAAGCGTTCGATGATACCGAGGTAGGAAAGCACTTCGACGTTCGGTGCCAAGCTGGAATCAAAGCCGATGGCCGCGAGGTCGGACGCCCGTGTCGCGCCCGGCGTCACGGTTTCGTAAGCCGTCTCGACTTCCTTGTAAGTCTTGAAGCTCGAATTGCAGACATCGCTTTGATACGGAAGAAGCCCCAGGCCACCGCAGCCCACAAGCGCAAGCGTTGCGAAGGTGCTCGCAACTGCCGCCGCATAACGGCGCGCTCTTTCCACACGCATACGATAGGCCCCCACCTATTAACTATTATTTCAGGAAGCGTAGCGAAAAACGCTGATCTTTGAAAGGCGTAGCGGCGCAGTTGGTAACTATGGGATGGGAAATTTGGCACAGCAGGCGCTGAGCATTTCAGGATCGCAGTTTCCCCCGGAAATCACCACGACCGTCGCACCGGCACTCGGTTTCGCTGCACTGCGAAGAAGAGCGGCTAACCCTGCGGCACCGCCCGGTTCGGCCACAATCTTCAAGGTCCGCACGCAATAAGAAACCGCGCGGGCGAAATCATCGTCGCGCATAACCTCCGCTCGCGACACAACCTTGCGCGCCAAAGCGAAGGTGATCTCCCCCGGGGTGGGGGGCAACAGCGAGTCTGCGATGGAAGATTCTTTCGCAGAAACCCGGACACGTTCGCCGGCAGCGAGCGATCGGCCCATTCCGTCGTAGTCGTAGGGCTCGACCGCCACGATTTTAGCTGTGGGTTGAAGCGTGGTGACGGCGAGTGCCGTGCCGGTGAGCAGGCCGCCGCCGCCGCAGGGCACGAACACTTCATCGATGGCGATGCCTTTCGCGGCGAGTGCGTGCGCCACTTCAAGACCGATGGTGCCCTGCCCGGCAATGACGCCCGCATCGTCGAACGGACGTACCAGCGTGGCGCCGCACTTCGCACAGATTCCCGACGCGATCGCCTCGCGATCCTCGCTGCGCCGATCGTAGAAGACGATCTCGGCGCCATAGCTTCGCGTACCTTCGACTTTGACGCGCGGCGCGTCCGACGGCATCACGATGGTGGCCGGGATACCGAAGAGCTCTGCCGCCGCGGCTACGCCTTGCGCGTGGTTGCCGGACGAGAATGCGACGACGCCATTCTTCCGCTCGCTCTCGGCAATAAGCAGGATGCGATTGCAGGCGCCGCGGAATTTGAAGGAGCCGGTGCGCTGGAATGGTTCGGCCTTGATGAAAACCCGCCGGCCCATGCGCGCATTCAAATTGGCATTCTCGAGCAGCGGTGTTTCAAAGGCATAGGGCTTGATGCGCGCTGCCGCGGCTTCGATGTCGGCGAAGGTCGGAAGGTTCACGTTCGTGGAGCCCGCATTGTACGCCGCAAATTCATACGCGCATTTCAAGGTCCGCATCCATCAAAAGGTGTGGTCATGGACCGCATAGCGGCTGTGCGTGCCGGACTTGCAAAATTCGGCACGGGGGCGCATCTGACCTCTCAAACCGAATTCGTCTGCTCAACGCGGAAAGCGTCGCATGCTGAAGATCTATCAGCTTCAGAACGGCGGCCTTAAGGGGGCCGTGATTGCCGAAGGGGATACGATCCCGGCGGCAAGCCTGTGGCTGGACCTGTTCAATCCCACGCTCGAAGAGCGCCGCGCGGTGGATCGGCTCATGGAAATGGAGCTGCCGACACGCGCCGACATGGAAGAGATCGAAATCTCCAGCCGGCTCTATCAGGAGGATGGCGGCACATTCATGACGGCGCTCATCATGTCGAATTCGGACAGCGACAATCCCACGATGGACGTGGTGACGTTCGTGCTGGCTCGCGAGCGGCTGATCACCATCCGCTACATCGATCCGCAACCCTTTCAAACTTATGCGGCGCGCTGCGAACGCACGACCGTTCCCGTCACCAAAGCCGAGTCGATCCTGATGGGATTGCTCGACGTCATCATCGACCGCATGGCCGACGTGCTCGAGCGTACCGGCGCCGAAGTCGAATCCACCTCGCAGGAAATCTTCGCGCCGGAAGCCGAGCGGCCGACCGGAGCGCGGGACTTCCAGGCGATTCTGCGCCGCCTCGGCCGCAAGCACGGCATCACCTCCAAAATGCGCGAGAGTCTGCTCAGCATCGGCCGCGTTTTGACTTTCATGACACAAGCCACCGAAGGCAAGGCCGCCAAGGACGTGCGCACGCATCTGAAGACACTCAGCCGCGACGTGCAATCGCTGCAGGACCACTCAAGCTTCATTGCCAGCAAGCTCGCCTACCTGCAGGACGGCACGCTGGGGCTCATCAACAACGAGCAGAACAACATCATCAAAATCATGTCGGTGGCGGCGATGGTGTTTCTGCCGCCCACACTGTTCGCGTCGATCTGGGGCATGAATTTCACCTTCATGCCGGAGCTGCATTGGCATATCGGCTACCCCATCGCTTTTGTCGTGATGGTGGTTTCCGGAGTCGTTCCCTACTTCTGGTTCAAACGCCGCGGTTGGCTCTAGAAAGCTTGGCGATGAGACATTCATCGCTTGGCATCGCGCTCAAGATCAGCGCATCGCTGGCCTTCTCGCTGATGTACGCCGCCATCAAGATGGCGGGCAAAGTTCCCGTAGGCGAAGTCATCTTCTTCCGCGCTTTCTTTGCGATGGTGCCGCTGTTCGCGCTTTCGGCGCTGACGGTGGGGCCGCGGGCGGTGGTGCGCACCTCCAGACCCGTCTTTCACGTCGTGCGTTCGGCCGCCGGCGTCTGTTCGATGTTCATGAATTTCGCCGCCCTGGCCTTGCTGCCGCTGGCCGATATCACCGCCTTCAGTTTCGTGGCGCCGATTTTCGCGGTGGTGTTGTCGGCTGTGATTCTGCATGAGGCCGTGGGACGATTCCGCTGGAGCGCGGTCGCCGTCGGCTTTGCCGGTGTGCTGTTGATGATTCAGCCGCATGGCGGGGTGTTGGGAATATTCGCCCATAGCCTTTCGGCGGGCGCGGCACTGGCGCTCGGCGGCGCTTTTCTTTCCGCGTTCGTCGTCGTCTTCATCCGGCAGATGAGCGTGACCGAGCGCAGCGAGACGATCGTATTCTATTTCATGCTGACTTGTTCATTCGCCGGCGCGGTCTCCATGATCTGGTTTTATGCACCGCTTAGCTGGAGCCTGGCCGCGTGGCTCGCGCTCGCGGGCATCCTGGGCGGCGTAGGACAGATCTGCATGACCTTCAGCTATCGCTATGCAGAGCCGTCATTGCTGGCGCCGTTCGACTACATCGCGATGGTGTGGGCTGTGCTGCTCGGCTATTTCGTGTTCGGAGAAATTCCGCAGACGCTGGTGATGGCCGGCGCGGGTGTCGTGATCGTGGCGGGCCTCTTCATCGTCTGGCGCGAGCATGTGCGCCACCGGAATGTCGAACTCGCCGCGCAGGCGGTGACGCCGAACGTTTAACGCCTCAGGCCCTCTTCCAAAATCTGCATAATGAGATCGCTGTAGCTGAGGCCCACGGCGCTGGCGGCGGCGGCGAGGCCGGCGCCGGGTTCGATGCAGGAATTGGGATTGATCTCGAGGATGAAGGGATTGCCTTTCGCGTCGATGCGAAAATCCACGCGTCCGAAGCCGTGCATGCCGAATTGCGTCCACGTCGCGGCAACCAGGTCGCGCAGCTTCTTGGCGAGCGCGGGTTCTTTCTCGTCGACGCCGAAGGCGCGCTCGGTGTTCACCAGATCGGGCGACTCTTCGTCCCACTTCGCGGCATAGCCGACGATCTTCGGACGTCCGGGCGTCCAGTTGAGGAACTGCATCTCGGGAACGGGCAGCACTTGCGGCTTGCCGTTCTTTTCGATGACCGAGACGTTGAACTCGCGTCCATCGATGAAGTTTTCGGCAAACCAGCGCCCGCCGTGGATGGCGGCAGAGTGTTTTGCCCGCTCGCGCGCGGCCTTGGCGCCGATGACGACCGCGCCGTCGTCGAGCCCAAGCGAACAGTCTTCCGTGGCCGACTTGATGATATAGGTGCGCCCTTCGCGCAGCCCCTGCCAGTCTGGCGGCACAAACCAGTCCGCCGTCGGCAGTCCGCATTTGCGCATGATCTGCTTGGCGAGCGGTTTGTCGTTGGTCACCGAAAGCGTGCCGGCATGATTGCCGGTATAGGGCATACTGAGTTTTTCCAGCATGGTCGGCGCGATCGGTGCGAGCTCGCCGAGCCCATACACGCTTTCCACCAGATTGAAGACGATGTCGGGGCGGTGCTCGCGCAAGAGCACCTGGAGTTTATCGAGCTGCGGTACGAAAGGCGCGGTGACCGAGTCGTGGCCGCGCTGGCTCACCGCCTCATGCACGGCTTCGACCGACCACAGCGTATCTTGATCGTCGGGCGGCGAATCCGGAAGCACCTCGGTATGAAGGACCAGAACCCGCATCAGGCGGCCGCGCGGCGCGGCTTGACCTGGCGTGTCTTCGTAGGCCGCAGCTTGAGCGGTCGCGGTTTGGCGACAGCCGGCTTCAAGGCGGGATGACGCTTCAGGAACGAATCCATGATTCTGCCGATCAGCTGCAGATAGGATACGCCCTTGTAGTTGGCGATGAAACAAAGATCGGAATAGTCGGGCCGCATGCCTGCGAGCGGATTGACCTCGATGAAATGCGGCTTGCCGTTCGCGTCATAGCGGATATCAATGCGTCCGCCGTCGCGGCAGCGAAGCACGCGCCACGCCGCAAGTGCCACTTCGCCGGCGGCTTTGGCATCGGCCGTGGGCGCCAGGCGGTTGCTCACTTTGTCTTCCCAATATTCCTTGTTCTCGAAGCCGTAGCCGTCGCCCACCCAATTTGCCTTGGGCATGATCTCGGTGACGCCGAGAACTTCGGCGTCCTCGCCGGACCCGGTGATGCCGACGGTGAATTCGCGCCCCGGCAGGAAGGTTTCGACCAGCACGGGCTGGCGGAATTTCTCCAGAAGCTCCTCGGCGACGCGCTTCAGCGAGGCGGCGTTGGTCACCTTCGAGTTCGAGCCGACCCCTTTGCCGGAGCCTTCGGCCACGGGTTTGAGGAACAACGGATAGGCAAGCGAGATCTTCTTCATATCCTCAAGGCATTCGACAACCGTGAAATCGGCTGTCGCAATGCCGGCATCGCGTACCACGCGCTTGGCCATGCCCTTGTGCAGCGTCATCGCCATAGTGAGCGCGTCGGAGAAAACGTAGGGAATTTGGTAGACGTCGAGCAGCGCGGGCACCTGGGCCTCGCGCGAAAGGCCGTGCATGCCCTCGCAGAAGTTGAAGACCGCATCCCACCGCTCGCCGCAGGCCAAAGCATCGGCAAGCTTGCGCACGCCGCCGATTTTGACCGGCTGCCAGCCGAGCGCGCGCAGCGCACTACAGATCGCATCGATAGTGACTTCGCTGTCGTACTCGGCCACTTCCTCGTCGCTGTACCCGAGCGCGAGATAGTCGCTGCGCAGATCGTAGGTCACACCGATACGCGGCTTGCCCATTGTGCTCACTCGGCTGGGAGCTTGGGCTTCGGCTTGTCGCTGCCGAGCGTGCCCAGCGGATCGGGGTAACGATAGACCTTGCCTTCGAAGTTCTTCAGCAGCAGATCGTCGCCGTCGCGGCCCACGACCATGTCCGGGGCGATCTGGATCTTGCCGCCGCCACCGGGCGCGTCCACCGCAAAGATCGGCGTCGCATAGCCAGTGGTGAAGCCGCGCAGGCCCTCGATGATCTTCAGACCCGCATCCACCGTCGTGCGGAAGTGCCCCGAGCCGCGCACCGGATCGGTCTGGTAGAGGTAATAAGGCCTCACGCGCCGCTTCAGCAGACCCTGCATCAATGGCTTCATGATCGAAATGTCGTCGTTGATGCCTTTCATTACCACGGTTTGCGAGCCCAACGGCACGCCGGCATCGGCGAGCCGGTTCAGCGCTTCGGTCGTCTCTGGCGTTAATTCGCGCGGATGGGTGACATGGATGCTCATGAACAGCGGATGATGCTTCTTCAGCATCTTCACGAAAGCCTTGGTGATGCGCTGCGGCAGCACCATGGGGATCTTCGATCCGATGCGCAGGAACTCGATGTGCTTCATGGCCCGAAGCCGGGTCAGCAGCCAGTCGAGCTTGTCGTCGGCGATGGAAAGCGGATCGCCCCCCGAAAGCAGCACGTCGCGCACTTCGGTGTGGGCTTCGAGATAGGCGAGCCCCTTCTCCCATTGCTTGGGAGAGAACTGGTATTCGCCCCCCGGATTGCCGACGGCCCGGGCGCGCGTGCAGTAGCGGCAATAGGTCGAGCAAGTCCCCGTCGTCAGGAACAGCACCCGGTCGGGATAGCGATGCACGATGCCCGGCGCGGCCGTGTCGTGGTCTTCGTCGAGGGGATCGATGGATTCGCCGGGAAGGACGATGTCTTCCTTGGTCGAGATGACATGGGTTCGCCTGAGCGGCTCGCTCGCGTCTTCGCGGCTCATCAGGCTGGCGTAATAAGGCGTGATGCCGACGGGCAGCGGTCCCTTGTGGCGGCTGGCCGCGAGCCGCTCGTCCTCGGCCAGCACGAACACCTTCTCGAGCATTTCGAGGTTGCGGATGCGGGCCTGGAATTGCCAGTGCCAGTCGTTCCACTCCGCCGTGGTCGTGCCGGGATAGAAGCGGCGATAGAAGGCGCGGGTCTCCTCGCCGACGGGAAAACGCAGCAGCGTTTTGCCGGAGGCTGGGCTTGCGGCCTTGCCGATCCTCGGAATTGGGCTTTCTTGGCTGGTTTTGGACCCGGATCTGGCGTCCGGTTCAGTGCGGCCAGGCCGCGACGGGGGTTTGAGCTCGCGCCCCCGCACCACTTGGAGACTCATCTGGGTCTCTATAGCTCTCCGGCGTTTGCACCTGGGGAGCCCCAACGACCCCGCATCCAACGGTACAACGACCAGCCGATATTTAGAGACGCTCGCGGTTTGTCAAGTCAAACGCCTCGAATACTGGAGAAACTGCAGAAAACCACCAATATAGGTGCGAAGTAAAAACGATGAATTACTGAAGAATACTCAAGTAAAAGCGGTACAGAGTCGCGCGTGATCCCACGCCCGCAATTTGCGCATCGCATGTGCTTTGCGAGAAGAAGAGGTTTCCCGCGCCGCCTTCACTCGCGCGGGCCTTGCGCGAATCCGACTCGCATCGCGACTCGAGGCTCGCGAATTTTTCGGAGCACATGCTTATGACTGACTCGTCGAACGACTCAATGAGTCTGTGGACCGAGATAGTCCCGCGCGTCGTAGAGCTGCGCGATGCGCTGACGATGCCCCCCGATGGGAATCACAATGGTGCGGATCGGCGTCGCCGAGCGGAAGGTGGAGAGCACTTCGACGTCTTCGTCGGGGGCGATCACCAGCAGGACGTGGGGGGTGCCCGGCTTGAGGCGCATCGTCATCTGGAAGTGGTCATCGTCGTGGGTGTCCTTGTCCCACATACGCATGGGGATAACTCTCCCCCTTGCGTAGTAGACCAGCTCCGCGATCACGCTCCGGTTGGCGGCGACGATGGCGACGTAGGTCGAACGGCGGCTTTCCTGGAGCACGGCTTGTCCCAATTCGCGCCAGCCTTCCATCCGTTTGAAGGCATTGCCCACCCCAAGGCTGTCGGCAAAGGGGGGTGAGACCATGATGGCCCACATCGCCACCTCGGCGAGCGCGTGGAAGCCGAGCGATGCCCAGAGCACACGGGCCTTCCACAATTTGAGCAGTGCGTTCACGACCAGCGGCGTTGCAGCAATGTAAGCGGTTGCTCCCCAATTGGCGTTCGCATCCGAGATGAACGCCTGACCAAACATCAGGACGAGCGGCGGCAACGCAAAAGCCGCCAGCATCACATCGCTCGGATCGCGTACGGACCCGCACGCAAGGCGCCAAACAATCCACAGCAATCCAGCCATCATAAGAGGCCCGAAAACCCCGAATTGGCCGGCTAAAAAGTCAAGCGCGTTCATCAGGTTGTAGCGCGCATGACCCCAATTCGCATTGACTTCGGTGTGCGCGACAGTCGGAAAACCGTGCATCACGTTCCAGACGATATTGGGCATTAGCAGCAGCAGGCCGATGGCAAGGATGGTAAATCCACGCCGGCTAAAGACCAGGGCCCGGACTTTCGGAACGGCGAGACCGGCAAGGACAGCTCCCGCCACGAAGTAGAACATCGCGTATTTGGAAAGCAGCCCGCCGCCAACTGCGAGACCGCACACAATCACCCATATCCAGCGCCTGTCATAGAGCGCGCGCAGGAATGCATAGAGAGCAAGTGCCCAGAAAAAGAGCAGCGGCACATCGGTGGAGATGAGACAGGAGGAATAGGAAACGCCCGGCAGGGTCACATAGGCAATGGCGCTCAAAAGCCCCACGCGCGCGCCATAAGCCAGGCGCCCGATGCCGAAGAGCAGCAGCGCGGCGCCGGCATGGAGCAAGGGCGAACCGATCCTGAGCGCCCATTCGCCATCGCCAAACACCGAGGTGGTCAACCATATGATCCAGGCAATCATCGGCGGCTTGGAGAAGTAGCCGAAGGCCGGCGTCTGCGCCCACCACCAGTATTGGCCTTCGTCCGGATGGATCTCGAGCCGTCCAACGATCAGGATCAGCACGCGGATGAGCGTGATCGCGCCGACCACACCGAGTGCGAGACGATAAAGGCGCTGTTCTTCCGTCTTTGCGTCATTCATCCGGGCGTCATTCATCCGGCGGCATGGTCTGCTCGAAGGCGGGGGTTAGGCGATAGAAGGTAATGTGCTGGCGCCGCCCGCGCGTATAGTTGAAGCCGGAAAGCTCGTCGATGGGCTTGGCCGAGCCGCCTTTGGCCTCAAGTTCGGCGAGGAAGTCCTTGCGTTCGTGATCTTCGACCAGAGCAAGGCCGCCCTGCACCGCTCCCACCTCGCCAGCGGATTTGCCGCTCTCGATGCGCGTGTCGGTGCCCAGCAGGAAAATGAGGCTGGGTTCGACGTAGCCGGCGAGAATGACCGGCGGATCGTCCGGCTGTTTATACCTCGCGACGATCACGGCGGCGCGCGGGCTCATCCAGATCTGTTGCACCCGGGGCGCCACGCCCCAAACCACCACGGGATAGAACAGGACCGCGGCGGCAATCGCGAACATAGCCGCCACCAATGTCTTGCGCATCGTCAAAGCGGCGACGGCCGAGAAGCCGAGCACCGCCGCAACGCCGGCGCCGGCCGCCAGCCACCAATCGATGCCGTCGCCGAAATATCTCGGCGCCAGGACCGGTATGATGGAAAGCGCGCTGACGCCAAGGCCGAATTGGACGCAAGCTGCGTAGCGCAGGATACGCACCCATCGGTCCTCGCTCTCGCGCGCATCGCGCAGCGCCCACAGCGCGCCGAGGAACGCGACCGCCGGATAGGCCGGCAACACATAGTGGGGAAGTTTCGTCGGCACGATCTCGAACAGAAGCCAAGTGCCGGCGGCCCAGGCGAGCAGATAGCGCACGACAGGATCCGCGCGATGAAGAACGCCCGAGCCCAAGCCAGGCAACACGAACAAGGTCGCGGGCCACAGGGTGAAGCTCGCGAGCAACAGGTAGTAGCCCGGCGGCGCGCCGTGGGATTCCTGACCGCCGAGAATCTTCGCCGCAAAATCGTGGCCGAGCGATTGCTGATAAAACTCACCGTGACTTTGGAAGGCGATCGCGATGCCCCAGGGCAGCACGATCGCCAGCGTCACGAGAATTCCAGGGATCGGATAAATCGTCTTGAGCCACTTCCAATCGCGATCCCACAGCGAAATCCCAACGATGGTGACCGCGAGCACGGCGACAATGATGGGCCCTTTGAGCAACACGCCCACGGCAAGTGCCGCCCATCCCGCGAGCGCGATCCACAAGGACGGCGTCCGGTAGTCTTTGAGGCGCGCAGCAAGATAGGCGCGCATCAGCAGCCCTTGCGATCCCAACACGGTGGCGAGCAACACCGCATCGGTCTTGGAGATCTTCGTTTCCGCTGTCAGCGACACCGTGAAGCCGATCAACGCTGCAGCGATCAGTGCAGTGGGCGGCGGCGCAAAGGCGCGCGCACACCAGTAGGCGAGGAACACGGCGATGAAGCCACCGATCAACGACGGCAGGCGATAGGTCCAGATTTCGTTGTAGGGCGGCCTGGAAAACGCAAGCGTGCTCGCGGCCTGCATCCAGTAGATGCCGACAGGTTTCTTGTAACGCGGGCCGATGCTGTAGCGGATGTCGACATAGTTCCCCGTCTCGATCATCTGCTTGGAGGCCTGAGCGAAACGGCTCTCG
Source organism: Pseudomonadota bacterium (assembly GCA_016201105.1). Taxonomy (GTDB): domain Bacteria; phylum Pseudomonadota; class Alphaproteobacteria; order Micropepsales; family Micropepsaceae; genus Rhizomicrobium. The sequence continues at coordinate 33,186 of JACQDN010000020.1, forward strand.
TCGCGGTCAAGCGGCGGCAATGTGAAGAACCCCGGAAGCCAGGCGATGAAGCAAAGGACAAAGAGCGTCGCGATGGGATACCGGCTCAATCGCTCCAGGACGGAGGAGCCGGACAGCCGCATCCCCGGGGGCGGCGCGGTCGAAGCCTCAGTCATCTAATGCCCCTTGAATGCGTATCTCTACCACCGGGAAAAGAGGGGCGGAGGCTTAACCGAATGCGCCGCGTTGGCACAGGTCTGTTTCCCTTGGGCCCGTTTCCACCCGGTTTGGGCTTGTATAAGGCCCGCACTCTGCGGAATAACCCATCAAGATCGCGGATCGGGGACCCGTGCCTCGGCGCATCTCACTCTATTGTATGAAGGGGTCGAACGGAACCTTGTGGTGGCGCTGTCCGTCATCGTACCGGTCAGGGATCAGGCCGAAAACGCAGCGCCGCTGCCGCGCGAAATCGCGCGCGCGATCACCATCGAAAGCGGTGAAATCATTTTTGTGGACGACGGGTCTTCCGATTCGACGGTGGAGGAGTTGAAGGCGCTGAGCACGGAGATCGCCCGCCTGCGAATCATCCAGCACGGCCGCAACATCGGGCAGAGTCGCGCCATCCGCACCGGCGTGCGCGCCGCGCGCGGCGATATCGTCGCGACACTGGACGGCGACGAACAAAACGATCCTTGCGACATTGCGAAAATACTCGACATGCTGCGCAAGGGCGCCATCGAGCCGAAGGAGATTTGAATGCTTGGCAACGTTCTTCTGTGGTTCACCACGGTGCCGCATATCTGGAAGGTGATCGGCCTTGCCGGCCAGGGCCTCTTCGCAGCGCGTTTCATCGTGCAATGGTTTCAGAGCGAGCGTGAGGGCCGCAGCGTGATTCCGGTCGCTTTCTGGTATTGCAGCATCGGCGGGGGCGTCGTCCTGCTGGCCTATGCGCTTTATGTGGGCGACGCGGTCTTCATCATCGGCCAGGCGAGCGGGCTGATCGTCTATGCACGAAACCTGTTTTTGATCTTCAAAGAGCGCCGCCAGCTTGAAAAAGTGGCGCATGGCGAGGCGGTTTAACCCGGTTCCGCGCCTTCTACCGGTGCCGCGCGCCGGAGCGGCTTAACCATACCGTCATAGGCGTGCCGCACCCTCGCCCTGTTTCGGCCCCAATATGATACAAACGTCATCCGGGTCTTTTTGGGGAGTATCACCGTGCTGCGCTCGTTTCCGTTGCTGATCCTTGCCGTTCTTATCTACAACGTGCTTGCCCTCACCCATGGCTTCGACGGTCCGGGAACGGCCGCGCTGCTGCAATCGGGCTTCCACGTCAAGCTCTTCTCCGGCGAAGAGTGGCTGTTCACCATAGGCGATCTGGTGACCTTGGTCGCCATCGGCCTGCTGTTCGTGGAAGTGATCAAGGCGACGCGCACCAGCGCCGTCGAAGTGATCAACCACGCGCTGTCGATGCTGGTCTTCATCATCGCTCTCGTTGAATTCATCACGCTGAAGGCGTTTGCGACGTCACCGTTCTTCTTCATCACCGTGATGGCGCTGTTCGATATCGTTGCCGGCTTCACGATCTCGATCGTGGCGGCCAAGCGCGACCTCGGCGTCGCCGGCGGTCTCATCGGCACGAACTGATCGTCTGTTGGGTTTGCATGCAGCGGGCGGGGCGAAAGCTCCGCCCGTTTGTGTTTGGAGATTTGGTTGAGCAGGTAGCCTGCCAAGGCGAAGCTGCGCAAACCGATGCGCGGCCCCCCTGGCTTCGCACTGACGCGATGCGGTGGCAGTCTTCGCTGCTGCGCAGCGCAGACTGGCGGACAGAGAGGGATTCGAACCCTCGAGACGGCTCATCACCGTCTACACACTTTCCAGGCGTGCGCCTTCAACCGCTCGGCCATCTGTCCACACTCGGGCGTCGAAGCCCGAAGGCGCCGCGAATATAGCGGTGAAGCTCGGACTGCAAGCGCGAACACACTAGGAACATATTCTTGATCCAACTTTGAGGTTACCCGCTTCTCCAGACCCCTCTGAAGAACGCCCACACATTTCGAAGGTTGGGACATGGCCGCGGCCATCGGGGCAGCAATCAACCGGGACGCGAGCGATAATCTCAGGCTCAAATCATCCGATCGCGACAGAATTGTTTACGCGCGACCTAGCCGCGTTCGCGCCGCGATCGTCGCGCGGGAGACTTCGATCAGCTCATCGTACGCAATGGGCGCCGACGCGCCTTGCTTGAGGCATTCCAAGGTGGCCCGGACGCAGGCCAGATGGCCTTTGTCCTGGTTGCGGGTCCGGAAAAATGAAAATCCTTTCACACCGAAGCCGCGCAGAACCCGAAAATTGTCGAGCTGCAGGATCTTTCCGCCCTGAAATACCTCGATGCGCTCTTTCGGAAAGCTGCGATGACCGTTCGCAAGATAGTGGATGGTAGCGATGCTGCCGTTCGCGAAGGAGAGCGAAATCGAAGCCGTATCGTGAAGCGACGCACTGCGCGGCGCGGCCGCTTCGGCGGAACGGACGTCCGAAATCGCCGCGTTGGCGAGAAAGCGGGCGAGATCGATGAAGTGGCAGGCCTCGCCGAGGATACGCCCGCCGCCGACATCGGGATCTTGCGTCCAGTGATCGGCGGCGATCTCTCCGGCATTGACCGTGATGATGATGGACTTGGGTTCGCTGTCGTTCAAACACGCGAGAAGTCGCACGGTGTGCGGGGAAAAGCGGCGATTGAACCCCACCATCAAAAAAGCGTTTGAAGCGGCGCCATAGGCTGCTTCGATGCTCTCAAGCTGCTCTTCGGATATTGCCAGCGGCTTCTCAACGAAGACGGCCTTGCCCGCTTCAAGCGCCCTTACCGCAAACGACGCATGCGATTCATGCGGTGTTGCAACAACGACAAGATTCGTATCGATATCGGCGAAGATGGGCGAAGTATCGCTTGTTGCAATCTCGAATCCACTCTTCTTGCCGACCTTAACTGCGTTGACGCCTTTGCTCGAGGCGATTGAGCGCAACCGCGCGCCCGCTTGCTTGAAGGCAGGCGCCAAAACACGCGCGGCGAAATTTCCGGCACCGATGAAACTTACACCCGGCGAAGAAGTAACCTTCCCCGGCACAGCAGCGCGCAAGACATATTCACGCGATGCGATGCGCTTTTGGGAATTCTCATCTGCCGGATAATCGAGGACGATGCCGAGGCTCTTGCCGCTCAGCAAGGCGCGATAGGCATCGGCGGCTTTATCGATCGCAAATTTGTGAGAGACAAGTGCGGCGACGTCGAGTTTTCGCGCGGCCATGAGATCGATGACCGCTTCAAAATTGCGTTGCTCTGTCCAGCGCACGAAGCCGATGGGATAGTCGCGCCCTTTGTCCTCGTATTCCGGATCGTAGCGCCCGGGTCCGTAAGAACATGACACCTGAAACGTCAATTCCTTCTCGTAAAAATCCGCGCGCGACAGTTCGAGACCGACGACGCCTACGAGCACGATGCGCCCGCGCTGGCGGCACATGGTAGCCGCGTTGTGCACGATGTCGTTGCGCGATGTCGCGGCACAGATCAACACGGCGTCCGCGCCGCGGCCGCGCGAGAAACTTGTCGCCGCCTTCAACTGATCCTCGCTTTTCGAGAGGTCGACGGTTTCCGCTCCGAATGTTCTGGCGAGCGCCAAGCGGTCTGGATCCATATCTACGCCGAGCACCGCACAGCCGTTGGCGCGCAGGATCTGCACGGCGATCAACCCGATCAGGCCGAGACCCTGAACGACGATCCTTTCACCCAAGGTCGGTTGAAGCAGCCGGATGCCTTGTAGCGCTATGGCGCCGAGCACCGTGAATGCCGCATCGGAGTTGTCGACATCTTGGGGGATCCGCGCACAAAGATTGGCGGGCACAACGACGACTTCGGCGTGCGGACCGTTGGAAACGACACGGTCGCCGGGGCCGAAGCCGTGCACGCCCTCGCCGACCTCGAGCACCTCGCCGACATTGCAGTAACCCATCACCGTGGGCTGATCGAGTTTGGCGCGAACCGCTTCGATCGTGGGAGCCAGGCCATCGGTCCTGATCTTGGAAATGACATCGCGAACGCGCTCGGGCTGCTGCAACGCCTTCTGCAGATAATTGGCGCTTGCGAACTCCACCACCGCGCGCTCGGTGCCGGCCGAAACCAGCGACGTGCGTGTGCGAATCTTCAAATGGCCGGCGCGCACGCCCGGGACGGGAACGTCCAGGACTTCCGTTTCGCCGTTCTTTAAATTCTGCAGGACCTGAAGCATGCAAATCACCCGCTCAAGGCTTGAAACAGCTTCGCGCGAGCCCTGTCAATGCGAGGTGGGATCTGCCTTTATTTTCCCCGGGTCTTATAGCGGGTTAGCGCTGGAGCGAGGCCGGTTCGCTGCCCAAAGATGTCATCTGTTTTGCCTTTTAGGGGGCGGCGAGGCTATTCATAGTCCCAGCCATCCGCCGGATCCGCCGCCGTATGAACAATTTGCCGCCTAAAACGACTCTGTCGGTCTACGACGCCGGCGAGATCGTGCCGCAACCGGCCGTGCCGATCGGCAAGCTTTTTGTGGCTGCCTGGCGCGCGCGCATGCTGACGCTATTCACCGTTCTTGTCTGCGTTCTGGGCGTATTCCTGTATGTGCTGCTGCTGCGCCAGCCGACCTATTTGGCCACGGCAACCATTGGACCGGTTCCCAAATCGCTGAGCTCGGGGGGCCACGACCAGTTGGCGGCCCTGGCGGGCCTCGGGCTTGACGCCGATAGCGATCAGTTCAGCAAGTACCGCCAATTGCTCGACTCCACGCGGCTGGCCGCGCGCCTCGAACGCGATCACGGCGTGCTGCATCACATCGTTCCGGGCTGGAACAGCGAGACCCACAGTTGGCAACATCCGTCGGATTTTATAGGCACGATCAAGCTGGGCGTTCGCGCTGTGCTGGGAATGCCGGCCTGGACGCCTCCGACGGCGGCCACGCTTTCCACGTTGCTGCAACAAAAGCTGAAAGTTAACTCGACCTCGAGCGGTATCGAACTCCTTGAGCGTCACGGGCAGATTTATACGGTCACCTATGAGTCCGGTGACCGCGACTATGCGATCCAGCTTCTCAACTGGATCTTGATGGACGCAGACACGCTCGTTCGCGAAGACCAACTCACCACCACCGCGAACCGCATCATTTATCTCAAGAAGGAGATGGACCGCACGCCGCAGATCTATGTGCGCGACACGCTGCAGCAGATTCTCCTCGATCAGGAAAACTCCCTGATGACGCTGCAGGTCGACAAATACTATGCCTTCGACATGATCGATCCGCCCAACGCGGATACGACGCCGTCCGGCCCCTCGGCGATGACGCTTCTGATCGCCGCCGTGTTCGGCGGTATCGCCGTGTCGCTTCTGATCATCTACATCTTATTCCGCCGCCGCGTTCAGATTGCGCGGACCGATGGCGGCGACCCGCTGGCGGAGCCGTTTCCCAATCCCTTCCATTGGATTGGCGCGCTTACCCACCGCTTGCGGAAAACAGCAGGAGATTGAGCGTCTGTTAACGCGTGCCGTTCCATTCTGAGATGGCCATGACACAACAAACCGTGAAATCGGGCACGCGCAGAATTGCCGTTGTGGGATTGGGCTATGTCGGCCTGCCCGTCGCGATCGCATTTGCCGAGAAATTTCCCGGCACGATCGGGTTCGACATCAGCGCGCGTCGCGTCAACGCCTTGCGCGCCGGCGAGGATTGGACCGGCGAAATCGAATCCGGGCGCCTGAAGAACTCCGGCCTGCATGTCACGTCCAACGCTGCGGACATGGGTGATGCGGACGTTTTCATCGTCTGCGTGCCGACGCCTATTCATGAGGATCGCCGTCCGGATCTCACCCCGCTGCAATCGGCGTCCCAAACCGTCGGCAAGGTCCTGCGCAAAGGCGGCGTCGTCGTCTATGAGTCGACGGTCTATCCCGGCCTCACCGAAGAGGTTTGCGGCCCGATCGTGGCGAAATCCTCCGGCTTGAAGCAGGGCGTGGATTTCAAGCTCGGTTATTCACCGGAGCGCATCAATCCCGGCGACAAGGAGCACTCCTTCGAAAAGATCAAGAAAGTCGTAGCCGGTGAAGACGACGCCACCACCGATCTTCTTTGCGAACTCTACGCCAGCGTGGTCACCGCCGGTGTTCATCGTGCCCCTTCGATCAAGGTCGCTGAAGCGGCGAAGGTGTTGGAAAACACCCAGCGTGATCTCAACATCGCACTGATGAACGAATTGGCGATCATCTGTGATCTTCTGGGCATTCGCACCAAGGATGTACTGGATGCCGCCGGCACGAAGTGGAATTTTCTCAAATTCAGCCCCGGCTTGGTGGGCGGGCACTGCATCGGCGTCGACCCCTATTATCTGACCAGCAAAGCCCAGGAACTCGGCTATCACCCCGAGGTCATTCTGGCGGGCCGGCGCATCAACGATACGATGGCTGCGCAAATCGCCCAGCGGCTGGTGCGCTCGCTTTCCGACTTGCCCCGTCCGCTGCGCGAGGCGAAGGTCAGCATCCTCGGTATCACTTTCAAAGAGAACGTACCCGACATCCGCAACAGCAAGATCCCCGACATCGTCAGGGAGCTGCGCAAGTTCGGAATCGAGGCGCATATCGACGATCCGCTGGCCGATCGGGCCGAAGTGACGCACGAATACGGCTTAAACCTTTGCGGCCCATCGGCGTTGAAGGATTGCGATGCGCTGGTCCTGGCCGTCCCGCACCGCTCCTATCTGCAAGATGAGACACGGCTGTGGTCCATGCTGCGTGACGGAGGGGTTCTCGTGGATATCAAGTCGGCCATCAATCCAGGACGCGTTCCTCGTTCGCTGCGCTATTGGAGCCTGTAAGCAAACATGACCGTTCTCCTCACGGGCGCCGCCGGGTTCATCGGTTTTCATGTGAGCAAGGCGCTGATGGCGCGCGGCGAAGACGTCGTCGGAATCGACAATCTCAACCCCTATTACGATCCTCGGCTGAAGCAGGCTCGGCTGGGGCAGTTGCAGGAGAATTCGCGCTTTCGATTTCACCAACTCGACGTTTCCGATCGCGACGGAATGCTGGGATTGGCGGGTGAGTATCCGCAGGCCAAAGCCATCATCCACTTGGCGGCCCAGGCCGGCGTTCGTCACTCGCTGACCGACCCCTATGTCTACGTTCAGTCCAACGTCCTGGGGCAAGTCGTCATTCTGGAGCTCGCAAGGCTGCTGAAACCGCTCAAGCACGTCGTCTATGCAAGTTCGTCATCGGTCTATGGCGGCAACACCGAGCTTCCCTTCTCGGTCGATCAGCCGGTGGAGAAGCCCAATTCGCTGTACGCGGCGACCAAGCGCGCGGACGAACTGATCGCTTACACCTAGGCCCATCTCTACGGCATACCGGCGACGGGACTGCGCTTCTTCACCGTTTACGGGCCCTGGGGACGGCCCGACATGGCCGCGTTCCTGTTCACCCGCGCGATCCTTGCGGGCGAGCCGATCTCGGTCTTCAACAACGGCGAGATGTGGCGCGATTTCACCTATATCGACGACATCGTGAACGGCGTCATCCGTGCCTTGGACCGCCCGTCGACAGCCACACCACCCGCCGCCATTTACAATCTGGGAAATCACAAATCTGAAAAGCTGCTGGATTTCATTGCGCTTCTGGAGAAGGCGGTCGGACGCGAGGCGCAAATCAAGCTTGAAACCATGCAACCGGGAGACGTGCCGGCGACCTACGCCGACATCGAAGCAAGCCGCCGCGATCTCGGTTTCGAACCGACGACGCCGATTTCCGTGGGTCTGCCGAAATTCGTGACGTGGTATCGCAGCTTTTACAACGATTGAGCGGAATTGGAGCCGGTCAACTCACGTTTTTTGCTCGAGATCTAGCGACGAACAATCACATGCCGCAGCGCCGAAGGAAGCAAAACTTCGAGCAACGGATGAAGGAGAAAGTACTGCCTGCCTGCAGCCCGCTGAACGCGCGGCACAATCGTTCCTCGCTGCAAGCCCTCGATCGTATCGCACAAAAGCTGCGGCATGCTCCGCTCAATGGCATTGCGAAGCGCCGGAACGGAGGCGTAGTGAGCCGGATCCACCCGAATGCCGCTCAGAATCGGCCCGGTGTCCACGCCCTTGGCCATGAGATGGGTCGTCGCCCCAACGAGGTTTGGAACGCCTTCCAGAAGCGGCCATTCGACGACATCCATGCCTTTGTATTGCGGCAGAATGCCCATATGGCAGTTGATGATGCCCAACCCGGCGCTTTGGATCGTGCGTTCCGAGATCAATCCGCCGCCCGTGAAGGCCACGCAAAACACCTGCAGCTTTTGCAGCAATTCAACCGTGGCATCGCCATTGAAGTCATCGACGGCGTAACAAGGAATCCCGATCTGCCGCCCATACTCCTTTACGCTCATCCCGGCCACGCCTAGCTCGCTCGCAAGCCCCGCGAGCGTTTGCGACGGGTCACCGGGATTCTCGGAACTTTGCAACACCAGCTTGCGCCAAACTTTCCAAAGGAGCTTTGCACCGCCGTGCATGCGAGATTCATGCAAGAACCGGCTGACGCCCAGCCGCCGCACGACAACGGCACGCACGGTTATCTTCGCGCGCGCGAGCAACGCCAAGGTCGACAAGGTGTAGAGGCTGCGCGGTTGAGGACAAAAGACCACGACGTCGAGTGACCCGGACTTCGGCACATCCAGACTCTCCGCTGTGGCCCACCCGGACTCGGAATCCACCGAAACTATATCGTCAAGCACGGGTCCATTGCGCAGACGTTCCAACAGATCGCGCACTGTAGACGCCGCAAAGCGGCCCGGGCGATTTTGATCTATCGCCGGCGCGGGATTTTCCCCCAAGTTCGCCGCATCGAGCGCCCACAACGCCGCGTTGAGATAGACGAGATCAGATCGCAGGCCACGGGCGGCGGCGGCACTCAGAGTGTCGGCAATGGCAGCAAGCGCCTGACGATAATGAGCCGCGCCGAATCGCTTGCGGGCCACGGACTTGAGATCGGCGCGATTGATCTCCACGAAGCGGCGCAACTTTTCCACCCAATCCGATGCTGCCGAGGAGCGATGACCGTTCTGCCGCAAGGCAGAAGCGATCACCGCGCCAAGCGAAGGATCGAAACTTTCGATCCGCTTTGGAATTGGGGGAAGGTCTAGTTCCATTCGAGCGAACAGATGCTCGCGCGGCCGTCGAAGCCGCGCAACGCTTCCCCAAACAGGGCAAAACGTTGGCTGGATTGCGGACCGTCCGCAAATCCCAGCGCGCCGAATTTGAAATACGGCATGGGAAGGCCGTCCTTCTCGAATCTCGCTATTTCCGACCAGGTGTCGTTGTCGCGGCTGGCATAGAGATGTGCGTAGGTTGTTGCCACGCCGGCGCCCGGTTCGCACGTCGTCTGAAGAAGCGAAACACCGTCTTCGAGTGTCTTCACGTACCAGCCGGGGCCGGGAAATTCCCGCCCCTGTTCGAGCGCGCCGGTCGCCCGATCCATATGAACCAATCGCGATCGCTCCAATTGCGTGTCCATGACCCACGAAATTCGCTCGCGCTCGAACAGCAGCGCGACGGTGCGCCAGACCTGCGTGCCGTCACCGAACCGTTCAACGTTCTTGAAATCGCGGTCCGCGCGATACAGATAGCACTCGTTCTTGAAATCGCCCGTGGGAATCCAAAGTGCATCCGAAAACGGGTCCGCGTAGACGCCGTGAATATGCATGATGCTGCCCGCAGGAAACTCGTGCACGACATTCCACGACCGGCCGGCGTCTCTGCTCCCCCAAACGGGAACCGACGTGCGGCCCGGGTTCGCACAATATTCGCCAAAGAAAATGTCGGTTTCGTTGAGAATCGCAACTCCTTGATGGAGGGCGTTGCGACTCTGGCGCAGCGTTCCGGTGCGCACTGGAGAGGCCATTTCGGGACTCCAGCGATACATGTTGCCCAGATAGAGAATGACTACGGCCTTTGCATCCTCCACAAACAAGGCATTTGCCTTGTCGGTTCGCAAGAGCCGCCGCGGAGCTCGAAACGCCGAGACGCTGCGCCGCAACGGGTCCAACGGCAAGGCAATGCGAAACTTCCGCCCTTGCATGCCCACAAGGAAATCCGGCGCACGGCTTTCGATGAAATCTCCCGTCTTGTTGTTCAGGACATGGATGATCTCCGAGCGCGGATCGTTCGCCGGACTCATGCGCAGCGCTGCGCTCATCCCTCCTCTCCGAGATCGATCATGGCGGGGTCTCACCCGATGAACCGGCGGGGCACAATCAAGCAAGCGCCTTTCGCGCCCGCAGCCAACCCAAGAGGTGTGCAGCCAGCCGCTGGGCGGCGGCGCCGTCCCAACCTTCGGGTACACGCCCGGCCTTGCGCCCGCCCATGGCAGCCCGGGCTTCCTCGACGATCCTGGCCGGATCGGTCCCGACGACGCGGTTGGTGCCCTCTTCCACGGTGATGGGGCGTTCCGTGTTCTCCCGCAACGTCAGACATGGGACACCTAGCGCCGTCGTCTCTTCCTGCAGACCGCCCGAATCCGTCAGCACCAAGCGAGCGTCTCTGATCAACCCCACCATCTCGCGATAAGAAACCGGAGTGGTCATCAACACTTTGGGCAGCGTGCGCCCTAAATCGGCGATGCGTCCCGCGGTGCGGGGATGAACCGGAAAGATCACAGGACATTCGCTCGAGATTGTCTCGACGGCATCGAGAATCCCGGCAAAGGTCTTGGGCTCATCGACATTGGAAGGCCGATGCAGGGTCAACACGGCATATCCCCCAGACAGGCGCGGCAAGGCCTCCCGGCCGAAGCGCCTTTCCACCTGCTCCGCCGCCGGGACCGCATGCGGCAGCGCGGCGTGAAGGCTGTCGATCATCAGATTGCCGACGAAAACGACTTTGTCTTCGTCTATCCCTTCGCGCTGAAGATTGGCTTTGGCGGACTTCTCCGTCGTGTAGAGAATTTCCGAGATCTGATCGACCAAAACGCGATTGATTTCTTCCGGCATCCGCCGGTCATAGCTGCGCAACCCCGCTTCGATATGGGCAACCGGAATATGCAGCTTCGACGCCGCCAGAGCGGCAGCCAACGTCGAATTGACGTCGCCGCACACGACGACGACGTCCGGAGTCAATTCCATGAGCAGCGGCTCCAGCCGCTCCATGACCCGGGCCGTTTGAACGGCGTGCGTGGCGGAACCCACCTCCAACCGATGGTCGGGTTGCGGCACGCCCAGCTGTTCGAAAAAGCTCTCGCTCATCTCAGCGTCGTAGTGCTGACCGGTATGGACGAGCGTAACGGTCAATTCGCGATACGTGCGCAGTGCGCGCAGCGCCGGCGCCATCTTCATGAAATTGGGGCGAGCGCCGACGATACAAAGAACACGCATGGGAGGTGATACCATCTCAACACTCACCCAAATTGCCGCCCGCGTTCGAATGCTCTAGAAGTGATTTGTTTCGAGAAAATCAATTCCGTGACGTTCTATCCGAACATCCTGCAGAAGGCCAAGCAATTCCTGTCGTCCTACCCACGGCCGGCGAGGGTCCTGCTTGGCGCGCTGCTGGCGATCAAGCTTGTTGCAACACTGTTCAACGCCGTCGTTTACGATCCGGCGCGGCAATACGATCCGGGCATGCATTTTCCCGCTCTGTCGAGCTGCGGATTCTACACATCGATAAGGAGTTACAACCCGCCGCTTTATCACTTGCTCTCCTGTCCCGTCGTGATTGGCGCACATATCGCCTGGCTGCCGGACCGGCTTCGGGAATTCCGCTCCACGCCGGCGGGGCGCGTGAGCACGGGCTTTGCCGTCGAAGTCAAAGCCTTTGCCAAATTTGAATCGCAAACCCTGCAGCGCGATCTTGTTCCGTTTGTGAATTCAGGACCCGTTGCGATGGCGCGCGCCTGGAACTTCGTCTTCCTTGCAGCGTTCTATGCATTGGCGTGCTTTTTCCTGTTTCCCGCCTTTTTGAGCGATTGGAGGGCGTGCACATTCCTCTCCATTCTCTTGCTGGCGCTTCCCGGCTATCAGCGCATGGCCGTGATGGTGAACCCTGAAAACCTCTTGATTGACACGGCCGCTGGCAATCGTGCCGGTGGCGGTCTATTCGGCCTATGTTTTCTTCAAACCGGCACTCCAAACCCGTGCCGCCAACTGGCAGGGTTGGCTGCGGCACGCGCAAAAATACCTGCTGTTATTTGCCGCCATCGCCGTTGTGGGCTCGGCGTGGTGGATTTATCGCGTTGCGATGCTGGGGCCCGATCAGGCTTTCCGATCCGCTCCCGCATCTTACCTCGACAAATACGCCGCACGCAGCCATTCGTTCGACTTTGTAGGCTTCTACACCAACACGTATTTCTCCGATCTGTTTGAAACTCCGAACCGCAATATCGCCGCCGGCGATCCGCCTTGCGTTCAGAACAATCACACTTGTTCGGGCAAGAACGATTCCTTCCTCACCCTTCTCTTTTCCGACACCTTCGGCGAACACTGGCTGTTTGTGTCCGGTCCGCCGAAGACAGACGAAAAAATTCTGCTCAAACGCGTTTCGCTCGGGTTTGGTGCGGTCCTCTCGCCGATAGCGATCGTTCTTTTCTCAATTGGGATGTGGCGCGCGGCGCGAAGCCGCGCAGTTTCCGGTATCCTTGCAAACGCAAGAATGGAAAGACTGGAATGGATTACGGCCGCGCTGATCGGCGTAGGCGGCTTTGCGGCGTTCATGATCTGGCAGGCGAGCGCGGGACTCGAACCCGGCAAAAACAGCTCGATCAAATTCACCTATTTCGCTTTTGCCGTTCCGTTCCTGCTGATCTACGTGGGGCGCGGGTTTCCCAAAGCCATGTGGCTCGCGCAATCGCTTATCGTTCTGGCAATTCTAGGATATGCGGCGTTTCTGCCGATCGCTATCTTCTGGATCTGAGCGTCAGCTCAAAGAGGTTGCGCCGGGGCCTCGCAACCGCTCGCGTTCTCTCAGCGCGTTGCGTTCGGCGCTGAACATCATGCCAAAGGCGACGCCGAGAAGAACACATTGCGTAGCATCGGTCTGCATCAGGCCGCCGGAATGTGTCCATCCGTCGGAGAGGACAATCGTCATGACGCCGAAAGCGGCCAAACTGGTAGTGCGCAGAATCGGATCCATCGAACCTGTGTAACGCCACACCAGCGAAAGCGCCCCCAGAATAACCGCCAAGTACGGTATCGTTCCAACAAGACCGAAATCCGTAAAAATCCGAAAGAGTACCGAATGCACGGGATATTCGCCCGGACCGATCTTCATGGGAGCACCGAAGATCGGCGAATTCCACAGTACGCTCCAAGTGTAGATCGCTTGTTTGGTGCGAGAGATATTTTCCGAATCGAACGGATCGGACGACAGCAAGCGACTCACCAGCGGCGATTCGCTGGCACTGAGTATTACCGCTGCCACACCAAACAAAATGAGCACCACGAGGGTGCGACTGAAGCGGTGCTCTCTGGCGGTGCGCCACCAAATGGCCAATACCGTGGCGCCGATGCCGAGAACCGTCGACCGAGAAAATGTCAGCACCATGCCGATAGTGCCAAAGAAGGCACCCGCCAGAATAAACAACCGGTTATAACGCATCTTCAAAGCCACGAATTTTCCGCCTGCCAGAGAAAAGACCACGAGCAATGCGGCCAACATGCCTTGCATGGGATTGAACTTGTGCACGAAGTGCAGCGTTCCGCGCGCGCGGATCATGTCCTTGATGGCATCGTAGGGATTGTTGGATTGAGCATCGTCACCAGAACTGCCCCCAATACTGTAGAATAGGTCAGGCAAAGCGCGGGCCCAGGACATCTGCAACACCTGCCCGATACAAACGATTCCTTGAAATATCGCGATTGCCGCAATGAGATATAGGATTTGGCGAGGCGGCGTGGAATAGGCCAGAGTTGCGGCAACAAGCAGTGCGGCAAGCTGCATGCCCGTAAACACAACTCTGCGGCCGGCAAAACCTGCAAACGTGCCCCACGAAAAGAGAAAAATGGCGACGACTGCTATATAGAATATCCACGGTACGATCATCCGCCACTCAAGCTTGTGAAACAGGACCGCGAAATCGTCGGTGAGGGATGGAAAGTGCGCAATCATCGCCAGACCGACAAGTGGCAGCAGCAGCCAGAGCGGTACCGGACCGATCCACATCGAGTCGAACATCGTGACATAGACGATCATCGCCGCGAGAAGACCGAAGCGCAGCGGCGCCAGCGCGTCTCCGGCCGACGAGGGTCGGGTGAGTAGCCTTGTTGTCTGCTGAGCCTCGGACAAAAAAAGCTCCATATCTGAACGGTTGGTTTTATTAGAAATTGTGCATGGAGGACAAGCGTTTCCGGGTCAGAATGCTGCCGGCGCCGCGCTGCTCAATCTACAATAGCGGCACTTGGAGCCGTGGCTTGAGTCGATTTGATCTTGCGTGGAAAAGGTCCGTAGCAGCCGCTCAAAGAATCGATCACTGCAGACTGGACGCGCGCGACATCGATCATGGTCATGCAAATTGGGTTTCCGCAACCAGCGGTGAATTGCGGCCGATAGCATGGCGAACAGGCGAGACCCAGACGCACGATCACCGCCTTGTCGGAATAAGGGCCCGTGATCGAGGGATTTGTGGGACCATAAATTCCCACGACCGGCCGGCCCAGCAGTGTCGCCAGATGCATGGAACCCGAACATCCGGAGACAACGCATTCCGCCTGGCGAATTATGGCGAGGGAATCCTCAACGCGAGGCGGTGCAAGAATCTCGCAACGCGGATGCGAACCTATGCCGTTCGCGATTTCCTGCAGCAAGGCCTGTTCGTGGATCCCGCCGAAGATTCCGATTCTGATATCGTGGAATTGTGTAAGAAGACGCGTCGCCAGTTCCGCAAAGGATTTCGCGGGCCAACGCTTGTGGGTCTCCAGAATTTGCGATCCCGGCGACAGAAGAACCAATCTTTCGCCCGATGTGGCTTCGGCACGGGCAACCGGCTTGAGGGTTGGATATGTCAACTCTCCGTTCGGCGGCAGACAGCCGGCAAGGTCCGCGAAACGAGCAAAATAAGAAGTCTTATGCTCGCCTTCGGGCCAAGCATGGCCCACGGAAAATCCCAACCTGCGCCACTTTCCCTCCTGTCCGATCGACAGGCGCGCACCGATGAGCCGCGCAAACAGACTGGCAAACAAGCTGTCAGGCATCACGCCCGCGATGAACACGTCGGGATTTGTTCCGCGCAGTTTCAACGCCACGCCGGAAACACGGAATATGCCCCTGAACGAGCGATCTATGCCAACCGTCAAAATCTCCGGCGAATGCCGCCACTGGAACAGACGAAGGAAGTTCTCCTCAAGAGCCGATTTGGTGACGATGATGAGTCTACCCTCAACCGGAAGGGCGCGGTCGATCCTATCGAGCAACGGCAACGTCATGACGATGTCGCCGAGGCCATTGTGCGACATGACGATGACGGTCGGCGCCTTCATTGCGGAGACACCTTCAGTGCAAATTTCGGCCAGCGGACAAATACCTTGTCGAGCATCCGCCGGGTCGCAGCCTCCACCGTCTGTTCCCGCGCGAACTCGACGGCCCTGAGCTGACATCCGGTGCGTAGCCTGGTGTCATCCCTCATACGGCCGAGCGCGGAGACCAACCCGTCAACGTCGCCGGAGGCGAAAAGCAGACCTCGCTTCTCGTGCTTCACCGCCGTGGGAACACCGCTTACCGCCGACGCAACGACGGGAGTGCCGCGCGCCATCGCCTCCAGCAATACTTTGGGTGTGCCCTCGCTGACGCTGGACAGCACGAAAACATCGGCCGCGTCATACGGCTTCCAAAGTTCGACGCCGTGCGCGAGCTGTCCGGCAAATGTCACCCATTGCTCAAGATTCAACTTCTTGGCCATCAGACGCAATTCGGCTTCCTGCGGACCGGAGCCGACCACAACGAGCCGCCAGTCGTCCGCATTTTCGTTCAGACGTGCCAGGGCTTGCAACAACAGCGCCTGGTTCTTCACGCTGTTGAGGCGTCCAACGTTCAGGATTGTATAGGGCGCGCGCTCGAACCTGGGCCGCGGCGCAACGACATCGCCGACGTGATGTGCGCTCGAGAGAACGAGTTCGCAATCGCTGGATTTACCATGCTTGGCGTAGCAGCTGTCGCCTTGCGCGAACACCATCTGTCCGCGGCAAACGCGGCGCTCGAACCAGTCGTAGACCAGAAGATGCGCCCGCAGCAATGCACCGAGACCGAACTTGCTTGTCAGCGGGATAGTTCGCGCGAGAACCTGCCAGTCATCGATGATTTGATGAAAGCACGCCACGCCATACATCCTCGCGACGACGGCGCCAACGATACCGGTATAGTCCGGCAGTCGCGCGTGAACGACGTCCATCTTTGAGATCGCGCCGAGCGAACGCCAGAACACTATGGGAATTGTGACCAGCGCACCCAATTCCGAGGACACGACCGGCAGAGGCACGATTTCGAGATTGCCGCCGGGAACGGCATAGCAACCCGGCGGCGGCGCGGAACGCCGCACATGGGCAACAAGCACGACCTTGTCGAAATATTTGCGGATTTCGGCAAGATAGTCCCCGAACCCGCCATAAGTGAAATACCTGCCGTCATGCAGATAGAATACTTTGACGGTGAAGATGCCGAGCGTGGTCATGAACGGGCGGCAAGGCGCGGGCGGATAGATGTACCTTTCTCGTCCGCCACGTCCCGATAACAAGCGGCATATTCCGCAAGCATGCGGGCTTCGCCAAATCGTTCTTCCGCGATCCGGCGGGCATTCTCTCCCATCGACGCCCGGAGGCGGGGACTACGGATCAACGCCGTGCAGTGCGCCACCATGGCGCCGAGATCGTGAGCCGCGACGATGTAGCCGTTGCGCCCATCCTCGATCTGTTCGGCGATCCCGCCAACCGAAGTTGCGACAATCGGCAGTCCGCTCGCCATCGCCTCGATCACGGCCACCGACAATCCTTCGCGCAAAGTCGTGAACAGAAAAACATCCATCTCAGCGAGCACCGGCCTGACGTCGGCCCGATATCCGCAGAATTGGACGATATCCTTCAGCCCCTTTTTTCGCACGATCTCTTCGAGCGCAACGCGATCGCTGCCCTCGCCCACAATCAACCCACGAACGTTCGATTTGTCCGCCGCGAGGCGGCGGATCACCTCTATGAAGTCCGGCCAACCTTTGTAATCCAGCAGATGTCCGATCATGCCGATGACCACCGGCGGGTTGGGCGAACTTCCGTTGCTGTTCGAAGGAGCTTTGACGGAAAAGCGGCCGAGATCGACCCCGTTGTGAATGAGCTTCAGGCGCCGCCCCCTCAAAGTCGTGTGCTTCTGCAAACGATCGAAGCCGTCCTTGCTGACCGCAACATAGCGAGTTGCCTGCGTCGCCGTTACCCAACGATCGATCAGACCGTAGACCAAACGCCGCAACGGCGAGCGGCTGATCTCGTCTTCGATCATCACCGGACGGGTAACAACCGAAGATATTCCTGCCATACGCGCCGCCATAACAGCCAGCAGATCGAGCGATGGAGGTCCTTGCGTATGGATCACTTGCGCGCCACGCGCTCTTGCGAGCCTGGCGATCTTCGCCGGCGCCGTCACGTCGAACTTGCCTGCGATTTCGAAATCGACGATTTCCACGCCGGAATCGACGAACTCCTGCCACAGCTTGCCGCGCCTGGGATATCCAATCACGGCCTTGATGTCGTGGCTTCGCCACCGCCCGGCCAGATTTGCGGTGCGCCGTTCCGGGCCGGATACGCCGCCCGGTGTCGTCCCTTTGGGCGACGGCGGCGGCATCAGCTGGAGGACGACCAACATCAACAATACATGTCGTTAAGTTCGACCCGAGATCGCAAAGAACTCCGACGCGCGATCCGTGGGGAAGAAGAGAAAATTGTTGATGTAGGCAATCGAATCGGAATCCCGCACCGACGACAATTGGTCCCGTTCCAGGGAAAACTCCGAGATGGGAGTCAGCGCCCGCCCGCGAAAGAAGGCGCCGCCATATCCGTAGGATTCTTCGATCATCGAAAACGTCTCTAATATCGGCTCGGCACAATGGCGCTGTTCAATTTCCACGTATAGAAGCGGGCGCGTTCGCTCCAAGAGACGCCGAGCGCCGCGAAGCACAGCGCGCTCATGGCCCTCACAATCGATCTTTATGAAACAAACATCGTCCGTCAAACTGTCGAGCACCGTCTTTTCGACCGAGAACTGCTCGACTTCGTCGAAGGACCGAACCGCGCTTTGCTCCAAGCTGCCCCTCGCCAAAGAAGAACCGGCCGCGCGAACCGGCACAAACAGTGAGACGCGCCCCTCCGCGCTGTCGGACGCCGCCTTTTCCAAAATCTGATACTGGGGGTGGTTGCAGGCACGAAGAAACCTCGCAGCAACCGGGTTGGGCTCAATACAAATGACCTTGGCGACATGAGACGACAAATGCCAGGCAAACCCACCCAAATTTGCACCAACGTCCACGGCTAC
Source organism: Pseudomonadota bacterium (assembly GCA_016201105.1). Classification (GTDB taxonomy): domain Bacteria; phylum Pseudomonadota; class Alphaproteobacteria; order Micropepsales; family Micropepsaceae; genus Rhizomicrobium. The sequence goes on from JACQDN010000020.1 coordinate 51,708, forward strand.
TCGATGCTTCGAGCATATCTCTGGAAGCATCTCGATCAGGGGCTTGTCCCGAGTGGCTACCAGCGAGGCGACCGTTCGTTCAACCGCCCTGGGAAAATAACGCCCAGACAACAGCGCCGTCTTGATCGACAGTCGCATCTTCGGCGAAAGGCTGTCCCAGACGGAAAGCAACATTGGATCGTGATCCTAGGCCTTAAGCAACGGCACGAATGCATCCAAGAACTAGCGATACGGATCGCTGTTCGACAGGTATCGCTTTACATAGTCCGACACGCCGTCTTCCAGAGTCGTAAACGCCTTGCTGTAGCCCGCCGCGCGGAGCTTGGTCATCCGTGCTTCGGTGAAATACTGATAGCGATGGCTGATTTCGGCCGGCTTCGGAACGAACTCGATGCGCGGCGGCAGATTCAGTGCCCCGAAAAACGCGTTGGCAAGATCGAGCCAGCTGTGCGCGAGGCCGGTTCCGATGTTGAATAGCCCGCTGACCTTTGGATTATCGAGCAACCAGAGAATCACGTCCACACAATCGCGGACGTAGATGAAATCGCGCTTCTGGCCGCCATCGGCGAAGTCGGGGCGTTCGCTCTTGAATAGCCTTATGCTTTCGCCGTCGCGGACTCGCGCAAAATTCTGCGCCACGACGCTGCGCATCATTCCCTTGTGGTACTCGTTGGGCCCATAAACATTGAAGAACTTGAGACCGGCCCATTGCGGCGGCCGCGCCGCGCCCTCGGACACAAGGCGGGCAACGCGACGGTCGAAGACAAGCTTGCTCCAGCCATAAGCGTTCAACGGCCGCAACTTTGCGAGATAGGCCCGGCTTTCGTCGTCGGTAAATCCTTGTTCACCGTCGCCGTAGGTCGCGGCGGATGACGCGTAGACGAATGGCGTCTTGGTTTGCGTGCACCATTGCCAGAGCGCCAATGTGGGGCGGATGTTCGCGGCCACGATGTGATCGACGTCTTTTTCCGTCGTCGAGCTGTTCGCCCCCAAGTGAATGACGGCATCGATCTTCGGGGCGCGTTTGAGCCAAGCGCAAAGCTCATCGGGCGCTACGAAATCCGCGATCTCATGCTTGGCGATGTTTTTCCAACGCTCGTCCTGGCCGAAGCGGTCGCACACCGCAACTTCCGCACCCCGATCGGAAAGCGCTGCAACGAGGTTGGAACCGATAAAACCCACGCCGCCGGTGACAAGAAACATCCTAGCGATTCCCCGAGCGGCCGAGCCGCGCTATGGTTTCGGTCGTGCTCTGCCCGGGTACGAGACTGACGAGAACGGTCTTGCCGCCGTAGGACGCTACAAACTCCGCGCCCACGACTTGATCGAGACGATAGTCCGATCCCTTGATCAAGGCATCCGGCCGGATGGCCTGAATGAGGCCTTCTGGCGTGTCCTCGGAAAAAACCATGACAAGATCGACCGCCGAAAGCGAAGCCAGCACCAAAGCGCGAGCGACTTCGTCCTGAATGGGCCGGCTTTCGCCCTTCAACCGCTTCACCGAGGCATCGCTGTTCAATCCCACGATCAAGCGGTCGCAATGCGTGCGGGCCTGCGAGAGAAGCGAAACATGGCCTGGATGGATCAGATCGAAGCAACCATTGGTGAAGCCCACGCGCTCGCCGCGCAGACGCCAACCCTCCACCCACTTGAGCGCCTCGGAGGTCGAGACAATCTTGGCTTCGGCCGATTCGAGGCGCTGGCTATGAACGGCTGAAAGAAGTCCGTCATGGCTGACGGCGGACGTGCCCACGCTGGCGACCGCGATGCCGGCCGCGATGTTGGCCAGCTCGGCAGCCGCGGACAGAGTGCCACCGGCGGCAAGAGCCACAGCAAGCGTCGCCACGACCGTATCGCCCGCACCGGACACGTCGAAAACTTCCCGCGCACGGCCTCTGATATGAACGGGATCGGTCCCGCGCTCGCCGAGCGTCATCCCTCGCGAGCCACGGGTGACGATCGCAGCCCCCAGCCGGGGAACCGATTTCAGAATAGCCGCCACGCATTGCGAAACCGCTTCGTCTTCGTCACCTCGGATTCCCGTTGCGGAAGCGGCTTCGTCGCGATTTGGCGTCACGACTGTTGCACCGTCATAGCGCGCCAGATCGGAACTCTTGGGATCGACGATCACCGATTTTCCCGCCGCGCGCGCGGCCGCTATCGCGTGGGACACGACTGCGTCGGACACTGCGCCTTTGGCATAGTCGGAAAGCACCACGACGTCGGCATGCGTGAGGTGGGCGTCGATGGCCTTCAGCAGTCGATGGCTCGCATCGCTCGAAGGTCTGGTGTCTTCGACATCGGCCCGCATGATCTGCTGCCGGTCGGCGATATAGCGTGTCTTTTCCGTCGTCGGACGCGAGGAAATTCGGACGAGCTGCGCTTTCAGACCCGGCACCTGCGAGAGAAGCGCTTGAAGCTCGTCTCCCGCCCGGTCCTGGCCCGCCATGCCGATCAAAACGGCCTCGCCGCCGAGCGAGGCGATATTGCGCGCGACATTGCCGGCGCCGCCGGGCATTGCCACTTCGCGCTCCACGGTGAGAACCGGAATGGGCGCTTCGGGCGAAATGCGCTTTGCCTTGCCGTAAACAAAACGATCCAGCATGACGTCGCCGATCACCAACACCTTGGCTTGGGCAAAGCGCGAAACGAGATCGTCGAGGTCAACACTCACATGCCGCTCCTAAGCCAATCCCAATTCGATCTCGAGTGCGCCGCATAGCATCTGTCCCAAGGCGATATGCATTTCCTGAATCCGCGACGTCGTTGCCGACGGCACGATCAATGCGACATCGCTCAGCGCCCGCAGGCTGCCGCCGTCGCCGCCTCCAAACGCAACAGGCACCAGCTTCATCGCGCGCGCGGTTTTAAGCGCCGCCAGAACATTGGGGCTCCTGCCGGAGGTGGAAATCCCAACGGCCACGTCACCCGGCCGCCCCAGCGCCTCGATCTGGCGCGCGAAAATGTGTTCGAACCCCAGGTCGTTTCCCGCTGCGGTGAGAGCCGAGCTGTCGGTCGTCAGCGCGACGGCCGCAATGGCCTTGCGGTTCTTGTGATAACGCACGGAAAGTTCGGTCGCGAGATGCTGCGCATCGGCGGCACTTCCGCCGTTGCCGAAGAACAGGATCTTTCCGCCCTGCTGGATCGCGCCGACCCAAACGCGCAATATGGCTTCGAAATCGCTGGCCAGCGTTTCGCGGCAGCGCTTCAGCACGCCGTCGTGCTCGTCCAACTCCGAAAGAAAGAATGTTCGCGCGTCCATAGGCCAGTGAATCGGTGAAGGTTAGCGGCCACCAAAGCCTGGCGCCATTATTGGCATGAAACCCAGGCTACCCCCAACCCCTGTCATTCGTTAAGGAATTTGACCTCGTTCTGCGGTCGTAATTGCTTTCAGACGCGCAAGAACGGCGTCAACCTGATTGCCCCAAGTGTAGCGCGCAAGAGCAACCGCCCGCGCGTTGGCGCCCAGCTGCGCGCGCCACTGAGGAGAGCGCGCCAGAAACAGGATCGCATCGGCCAGAGCCTTTGGATTGCCGGGTTCGGTCAAAACGCCGAGGCGATTTTCATCCGGATCGGGATGGGATGCATTGGACAACTCCGTGACGGAGGGTGACAAGACTTCCGCCAGTTGCTCCAAGCGGGATGCAACAATCCCTTTTGCCATCGCCATGTATTCAAAGAGCTTGGTAGGTGAGCCGAAGAAGCGCGTTCCGTCGGAATTCTGCAGTTGCGGTGAAACGCAAATGTCGGATGACGCGATGTGAATGGGGCCGAGTTCCTGGCGCACCAATCCCGCGAAACGGACCCATGGTGCGTACTTTCCGTCCCGCAGCAGCTCACGCACCGCCGGTGCCCGCGGTCCGTCGCCCACGAACAGAAATTTGATTTTCAAACGCTGCAGCTCCTCCGCGTCGGCTTCGACGAGGGCGCGAATGGCCCGGGCGAAAATTTCAGCGCCGTGCCAGACTTCGAACGTCCCCAGGAACGTCATCACGCAGGCGTCCGGTTCGATCTCCAATCCCGCTCGCAGAACAGCGATGTCTTTGGCGGTAAACCGCGCGGGATCGAATAGCTCTGGATCGACGCCATTGGGATGCGCGACGATGCGTTCGGGCTCGACGCCTCGGGCAATAAGCTCATCGCGCAGAATGTCGGACACCGTCACGATCAAGGCTGCGTGACGGAACATCGCCTTCTCCGCGTCTTCAGCGGCTTGCGAGAACGTCAGCCGACGCCCCCAATTGTTCTGAATCCAAACCTCGGAGCCGTTATATTCCACCACCAGCGGAATGCCCGCCGAGCGCGACAGCTCCACGCCGGAGAAGTTGCCCAGCGAAAGACGCTGATAGAGAAACGCATGTTCGCTGGAATCGAGCTTTGCGTGCATCTGAGCCACGATCGCGCGGTGAACGCTTTGCAGGTTCAATTCCAGCGGCAATCCGATGGCTTTTTTCCAGAGCAGCGGCCGACGTGAAGCTTTTTCGCTTCTAAGCACAGTGCCGTCGAAAGAAAAATAGTCGACGCCCCATCCCCGGTTAAGCAGCGCGCTGACGACGCCGTTGACATGAGCCAGCGATCCGCCCGCCTTCACTCCAATCCAAAGATTGGCGTTCAGATAAGCAACAATGCGTGCATTGGCGCGAAGCGAAGCGGTCATTCGCTCTGCTGCGTTCAGCTCTCTAGAGCGCCCATGGTTGCGCAGCATTGCGACATATCCCGCAACCGAGGCGGCCAATACGCCCAAAGCACTCGCCGCCTGGCTGAGCCGCGAAAAAGCTTCTTCCGTGCCGTCCCAGCGCAAGACGACGCGACGGCCGGCGGGGATGAGCGAGGCCACGAATTTGAGGATCGGAAGAAGCGCTTCGTCGTTGACGCTCGCCATGGGAACAACAACGACATCGCAGCGGGAAAACAGCAGTTTGCGGGCAAGCGCGAGGGATGAAACCTTGCGGAGGTCGGAGAGGGTCCAACTCGCGACCTTGCAGATGAACTTCGCTTCCAGCGCCTGCCGCGTATCCGAGGAAAGCTTGTAGCGAGAGATGGCGACGACGGATTGGGCGGTCATGTCGAAGCCATCGCCGCTATGCGATACGTCAGAGATGCCGGCATAGCGCCGTCATACGTCCACAGCACCCGCATGGAGGGCACGACAACGCCATAACTTGGTGCGACGCGGGCGGGCGTCACGGCGGCCTTCCAGCCGGGCGCATCCCAAGTCAATTCAAATCGCTTGCCGTTCGCCACCAGGACCGCGCGGCGCTCTTCAAACTCTTCGACCGTCACCAAAGGATCAAAATACAACGGCACGGCAATGCGATGTGCGCCCGCGCCCTCAAACCTGTCTTCAACTTTCAAACGATGATCGCGATGATTCAAATGGAGACGCCGAACCACGGTGACAGGGTCTTTCAGCCGCTTGTAGCCACTATGGCTCGCGACGAGGAGAGACGTTTCGTCTTCCATCTTCCAATCGCGAACCTCTGCCCGCGCGTCGTTGCGCAGAACCCAAAGCTCGCCGGGAACAAACCGGTTGATTTCTTCGTCGTCGATCATCGGCGTATTGTGCGATGCCGTCGAACGGAACCGATTTCTTTCGCCGATCGCACTCGTATAGAGATAGCAGCCGCTGTCGCTGACGAGCTTTTGGCCGTTCAGCGAAGCTTCAAGGCTGAGAAGATCGTTGTGCGCGTGTCCGCCTCGCCCGGCAAAGGCAAGATTTCCGCACTGGACAAAGACGTGATCCTCGCCACGCCTCATGACATAGAGTCCGCCGGTCGGAAAGGCTTGGGACGGCTGGAGATCGGGTTGGGTGCCCAACAGTCGCGCTGCACTCTGTGCGCCACGCAGCCAAAAGACTTCCGCAACCGGCCCGGAGAATTTGCGCGAGAGGCCCTCATCCTTGAGAAACGCGCTCACCATGGCGATGAGATAGCGATGGTCATTTGGAGATCCGTGGCGCATCGGCAAGGCCCGCGCGTCGTCGGCATCGCCCCACAAGGGCGAGGACCCATCTTCGCGCGAATATCCCGCGACGAAGGCCGCCATGCCGCGCAAGCGAGCTTTCCACACTGTTGAAACCCGACGGCTCGACGTTTCGGCGTAGATCGCGGGCAGAACAAAGAGCTCGCAAACCAGCCGGTGGTAGCCGATCGATCCTTCGCGCACGACCCCGTCATCCAGGACCTGCAGCTGCACCTCCCGCTCCAGGGAGCGAAGGCCAAGACGCTGCCAACGCCCGGGATCGGCGCCGTTGCCGAAGAACAATCCCGCAAACACCAGCCCGGCGGCATCCGAGGTGAAGTGGTTGCCGTTGATGTCGGAGCGTTCCAGATGGCGCTCGGTGAAATCGCCATGGAGATAGAGCGATTTCAAAAACCGGTAGCGAAAATCCGGATTCGCGAAGGCTTCACTTCCATGCAGAGCGTGGAACAAAAACGTCAAGGTGAGAATGCGGATGGCCGCTTCCATCGTGCAAGCCCAATTGACGCTCCACGCGTAAGGATTGGAGGCAATCCATTGCTCCACAATGTCGCCAGCGCCCGCGGCATAGCGCTCCTCGCCGGTGAGCAAATACATTTGCGCGAGCGGGATCAGCCATTGCAGGCGGGAAAGTTCCCAAGGCACTTTCACGTCGGCCGGTTCGCCGTAGGCGACAGTTCGCCAGTATTGCGTCGGCCAGCGTATGCCGGATTTAAAGTCGGTCAGCCAGTCAATCCGAGGCCCCAACTCGATTGGTCCCGAACCCAATAGATCGACGCGATGTGCGAGCGCAGCTTCGGCGCCCGCACGAATCTGTTCGAACTCGCCGGGACACAGTTTTTCGAATTCCGCCCGATCGACGCGATGGACGAAAGGATAAGGCCGCGAGGCGCAGCGCTCCCAGAGCTCGCACACCGAATTGGCGCGGAGGCGGCGGCAGAGCTCGGCTTGCGTGAGCTTTTGTTCCCGGCGCGCCGCCAGCCAGTATTCGCTGAGCGCGCTCATTTCGTACCGCGAGCGCCAGACCAGAAAACTCGGTGACCTGCGTAAGGCCCGCCGCAAGGAAGATAGAAGAGCCACGAATGCGCCGTTAAGCTGCAGAGCGCACGCCGACGCCGTCGATCCAGCGTTCGTGCCAAGCCACGAGATTGAAGAGCGACCAAAGATGAATGGCCGCATTGCGCCGTCCCGAGCGATGTTGCGCGATCAAGTTGCGGACATAGTCGACATTGAACGGCATTTCGCGCAGCAGGCGGCTGCGCAGCAGCACGCGTTCCATCTCGCCGCCGAATTCACCGCGCATCCAATGCGCCATCGGCGCGCTGAACCCCATTTTCTTGCGAGTGATGATGTCGTCGGGAATGACGCCTCTGACCGCCTCCTTGAGAAGATGCTTCGCGGTCTTTCCTTTCACCTTCAGATCCATGGGAATATCCATGGTGAAATCGATCAATTTGTCGTCCAGAAACGGCACCCGCGGTTCGAGCGACACCGACATGCCGATCTTGTCCACGCGCATCAAGAGCAGTTCCGGCAGGCGATGCTTGAATTCCGAATAGATCATGCGCGTCAGCACATCGGATCCCGGAACCTGGCTGTCGATCGTGCCGTAGATCGCTTCGAAAACGCGGTAGGTGTCAGGCTCAAGATAATGTTCGGGCATCAAGCCCCAGTGCACGGCTTTGCGCGCCGCCGACGAGGCCTGCACGCGACGAGAATCGATGAGTTCGTCCTTCATCAGATTCCAAAACACCATGGCACCGCTCCAGAAGTGCTCGCGGCCGCGCGCGGCGCGGTCGAAGATATCGGCATAGACTTGAAGCTCGATATTGCCCCGCGTCACCGAACGGGCACCCGCCGCCAGCATCTCCTGCACACCACCCGGCACCAGTCGGCGATAGGGCGACCAGTAGCGTTCATGCAGCTTGAGATAGGCCATGTAGCTGTCGTAGCCGCAGAATTGTTCATCCGAGCCCTCGCCCACCTGCACAACGGTCACGCCGCTGTCATGGGCGAGTTTCGATACGAAATAGAGCGGAATGCAGACCCAGTCCGCGATCGGTTCGTCTTGCGAGAAAACAAGTTGATCCAAATAACCCGCCATATCGGCTTCGTCGATCAGGATCTCACGATGATCGGTGTTGAAGCGCTGCGCGACGAGGCGCGCATATTCGATTTCGTTGAGCTCTTTGTGATCTTTGAACCCCACCGTAAAGGTGCGCAGCGGTTCCTCCGTATACCGGCTCATCAGCGCGACATTGGTGGAGGAATCGATGCCGCCCGAGAGGAACACGCCAAAGGGGACATCGGACATCATTCGTTTTCCGACGGCCGCATCGAGGCGTTGCAAGATGCCGTGCTTGCAGAATTCGGTGCGGTCGCGCTCGCTCATGCGATCGAACGTACCCTTGGGAATGCCCCGTCCGGGCAAGGAATCCCAATAGCGAACAGCTTTCACGTCGCCCGATTTGGAAACGCGCAGATAGTAGCCCGCCGGCAGCTTGAAGATGCCTTTGAACATCGTGAGCGGCGCGGGCGTGATGAGCGATGTGAGATAGTGATACATCGCGATCGGCTCGATCTCCGCGCTCACGAAGGGATGCGCGAGGATGGCTTTGATCTCGGACGCGAAGATCAAGCCCTGCGGACCGTGCCAAAAATAAAGCGGTTTGACGCCGACACGGTCGCGGACGAGATAGAGCGCGTCTTCGTTCTCGCTCCAGAGACCGAAGGCATAATCGCCCTCGATGCGCTCGAGCAACCCATCGATGCCCCAGCGCGCAAACCCCTCAACCAGAACTTCGGTGTCGGAATGATCGGTGCGAAAGACGCGCCCTTCGCTTTCCAGCTGTTTGCGCAGGCCCACATGGTTGTAGACCTCATGATTTGAGGTGACGATCACGCGCCCCGAGCGGTCCTGCATCGGCTGAATGGCGGCTTCGCTGAGATCGATGATGGCGAGGCGGCGATGGCCGAAGCCAACACGGCCGTCCTGGCTGATCCAGGAGTTGGCGCCGTCGGGGCCGCGATGGGCCATCGTATCGCGCATATGGGCGAGCGTTCTGGCGTCGATCGGATGCGACGCCGCGAACCCCAAATAACCGCACATGCCGCACATGATTGGCGCTCCTGGCTCAATGACTAACGGAGCACGCGTCCTGGCGCCACTGCTCACCGACCCGCCCGGAGGCCGTGGCAGGCGATGAGTGCGCCAGGGACTGCGTCAGAGGACGGTGTGCAGCGAGGCCGCGGTCAGCGCCAACGAGCCGAGGATCTGCGCGATATCCTTGGTGAACTGCATCGTATCGAACGGCCTGAGATCGCGCGGCACCACGATCGTCGAGCCTGGAGGCACGCTGTCGCTAAAGCCGAACGAAACCCAACTTGCGCTGGCCGGCCGCGCCGAACCGTCGGGATAGATGATGAAGGTGCGGCTGTCGTCGGAGTCTTGGGTTTGGCCGCCGGCAAGCTTGACGTAGTCGCTGACCGAAAGATTGCCTCGATATTGGAACGAACCGGCGTTCAGAACCTCACCGGACACCGTCACCGTTATCGGCCGTTTGGGTATGTAGACCGTGTCACCCGGCTCCAGGGTGATGTCGAGTTCGGGTTTGGCGTGCAGCACCGCCGGATCGACAACCGCTGAAATGCGGCCGACCACAGGCGCCGAGCGCACTTGCTGAGCCAAGGTCGTCAAATAGGTGACATTGCTCACCCGTTGATCCGGATTGCCGCCCGTCGGCGCCGTCAGCAACGCCGCGATGGCCGACTCCAGCGACCTGGCGCTGCGGTCATTGCCTTCTTTTTCGGCGATCGCGGCACGTCTGCGGGTGAACACGGCGCCGAACGGATAAGCCTGATCGGTCAGGCCGCCCGCGCGTTCCAGCACCTGGGAAAGCTTTTCGCTGCGGGTGACATCGAACACGCCCGGATACATGACCTCGCCGGTCACCGCGACGCGAGCCCCTTCGTTGTCCGCGAACACGCGGCGGAACCGCACGGTGTCGAACGGATGCACGGCGACCTTCGCAAAATCGCTTTCGCGTCCCTTGTAGGCCGTGCGCGAGGTCTTGGACGTGCCCTGCAGAGAATCGAAATCGGTGCTGGTCACTTCCACCCAGGTCAGGTCCGCGGTTCGCAGCGCGCCGCCCGCGGCCTGCACGATGCTGCGCAGGCTGGTTCCGTCACCGGCAAGATAAGGACCGGGATCGCGCACCTGATCGAGGACCCAGACGAGATGTTCGCTGGCCACGCGAACGACAGCTTGTTCGGTCACGCCCATCGCATCGGCGAGATTCTTGGCAATGGTGTACTGCGTGCTCATATCGAGCGCGGTGGGCTGGACGGTCGTTCCCGGAAGCGGCGGAGCCCGAGACACGTCATTCGGCAACGTCATCCCCGGCTGCAATTGCTGCGGCGGGAACTGCTGTTGCTGCTGCGGGTACTGCTGGGTGGCGGAATTGGGCGTGCCGAACGGCGCCAGGAGGACGCCGGCGCGGTAGTCCGCCGTCTGATTGTTGTAGAGGGTCTGGCCAGGCGACGACATGTTCGGCGCCTGCAACACCGGCGGCGTCTGCGCGTTGGGATTGGTCGCGGCGGGATTGCGGTTCGGGGTCGGGTTTTGATTGTAGATGCTGTTCGGATTCAGCAGGGAATTCAGATTCTGGTTTGGATTGTAGAGCTGGTTGGGATTGTTCTGCTGCTGGCCGAACGACGGCATGATGGTGTTGGTTTCGGGGGGCTCGGCGCCCGCATCGGGAACGGACGCGGCGATGGCCAACATGCGCGCCTGGTTGCTCGTCAACACAAAGACGTTGTCGTCGTCTTCGAGCGGCACATCGCCCGTACCGGTCAAGATCGGTTCCAGCGAAAAGGTTTTCAGATACCGCGCGTTCGACGTGCGGTCCTTGTGCACGATGAAGACGAACATCGGATAAGAGTCTTGTGTCAGCTCGAGGTTGCTGGTGATGACCTTCCCGACAGACGGCGCAAACGCGCGCGGACGGGTGCCCGGCGACTGCAACTCGCCGCTGAACGTCACGCGGCCGACGGCATTGCTGGGACGCTGATCGACGAACAGGATTTCGCCGTCGCGGACAGCCGAACTGGTCGTCGCTCGCACCAGTTGCACGCTACCGGTTCGCGAAAGCTCCATCTTGGAGATCTGGTAGGCCCCGGCGATTTCATTGCCGCCGGCCAGCTTGATGAGCGCCGACGCAGTGATCGCGGACAAATGGGCCGGAAGCTCGTAGATGCCCTCCCGGCGCACCGCACCCGCGATGGCCACGCTGTGGCCGAGCGGCGGAACATAGATGCGGTCGCCGTCACGCAACGTTCCAAGACGCGCATTCGCTCCTTGCGTCAGCACACCGTAGAGGTCGATCACGCGCGATGCGCCTTCGCGAATGAGCATGACACCGCGCAGACTGCCTGTTTTCGCAATGCCGCCGGACAGCAAAATCGCGTCCAGCGGACTTGCGAGCGAACTCAAGGTTCGCGTCCCGGGCTGACGCACTTCGCCGCTCACGAGCACGGAGACCTGCCGCGCCTCACCGAGCGAGACGAACACATTCGTGGAATTGTAGGCTTGGCGGACTTGGGCTTCGAGATCGGAGCGAAAATCCCCGAAGCTGCGGCCAGTGGCGGTGATGGGATTCAGTTTGGGAAGGATCACCTGCCCATCGCGATTGACCCGCTGGCGATAGGTGGCGTTTTCCTGGCCGCGGAATACGACGACGATCTCATCGTCTTGCCCCAGAACGTAACTGTCCTGCGCGGCGCCGACTTGCCCAACTTGAATGGATGTGGGTACGCCCAGAGAGTCGTAGCCGAACTGAACGAGCGGGCGGCCTGCCCGATCGGAGAAGATTTTTTCCAGACGGGATGGAGGCGCGCGCAATTCGTTGGGCGGCGCAGGCTGATACGTTTGGATATTCGGCCGGAGCGGTTCGCTGCTGGTATCGACGGAATCCTGATTGCGGTTGCCGGACAACGCCCTCAGGATGTCGTCGGCGGTCTGGGCCCGCAAAACGCCGACGCTGGCGCTAAGAACGCAGGCGGTTGCGATCAGCGTGGCGAGCACAAAGCGCGGCAGACGGCGGAGCGGTCGTTTCATGCGATTGTTTCAGCGTTGCCAGCGCCTGGAAATCCAGCGCTTCCCCTTTCGGACTCTTACAAATTGAAGGTCAAAGCTGCAAGCCAATCCCTTTACTTATTTGGTAAAAACGCTATGAAAAACATGGGATTGCTGGGGCCTCAACTTTGTCCCGCCGAACTATCCGGAATAGTCGGCATTGGCTGCTCGCGGCGATCGCGTGCAGCCTTTGCGCCCTTGCGCCGGTAGCGACGCAAGCTTCGTCTCGAATCCTCGACAACGATCCCGACGTCTCGACGCTTTCGCAGTATGGCGGCATCGGATTGCTCGACACCCGATCAGCGCGTTTCATGCCGGATGGATATTTCTCGGCCGCCGCCTACGTTGGCCAGCCGGACATCCGCTCGTCACTGACCTTTCAAGCCCTGCCGTGGATGGAGGTCACGTTCCGCTACACGGTCGACAATGCGATCAAAGATGCCGGCAATCGTTCGCTGCACGACCGCAGCTTCGACGTCAAATTTCGCCTTCAAGAGGAAACCGAAAGCTGGCCGGCCATCGCGCTCGGTCTGCAAGACTTCCTGGGAACGGGCGTCTATTCGGGTGAATATCTCGTCGCCTCGAAACATTTTGGCGATTTCGATTTTTCAGCCGGGCTCGGCTGGGGCCGCCTGGCGTCGCGAAAGACTTTCACCAATCCGCTCTCTTACATCTACAGCGGCTTCGGAAGGCGCCCCGGGGCGTTTCAAGGTCAGGGCGGCTCCGTGCTCCTCACCAGCTTCTTTCGCGGGCCCGACATGGGCATCTTCGGCGGCCTCGAATACCGCACGCCGATCCGCGATCTGTCATTCATCGTGGAATACAGCAGTGACGCCTATATCGAAGAGTCCAGGGATTCCGGCGTCGATTACAGCTTTCCCGTGAATGCCGGCTTCAACTATCGGCCCTGGCCGGGTTTCGATGTGGGCCTGTCCTACATGCACGGCAATACGGTCTCCCTGCATCTCGACGCCTTTTTCGATCCCGGTGAGGACCACTCGCGAGATCGTGTCGACCCCAAGCCGCCGGTCGTCGCCCGCAATCCCGACGAGGTGGAAGCCATCCGCCGCAAGTCCATGATGGAGCAACCCGCCCGAAAGCACGTGCCCAAGACGCAGTTCGTGGATCTCACCCAACCCGATTCCAGGCGTTCTTCGACGGAGGAGCAGGACGCCGGCGCGAATACGCCCAATTCAGATCAACTATCGAGCGCGCCCAAAAATGTTCTGATGATTTCGGAAACCGGCGACAGCAGCCGGGTTGCCGATGCCGCAACGGCTCCTCCGCCGAAGCCGGTTGCGGGCGAGCGATTTGTCGATCTGACGCAATCCGACACGACCGCAGTCGCGCAAAACCAGACAGCCGCGCAATCTGTGAAGACGTCCAGCCCGGTGCTCGATGAAAAACCGGCGACGAGCGAAGTCGCATCAAATGCGCCGTCACCGTCCAATGCGCCGAAAACCCGCTTCGTCGATCTGACGCAAGATACCCAGGTCGCCGACGCCACCAGCGCAAATACCGATAGCCCATCGAAGCCGAACGTACGCACGAACGTTCCGACCCCGGCCGATACCGCTCCGGCGCGCGCCGATGCCGAAGAAAAACCGGGGATCGTATTCCTGATTTCCGAAACCGGAGGGATCCAGAAGCTGCGCCGACCGCGCGCGGTTTCTCTTACGAGCCGCCTAACCGACGAGATTGCAAAGCCCGCGCTCGGCGCCAAGAACGCCGACCGCGTAATGCTTGCCTCCAATGACGATTTCATGACGGTTGCCCAGCGCGCGGTGGCGTTCGAGCAAGCGGCCGATACCGAGCAAGCCACGGCGCCGCCGATTGCCCAGACCATGGCCTCCGCCGTGGAGGCGCAGAATCTGGAAGTCGACGCGATCAAGGTTCAAGGCGATGTTGTGCGCATCATCGTCACGAACAATCGCTATCTTCGCGACGCCGAAGCGGTCGCGAGAACCGCGCGGGCGCTGTCCGCAACGGCGCCTCCGGAGATCGAATATTTCCAGATCGTCACGGCGCGCGAGGACGTGCCTCTGACTTCGGTGTTGCTGTCGCGCACGCAGCTCGATGCCTTGGCGAACCATAGCGGCGCGCCGGTTTCGCTGTTTCAGTCTGCCGTGCTCGAACCGGCCGATCCGACGCTGCGCGACAGCATTGAGAAGGACTATCCAAGCTTCGACAGCGACTACATCTTCCCGACGTTGCAGCAGAGCTTCTTCGATCCCGACCGGCCCTATGCGGCGCGCCTGGGTGTGGGCACGGATTTCCTGCTCTCCGTGCTGCCGGGTTTGACGGTCGAAGGCGCGGCCGATGCCGTGCTGTACGACACGTCCAAACCGCGCGGGGGCATCAGCAACAGCGTGCTGCCGCATGTTCGCAGCGACGTCGCCGAATATCAGCTCAAGGGCAAATACGGCTTCAGCGATCTGCAAACGTCCTACGCGTTCAAAATAGCGCCCGAAATCTACGCCCGGGTCGCCGCGGGCTATCTCGAAGACATGTTCGCGGGCGCCGGCGGCGAAGTGCTCTACCGGCCGTGGGGCAAGCGCTGGGCCATCGGTGTAGATGTCTGGGCTGTGCAGCAGCGCGATTTCAATCGTCTCTTCGGCTTGCGCGACTACCGCACCGTCACCGGCCAGGCCACGCTCTATTACAAGCTGCCCTGGCATGATGTGTATGCCATCGTGCGCGCCGGGCGTTTCCTCGCGGGGGACTACGGCGCCAATTTCGAAGTGGTGCGCAAATTCTCCACCGGCATGGAGATCGGTGCCTGGGCGACGTTCACAAACGTTTCGGCCGCCCGGTTCGGCGAAGGCAGCTTCGATAAGGGCATCGTCATCCGCATACCGCTGGAATGGGTTGCGCCTTTCCCGTCGCGCAATGTCTACAATCTCGAATTGCGTTCGATCCAGCGCGACGGCGGGCAGCGGCTCGACGGCGTCCAGCGCCTTTACGATATGACCGATCCGTCGGACTACGGCGAAATTGCCGAACAGTGGAACTCTGTTTTCGGATAGGACAATGAAGCGTTTCCGCCGCGGCCTCGCAATGATGGGCCTGCTTGCCGCGGGAGTGCTTGGCGCTGCCTGCACACCGCTGGATTCGGACACTCTGCAGCTTTCGGGCCGTCTCGCACGCAGCCTGCTCGGTCAGCAGCAGAAAGTGACTCGCGAACAGGCCGCTGCCGTCGAATATGCCTCTATCGGCGTGGCGATCGGTTCCGACGATCAGACCATGCTGGTGCTGGGGACCGACACCGGCAGCGAACAGGACTGGTTCAGCTCCAACGAGGCCATGATCGCCACGCGCAACGGGAGAATTGTGGCGACCGCGGGACTGCCTCACAATTTGGGCCGCGTGAACGCCTTGGCGGGAGAAGCCGGCGACGGAAAAGCGCCGCTCGTTCCGGGCCGAAAGTACAAACTGCTCTACGATCTTCCCGAATTCCGGCTCTTCAGTGTAGCGGTCGAATGCGAAGCGTCCGCGGCGAACGACGAAACCATCGAGATACTTGGCGCCCAGATCCAGACGCGGCATGTGACGGAAAGCTGCGATTCCGGCGAGCTGGGCTGGTCGTTCGAAAATGAATTCTGGCTCGACAAGGACACCGGTTTCGTCTGGCGCAGCGTGCAGGCGGTGAACCCGAAGATGTCGGCGATCACTGTAGAGGTGCTTAGGCCGAACGAGTGAATAGCGAGTAATGAGTAGTGAGTAGTGTGGGTTTTCTGCCCACTACTCACTTCTCACTCCTACGGCGCACGCGGTTTGGGAACCGGCAGAACAGCCGCGCTTGCCATCAATATGGCTGGCGAAGACACCGGCATGACGGGCTTGGGATCGGGAAATACGATCAGCTGGGTGGTGGGCGCACCGTTTGCATCGGCGGGACCGGAAATCATGGCGTATTGGCGGCCGGGCGTTTTGAGCGGCGACTTCGGCACGACAATGACCGCAAGTGCAACCTGTTGCACCTGGACTATTTTCACCGGCGTTGCTTCGTCTTTGGGCTTCTCGTCCTTGAACACGCCCTTGAAATCTTCCTGCGTGGCCGGCGAACCCGGCGTCTCACAGAGCTTGCGGTCCTTGCGCAGGACGCTCTCGACCAGATTGCAATCCTTGCCCGTCGCGTAAGAAAGCGCGTGATCGGTAAGCCCTTTGCCTGTCGTGGCAGTCGAAGCGAGCCCCGCAATGGTGCTAACATCGCCGATGGTCAATCCGGCAACCAACGGGGCGGCACAAGCCGTGAGCACGAACCCAACCGCAACGACGATCCCGGCGGACGCAACGCGACGCATTCTGAGCAGCCCCGCAAATTCGTCCGCGCCAAATGTGCAAACGAATCGACCCAGCCACGCTGCGCCAGAGCGCGAATCGGGTCAAATGATCGGGAGAGGAGGATTGCGGTCTTATGGCGCAAACGCCGGAAGAAACTGACACCGGTTCACCTATCTTTCGAGGATGGGCGACACTTTCATAATCTCAGGGCTTCGCGAGAAGCGTTCTGCCGTGGCCGGTCAGATCGTTGATCTGCGCCGCCAGATG
>JACQDN010000018.1 GCA_016201105.1 Pseudomonadota bacterium
CGCCGTTAGATTGCGCGAAATTCAAGGAATCTAGAGCATGATTCGATTCAATCGGATCATGCTCTAGGGCGCGAGCGTCACCACGGCGCGGCGATTCTTGGGTTCGCGCACGCCGTCGGCGGTCTGGACGGCGAGGTCGCTTTCGCCGGTTCCATAGACCGTGACGGCTTCAGGGCGCGCGCCCATCTGCACCAGCACTTCCTTGACCACATTCGCGCGGCGCTCGGAGAGGCGCTGATTATAATCCGCGGTGCCCGACGTGTCCGCGTGGCCCACGATATTGATATGAGATTGGCCGCCGGCGCGCGCCGTATCGATGGCTTGTGTGAGGATCGTCAGCGCTTCGGCGCTCAACGTCCAGGAATCGAAATCGAAGTAGACGGTGAAGTCAGCCGGTGCAGCCGTCGTCGTTGTTGTTTGTGTCACCGGTGGCGGCGGCGGCGGATTGGCCGCGCGTTCCAGCTGGGCGAGACTGCCATCGAATGAACGTTTGCACTGTGCGGACGCGGCGGCCTGGGCGGCGACTTGAGCGTTCAGCACCCAGCAGTCGTAATCGGCTTGCGCGCGCGCCGCCAAGGCAGGAGCTTTGTCGCGGCCAGGTTCGAGGGCGGTCAACAGACGGGTGCGCAGCTTGTCGGTTGCCTCATCTCCTTCGGGCGCGGGCTCGGGAAGCACGTTTTCGCCCTGCGCAGCCAGCACCGCTTTGGACGCGAAGGCCTCCGCGATGTTCGTGACATCCGCATCCACATCGTTCAACGACACGGTACCGCCTGCATCGAACGCAGTGCCGCTGCCGCCGCCGACATCTTTGCCATAGGAATGGGCGAGGTAGCGGTAGTTCTTGAACAGCGCCTGATTGAAGTCCGAACCGGTGGGCTGGGTCGCATCGAGTTCGGTGAAGGAGGATTGGCTGGCACAGGCCGAAAGGGTGAGGGCAACCGCGATCAGCAGGCCGTGGGCGAGGCGGAATCCGTGGGACGGGCGGGGGGCAGACGCCATTGGAAAGTGATCTCCCGAGGGGTTCGGACGCAGAAGACCAGGGGGTTGGCCGGGGTCCGGGTGCAAGGCGGGCGAGAGAAAACCCATAATTGGAACCGGTTGCAAGGTGGCAAAGCCCGTCCATCCCCCGGCCGCGCCCTAACTATTGATGAAATAAGGTGAGCGGACCCAGCGTTCGTAAACCTCCTATTGACCGTCCTCGGGCGAAACTGGGCCCAAGGACCAAAAAAGGGCTGCCCGCGAGGGCTGCGACATCGGGCATGACCGAGCAGGAAAAGATCGTCGCGCGCTCGCAGGCGGATCGCCGCCGCTATGTGCGGGTTCGCGTTGATCTTTCCGGCCGTCTGTTCCTTCCGGCCGAGGAGCGCGAAGCGCGCTGCAAGATTTTGGACATGTCGCCGGGCGGCGCGCAGGTTGTCTGCGAAATCTCACCACCGGCCGATACGGCCGTCGTCATCTACATCGACGGTTTCGGCCGTTTCGAAGGTGTGGTGGCGCGTCCGGGCGAAGATTCTTTCGGTATTCGTTTCAATTGCAGCGCATTGAAGCGCGAGCGCATCGCCGAACAGCTGACGCTGCATCTCAACAAGACACTGGTCGACGACAGCGTGTTGCGCCGTCACGATCGCGCGCCCGCCAAAGGCATGGCGCGCTACACGCGGGCCAATGGCGATATTGTTTCCTGCGAAGTGCTGGATCTTTCGCTCGGCGGCGTTTCGCTGAAGACCGACAACCGTCCCCCGATTGGCGAGTTTGTCCTGATCGGCCAGATGGCGGGACGCGTCGTGCGCCATCATGAAGACGGCATCGCCATCGAATTCGTCGGCGGCAATTCGTCTTCGCAGCTCGACAAGCCGCAACCGCCGAAGTTGATGGCGGTTCGTTAGGCCGTCTCGCTCTCCGCTATCCCCAGTTCCGCACGTTTTTTCCTGCTCAAACCTTCCGCCACTAGGCGGTGCGCACGCACGATGTATGCGCGCAGCTCCTTCGCTTTCAGGACATTGATCGTGTCGCACGCGACCCAATGGGCGCGGGCTAGATAGGGACAGGGCCTAATGCCTCTGACGGAGGTCAGGATGCGGGCGCTCGTCTCACCGGCCTTGAACCACACACCTTCGGGCTTCTTCCCGCTCATTGGGATCATTGCGAACATCTTGCCGCCGACCTTGAACACGCGGGAATCGTTCCACGGCGTGTGCACGCTGACGCCTGGAAGCGACATGCAGTGCCCTTCAAGCTCGCGGTAATTCATTCCTCGACATCCGGCTCGGGAAGACCGAGCGCGGCGCGTGCGCGCACATGATGGCGTTCCTTCACGTGGCCCGACACAAGGCCGATAGCGGTCGCCAGCACGGCGGCGTCGTCGGTGAAGCCGAAGCCCGCGACGAAATCGGGGATGAGGTCGACCGGCATCACGAAATAGGCCAACGCCGCCAGCAAAATGCCTTTTACCCGCGTCGGCGTTTTGGGATCGGTCGCGCAGAAATAGGCGGCCGCCAGATCTTCCGCGAAAGGAATGCGCCCCGCTACGCGCAGCAATTTCTTCCAGAAGCTGCGTTCGACCGTGCGCCTGTTGCGCTCAATGACCACGGGCAGTTGATAGACCGCCGGATCGGGGAGTTCATTCGCCGCCATTCCCGCTAATATTGGCCCGATGATTAGGAATGGAAAGGGTTCTCGTGCCTGAAGAAAACAGAGAAGAAAGCAAGGAAATCCTGGGTGGCCAGCCGTTTCCGCGGCTCATGGGGGTGGAGGTGGTGGAGGCGAGCAAGACACGCGTGCTTGCCAGGCTTGTGGTCCGCCCCGATCTCTGCACCGCTGCGAATATCCTGCATGGCGGCGCGGTCATGGCGTTTGCCGACACTTTGGGCGCCATCGGCGCCTGGCTCAATCTGCCCGACGGCGCGTTGACGACCACCATCGAAAGCAAGACCAATTTCATCGGCGCGGCCAAGGAAGGAACGACCGTGACGGCGGAGTCCACGCCCTTTCACATCGGCAAGCGCAGCTCGGTGTGGCAGACCAAGATCATGAAAGACGATGGAAAGCTCGTGGCCGTCGTGACGCAGACGCAAATGGTGCTGACCTAGAGGGGCTTTTCCGCTGCGTCAGTCGGGGCCCGCCTTTTCTCGCCTGCCGCGACCGTCTAAGAATCCGCCGGCACAAAATTCTCTTCAGGAAGGAACGCTGTCATGGAATTGAATTCTTCGCTCGCCGCCGTCATCACGGGAGGCGCCTCCGGCCTTGGCGAAGCCACGGCCCGCGCGCTCGCCAAGCACGGCGTGAAAGTCGCGCTGTTCGATCTGCAAAAGGACAAAGGCGAGAAAGTCGCCGGCGAAATCGGCGGCGTGTTCTGCGAGGTCAACGTCACCAGCGAAGAAAGCGTCGCCGAAGGTTTCAAGAAGGCGCGCGCGGCTCACGGCCAGGAGCGAATTCTGGTGAACTGCGCCGGCACCGGCAACGCCGCCAAGACCGCGTCGCGCGACAAGAAGACCGGCGAAATCAAATTCTTCCAGGCGAAGGACTTCGACCGCATCATCCAGATCAATCTCGTGGGCACCTTCCGCTGCATTGCGCATTCGGCGGCCGGCATGTTGACGCTCGATCCTCTTTCGGGCGGGGAACGCGGCGCGATCGTGAATACCGCGTCGGTGGCGGCGCAGGACGGACAGATCGGCCAGGCAGCGTACACGGCTTCGAAAGCCGGCATTAACGGGGTGACTCTCGTCGTCGCGCGCGACCTCGCGCAGGAGGGCATTCGCTGCAACACCATCATGCCAGGACTCTTCAACACGCCGCTGCTCGCGGGCGCCCCGGAGAATGTGAAGCAAGCGCTTGGCGCCCAGGTGCCGTTCCCGCCGCGTCTCGGCAATCCGCCGGAATATGCCTCGCTCGCCTTGCAGATGATCACCAATGGCTATTTCAACGGCGAATGCGTGCGTCTGGACGGGGCCATCAGAATGGCGCCGCGCTAAGCCCATGACGGCCGCAGATATTTTGGCGTGGCACGATTTTCTGGGCATCGTGGCGCAGATCGGCGCCACGCTGACCGGCCTGATTTTTGTGGGCCTGACCATCAGTCTCAGTCATGTGCTGAAAGCGCGCGGCTATCTCGCCCGTGCCTTCACCGCACTGGTGCTGCAGTTTGAGATTTTGATCTTGGGGTTGTTGGGGCTGGTGCCTAATCAGGCGCCCGCCGTTCTGGGCGGGGAATTCATCTTCGTCGGTCTTGCGTTGCTTCTGGGTATTTCGGTCTTTGCGCGCAACTTCCCGGAAGACGAACAATCGACGGTGCTGGGTTCGCGCGGGCCGCGCACCATTCGCGCTTTGCTCACCGCAACGGCCACGCTCTTTCCCGCGATTGCGGGGTTAAGTCTTATTCTCGGTTGGCCCGGTGCGTTCTACTGGCTGATCCCCGCCGTGGTCGCGGCGATCTACCTCTCCGTTGCCTACGCCTGGATTTTCGGAATCGAAATTCCGCGCCGCGAATGGGAAACGACGAAGAAGTAGTGCTCGCCGGCGGCCGTCGCCTTCTCCTCGACCGCAACTGAAACTTGGCTCAGTGCGCCGCCAGCTCGTGGATCTGGCTGTTGGCGAGCGTGAGCTTGGCGATGGAAAGATCGCCGGTGCGTTCCAATTCGTTCAGGAAGCTGCGTGTGCGATCGAGCGCGTCGTGATGCGCTTTTGCCCATTGCTTGGCCGCGTCTGCGCCATCGCCGCGCGAGCGGTCGGTCTTGTCGCCTTCGAAAGGCGCCAGCACTTGCGCCGTCAGCGCGCGTTGGCCCGCGAAGAGGTCGTCGACAATACGCCTGATGGCAAGACGATCCCAATGCTCGGAAGCATTGATGCGCGAAGCAAGCCCGCGCAAGCGATCCAGTCCCACGATCGCGCCGATGGCAAAGTAGGCACCCGCGACGAGATCGATGTCGAGTTTGCGCGTGAACGCGAGCTGCGCGATTTCAGGCGCCGCCCCCAACAATGGCAAGACGGCCACGTCTTCTGCGGTATCGAGCGGCACGCCCGCTTTGGTGAGTTCGCCGATGCGCACTTCCGTGTCGTGCGCTTCGTAAGGCGACACCAGCGAATTGAACGTGCCGCGCAGCACTTCGACGCCGCCGCGATAACGCGCGATGGTTTCGGCGAGGTCCGCCGTTGACGGCACATTGACCAGAAACCACAGACCGAGGCGGCGCAACAACTCAGCGACGTCGGCATACATGCCGATTTGAAGAGCGGCCGCAACTTTTCCGTCCAACGCGTCGATGCGCGTCTTGAGCGCGGAGAGGCCGAAGGCTCCGTCCGCCACCACGAAAGCGCGCGACACGCGGGTTGCGGGTGCGCTCGACATTTCCTTCATGCGATGCACGAAGACGGGTCCGGAAAGATTGACGATTCTGTTGACCAGTACGTCGGTGATGATCTCGCGGCGCAAGCGGTGCTTTTCCATCTCACCCCGCAGCGTTTTCGCCGCCGACGGCGGGAAATAGCTCACAAGCTCGGTCACGAAATGCGGATCGTCGGGCAAATCGCTGGCCAACACTTCGTCGGCAAGATCGAGCTTGGCATAAGCCAAGAGCACGGCGAGCTCGGGGCGCGTCAGGCTCTTGCCGTCGCTGCCGCGCTTTCGCAGCTCTTCGTCGCTGGGCAGGAACTCGACCGCGCGGTCCAGGCGCCCGCGGCGCTCCAGATCGCGAACGAAACGTGCCAGACTGTCGAGATCCTGCACGCCGCGGGACTGCGCGGCGGAGAGCACGAGCGTCTGATCGTAGTTGTCTTGCAGCACATGGGCGGCCACATCGTCGGTCATGGCCGTGAGCATGTCGTCGCGCTTCCGTTGCGTGATCTCGCCGCGGCGCATCGGGCCGCTGAAGAGAATTTTCAGGTTCACTTCGTGGTCCGACGTGTCCACGCCGGCAGAATTGTCGATGGCATCGGTGTTGATGCGCCCGCCGTGAAGCGCATATTCGACGCGGCCGAGTTGAGTGACGCCCAGATTGGCCCCTTCGCCGATCACCTTGGCGCGTACGTCGCGGCCGTCGACGCGGACCGCGTCATTGGTGCGGTCGCCGGCGTCAGGGTTGGATTGCGGCGAGGACTTGATGAAGGTGCCGATGCCGCCGAACCACAGAAGATCGATGTCGGCCTTGAGCAGCGCTTTCATGAGTTCGCCGGGGGTCGCCTTGTCGGCCGTCAATCCTGTGATCGTCTTTACTTCCGGTGAAATTGCGATTTCCTTGGCGCTGCGCGGGAAGATGCCGCCGCCTTTGGAGATGAGATTCTTGTCGTAGTCGGCCCAGCTGGAACGCGGCAGATCGAACACGCGCTTGCGTTCGGTCCAACTTTTTTCCGGATCGGGCGAGGGATCGAGGAAGATATGGCGATGATCGAACGCGGCCAGCAGTTTGGTGCATTTTGAAAGCAGCATTCCATTGCCGAAAACGTCGCCCGACATATCGCCCACGCCGATGACGGTGAAGGGTTCGTTTTGGATGTCGCGGCCCATTTCGCGGAAGTGGCGCTTTACCGCTTCCCACGCGCCGCGCGCGGTGATGCCCATTTTCTTGTGATCGTAGCCGTGGCTGCCGCCTGACGCGAAAGCATCGCCCAGCCAGAAGCCGCGGCTCTCGGCGATGCCGTTGGCGATATCGGAGAACGTCGCAGTGCCTTTGTCGGCGGCCACTACCAAATAGGGATCGTCTTCGTCGTGGCGCACGACTTGCGCGGGCGAAACGATGGAGCCGTCGGCGGCGATATTGTCCGTCAGATCCAGCAGCGCGCCGATGAAGGTCTTATAGGCCGCGATGCCGGCGGCCTGCACGTCTTCACGCGCTGCGTTCGCCGGCAACTGCTTGGGATAAAAGCCGCCCTTCGCACCAACCGGCACGATCACGGCGTTCTTTACCTGCTGCGCCTTCACCAGGCTCAGCACCTCGGTGCGGAAATCTTCGCGCCGGTCGGACCAGCGGATGCCGCCGCGCGCCACCTTGCCGAAGCGCAGATGCACACCTTCCACTTCCGGCGAATAGACGAAGATCTCGACATGCGGACGCGGTGCCGGCAGCTCGTCGAGCTTCTGGCTGTCGAGCTTCATGGCGAAATAGCGCTTTGGCTGGTCTTTGCCGTCGCGCTGAAAGAAATTGGTGCGCAGGACGTTGTCCAGGATGTTGCGGAGGCGGCGGATGATGCGGTCGTCGTCGAGGCTCGGCACGTCGTTGAGCGCGGCGTCGATGCGATGGCGAATTATTTCCGCTTGCGCTTCACGGTCTTCCGTCAATTCGGGATCGTTGCGCGTCTGAAAGAGTTCGACCAGCAGGCCCGCGATGTCGGGATTGCGGGCGAGCGCCGTCTCCACGTAGTCCTGGCTGAAGGCAAAACCGGCCTGGCGCAGATATTTCGCCGCCGCGCGCAGGATCGTCACGTCGCGCCAATCGAGGCTGGCGCCGATGACGAGGCGATTGAAACCGTCGCTTTCGGCGTTGCCCGAAACAACGGCGTGGAAAGCTTGTTCCAAACGTTCCTTGATTTCGGGCAGCTCGGCCGCGCCGTCGTCGGCGCGCTCCATCAGAAAGTCGAGAATGGCGGCTTCGCCGCTCCAGCCTTCGTTCATGGCGAGTGTCACGGGATAAGAATCCTCGGCGATGACGCGGAAGCCGAGGTTTTCGAAAACGGGAAGAGAGGCTGAAAGCGGCAACACGTTGCCCAGCACATAAAGCTTCAGGCGCAGGGCGCTATGGGCGTCGGTGCGATTGCGATAAGCGCGCGCGGCAATCTTCGTGGATTCCAGACTGCGCACCAGTTCGTCGAGCTCTTCAAGATCGCGCACCGCCTCGTCGGGTGTGAAAACGTCGCGATAACGCACGGGAAACGCTTGGGCGTGACGGCTGAAAAGACGCGCGCCTTCCACCGGTCCCTTCGCCGTCACCAGCGCATCGCGGAACCCATCCTCCCAGGTACGAATGGCGGCGCGGATCTGATCTTCCAGAACGTGCACGTCGACATGAGGACGCAGACCTTCGCGGCGGCCCACGATGTAGTGCACGCGGGCGAGCGCGGAATCGTCGATAGTCGGGGTCGCCGCCGACATGCGCCCATTGAAGGCTTTCGCCAAAATGGCGTGAATGTGCTCGCGAACTTCGGTGTCGTAGCGATCGCGCGGCACGAAGACGAGGGCCGAGACGAAGCGATCGAACTGGTCGAAACGCAGAAAGACGCGCACTTTGGGGCGTTCGCCGACGCGCAGGATGCCGATCGCGGTGGCGAACAGTTCATCCTCTGTGACCTGAAAGAGTTCGTCGCGCGGGAAAGAGTCGAGGATATGGGTCAACGCTTTGCCGTCATGGCTGTCGGGCGCCAAGTTCGCCCGCTCGCGCACATGCTTCACTTTGAGTCTCAGCAGCGGAATATCGCTGGGCCGGCGCCAATAGGCGCCTGACGTGAAAAGGCCGACAAAGCGGCGTTCGCCTTTCAGCTTCCCCTTGGTATCGAACAGCTTCACGCCGATGTAGTCCATGTGCACGCGGCGATGGATGAGGCTGCGTTCGTTCGATTTGGTAATGATCAGCGGGTGAGGTTCTTTGAGGAACGCGCGCACTTCAGGTGTCAGCTGTGCGCGGTTTTCGCCGCGGCGGATCACGCGCGCCTCGGGATCGGAAAGGACGCCTAAACCGGTTTCAGCAAGCGGCTCGAGTCTGCCGCCCTCCTCTTCGCTGTAGGCGTAGTCGCGACAGCCCAGGAAAGTGAAATGGTTGTCGCCCAGCCATTCGAGGAAGGCGACGCTTTCAGTTTGTTCTTCCCGTGAAATCTGGGGCGGGTTCTGCTGCAAAACAGAAACCGTCTCTTTCAAATGGGCGACCATCTTGCGCCAATCGCGCACTGCAAGACGCACCTGGGTGAACGTCGCGCGCGCGCCGTCGGCGAGTGCGTTGCGGCGCTGCTCTTCGGGGATGGGATCGAGCACGGCGACGATGACGCTTTCCCGTCCGATGGCGCCTTTGGCGCCGCGCGCGCCGTCGCCGCCGCGCGTGACGGCGATGACAGGATGAAACAGCGCGCGGATATGTGCGCCTTCCGCCGTGACGGCTCCGATCAGCGAGTCGAACAGGAACGGCATGTCGTCGTTGACCGCCAGAAGGACGGCCTGCTGCCGCGGCGAGCCTTTGCCTTCGGCGTCGAACGGAAAAACGGCGACCAGAGTTTCACCCGGTTTGCGCAGTGCCGATTTCTCAAACGTCAGGCGGGCGAGTGCGGCGAGCGAAGCCGGCGTATAGCCCGTCACGTCTTCCGGCGGCGCGTCGCGATAGAGCGCGTCGAGGAAGGCGGCCAGCTCCGGCTCTCTGGTTTCCACCAGCGCGGCTGCGGCGGCAATGCACTCTTGGGCTTTGGCCTCGTCTTCGTAAAAGGGCTGAGCGGCGCCGGCATGGTTTCCGGCAAGGGCGGCTTTGGGGGTCATAATCATCTCTTCGCGAAGGGCTCGCGGATGGCCGGGCGGGCCAGCTTCTTGGTGGCTTTTTATCCTACCGGCCACCAACAACGAACCCGTTAATGGCCGCCAATCGCGGCGGAAATTAGCCCCGGACGCGGCTTTGCGGAAGAGCGTTAAGTGATTGAAAAATCAGGCAAGTGGAAGGTCCGCCATACGGGGCGTTGAAGATGAGGCGCCCCATCTGCGTTCCGTTGCGTAAAGGCCGGCCACCACCAGAGCACAACCAACGAGCACCAAGGCTGCCCCCAGCGCG
Organism: Pseudomonadota bacterium; assembly: GCA_016201105.1. GTDB lineage: Bacteria > Pseudomonadota > Alphaproteobacteria > Micropepsales > Micropepsaceae > Rhizomicrobium. The sequence continues at coordinate 9,735 of JACQDN010000018.1, forward strand.
CCGCTTTCGAACGGGCGCAGCACCGCCGCGAACGCCGACAGCGTCGCCACCGGCGCGACGAAATAGAGCGATGCCAGGCGTGTACGCAGCGTTGCCGCCACGGTCGCACAAGCTCCCACAGAGAACGCAATCAACAGCGCGACGCTGGAAACAGGAAGCGCGAGATAGGCACCCGCACCCCAGGCAAAACCGGCATAGAGCAGAATGGCTTTGAGATCTTCGTGGAACGCACGCAGCGGCGCCCGTTCGAACGGTGCGCGAATGGCCTGGCCATAGGCCCTTACCAGTGCGCCAAGTCCAATGCCGACCAGGGTGATCCAGGCCAGCATCGGTGCGAGGGGCGCGCCGTGGGTGAGCGCGACAGTGGCGAGGATCGCCGCGCTGAGCGAAATCGCAGCCGCCGGCGCGTGGCCCAGGATGTTGGCCAGCAGCGCGGTTTCTCTCGCTTCCTCGTGCAGAGCGGCCAATCTTGCGATTTCGGCGCGCGCCAGCTGAGCCGGTGTCTCTCGGGGAGTTTCCGGTTTCTGCTTCGCGATGTCGGAAGATACCTGGAACGGTGATTTGGCCTGCGGAGCCGCCATAGCGTTCGCTTCATCCCAATGTGCGTGCATACGCTCTGCCGCACGCGTTAAGAATGTCTTAATTACGAGTTATCCCCTATTTGGTTCCCGCATGACCGGTTTTCCACAGATTCGCCGTCGCGAAGCGGTCGTTTTCGACCTCGAATTCACGGCCTGGGAGGGCTCGTGGCAGGGCCGCTGGCTGAGGCCCGGCGAGTTCAAGGAAGTGGTGCAAATCGGTGCGATGAAGATCGATGCCGAAACCCTCGAAGAGGTAGGCGCTTTGAATCTCGTCGTTCGCCCGCGGATCAATCCGATCCTGTCGGACTATCTGGTGAGACTGACAGGCGTCACCAACGCGCGCGTGAAAGCCGAAGGCGTCGATTTCGCTGAGGCCTATGCAAGCTTCGTGAGCTTTGCCGGGGGAGCGCCCATCGTGGCGTTTGGCCGCGACGATCTGGTGTTGAGTGAAAATTTGCGGCTGTACGGAATTTGCGATGCGCTTTCGCTGCCGCGCTATTTCAACGTGACGCCGTGGCTGCGGGCAAACGGGGTGGAACCGAAGGGCTACCATGCCTGCGATATCGCAAGGCTCTGCGGGGCGCACTTCACCGGTAAAGAGCATGACGCGCTCGACGATGCGCGTTCGGTGGCGCTCGGGATCAAGGCGCTCGTCGCACGCGGCGCGCCGAATTTTCTTGTCGGCGAGCCGCGCGCGAAAGAATTTGAAGCGTAGTTCTAGAAACCCATCGTGTTGACGGTAACGAAATCCACGGCGCCGGGGAGCGGTTTGTTCGAGAGTGCGCCGGCGCGCCGAATCGTGCTCGGCGCGCCGACACAAGTACGGGGCTTTGGCGAACTCAGAATGTCGAGGCGTCGACCGTTACCAAGTTGACGGTCCCGCATGTGCCGGTGTAGGCGCAGGCAGTCGGCGTATAGTTCGCGCTGACGGTTGCCTTGCGATAGAAGGCCTGCAGCATGATGTCTCTGGCATCGCCAGAGGCGAGCAGGCTGAGACTGGAGCCCGGAATCCAGAATCGTATCGTTCCGCTCGATACCGTCTGAATCAGCGCGATTTTGCCCGTATAGATGCCGGCCGATGCGGATTGCGCAATCAAAAGCGCGGCGGCGAAGACAAACGATCCAACTATTCTTTGCATGGTTATCTCCGGTTGGGTGTGAGTGAGAATTGCGCAACGTCGCGCACGACGAACTATACTCGCTGGCGCCGATTTGCGCTGCAGTTGCAGGATCAAGCCGTGAAAGATGACGTGAGCCTCGTCAAACGCCTGTTATCGTTGAAACGTCACTCGGAGGGCGGCCACTATCGCGAAGTATTTCGCGACAATTTGAGCGAAACCTCGCGTGCGCACTCCACGGCGATCTACTTTTTGCTCACACGCGGCGAGATCTCTCGCTGGCATCGGGTCGATGCGGCGGAGGTCTGGCACTGGTACCGCGGCGCGCCGCTTGAACTGTTGATTGGGGGAGAAGACGGCAAACCCGCGCGCCATGTTTTGGGAAACAGGATCGAGAAGGGCGAGCGGCCGCAGATCGTCGTGCCGGGGGGCGTTTGGCAACGCGCCAAGTCTCTCGGCCGTTACACGTTGGCCGGCTGCACCGTGGCGCCGGGATTTGAGTTTTCCGGATTCGAACTCGCGCCGGAGGAGCTCTTGTTCTCGCTCAATCTTTCTGCGCCGGCAAAACCTTCTCCAAAGCGCGCGCGATCGCGCGCGAAGACGCGCGGCCGGTATAGCCCTTCGCGGCGTTGAAAGTCACGATCAGCGTCTTTCCCTTGACTGCGAGCGTGGGCTTGTTGCCGATCGTGATGAGAACGCTGTCGATGCGCTTGGCGATGTTTTTTTGCGAAGCCGCTGCGGCCGCAAAGCGCTCGACGCCGCGTGCCGTATTTTCCATCGCGTCATAGGTTAGCGCGCGCAAGCCGGCGTTGTTGCCGAGCGCGTTCCAATCGGCGGAAAACGCCAAACGTAGGCGTCGCACATAAGAGAGATGTTGAGTTTCGTCTTCGGCGGCGTTCTGCATGTCGCCCAGCGAGAGCGTAGGCGGCGAAGGCGCCATGGAATCTCCGGTGCGTACGGCGGGCAACCCGTTCGGCTGCTGATCGGTATAGAGCGTGATGGCGCCCCAGCTGGCGACACGCATCGCCGTTTCGCCGGAATCGTATTTGAGCAGGCGGCCGCCAAGCGTGCCGTTGTCGCTATAGAGGACGAACACTTCGGGCATGCCTTCGAAGCGCAACAGGTAAACTCCGTTTGCGGAATCGAGCGTGAACTTGACGGTGTCGCCGGCCAGATACGCGCCCGGTTGCACGTCGCCCAGGCGTTCCTGCTCGATGCGTTCGGCCAGCGGTGCATTCGATTGCGCCTGCGCGAAGCTCGCAAAGGCGAGCTGAAGCGCTGTAGCCACAATGAATGTGAACCGCTTTTTCATTGACCCGCTGTTCTCGTGCCTAGCAGCTTGGCCGCTCGTCGTTTTCGCGAGTTAAGCCAGGCGCCCCCTCAGGCAAGAAAGGCTTATCCCGTTGGAATTGGGCAACAATAAGGAGTGGCCCCGTTCAGATTCCTTAAAGTTCAGAATTGCTTATCAAATATCTTCAAAGTTGCCGCCGCGGCCTTTTCCCGATGCAAATCTTGCAGCGCCCGCGCGGGATTCGCCGCTTTGCAGCGTGTGCAATCCATGTGCGAATTCCACATGCAGGGCATGGCCGATGTCCGCATCCCATTGCTCGTAGACCGACAGGCGGTCTCCTTTCATGCAGAGTTGGGGGAAACGTGAAATTTCACGCGCCAGTTGCTCGGCGGCTCGGCGTGCCTGTCCTTCGGCAACGACGCGGTTTGCCAAGCCCATCTCATAGGCTTCGGCGGCGCCCACTGGACGTCCCGTGAGGATCATGTCCATGGCGCGCGATTGTCCGATGAGGCGCGGAAGTCGCACGGTGCCGCCATCGATCAACGGCACACCCCATCGCCGGCAAAACACGCCGAACACGGCAGTCTCATCGGCCACGCGCAGGTCGCACCACAAGGCCAGTTCGAGTCCGCCCGCGACGGCATGACCGGAAACCGCGGCGATCACCGGTTTGGAAAGACGCATGCGCGTGGGACCCATCGGCGCGGTGGGCGCAAGCGGATTGTAAGGCAACCCGGGTTCGACGATGCGATTGCCGCGGCCTTCGGCGACGCCTTTGAGATCGGCGCCTGCGCAAAACGTTCCCCCTTCGCCGCACAGCACAGCGGCAAGCAAATTCTCGTCCTTTTCGAATTCGAGAAAGGCTTGCGCCAGAGCTTCCGCGGTGGGTCTGTCGACGGCGTTTCTCACTTGCGGACGGTCTATGACGATGGTGACGATTTCGCCGTTTCGCTCGCTGCGAATGGTATTGCTTGTGCTCATGGCGCTCCCCTGTTCGCCGGCCCCTCTTCGCCGGATTTTCCGGTCTTGGAAAAGAGCTTACCCCGCCTATATCTGCCGCAAAGGGCGGCGGCTCGCAGAACGGCCGGGTTGAGCGATTTTTCAACCGGAATTTCGCGAAAAGCCGCATGGAATTGATGCCGGAATCTCACTAAGGTCCCGCGCCTCATTCCACCAACGCTTTATCTTGGGACAAATCCCGTGACCCTCCGCCTCGACAGTTTCAAATCCCGCCGCACGCTGACGGTGGGAAACAAGAAGTATTGCTATATGAGCCTTCCGGCCGCCGAGAAGAACGGGCTGAAGGGCATTTCGCGATTGCCCTATTCGATGCGCGTGCTGCTCGAAAATCTTCTGCGCTACGAAGACGGCAAGACAGTCAAGGCAGCGGACATCAAAGCGGTTGGCGCGTGGCTCAAGAACAAGAGGTCCGATCGCGAGATCGCGTTTCGTCCCGCGCGCGTTCTGATGCAGGACCTAACCGGCGTTCCCGCAGTCGTCGATCTCGCTGCCATGCGCGATGCGATGAAGGCGCTGGGTGGGGATCCGGAGAAGATCAATCCGCTCGCGGAAGTGGATCTCGTCATCGATCATTCGGTGATGGTCGACAATTTCGGTCAGCGCGATTCGTTCAAGAAGAACGTCGTCACCGAATACGAACGCAACATGGAACGCTACGCGTTTCTGCGCTGGGGCCAGCAGGCGTTCGCGAATTTCCGCGTCGTGCCGCCCGGTACGGGGATCTGCCACCAAGTCAATCTCGAATATCTGGGCCAGACGGTGTGGACGCGCAAAGTGAAGGACCCCAAGACGGGCAAAACCATCGAGTGCGCGTTTCCCGATACGCTGGTCGGCACCGACAGCCACACCACCATGATCAACGGACTTTCGGTTCTGGGATGGGGCGTCGGCGGTATCGAGGCGGAAGCGGCGATGTTGGGTCAGCCGATCTCCATGCTCATTCCCGAAGTCATCGGCTTTCGCGTCACCGGCAAATTGCGCGCGGGCGTGACGGCGACGGATCTGGTGCTCACCGTTACGCAGATGCTGCGCAAGAAGGGCGTGGTGGGAAAGTTCGTGGAGTTCTACGGACCCGGCCTCGATGAGATGAGCCTGGAGGACCGCGCCACCATTGCGAATATGGCGCCGGAATATGGCGCGACCTGCGGTTTCTTTCCCATCGATGCCGAGACGATCCGCTATTTGAAGGGAACCGGCCGCAAGGCGTCGCGGGTCGCGTTGGTGGAAAAATATGCGAAGGCGCAAGGCTTGTTCCGTACGAAGAAGTCGCCCGAACCTGTGTTCACCGACACTTTGGCGCTCGACTTGAACAGCGTGGAGCCCAGTCTTGCCGGTCCGCGCCGTCCACAGGACCGCGTTAGCCTGGCAAATGCCGCCAACGAGTTTGCCGGCGCCCTGATCGATGTCTTCAAGAAAGAAGACGATGCCAATCGCCGCGTCAAAGTGGAAGGCACGGAATACACGATCGGTCACGGCGATGTGGTGATCGCCGCGATCACGTCTTGCACCAACACGTCTAATCCCAGCGTGATGATCGGCGCAGGGCTCTTGGCGCAGAACGCCGTCAAACGCGGCTTGAAAGTGCGTCCGTGGGTGAAGACGTCGCTGGCGCCGGGAAGCCAGGTCGTCACCGATTATCTCGCCAAAGCCGGTGTCGACAAAGCGCTCGACAAGCTCGGTTTCCAGCTGGTCGGCTACGGCTGCACCACCTGCATCGGCAATTCGGGACCGCTGCCTGAAGCCGTCGGCAATGCGGTGAACAGCGGCGATCTCGTCGCGGCAGCCGTGCTCTCGGGAAACCGCAATTTCGAAGGCCGCGTGCATGCGCAAGTGCGCGCGAACTATCTGGCTTCGCCCATGCTCGTCGTCGCCTACGCGCTCGCAGGCTCCATCAACATCAATTTGACGCGCGAGCCGGTCGGTTACGACAAGGAGAACGAACCGGTCTATCTGAAGGATATCTGGCCGTCGCCGAAGGAAATCGCCGAAACCATCCGCAAGGCGGTGAAGCCTTCATCGTTCAAGGCGCGTTACGCCAATGTGTTCGAAGGCGATTCCAACTGGAAGAAGGTGAAGATCCGCGCGGGCAAGACCTATCAGTGGGATATCGGGTCCACCTATGTGAAGAACCCGCCTTACTTCGAAGGCATGCAGAAGACGCCGGTGCCGCTGTCCGACATCAAGGCCGCGCATATCCTCGCGTTGTTCGGCGATTCCATCACCACCGATCACATCAGCCCGGCGGGTTCGATCAAAAAGGACGGTCCGGCCGGCACCTATCTGCAGGAACATCAGATCCGTCCGCAGGATTTCAATTCCTACGGCGCGCGCCGCGGCAATCACGAAGTGATGATGCGCGGCACCTTCGCCAACATCCGCATCAAGAACGAGATGCTGGGCGGCAAGGAAGGCGGCAACACCATTTATTATTCGGAAAAGCAGCCGAGCGGCGCGGAAATGTCGATTTTCGATGCCGCCATGGCCTACCAGAAGGACGGTGAGGCGACGGTTGTCATCGCCGGCAAGGAATACGGCACCGGTTCTTCGCGCGACTGGGCGGCGAAAGGTCCGCGTCTTCTGGGCGTGCGTGCCGTCATCGCAGAAAGCTTCGAGCGCATTCATCGTTCGAACCTTGTCGGCATGGGTGTCGCGCCGTTCGTATTCACCGACGGCAAGACCCGCCGCGATTACGCCCTCACGGGACGCGAAAGCATTGACATCGCCGGGCTCGCCCAAGGCGTCAGCCCCCGCATGAAGGTCACCGCGCTGATCCGTTATCCCGACGGCAAGACTGCCGAGATGCCGCTCTGGCTGCGCATCGACACGGCGGACGAAGTCGCCTACTTCCAGAACAGCGGCATTCTTCCCTACGTGCTGCGCAATCTGGCGGCCTAAAGAAAGCGGCCCTCGATTTTGAAGCCGAGGCGCTCGTAGAGTCTCACGGCATCGTTGTTGCCTTCGCGCACCATCAATTCGGGGCGTTCGATTTTGGGCAAAAGTTCGGCCGCGCCACATGGCGGAACTGCGCCGGGCCCATCCGGTAAGCATGGATTTCACCGCACAGCACGCCACTCTCGGATGGTGCTGCGATGGCAAGTCCGTCACGGACCGCCCGCGTCAGGAAGCCGCGCACATAGGCGATGTCCATTTCCTCGGGCGCGCGCGCAAGTCCGCCACGTGCCCCAGCAACGGCTCGCTAGAGGGTCAGAACCTCTCCTGCCGCGTCCGGCGAAAGTTTTTCGAACGCAAAAGTGGGGACGCTGGACATTGTGTTGCGCAGTTGCGGCTATGACTTGAAGGCAATGCGGTACACAATAGGGTGACCGAGGTTCAAGCCGAAGTGACTGGAGAGGGCAGGGCACGGACCCTATTTTCACGGCATGTCGCAATACCGAAGTTTGATGGGGGGGCTCATCGGGGCCCTCGCAGCCTTTGCGCTTGTGCTCGTCCCGGCAGGCGCGGGCGCGGGCAACGCCAAGCGCCCCGTCGTCGTCGAACTTTATACCAGCCAGGGCTGCAGCTCGTGTCCGCCGGCCGATTCCCTCATCGGCCAGCTCTCCACCCGCAAGGACGTCATCGCACTGTCGCTGCCCATCACCTATTGGGACATGCTCGGCTGGAAAGACACGCTGGCGAGCGACGCCAATACGCGCCGTCAGAAAGCCTATTCCGCGCAGATGGGCCATGGCGGCGTATACACCCCGCAGATCGTCGTCGACGGCGCAAGCGACGTGGTGGGGAGCCGCGATCAAGCGGTGCTGGCGGCGATCGGCGCGCGCACGGCCGACATGCAGACCGTTCCCGTCTCGCTTTCCGCCACGCAGGACGAAGTACACATCACCGTCGCCGGCGCCTGGGACAAGGCCCCGCATGACGCGACGATCTGGATGTTCCACATCCTGAGCAAGGCGACGGTTTCCATCCGCGACGGCGAGAATGCGGGCCGAACGCTCACCTATCGCAACATCGTGCGCGATGTGCGTCCGATCGGCGTTTGGAAAGGTCAGCCCGTATCGCTCGATCTGCCGCGCCGAGAGATGACGCGCATGCCTCACGATGCGGTTGCCGTGGTGGTACAGCAGGGCGGCTATGGCCGCATCGTCGGGGCGGCGCTGATCGAACATCCCGACTACGACTACATCCCTTGAAATCTGTCTGGGAAATGCAACTGGCCTTGAAATCTTTTCAGCCCTGAAATCTACCGCGGTCGCCGCGGGCTCAAATCCGGTTACACTGGGCCATGGCGCTCTTTTTCGACAAGGACTGGTTCGATACGCGGCTCAAGGCCGTGCATTTGACCCGTCGCGATCTTGCAGCCGCCCTCTGCCTGAGCGAAGCGCAGATGGAAGAGGTCTTCAAAGATCAGCGTGAACTTTCGCTGCGCGAAGTCGTCATGTTGGGAGCGCTGCTGGATAAGCCGGCCTCCGAAATCGCCAATCGCGCCGGGATTTCCACGCCGGTGCCCGGCGAAGCAACAGATCCCGCCAAGGACATTCGGGTCATGAAAGAACGGCTCGACCGGATTGAACGCGTCCTGGCGGAGCTGGTCGCGATGCTGGAAAAAACCAAATTATAAGCGGCGCACGGGACGCCACATTTGCATCGACCCCGCCGCCCAGCAGCAGCGCTGGTTCGTAGTTCAGGCGGTCTCATCGAGCGCGAGGTTGCAAAGTCTTTGCGGGCGCGGTTCGTAGCTTCCGGGTCTTGAAAGCACGCTGGGAAGCGCCTGACCGAGAATCTGCGCGACGAAAGCCGCACGCAAACGCGGACCGTGCCACAGCGGCGCAGCATCGAATGTCTCGGAACGGGACAGCTTGGCGCCGCGCAACCGTTCTTCGCCGGCATATGTGCTGCGCTCTTCGTCGCGGCGTTCACCATGAAGTGCGTTGGAGAAGCGTGATTTTTCAACGCGCGGAGCAAGCGTGCGCAAGCTTGAAAAGCCTGCACTTGCCGTAATTGCAAATCCCGTTTGCCCGTTCATAACCGGTCTTTAAGGCAAAGTGCGCGCCGAAAAAGGGAAACGCTCACATTGCCTCAAGAGTTTCGAGATTTTTAATGTCCTGACCCCATGATCGCTTCAAAGGCCCGGAACAGGGCCAAGGCGGAGGAGTTGGCCAACAGGCCAGCGCCCAAAAGCCAAGGGATGGTGGGTGTGAGAAGTCAAGCGCTGCAGGCGAAGCCTGTCGACGGCATCCGTGCGTTGGTGGCGGCCCAAGAGTCCGAGCGGCTCCGCCTCGCGCTGGCCGGCGCGAACCTTGCCACCTTCGACTGGACGATTCCCGACGATCGGATTTCCTGGGACGGTTCGACCGACACGCTGTCGGCCCATATCGATCCCGATCGTTTGAAACGCGGCGAAAGATTCAAGACCTGGATGAGCGGCGCGGGCCGCGAGCAGCTCTCGCGCATTCTCGAAGATTGCGTGCTGAAAGACAGTGCCTTCGCCATCGAATTCGAAGCCGCTTCGCCCATGGGGACGGTGTGGTTCGAAATGTGCGGCGTGCGCATGCCGGGGCCCGACGGCCGTGCCGAGCGCCTGGCGGGCGTGCTGCATCCCGTGACGGAGAAAAAACTGGAGGCGCAGCGCCTCACCTATCTGGCGACCCGCGACGAACTTACCGGCCATCTCAATCGCACCAGCCTGCGCACCGAGCTGGCGCAGACGATTGAAGCGGCAAAGTCCGAGAACCGCACCTGCGCCTATCTGGTCGCGGCCATCGATCGTCTGGCCATGATCAACGAAGCTTACGGTTTCGGTGCGGCCGACGAAGTGATTGTCACGGTGGGCGAACGCTTGGCGAGCAAACTGCGCGCCACCGACATCATCGGCCGCACCGCAGGCAACAAACTCGGCGTCATTCTGGGCGACTGCAGCGAGCGCGAAATCGCGCTGGTGTCGGATCGCCTGCGCGCCGCGGTGTGCGACAAAGTAATTTCCACTCGCAATGGAACGGTGTCGGCCACCATCAGCGTCGGCGCGGTGTGGCTGCCCTCCGGCGCATCGTCCAGCCAGGAAGCGATGCTGCGCGCCGAAGAAGCGCTCGATCGCGCACGCGCCGGCGGCCGCGGCGGCTACGCCGTTTACACCAATTCGCCGCAACGCGAGATGGCGCGGCTACGGCTGATGGCGATCGCCGACGATGTGGTCGCCGCGCTGCACGATCATCGCCTGATCTTCGCGTATCAGCCCATCGTCGATGCCACGACCCGCGCGGTTGTGCATTACGAATGTCTGCTGCGCATGGCGCGCACCGATGGTTCGATCGTCAGCGCCGGCCAGTTCATTCCGGCCGCCGAACAGCTGGGTCTTGTTCGTCTGGTCGATCGCCATGCGCTCGAAATGACCATCGCGCAGCTGCACGCCAATCGCGACATCAGCCTCGCCGTGAACGTGTCCGGCACCACGGCTGGCGATCCGTCATGGCTCGAATCGTTCGTAAATTATGTGCGGGCAAACCGCGAGGTGGCCGAGCGCGTGATCGTGGAGTTGACGGAAACCGCGGCGCTCAACGACTTCGAGGAAAGTGCGGCTTTCGTCTCCAAACTGCGCGAGATGGGCTGCCGCGTCGCCATCGACGATTTCGGCGCCGGCTACACTTCGTTCCGCAATCTGCAGATGCTGCATGTCGACATGGTCAAGATCGACGGCACCTTCGTGCATGGCATTTCGCAGTCGCCCGACAATCAGATCTTCGTGCGCACGCTGATCGATCTCGCCAAGAATTTCGATCTGAAGACGGTCGCGGAGTGGGTGAGTTCGGAAGAAGACGCACGGTTGCTCAAGAGCTTCGGCATCGACTACTTCCAGGGTTTCTTTTTAGGCGAACCTGTCGTCGATCCGGATTGGGTGAAGCGCTGAGGGGGCATTTCAAGCCACCCTCTCTCAGCGCGCCGTTCTACTTGCTCGCAGCAGATGTCAACGCAAGTTGAGATGATGCCTGAGCGATACCGTCGGACAACGATCTCTGAGCGCTCAAAAGTCCGGCGCGCTGCGCTTCAAGAGCCTGCTTTTGGGCACTCTTGGTTGCGTCGTTACCTATCCTGTCTATCTGATCGTTGAGACCGCTAATCGTAGCATTCAATTCCGTCAGCTTGTCCTTGAGAGCAGTGATGCGTTCCGTGAGTTCTACACTCGAGGGATTGATGCGTGCGGCGGCATCCGTGAGCGTCACAAGGCCGGAGTAGAAGGAGCAGGCGGAGTGGTACTCAAGGACCGCCCTAACCATTTGATCGGCGCTGTAGTCGTTGATGGATTTTGTACGCGATGCCTCAAGCGCGGACATTTTTTCAGTTCGCGTTTTGTCGATAGATTTCACTACAGCTGAGGCCAGAATGTTCTGGTAGAATACGTTGTTAAAGTTATCGCGTGTCGCATTTACAATCGCCGCGCTGCCGGAGAGCGCGCGCACAGTGGCGGCTGGCGTGAACAGCGCGCCCATGCCGCTCAGAATAGTCGCTGTCTCTGAAAGCCCGAAATTCGAAGAGCTGGCGTCCGCAATAATTCCCGCTTCATGCGCTTCGCAGATTCGATTTGATCGCTGAACCAAATAATCCATCGCGCGATTGCGGCTTGCCGCGTCTAGGCCCGCAAACGCATAAATACTTTGCTGAGTGCCCGGAAATTTGGAATTGGGATCGTAGATGTTGATAGCAACCGGAACGTACTGCCCATTCAGGAACAGGCCGCTTTGGTCGAGGGTCACATCATTTTCTTCCTTCGTCACCGAATCGACCATATAAGCGTCTTTTACGGTGCTGCAGGCACTGATCAGCAACGATGCAGTGGTCAATGCAGCTGCGCGAACAATACTTCCCGTGCGTACATGCGCACGGCCACTTTGCTTAGCCATTTGAATATCCCCTGCCACCTTGAACTGTGGTCTCCAATGGAAAGCAGTTAATGTCAAAACATAGAAGAAATCAAGCAAAGCTATAGAATGTCCGCTGGCAGGACTCAGTAGCGTTTGTAGCTTTATTTCGTTTGTTTTGGCGCGAGCGGCAAAAATGCTGTCATTTCCGTTCGCGGGCGAGTTCGGCGAGCTGCTTGCGCATTGCTTCGATCTCGTTCTTGAGCTCGCTGATTTCTTCCGCCGGTTTCTTGTTTTCGCCGCCGCCATTGTTGGCGCGCGACGCCGGCTGTTCTTCTTGTCCGCGCGACATGCCGCCAAGCCCCCCTCCGAACGGCGTGAACATCTTCATGGCGCGCTCGAACATGGCGAGGTTCTGCCGTGTCATCGCTTCCAGCGCCTGGCTGCCGCCGCCGAATGCTTCGGCGACACGGTTGCGCATGGCTTCCTGATTCTTGGTGAAACTGTCCATCGAAAGATCGAGATAGCCGGGCACGAAGGCCTGCAGGCTATCGCCATAGAAACGGATGAGTTGGCGCAGGAACTTGATGGGTAGAAGATTCTGGCCCTTGCCCTCTTCTTCGAAGATGATCTGGGTGAGGACCGATCGGGTGATGTCCTCGCTCGTGCGCGCGTCGCGCACTTCGAATTCGACGCCTTCCTTCACCATCTGCGCCAGATGATCGAGCGTCACGTAACTCGAGGTCTGCGTATTGTAGAGCCGCCGGTTCGCGTACTTCTTAATGATGACCGGGCCGTCCGAACTGGGCTGTTCTTCCGTCACGAATGACTGCTTTCTGATGGGCATTGCCGGGCACCTCTCAAAAGGGTGCTTAAGGGTGGTTACATCATCGCAGCTTTCCCGCAGAGTCCAGTGTCTATCCATCCACTCAGTGCACCGCACCAAGTTGCGTGTCCCACAAGCATTTGAGAATAAAGGACGATTTGCCGCGATTTACGGAACCTCGCATTCGCGGCATGGTGGGGACCAGCCGCAACAAACAACAAGCAAGGTGAGGGTTTCATGACAGATGTGGTCATCGTCTCCGGCGCGCGCACCGCCGTCGGATCGTTCAACGGAGCCTTCGCCAGCGTGCCTGCCCATGATCTGGGCAAGACGGTGATCGCCGAAGTGCTGAAGCGCGCCCATGTCGAGTCCAAGGAGGTGACCGAAGTGATCCTCGGCCAAATCCTCACCGCGGCGCAGGGTCAAAACCCGGCGCGGCAGGCATCGATCAATGCCGGCGTTCCCGTCGAAGTGCCGGCGTGGAGCGTCAATCAGCTCTGCGGTTCGGGTCTGCGTGCGGTTGCGCTCGGATATCAAGCAGTGATGAACGGCGATTCTTCGATCGTCGTCGCGGGCGGACAAGAATCCATGTCGATGGCGCCGCACGCAGCCTATCTGCGTGCGGGACAGAAAATGGGCCCGCTCGAATTCGTCGATACGATGATCAAAGACGGATTGATGGATGTCTTCAACGGCTATCACATGGGCAATACCGCCGAGAATGTCGCTCGCGAGTGGCAGATCACGCGCGAACAGCAGGACCGTTTTGCCGTGGCTTCCCAGAACAAGGCGGAGGCGGCGCGCAAGTCCGGGCGTTTTAAGGACGAAATCGTTCCGGTGAAAATCAAGGAACGCAAGGGCGAGAAGATCGTCGATGCGGACGAGTTTATCCGCGATGGCGTGACATACGACGCGATCAAGGATCTGCGCGCGGCCTTTCTCAAGGAAGGCGGCACGGTGACGGCGGCGAACGCCAGCGGCATCAATGACGGCGCCGCAGCCGTCGTGTTGATGAGCGCAAAGGAAGCGGACAAGCGCGGACTGAAGCCACTCGCCACTATCAAGTCGTGGGCGCAGGCCGGCGTCGATCCGAAAGTCATGGGCTCCGGTCCCATTCCAGCCTCGCGTGCCGCGCTCAAGAAGGCGGGATGGCAGGTTTCCGATCTCGATCTCATCGAAGCCAACGAAGCCTTTGCCGCGCAGGCCTGTGCCGTGAACAAGGACATGGGCTGGGACGCGTCGAAAGTGAACGTGAACGGCGGCGCCATCGCCATCGGTCATCCCATCGGTGCATCGGGCGCGCGGGTGCTGGTGACGTTGCTGCACGAAATGGCCAAGCGCGATGCGAAAAAGGGCCTCGCGACGCTCTGCATCGGCGGCGGCATGGGGATCGCCCTCTGCGTGGAGCGTTAGCAGCGCGGCATAGGCGCATCGATCGCTAAGACGCGATCTTCTTAGGATGGAACCGGGGCTCTGCGGAATCGTTTCTTCCGCGGGCAGGCGGTTCGCTGCGCTTTGCGGCACTGCGAAAGACGCTGGTGGGCGCCATAGAGGAGACTCACCATGCCGAATCTTTCACCCAGGAAACTCTTAAAGTCGTTTTTGCTTGGCGGCGCAGCCAGCCTGACCCTTGCTGCCATACCCGCCTTCGCACAAGGCGACGAGCGCAATGAAACCGCCGTCCTGAACCAAGAAGAAGTGCAGGTTCAAGCGCCGCGCATGCATATAGACCGCGGTCCTCTCAACGGGCCGGTGGAAAAAGTCTCGGCTTCGATCGCTGTTCATTACGCCGATCTCGATCTGCGCACGCGAACCGGCGCGCGTGAATTGAGAGTGCGCGTGCGCGATGCCGCTCAGGAAGTCTGCGCGCAGCTGGCCGGTGCCTATCGGTTCTATGACGCGCCTGGTACGTCCTGTTACAAGACCGCGCTGAACAATGCGATGGTGCGCGCCGATGAGGTGATCGACGGCGCACGTCAATATCATCACGACTATTACGCCTCCAACGACGAGTAGCCCTTCACGACATCTTCGAAATCGAGGCTCCGCCGTCTTCCACCGGCGGAGCCTTTGCTTTGGACGCCGGGGGCTTCGGACACGCAGGCGCTAGGAAAATAAGCCAAAGAGCTCTGGCGCTCGGGAGCCCGATCTGGCGGTTGGCTGGAGTGGTGGCGCGACATCGCGAATTCTCATCGTCTCTCGCGTGAGGCCAGACTTCTGTCTAAGTTAGTTTCAAAGAACAAAAGCTTGGGAGCAGAAAATGGCGCGGGTTGCGATTGTGACGGGCGGCACCAGAGGCATCGGAGAAGCCATCTCGGTGGCCCTCAAGAATGCCGGTTACAAGGTTGCCGCGAACTATGCGGGCAACGACGAACGCGCCCAGGCGTTCAGCGCAAAGACGGGTATCGCCGTTTACAAATGGGATGTGGCGAACCACGAAGCCTGCGCGGCAGGCATCGCCAAAGTCGTCGCCGACCTCGGACCCGTCGACATTGTCGTCAACAACGCCGGCATCACCCGCGACGGCACCATGCGCAAGATGGCGCGTACGGGCTGGGACGAAGTGCTCGATACCAATCTCGGCGGCTGCTTCAACATGTGCAAAGCCGTTTGGGAGGGCATGCTGGAGCGCGGTTTCGGTCGCGTGGTGAATATCGGTTCGATCAACGGCCAGGCCGGGCAGTACGGCCAGGTGAACTACGCGGCCGCCAAATCCGGCATCCACGGCTTCACCAAGGCCTTGGCGCAGGAAGGTGCCCCCAAGGGCATCACCGTGAATGCGATCGCACCGGGTTATATCGACACCGATATGGTGGCGGCAGTGCCCGCCAACGTCCTGGAAAAGATCGTGGCCAAGATACCGGTGGGGCGCCTCGGCAAGGCTCAGGAGATCGCCCGCGGCGTGCTCTTCCTTGTCGCGGACGACGCAGGCTTCGTCACCGGATCGACCATGTCGATCAACGGCGGCCAGCATATGTATTGAGCCAGCGTATTGAGCCAGCGTATTGAGTTTGGGCGCTGCTTTCGGCTACGCCAAGGGTGACGGATCGAGGGAGATCCGCCCGCCCGATGGTTTCACTCAGCGCCCAAAATCTCGCCTGTATCCGCGGAGGGCGTCTCGTCTTTCGCCATGTGAGCTTGCGCGCAGACACGGGCGAATTCGTCAGCATTGAAGGACCGAACGGCGCCGGCAAGACCTCGTTGCTGCGCATGATTGCGGGTTTCTTGAAACCGCAAGCCGGAGACGTTCGCATTCAAAGCGAAGACGAGACGATTTCCGACGCTGAAGAGCGGGGCAAATATATCGGCTGGTTCGCCCATCAGGATGCGGTGAAACCGCAGTTGAGCGTGCTGGAGAATCTGCAGTTCTTCGCCGAACTTTACGGTGTCCGCGGCGATGTTAGCGCGGCGTTGGAGACAGTCGGCCTCGCACGCGCGGCCTCTTTGCCGGGTCAATATCTATCGGCCGGACAGAAAAAACGTCTGGCGCTTGCCCGTCTTGTTCTCGCGGGCCGTCCGCTTTGGTTGCTGGATGAACCGTTTGCCGCGCTCGACGTTGCGGGACGAGCGCTCGCCGTTTCGCTTATTGCCGAACATTGCGCCGCCGGCGGTATCGCACTGGCTGCCACCCATGAGCCGCTGGGACTTGACGGGCAGCGTCTGTCGCTGGCGGGCGCATGAGCGCGACCGCTCTTCTGGTGCGCGATATCCGGCTCGCCGCGCGAGCCGGCGGCAGCATGGTGTTGGCGCTCGCGTTTTTTGCCGCGGTGGCGACATTGGTGCCGTTCGGCGTCGGCGCCGATCTGGCGCTCCTCGCACGCATCGCCGGCGGTGTGTTGTGGGTCGGGGCGGTCCTTGCCTCGCTGATCTCGCTCGATCGATTGTTCCAGGCCGATTTCGAAGACGGCAGCCTCGATCTCATCGCCCTCTCGCCTTTGTCGCTGGAAACGACCGCCGCAGCCAAAATCGCCGCCCACTGGCTGACGACGGGCCTGCCGCTGACCGCGCTCTCGCCTTTGCTTGCGTTGCTCTTCAATTTGCCGCCGCCGGCCTATCAACCGCTGGTCGTTTCGCTCCTGCTCGGTACCCCCTGCATCAGCGCGCTTGGTTCGGTGGGCGCCGCGCTCACGATGTCGGTACGTCGCGGCGGCTTGATCTTGCCGCTGCTGGTCTTGCCGCTTTTGGCGCCGGCCGTGATATTCGGGGCAGGCGCGGTGCTGGCGGCGCTCGATGGCATCGCAAGCGGCGCGTTGTGGCTGTTGGCGGCGTTTTCGCTGGGCGCGGTGCTTCTGTCGCCTTTTGCCGCCGCTGCCGCCGTGCGGCTCAATCTCGCAGGATAGGACGAGTAGTTGTTCCCATGAACCGAGCGATCTAGACCAGACCATGTTTCGATACGCCAATCCCAAACGCTTCATGGATTTGAGTGGCGCGCTGCTGCCGTGGATCGCGTCGGCGTCGGCGCTCGCGTTCGCGGCGGGCTTGTATCTCGCGCTCGCCGCGCCGCCCGATTATCTGCAAGGCGACAGCGTGCGCATCATGTTCGTGCATGTGCCGGCGGCCTGGCTTGCCATGATGATCTACGGCCTGATGGCGCTGGCGTCTCTGCTGAGCCTTGTGAATCGTCATCCCCTTGCCGACGTGGCGGCGAAAACGGCGGCGCCCCTGGGCGCGCTCTTCACCGCGCTTGCGCTCGTCACCGGATCGTTGTGGGGCCGGCCGATGTGGGGCGCCTGGTGGGTGTGGGACGGAAGGCTCACCTCGTTTCTTCTGATGCTGTTTCTCTATCTGGGCTACATCGCGCTGTGGAACGCGATCGAGGACGAAACGCGCGCGGCCCGGGCCACGGCGGTTCTTGCGCTGGTTGGCGTGGTGAATCTTCCCATTATCGAATTCTCGGTCGATTGGTGGACGACATTGCATCAGGGCGAGAGCATCTTCCGCAAAGGCGGGCCCACCATCTCGGCTGTATTCTTGTGGCCGCTGTTTCTGCTGGCGATTGCCTACACGGCGCTCTTCTTCGCGCTCTGGCTGGTGCGCATCCGCACGGAAATCCTCAATCGGCGCGCGCGCGCGATGCTGATGAACTCCAGCGAGGCTGCGTGAGTATCGCAGCTCAGGACGCGCCGGTTGCGAAGCGCAGGCCATACGAGAAGGCCGCGGCGTAATGTGGAGTCCGAAACATATCGCAATCGCTGCGATACTCGGAGTTCTGTGGCTAGTCGCGGGTGTTTATCGCTGGATTGAGATCGGCCGATATGGCCATTATTCGACGGGCGGGAACTACCGCACCACCTATTTCATCCTTTTTGCGACTGCTTGCACCTTCTTCTTGGGGGCCCTTCTTTGGTGATCAAATTTCAAACTGTGTCGCTACCCGCATGAGCCAGCTGTTCGGAAAATACGCGGCCTATGTCGTTCCAGCTTATATCCTCAGCGCGGTTTGCATCCTGGCCGCCATCGTCGTCGTGATGCGGGCCTATCGCGCTGCAAAAGCGCGGCTCGCGGCTTTGGAGTCCGCCAAGATAGATGGCCCGCCGTGAAACGTCTCGTCTACATTTTGCCGGTGCTCGCCTTTTTGGCGCTGGCTTACGTCTTGTTCGACAGTCTTGTTGCTCCGCCGCCCGGCGAGCTTCCGTCCGCGCTCGTCGGCAAGCCGGTGCCGCCGGTGACGCTTCCGGCGCTCGATGCGCAGACCCTGGGCTTCGGGCCGCAAGATCTGGCGCGCGGAAAAGTCACGGTCGTAAACGTGTTCGCATCCTGGTGCGTGCCTTGCCGCAGCGAAGCGCCGGTGCTGCAAACCTTGGCACAGAGCCAGGGCGTCACGCTCTACGGCATCGTCTACAAGGACAAGAGCACAGTCGCGCGCGCGTTCCTCAATGAGGTCGGCAATCCGTTTTCGCGCATCGGCCTGGACGCGGACGGACGCGCCGGCATCGAGTGGGGTGTCTACGGCGTTCCGGAAACCTATGTGGTCGACGGCCGCGGTATCGTGCGCGAGCGCTTCGTAGGTGAGTTGACACCGGACATTGTCTCCTCGCGCTTGCTGCCGGCCATTGCAGCCGCCGGCAAAGAGTAGGAACGCTACCCAATCCCTTTGGCCCAAACCCTTTGGTCTAAACCTTTTGGCAACCATACTCTGCGAACTTGGCCGCCATGCAGATCAGCGCCAGCAATCTCCTGATCGCCTCCCAGCAGCCGCGAGCGCCAAGTCAGCAACAACTGCAGTCTGGGTTTGCGCAGGTTCTTTCCGCCGCTCCGGGACAACCTGCGAGTTTCAAACCGGCAAGTTTCGAACCCGAGAACGCCGCGTTGTCGGTGGCTCCTGAAAGCGGAAGCTCAAGGCCGTCCCCAGCCGCGCAGACAAAACCCTACGCGGCCTCAGAAGCACCAGGCTCACGGCTCAATATTCGCATCTGATTCAGAAGCTTAGAGCCTAACGCCGGCCCATGCGCCGGCGCGACCGCATATCGCCATTGATCTCTAGGGTTTCGCCTGCCGCGGCGATGGTCGAAAGCAGCTTCACAAAGCGTGGGCGTTCGACCGGCGGCAAGGCTTCCAGGAACAGCCGCTCGGCGCGATCGGCGGCCGCGCGGGCCGAGCGCAAGGCTTTGCGTCCGTTTTGGGTGATGGAAACGGCGTTGGCGCGCTGGTCGTCCTCGGTGCGTTCGCGCGACAACAATCCGCGTTCCAGCATGCGGCGCACCATTTCGGCGAGCGTGGAGCGGTCGATACCGGTCATCTCCACAAGTGCCGTCTGGCTCACGCCTTCGTTGTGCTCAAGGGCGGCAAGCACGATGTATTGCTGTTTGGTGAGATCGCGAGCGCCGGCTTCGCGGGCGTAGAGATCGCCATAAAACTGCTGACAGCGGCGCAACAGATGCGAAGGCGCTTCGGCGAGTTCAAACGCTCCGTTCGCCTTGCGCGGCATCTTCGCTGTCATGATCACCCCGTCTATTTCACTCGGCTCTGGAAAGCGCGTTGCCTTCCGCAGCCGTATTCTAAATTTGAGAACTATCCCGCGTGACGCCGGGTCAGTAACGCGGTCTTCGTTTTCCCCACCGCATGGGTGCACCTTAGAACAGGCACACGCGCGCATTCAACAGTGTTGTGTCGAAGATTTTCTTCTTGCATCGCATGAAAAATTTTGCCTTCCGTCTTGCGCAGGAATTCGGCAGACTTGCGACAGGATGTCCAAACAATCGCCACCGCTTCCGTCTGCGCCGGGCCCGCATTTCGAGCGCCGTGTCCCGGAAGGCGACACAAACGAACGCTATGTCTGCGGCAAGTGCGGGCACATTCACTACAGCAATCCGAAAGTCGTGGTGGGATCGGTTGTTGCGCATGGCGACCGCATCCTGTTGTGTCGCAGGGCTATCGAACCACGAAAGAACTGCTGGACCTTGCCTGCGGGTTTCCTGGAAGAGCACGAAACCGCGCAAGACGGTGCCCGGCGAGAAGCGCGCGAAGAAGCCTGTTGCGACATCGTGATCGATGCGCTGCTCGCGGTGTACTCGGTGCCGCATATCTCTCAGATTCAATTGATGTATCGCGCGACGTTGAAGGATGACGTGTTCAGCGCGGGCCCCGAAAGCTTCGAAGTGAAACTTTTTTCCTGGAACGATATTCCGTGGACGGAACTAGCGTTCCCCAGCGTCACCTGGGCGCTGCATCACTATCGAGAAAGCAAGGAAAAACAGGTATTTGCGCCATTCGGCAATCCATAGAAGGCGGCGATCAGCCTTGCGGGCTCTTTTCCTCTATTTGGTGTTTCAACATGAAGGGTGTTTGAGCGATTGCGAAGACTAGCGTCAGCGGCAAGGCGACAAACAACTTGTAGCTAGCCCACTGCGTCAGCGAAAAGGATCGCCACACAACTTCATTCATGACGGCCATCAGGACGAAGAAGCCGATCCAGCGCCATGTCAGCGTTCGCCAGGCATCTTCGGGAAGATGAAACGCCTGATCCAACACAATTTTTAGAAAATTGCGACGGGTAATCAAACCGGCGGCTAAAATCACCGCAACGGTGACGTAATAGATCGTCGGTTTGAGTTTGACGAACAGATCGTTGTGCAAATAGAGCGTGAGGCCGCCGAAAATCATGACAAGCACGAAACTTATGGCGAGCATGGGAGAAATGCGGCGTTCGATGGAGTAGGTCACAATCAGCGAGCCCGCGACCAACACCATGAAAGTGGCTGTCGCGATATAGACGTCGGTTCTGGTGAGAACCGCAAAAAAGGCGAACAGCGGCCCGATATCCAGCGCCAGTTTGAGCAGCGGAGAAAGGCGAGGGCGGGATTGCTGCAGCTCGCTCATGGCGCGCCCGTCAAAGCTTTTGCGAAATTCGTTGCATCGAACGGCTGCAGGTCGTCGGCGTCTTCCCCGACACCAATGAAATGGACGGGCAGGCCGAATTTCTCCGCGAGCGCCACCAGAATTCCCCCTTTTGCCGTGCCGTCGAGTTTGGTCATCACCAGCCCTGTCAACTTCACGCTGCCTTTGAACGCCTCGACTTGGGCGATGGCATTCTGCCCTGTCGTCGCATCGAGCACGAGCAGGGCGGCATGCGGCGCCTCCGGATCCAGCTTTTTGATGACACGGGCGATTTTTTCCAATTCCGCCATCAAACCCGCCTTATTCTGCAGCCGTCCCGCGGTATCGATGATGACGGCATCGGCGCCGCTGGCGCGTGCGCGCTCGATGGCGTCGAATGCAAGCCCTGCCGCGTCGGCGCCGGTTTCGCGCGTCACCACTTCTGCGCCCGTTCGTTTGCCCCAGACTTGAAGCTGTTCGGTGGCCGCAGCGCGGAACGTGTCGCCCGCCGCCAGCACGATCTTGGCGCCTGTCCCGGTCAGCCGCTTGGCAATCTTGCCGATGGTGGTGGTTTTGCCGGTGCCGTTCACGCCGGCGACCAGCACCACGAACGGTTTTTTGGTGTTGTCGATGACCAAAGGCTTTTCGACGGGCTTGAGGACCTCTGCGATCTCTGCGGCGAGAATGGCGCGCACTTCGCTCTCGCTAATTTCTTTGTCGAAGCGGCCCTTGCCGACGGCGGCCGCAAGCTTCGCCGCCATGCTCGCGCCGACATCGCTGCGAATGAGGGCTTCTTCCAGCTGGGCCAGCATCTCGCCATCCAGCTTCTTCCTGGTGAAAAGACCGGAGATATTGTCGCCCAACGCGCCGGCGCTGCGGGACAGCCCTGCCTTCAGCCGGGCCAGGAAGCCCGGCTTTGCCGACGTGCCGTTGTCGCTCATGCCGCTGCTGCGACGAGATGTCTGGGTGTTGCCGATGTCATGCGCAGAGACGCCAGCATTCCCGGTTCAAGGTTCCGAGCGATCTTCACGGCTGCGAAACAGGCGGTATGGCCGCTGCCGTCTTTCTCGATCAATACGCTTTGCGTTGTGCCCACGAGTGCGCAAAGCCGCGCGGCCAGGGCGGCATCGCCTTTCTCACGCAGGCGCGCGGCGCGCGCCTTCACCGCCTCACGCGGCACTTGCGGCATGCGCGCGGCCGGCGTGCCCTTGCGGGCGCTGAACGGAAAAACGTGCAAATAGGAAAGCCCCGCATCGTCCACCAGGGCTTGCGTATTCTCGAACATCGTCTCGGTTTCGGTGGGAAAGCCCGCAATCAAGTCCGCGCCGAACGCGGCCTCGGGGCGCAGCCGCCGCACCGCTTCGCAGAACGCGATCGTATCCTTGCGCGCATGGCGGCGCTTCATTCGCTTCAGGATCATGTCGTCGCCCGATTGCGCCGAAAGATGAAAATGCGGCATCAGCCGCTCTTCTTCCGCGATGGCGCGCATGAACTCTTCGTCTGTCTCGATGGTGTCGATCGATGAAATGCGCAGACGCTTCAGCTCCGGCACAAGCTTCAAGACCTTGCGGACCAATTGGCCGAGCGTCGGCGCGCCGGGCAAATCCGCGCCATAGGCTGTCAGGTCCACACCGGTGAGCACGATTTCCGCAAAACCTGCCTCGGTGAGCCGGCGCGCTTCTTCGATCGCCGACCCCATCGGCACGCTGCGGGAATTTCCGCGGCCGTAGGGGATGATGCAGAACGTGCAGCGATGATCGCAGCCGTTCTGCAATTGCAGAAAAGCGCGCGCGCGGTCGTCGAAAGACTCCACGAACTGCGAAGCGGTCTCCTTCACACTCATGATGTCGTTGACGATGACGCGTTCGCAAGTACCCACGCCGAAATCGGCATAGAATCTGGTCTGCAGCTTCTCGGCGTTGCCCAGCACCAGGTCGACTTCGGGCATGGCATCGTAAGTGGCGGGTTCGGTCTGCGCCGCGCAGCCTGTCACGATAATCTTTGCGGCCGGTCGTTCGCGCCGGATTTTGCGGATGGTCTGGCGCGATTGGCGCACGGCCTCCGCCGTCACGGCGCAAGTGTTGACGATCACCGCATCGCTGAGGCCCGCTTCGCCGGCGCGAGCCCGGATGGCTTCGGATTCATAGGCATTCAAGCGGCAGCCGAACGTGACGATCTGGGGCGCGCTCATTGCGGCAACTCCGCCAAATCGATCTCGCCCTTGAAGCTGAGCGTGCCGGGGCCGGTCATGAAGACGGACTTGCCTTCGCCGTGCCATTCCAGGGTCAACTCGCCGCCGTCGAGCACCAGGGACACTTTTGCGTCGCACAGTCCGCGCCGGATGGCTGCCACCGCCGCGGCGCAGGCGCCCGTGCCGCAAGCCAGCGTGATGCCCGTGCCGCGTTCCCATACCCGCATGCGCAGGCGATCCTTCGCGATGACGCTGACGAACTCGACATTGGTGGCGCGCGGAAACATGGGATGGATTTCAATCATCGGACCGAGGGTGGCAACGGGCGCATCGTTCGCGTCTTCGACGAACAGCACGCAATGGGGATTGCCGACATTGACGGCGGCGACGCTGTTCAGCATCGGATCGCAGAACGCCGGCACGTCCAGCACAAAGGATTTCGTATCGACGTCGCGCGCCAGCGGGATCTCGCGCCAGCCCAACCGCGGCACGCCCATGTCGACGGTGACGAAATCATCGCGCGCAGTTTCGCATGCGAGCAATCCGCCTTCGGTTTCCAACGTGATCGCGTGTTTGTGCTTTTCGTCCATCAACAAGCGCGCCACGCAGCGCGCGGCGTTGCCGCAGCTTTCCACTTCGCCGCCATTGGCGTTGTAGATGCGCATGGCCGCGTCGGCGCTATTTGCCGCATTCTCGATCACGATGACTTGGTCGCAGCCGATGCCGAAACGGCGATCGGCGATCGCGCGCGCCTTGGAACCGCTGAGCGCAAGCCCCTGATTCCGCGCGTCGAACACGACGAAATCGTTGCCCAGCCCGTGCATTTTCAAAAATTGCGTCATCGTGTGCCTATATAGGCTCGCCATAGGTCTCGAGCTAGACCGTCCGCTTCAGGGTTGACCTTTCTCCCGCTCCTCACCAAAAGACGGCCCCTCTGGGGGCGCGCAAAGGAGTGGTTCAATGCGAATCTTCAGATCGCTCGCTTTGGTGGCCATTGTCGCGGGCGGCGCAGCAGGAGCCTGGCAGGCGGTGGAAGCAGGCAATTCGAAAGACAAGCACGCGCGCGTGGATGATCCCTATATCTGGCTGGAAGACGTACACGGCACGATGCCGCTTTCCTGGGTGAAGAAGCAAAACGAGCACGCCCTCGCCCTGCTGACCGCCGATCCCCAATACAAATCCGATTACGATTCCCTTCTCGCCGTGCTCGATGCGACCGATCGCATCCCGTTCGGCAACCTCGACCACAACACGGTGTTCAACCTCTGGCAGGATGCCGAGCATCCCAAAGGCCTATGGCGCCGCACGACGGCGGATGACTACGCAAAACCGGCGCCCCATTGGGATGTGCTGCTGGACGTCGACAAGCTCGCGGCCGGTGAAAAAGAGAATTGGGTCTTCAAGGGCGCCGATTGCGCGCCTTCGCTCAAGCGCTGTTTGATCACGCTCTCGCGCGGCGGCGGCGATGCGGCGGTTGTCCGCGAATTCGATCTGAAGACGAAGACGTTCGTGGCCGACGGCTTCTCGCTGCCGGAGGCGAAATCCGATGTCACCTATGTCGACGACGATCGTGTTCTCTTCGGCACGGATTTCGGCAAAGGCACGCTGACCGCGTCCGGTTATCCGCGCATCGTGAAATTGTGGAAGCGCGGACAGAAGATCGCCGACGCGAAAACCGTTCTCGAAGGCAAGAGCGAAGACGTTTTGGTCGCGCCGCTCGTCTTTCGCACGCAGGACGGCAATGTGCCGCTCATCGTGCGGGCGGTAAGTTTCTTCGAAAGCGAATATTATCTGCCCGACTCCAACGGCACATGGGTAAAACTACCCTTGCCGTTGTCGGTCGACATGAAGGGGATGACGAAGAACAGTCTCCTCTTTACCTTGCGCAAGGACTGGACGCCCGCCGGCGCGACTATGCCGTTGAAGCAGGGATCGCTGGTCGCGCTGCCCGTCGATCAAGCGACGAAAAGCGCCGCGAAATTCGCCGTTCTCTACGCGCCGGGCCCGCGCGCCAGCATCAATGAAGTCGTGACCGGCCGCGACGCCGTCTACGCCGCGATCTACGACAACGTTGTGGGCAGCGTACATGTCTTCAGGCCCGCGAAGGATGGCCCCGCGAAGGACAGCTGGAGCGATACCAGGCTCGATCTGCCGCCGGGCGGCTCGGCGCACGTCGTCTCCGCAGACGATTACGGCTCGGCGGCGCAATTCCGCTTCGAGAGCTTCACCGCGCCGACGACGCTCTACGCGGACAAAGGCGACGGCAAACCGCTCGCGATCAAGGCGCTGCCGGCTCGCTTCGATGCCTCCAGCTTCGATACGCAGCAATTCGAAGCGACATCCAAAGACGGCACGAAGATTCCCTATTTCGTCGTGCGCGCGAAGGCCGCGAGCGGTCCGTCGCCCACCTTGCTCTACGGCTATGGCGGCTTCGAAATTGCGATGCTGCCGTCCTATTCGGCCGGCATCGGCAAGCTGTGGCTCACCAAAGGCGGCACTTATGTGCTGGCCAACATTCGCGGCGGCGGAGAATTCGGGCCTGCCTGGCACGACGCGGCGCTGCTGACCCATCGCCAGCGCGCGTTCGACGACTTCGCCGCCGTGGCGGCCGATCTTGTCACGCGCGGTATCACCACACCCAAACAGCTTGGCATCATCGGTGGCTCGAATGGCGGGCTTCTCGTCTCGACCGTGATGACGCAGCATCCCGAACTTTTGGGCGCCGTCGTCTGTCAGGTACCGCTGATCGACATGATCCGCTACACCAAGATCGGCGCCGGTGCGTCCTGGGTCGCCGAATACGGCGATCCCGCCGACAAGACGATGCGCGACTACATTCGCAGCTATTCGCCCTATCAGAACGTGGCGGCGGAAAAGAAATATCCGCCGGTATTCTTCGTCACCGCTACCAGCGACGACCGCGTCACGCCGGTGCATGCGCGCAAGATGGCGGCCAGGATGCTGGCGCAAGGCCACGAGGTGTTGTTCTACGAAAACACCGACGGCGGCCACGCCGCGGCGGCCGACCACAAGCAGCAGGCCGAGATGTATGCGCTGTCGTACACCTATCTGCGCGAGAAACTGGGGTTGAAGAGTGTGGCGGCGTCGACGTCGGTCCCGACAACCGCATCGCCATAGACTCTACCCTCCCTTGGGAGGGTCGAAATCGCGAAGCGATTTCGGGGAGGATGAGGAAGGAGATTCTTCTTCCTGATCCTCCCCGAAAATTCACTCGCTGCACTCCTGAATTTTCGACCCTCCCGAGGGAGGGTGGCCGGCATCTTCCATGGTGCTAAGGTCGCCTCGCTCTTCTCACCTTCCATCTGATGAACCTCCCGCTCCTCATCTCCATCCTCTCCGCCGGTTTCGCCGTCGCGTTTTTTCACGCCGCGATCCCCACCCACTGGCTGCCGTTCGTCGTGGCGTCGCGCGCGCAGGGCTGGTCGCGCGCCAAGACGCTGGGCGTGGCCGCGCTGGCGGGAGGCGGACATATCGCCATCACGACCCTGCTTGGCCTGTTGCTGGTGTGGTTCGGCATGACGCTCGACCGCATGACAGGAAACATCTTTCCCTGGATCGCAGGCGGCGTGCTGATTGCCATCGGTCTTTTCTACCTGCTGCGTCAGGCGCGAGGCGAGCACATCCATTTCATTCCCGGCGCACATGGCCATCATCATCACGACGCGGAGTGCCATGACGATCATGAGCACGGCTCCTCCAATTATCAGATCGATGAAAAGGGCGACGCGCTTCTGCCGGCCGTCGCCGCCGATACCGCCGCGCGCGCGCAGCCGCGTGTATCGGACCGTACCGCGATCCTGAGCCTGCTGGTCCTGCTGACGCTGTCGCCCTGCGAGAGCTTTCTGCCTTTCTATGTGTCGGCCGTGCGCTATGGCTGGCTCGGCTTTGCCGTTTCGAGCGCCGTGCTGGCCGTGGCCACACTGGCGGGCATGCTGGTCTTCATCACGCTGACGCTCTCGGGATTGGAGCGGGTCGATCTCAAATCGCTGGAACGTTACGAAGGCGCAATTTTGGGCGTCATTCTCTGCGCTTTGGGCGTCCTGCTCATCGGGGTCGAAGTCAAATTCTAGTGACGCCGTTGACGGCAGCTCGTGGCGTTTCCTAACCAGGCACGGAGCATCGGGGAGAAGATCATGCGCGCTGGCGTTTGGGTTGCTTTAGGAGCCGCAATCGCCGTCGCGATGAGCGTCGGCGGTTGGGCCAAGAGCGCGGCGCAAGCCGATCGCGATCCCTATCTCTGGCTGAGCGATATTCACGGCGCCAAGGCGTTGGCCTGGGTGAAAGGACAAAACGCGAAGAGCAACGCCGTGCTCAAGCGCGATCCCGAATACAAACGCGACTACGATGCCATCCTGAAATCGCTCGACACGCACGACCGCATTCCCGCGATCCAGGTCGTCAACGGCGAAGTCTTCAACTTCTGGCAGGACGAGCGGCACGTCCGCGGCATCTGGCGCAAAACCGGCGCCGACGACTTTCGCAAGCGCGAGCCCGATTGGGAAATCCTGCTCGATGTCGACAAGCTCGATGCCGACACCCATGCCGATTGGGTGTTTCACGGCGCCAATTGCTCGCCTTCCGGCAATCGCTGCCTGATCACGCTATCGCCGGGCGGCGGCGACGCCAGCGTGATCCGCGAATACGATCCCAAGACACATAGCTTCGTCGACGGCGGCTTCTCGCTCGCGCTCGCGAAGTCGAATGCGGACTATGTCGATGACGATACGATCGCTTTTGCGACGGACTTCGGACCCGGTTCGCTGACGACGTCGGGCTATGCGCGCATCGTCAAGCTCTGGCATCGCGGACAGGATTTGTCTGCCGCCAAGACGATCTTCGAAGGCGAGAAGGCCGATGTCTCCGTGGTGCCGGTGGTCTACCACACGCCCGCGGGCATGACGGCGGGCAAGGCGACGGTGATCGTCACGCGCGGCCTCACGTTCTTTCAGACCGAATACGATCTCGTGTTGCCGGACGGCAGCGTCGCGAAACTCCCCCTGCCGCAAGGCGCCAATGTCCATGGCATCACCCAAGGCAATCTGGTTTTTACGCTGCGGGACGACTGGACAGTAAACGGCACGATCTACAAACAAGGATCGCTGCTGGCCTTCGCGTTGGCACCGTTTGTGGCAAGTCGTGCTCTGCCGGCGCTCAGCGTTCTCTACGTGCCCGACGAGCGCAGCACCGTGTCCAATGTCGCGACCGGCAAAGACGGCGTCTATGCCGCCATCTTCACCAATGTGGTGGGCAGCATTCATGTTTTCCGCGCCGGTGGCAGCGGCGCCTGGAGCGATGTGAAACTCGATGTGCCGCCGAACGGCACCACGGCGATGATGTCTGCCGACGGTTGGGGATCGCAAGCCTATTTCACCTATGAAAGCTTCCTCATCCCGCCCACGCTGTTCGAAGACAAGGGCGACGGCAAACCGGTCGCCGTCAAATCGCAGGCGCCGCTGTTCGATGCCAATACCTATGTCGCCGACCAGTTCGAAGTGGCTTCCGCCGACGGCACGAAGATTCCCTACTTCCTGATTCACGCGAAAAACTCACACGGGCCACTCCCCACCATCCTCTATTCGTATGGCGGCTTCGAACTCACGCTCTTTCCCTGGTACTGGAATGACGGGCATCGCCCGCTCGATGCGGGCCAGGTGTGGCTGAACAAGGGCGGCGCCATCGCGGTCGCCAACATTCGCGGCGGCGGAGAATTCGGACCGCGCTGGCATCAGGCGGCGATGAAGTACCATCACCAGCACGCGTTCGACGATTTCGAGGCCGTGGCGATGGACCTGCTCAAACGCCGCGTCACCACGCCGGGGCATCTCGGCATCGTGGGCGCGTCCAACGGCGGACTTCTTGTTACCGCGACGATGACGCAGAAACCGAACCTCTTTTCCGCCGTCATCTGTCAGCGTCCGCTCATCGACATGTTGCGCTACACGCACTTCGGCGCAGGCGCGTCCTGGGTCGACGAGTACGGCGATCCCGCCGATCCCAAGATGCGGAAATATATTCTGACGTATTCGCCTTATCAGAAGGTGGCGAAGGGCGTGAAATATCCCGCCATCCTCTTCATCACCGAAACCAGCGACGATCGCGTCACGCCTATCTTCGCGCGCATGATGGCGGCGAAAATGGAGGCGCAAAGCCACCAAGTGCTGTTCAACGAAAGCGCAGAGGGCGGCCACGGCGCCGGCGCGACCAACGCGCAGCAGGCCGAGTATTGGGCGCTGAGCTACACCTATTTCAAACAAAAGCTCGGGCTACTGAGATAAGCCCACCCTCCCTCGGGAGGGTCGAAATTTGCCGAGCAAATTTCGGGGAGGATGCCCAACGAGCAAGCGCCTTCCACATCCTCCCCGAAAAATTCCTCGCGTTCGCTTCGCTCACACTCGAAATTTTTCGACCCTCCCCAGGGAGGGTCGAACAGCACATTTGACATCCCCCTGAGCGCATTATAAATCCCTTCCCGCTCCGGAAAGCCCTTCGACTTTCCGGTCCTGGGCTCGGCCCAGGATCGCCCCCAGGCAGCGCAGGTGCGCCCCCTGGGGCTTTTGTGCTTTGGGTGATGAGAACGGATGTTCGACAGTCTGCAAAAGCGCCTCGGCGCCACGTTCGACCGGCTTCGCGGCCGCGGTGCGCTCTCCGAGAGCGACGTCGACGAAGCGTTGCGCGAAATCCGTAGCGCCCTGCTCGAAGCCGACGTGGCTCTGCCCGTCGTCAAGGATTTCATCGACAAGGTTCGTCCCCGTGCCATCGGCGAGAATGTCATCCGTTCCGTCACGCCCGGCCAGCAAGTCGTCAAGATCGTCCATGATGCGCTGATCGAGACACTCGGCAGCGAAAACGCCGCGCTCGATCTGGGCTCCGCGCCGGCGCCGATTCTGATGGTGGGTTTGCAAGGCTCGGGCAAAACCACCACGTCGGCCAAGCTTGCGGCGCTGCTTCAGAACAAAGAGAAGAGGCGCGTGCTGATGGCGTCGCTCGACGTCACGCGCCCCGCCGCCATGGAGCAGCTGAAGATCCTGGGCGAGCAGGCGGGCGTCGCCACGCTTCCGATTCTTCCCAATCAAATGCCGGTCGATATCGCCAAGCGCGCGATGGCGTCTGCCCGGGTCGGCGGTTACGACGTGCTCATCCTCGACACCGCGGGCCGCCAGCACATCGACGAGCAATTGATGCTGGAAGTCGCCAACGTGCGCGACACGGTCAAGCCGCACGAGACGCTGCTGGTCGCGGATTCACTCACCGGTCAGGACGCGGTGAACATCGCCAAGAGCTTCAACGATCGCGTGAAGCTGTCGGGCATCATCCTCACCCGTGCCGACGGCGACGCGCGCGGCGGTGCCGCGCTTTCCATGCGCGCCGTCACCGGGGCTCCCATCAAATTCCTTGGTGTCGGCGAAAAACTCGACGCGCTCGAACCCTTCCATCCCGCGCGCGTCGCCGCGCGCATTCTCGACATGGGCGATGTGGTCTCGCTGGTCGAGAAGGCCGCCGAGACGTTCGACCAGGAAAAGGCCGAGAAGATCGCGGCCAAGATGAAGAAAGGCGAGTTCGACATGGACGATCTCGCCGAACAATTGCGCCAGATGAAAAAGCTCGGCGGCATGTCGGGCGTGCTGGCGATGCTTCCCGGCGTCGGCAAAGTGAAGGATCAGCTTGCCGCCGCCGGCATGGATGACAAGATCTTGGGCCGGCAGGAAGCCATCATCCAGTCGATGACCAAACAGGAGCGCTCCAAACCGGACGTCATCAACGGCTCACGCAGGAAGCGCATCGCCGCGGGCTCGGGCGTCGAAGTCTCCGAAGTGAACAAGCTTCTGAAGATGCATCGCCAGATGGCCGATGTGATGAAGAAGATGGGAAAGGGCGCCAGAGGGCTTCAAGGCATGCCGAATTTGGGCGGCATGTTCGGCGGCGGCATGCCGAAGCTCCCGCCAGGTTTCATGCCCAAACGCTGATCAGCATCAACACCAGAAACGACAAAGCCAAACCTAAAAGGAAACACGTCATGTCACTGAAAATCAGAATGTCGCGCGGCGGCACCAAGAAGCGCCCGCATTACAAGATCGTGGTTGCGGATTCGCACTCCCCGCGCGACGGCCGCTTCATCGAGAAGCTCGGCTTCTACAATCCGCTGCTGCCGAAAGATCACGCCGATCGCTTGAAGCTCGATCTCGAGAGGACGAAGGAATGGCTGAAGAAGGGTGCGACGGCGTCCGACCGCGTGCACCGCTTCTTAGCCGATGCCGGCGTGCTGAAACCGCTCAAGCGCAACAATCCGGAAAAAGCCAAGCCGAAGAAGAAAGCGCAGGAGCGAGCGGCAGCTGCCGCGACGCTAGCCGCCAAGCCACCGGCAGAAGGCGAAGCGGCGGCGTAGTCATGCCGTCTGCAATCCATGCTCGGTGACGTTCTTCTCGGCGTCGTGATCGGCGCGCAGGGGCTGAAGGGCGAGGTGAAGGTGAAGACCTTCACCCAAACGCCCGACGCCGTTGCGCGTTACGGCACGCTGCATACGAAGGATGGCCGCAAGCTGCGCGTGGCGACCTCGCGCGCGCCCAAAGACGACATCATTGTCGTGCGCTTCGAAGGCGTCGCCGATCGCAACGCCGCTGAGGCGCTGAAAGGTACTGAACTTCACGTCGCGCGAGGGATGTTGCCCGAGACCGGCACGCAGGAATTCTATCACGCCGATCTCATCGGATTGCGCGCCGACGACGAGGAAGGCCGCTTCATCGGCAAGGTCGTTTCCATCGAGAACTATGGCGCAGGTGACGTGATTGAAATCGCCCGCGACGACGGCTCGACGGTGCTGCTGCCTTTCAGCAAGACCTTCGTGCCTCAGGTCGAGATCGAGAATGGGCGTATTGTCGTGGCCGTGCCGGAAGAGGTCGAAACCGGCGAAAAGGGAAACGTCGAATGAGTTGGCACGCCTCAGTGCTGACGCTTTTCCCGGAGATGTTTCCCGGGCCGTTGGGCATTTCCCTGCTCGGCAAGGCGCTGGAGAAAAATCTCTGGTCGCTCGACGTGCGCGACATTCGCGAACACGGTCTCGGCAAGCACCGCTCGGTGGACGATACGCCCGCCGGCGGAGGCCCCGGCATGGTGATGCGGGCCGATGTGGCTTGCGCGGCCATCGATGCCGCACGCGCGACGCATCCGGGGTTTCCTTCGCTCTATCTTTCGCCACGCGGACGGCCACTGACCCAATCGCGCGTGCGCGAGCTTTCCGCCGGTCCCGGCGTGCTGCTTTTGTGCGGCCGGTTCGAAGGGCTCGATCAGCGCGCCGTCGAGGCCCGCAGCCTGGAAGAAGTCTCGCTCGGCGATTTCGTCCTGGCCGGCGGGGAGATCGCCGCCATGGCGCTCATCGAAGCCTGCGTCCGCCTCATCCCCGGCGTGTTGGGCGCCGAAGCCTCGCCCACCGAGGAAAGCTTCGAAAACGGGCTGCTCGAATATCCGCAATTCACCCGGCCTCAGAGCTTCGAGGGACGCGACGTTCCAGACGTGTTAACCCAAGGAAACCACAAGGAAATCGCTAAATGGCGGCGGTCTGAGGCTGAGGCCCTGACCCGCAAGGTCCGGCCCGATCTGTGGGCCCTCTATGAAAAGAAAAAGCCATAGGCTATACGGCCCGCCTTCCAGCAAAAGCGCGCGCGCCTCGGAGAAGAAAATGAATTTGTTGAAGCAGCTCGAAACCGAGCAGATGGCCGCGCTCAAGGGCAAGAAGAACCGCACCGAATTCCGCCCCGGCGACACGCTGAAGGTCAACGTCAAAGTCGTGGAATCGACCTATGACGAGAAGTCCAAGCAGACCAAGACGCGCGAACGCCTGCAGGCCTTCGAGGGCGTGTGCATCGCCCGCCAGGGCGAAGGCCTCAACGAGAGCTTCACCGTGCGCAAGATTTCCTACGGCGAAGGCGTGGAGCGCGTCTTCCCGGTCTATTCGCCGCTGGTGGATTCCGTGCAGGTCGTGCGCAAGGGCAAAGTGCGCCGCGCGAAGCTTTACTATCTGCGCGGCCGCCGCGGTAAGTCCGCGCGTATCGGCGAGCGTATCGATCGCAGCGAAGACGCGCCGGAAGTCGCCAAAGCGTGATGCGTCGGCGCCTTTGCGCCACACGTCAAAAAAATCCTTCGACCCCACTTCCATCCTGACACTACGGGACTAATCTCCGCGCCCCCTTAACAGCGCGGCGGCCAGCAAAAGTGGGAACCGGTTTTGCGTCCGGCCGCGCGCCAATAGGAATGGCGCGTTTCGTGACTCGTCACATCGTTCCCGACGAAGTTTTGTCGACTCCGGAAATGCTTTCGGAAGCCGCGCTCGCGGTGCGCGTGCCTGGTAAACCCATCGCTTTCATCGCTTTTCTGGTGACGAAGCATTTCCGCTGGCGCGTGATCACGCTCATCTCGCTCGCGGCAACCGCGACCGCGATCAATGCCTTCGCGCCCGTCGCGCTCGCGCGCGTCATCAACGCGATCAACACGGCGTCGCGCAGCCATGCCGGTTTCAGCCAGGCCGTGCTGCCCGCGCTTGTGGCGCTCGCCGCGATCTGGTTCGTCTCCGCGATTGCTTTCCGCGGCTACGAAGCGATGGACGTCAACACCAGCCCGCGCATGCGCGCACTGGCGCAGAAATATCTCTTCGCCTGGTTGCTGGGACATTCGCCGCGCTACTTCCAGGAAAATTTTGCGGGCAAGCTTGGCCAGAAAATCAAGCAGGCGGGACAAGCCACCGTCTCCATCCTGCAGATCCTGTGCTTTGAAATGATCCGCGTGAGCGTGCTGCTGCTGGTCGGCGGCATCCTGATGCTGACGACGCATGCGCTCTACGCCGGCATTCTGGCGCTGTGGACGGTGCTTTATCTCTCCATCGTCATCAGTCTCGCCAGGCGCTGCGTGATCCTGTCGAAGGCCTTTTCCGATGAGGTCTCGACGTCCACCGGCCGTCTGATCGACGCCATCACCAATGCCGATCTGGTCCGCGCTTTTGCCAAAGCCGTCTACGAGCGGCGTTTCCTTTCGTTCTTTCTGACCGACGAGATGAACGCTTCGCGCCGGTTGCGCCGCTTTCTCATCACCATGCGCGTGTTCATGTCGCTCGCCATGCAGGCGCTCATGCTGGGCATGGTGGCGCTTGCCGGCTACGACGCGCTGAACGGCAGCATCAATGTCGGCATCTTCGCGATGATCTTCTTCCTCACCAACCAGATCACGACGTCGGTACAGGAACTGTCGTTCCGCATGCTCGATTATTTCGAGCAATTGGGCACGCTCACCGAAGCGCTTGAGCTCGTCACCCAGCCGCACGAGATCGTCGATGCGCCGGATGCGAAGCGGCTCATCGTGAAAGAAGGCGCTATCCGTATCGAGCATGTGCGCTTCGCCCATCCCGACGGACAATCGGTGTTCGCCGATCTCTCGCTCGACATCAAACCGGGCGAGAAGGTCGGCCTCGTCGGGCCGTCTGGTGCGGGCAAGTCCACGCTGGTGAAGCTGTTGCGCCGTCAATTCGATCCGCAAGGCGGTCACATCTTCATCGACGGTCACGACATCGCACTCGTGAAATGGGATTCGCTCAACGAAGCGATCGCGGAAGTGCCGCAGACGCCCGGCGTGTTTCACCGTACGGTGCGCGACAACATCCGCTATGCCCGCCCCGACGCACGGGACGAAGACGTGGTGCGCGCCTCCGCCGACGCCCATGCCCATGATTTCATCGAAGCGCGTTCGACCGGTTACGGCACCATCGTCGGCGAGCAGGGCATCAAGCTGTCAGGCGGCGAACGTCAGCGCGTGGCGATCGCGCGGGCGCTGGTGAAGAACGCGCGCATCTTGGTGCTCGACGAAGCGACCTCGTCGCTCGATTCCGAATCCGAGCATTTGATCCAGGAAGGTCTGTGGACGTTGATGCAGGGCCGCACGGTGATCGCGATCGCGCACCGGCTTTCCACCATCGCCGGCATGGACCGCATCGTCTATCTCGAAAACGGCAAGATCCTGGAAGACGGGCCGCACCGCGAATTGCTTGCCAAGGCTGGGGCTTACGCGCGGCTATGGAATCGCCAGATGGGCGGCTTCATCGACGCGGCGTGATCGAGCCGGGCCGAAACCTCGTTTCGGCCACTTCAAAAAAATGCACAGAAATCAGCATTTTTCGCCATTTCCTGGATTCATTCCTGCTGGAAAGTCAGTAAAATCGCGCATCAACTTGATTCGCTTGATAGGAGCAACAATGGCAACCGCCCCAGCAGCAGCAGCAGCAGCCCCCAAGGCAAAAGTCGAAACCATGAGCACGCGTCAGCTGGCGATGACGCTCGCCCAGAAGCATGAGCTGACCAACAAGGCCGCCAACGCCCTGTTGGAAGACATGATCACCACCATCACCAAGCAGCTGAAGAAGGGCATTCGTATCCGCCTGAACGGCCTTGGTATTCTTCAAGTTCGCAAGCGCGCCGCCCGCATGGGCCGCAACCCGGCCACCGGCGAAGCGATCAAGATCAAGGCGAGCAAGAAGGTCGCCTTCCGCGCCGCCAAGGAACTGAAGCAGTCGATCTGACGGCGGCGTTCTTCGCTTTCAGAGCAAGCGGATTTGGGCCGGAGTGCCGCGTTGCGCGGCGCTTCGGCCTTTCCGTTTTTTTTTCCGTTTTTCGGGCCGGTTTAGGGCCTTTTTGCAAGCCATTTCGCGCGCTTGCGGCAGGTCCCTGCGCGCGCTAAGGACCGCCCCGGCTGCTCCACTCCCCGAAAGGAAACCCCATGCCCCGCAGGAAGATCGCACTCATCGGTGGTGGACAGATCGGCGGCACGCTCGCCCATCTCGTCGGTCTGAAGGAACTGGGCGACTGCGTGCTGTTCGACATCGTCGAAGGCCTGCCCCAGGGCAAGACCCTGGACATCGCTCAGGCCGGGCCCGTCGAAGGCTATGACGCGAAATTCAGGGGCACCAACTCCTACGCCGACATCGCAGGCGCCGATGTGGTGATCGTGACGGCCGGCGTGGCGAGGAAGCCCGGCATGAGCCGCGACGATCTCATCGGCATCAATCTCAAAGTGATGGCGGCGGTGGGTGAAGGCATCAAGGCCCACGCGCCGAAGGCTTTCGTCATCTGCATCACCAATCCGCTGGATGCGATGGTGTGGGCGCTGCGCCAGTTCTCCGGCCTGCCGCATTCCCACGTCATCGGCATGGCCGGTGTGCTCGACAGCGCGCGCTTCCGTCATTTCCTCGCCGAAGAGTTGAATGTCAGCGTCGAAGACGTGTCGGCTTTCGTGCTCGGCGGCCACGGCGACACCATGGTGCCGATGCCGCGCTTCTCCACCGTTGCCGGCATTCCGCTGCCCGAACTCGTCAAGATGGGATGGATCAAGCAGGAGCGCCTGGACCAGATCGTGCAGCGCACGCGCGACGGCGGCGCGGAGATCGTCGGGCTCCTGAAAACCGGCTCGGCGTTCTATGCGCCGGCGACGTCCGCGATCGCGATGGCGGAAAGCTATCTCAAAGATAAGAAGCGCGTGCTGCCGTGCGCCTGCTATGTGAACGGACCTTACGGCATCAAGGATCTTTATGTCGGCGTGCCGGCCGTGATCGGCGAAAAAGGCATCGAGCGCGTGGTCGAATTGGAACTGACGGCGGGCGAACGCGAAGCGCTCAACAAATCTGCCGAGTCCGTGCGCGGTCTGATCGATGCATGCAAGAAACTCGACGCGAAGCTGGTGTGATCGCAATGCGTACCGTTGCCCTTGCCGCTCTCTTGAGCCTTTTGCCACTGACGGCGTTCGCCGCCGATACCTGCTCGCTCACCGTCAAAGTCGAAGACGTTTCGACGAAAGGCGGCAACCTGCGTATCGGTGTCTACGATGAGGCAACGTTCGTCGTGCGTGGGGCCAAGCCGATGGAGGGAAAGAGTATTCCCGCCAAGCCGGGCGAAATGATCGTGACCTTCGATGGGCTCAAACCGGGCGAGTACGGCGTCAAGGTTTTCCAGGACGAAAACGCCAACGGCAAGATGGACTTTGTCATGGGCATGATGCCGTCCGAGCCTTACGGCATGTCCAACGATGCCCGGCCGAGCATGAGCGGTCCGCCTTGGGATGAAGCCAAATTCACGCTCAAGCCCGGCGCCAACGCCACCACCGTTCATCTGCATTAAGATGGTCTAAGGTAGCGGGAGATGACGCGCCCCGCTCCCGAACGTCCGTTTGTGCTCGGCAATTGGACCATCGATCCCGCGCAAGGCACGATCGCGCGCGACGGCAAGGAAACGCGGCTCGAACCGCAGGCGATGGCGCTGCTGCTTCTTTTCGCCGCTTCGCCGCAGCGCGTGATCAAGAAGGACGAGATCGTTTCCGCCGTTTGGAATGGCCGCGCCATCGGTGACGACACGCTTGCTTCCGCCATCAGCAAGCTGCGCGCGGTCCTCGGCGA
Organism: Pseudomonadota bacterium; assembly: GCA_016201105.1. Lineage (GTDB taxonomy): Bacteria > Pseudomonadota > Alphaproteobacteria > Micropepsales > Micropepsaceae > Rhizomicrobium. Next base: position 47,329 of record JACQDN010000018.1, read on the forward strand.
GAGCGAAAGCAAACGCTATATCGAGACCTTACCCAAGCGCGGCTATCGTCTGCTGGTCATACCGGACGACATGGCACCCGTTGCGGCGGCGCCGAAATCCGAAGTGGAGAAACTGATCGCGCGCGGCCATGCGATGCTGAAGACGCCGCTGCCGCAGAACCTCAATCAGGCACGGGTCTATTTCGAAGGCGCGCTGAAAGGCGATGCGAAGTCCGCGCCGGCGCATTGCGGGCTCGCCGAAACGATGTTGACCCAGCATTTGATGGGGCAGGGCCGCGAGCTGGTGGCCGCGGCCAAGGCGGCGGCGCTCGCCGCAACCGCTCTGGATGAGACCCTCGCCCAAGCCTGGTCGATCCTGGGTTACACACTTCTGCTCAACGATCGCGATTTCGCCGCTGCTGATTCTGTATTGCGCAAGGCGATCGCGCTCGATCCCATGCTGGTGTCGGCCTACCGCTGCCGCGCCTACGGCTTTGTCGCGGTGGGCCGCTTTGTCGAAGCCGAACGCGCGGCGCGCGCCGCGGCCGAAATCGAGCCGCTGTCGCTCTCCGCCCGCAACGATCTTTTGCAGATCCTCCTCGTTGCCCGGCGCTATGCCCAGGCCATTGCAGAAGCCAAGCGGATCCTCGCCTTCAATAGAGAAGCGAGCGAAGGCGTGATGTTCGTCGCCCGCCCCACCGATATCGCCTATCTGCGCACCGCGGCTGGGCAGGTGGATGCCGCCTTCGCGGCGTTGAACAAAGCCGCCGAGCGCGACGATCCTTATTTGATTGCGCTTCCTTATCTTCCTTATCTCGATCGCCTTCGCAACGATGCGCGCTTTGTGAGGCTTGCCGAGCGCGTGCAATTGGTGCGTTAGAGCCTGCGTTTTGCGTTCCAAGGAAATCCCAAGCTTCTTCCAAGCCCGCCGCAAACACATCGGCGGCCGCCCCGGTCATGTTCTCTCCAACCATCGAGGAGGAAACCATGACCATGACTCAAACCTATCCGGCGCAGGCCACGCCCGGCGCGCTGCGCGTTCTTGCCAAGGCAACGTTCTCCGGCATCGCCGTGGCGGGACTATCGCTCGTCGTCTGGAACGGACTGCTGATCGGCGCGCTCAGAAATCCGCAGTGGTGGACTTGGATCGTGCCCGTGATGGCGGCGGTGTTGGTTGGCACTGCCGCCTATCTTCGCTGGGGCACTTGGCCGAAATCCGGTCGCGTCTTTCGGCGTGAGGGCCTGCGCTTCAATCGCGTGCCGCTCAAAACCATTCTGTTCTCGCTAGTCGCCGGCTGGAGCACGATGATCGCCGGTTTCTGTGTCTACGTTGCGCATCGTAGCCTGCTCGGCATGGGCGGCGAGGTTCCGATCACGTTGCCGCATGCACCGTTTGCGCTCTTGCTTCCCGGTTTGCTGATGGGCGCGTTCGTCGCAGGGTGCACCGAAGAGGTTGCCTTCCGCGGCTTCATGCAACGCACCTTGGAAAAGCGCTTCGGTGTCGTCCCGGCCATTCTCTTCAGTGGCCTAGTATGGGGGCTGTTCCACACCAATCACAGCTATTTCGGCGAAGAGATCGTCGTCTGGCTCGGCATCTTCCTGAGCGTCGCCGCGATGCTCGGCACGTTCGCTTATCGCACGAATTCGGTGATCCCCGGCATTCTGGTGCACAGCGGTTTCGACGCCGCCTATTTCGTTGCCGCCGGAGCACTGCAGCCGCGCATCGCGCCAATCGCCTGGCTCCAGTCGATCGCAAGTCCGACGATCCTTCTGGTTGCCGCTTCGCTTGCCGCGACGATCGCTTTTTTTGCATGGATTTCGTTTTTGCGCGCGACGAAAAATCGGGGAGAATAGCTCCTAACGCGATGAAATCGCTTTCAGAAATCGCAGGGCCAGGCAAACGAAAACCCTCGCAGGGGAGGGGCGGAACCTGCGAGGGCTTCGTTTGCGGACTTTCACCGCCGAGCTTCAGATCATACGCCTGAGCCCATTCTTCAGATCATCGCTCAGCGCGACGACCATTCACCGCCGAACCACATCCGCGCCCAGTGAAGCGCTATGGCCAATCCACCTGCCGGCTTCGCGCAGGTGTCGATGATTGTCATGAACTTCTCCGTTGATACCTTCCGACTCTCGCCCGGCCTGCAATGGACATCGGCATGAAGCGCGCAAGAACAAGCGCTTTCATGCACGCGTTTTCGTGAGCCTTGTCGCGGATTGTCGTGGATCGCCCGCCATGCCAGATTTGCTCGCGAAACACCGCAATTTCGCCATGTTTGGAGGCGGAAAATTGAGCATTCCCAAGCTTGAAACGCAGCGCCTGATCTTGCGCGGCTTCGAAGCGCGCGATTTCGACGGTTATGCCGCCATGATGGCGGACCCCGACGTTGCCCGTTACATCGCGCCGGCTCCTATGAGCCGCGGCGATGCCTGGCGCAGTCTTGCCTCGAGCATCGGGCACTGGACGCTGCGCGGCTATGGCGTGTGGGCGGTGGAGCGCAAATCGGACGGCGCACTTGTTGGCCGCGTCGGCATGATCAATCCGGAAGGTTGGCCGGCGCTTGAAATCGGCTGGACCTTGGCCAAGGAATATTGGGGCAAAGGTTACGCGACGGAAGCGGCCGCTGCGTCCATGGCCTACGCCTTCTTCACTCAGCCGGTCGACCGGCTGGTCTCCAACATCGATCCCGAAAATGTTGGATCGCAGTCGGTCGCACTCAGACTGGGCGAGACCAAGGGCGCGCGCCGCAGTCTTTCGGTCGGCGGCAAGGATTACCCGGTCGACGAGTGGAGCATCACGCGCAGCGAATGGCAGAAGCGCGCGTCGTCGGCTTGACGTCGCGGCGGCCGGTCTGCTTGCTGGCCGCATGACGGATTCTGCATGCTAAGCTTTCCAGGCGCGGTCTATCGCAACCGCGACTTTCTCTCTTTCATCTCGGGGCGATTTCTTTCGACCGTCGCCATGCAGGTGCAGTCGGTTGCGATCGGCTGGCAGATCTACGACATCCAGCGCACGCCCTTGTCGCTCGGTCTTGTCGGACTGTGCCAGTTCGCACCCATGTTTCTGCTGACGCTGCCGGCAGGCGAGATATCCGACCGTTTCGATCAACGCC
>JACQDN010000025.1 GCA_016201105.1 Pseudomonadota bacterium
GCGCGGCGATCGCAGGCGCGCTGGAAGTCGGCGCGCGGCCCAACATGGCGGGCAAGACGATCGTGGTCATCATCCCTTCGTTCGCAGAGCGCTATCTTTCGACCGCACTGTTCGAGGGCATCGGTTAGACAGAGGACGGCAGCAGGCCGTTATGGAAGCCAAGTGATCCCCAAACAACCCTCCCCTTGAGCCCTTGAGGGGAGAGTCGTTCTTGCCTCGTTAGGCAAGCACCTCGTCGAACAATTGCCGCATCGCGGCCCACGAGCGATTGTCGGTATCGGCGTGGTAGTTGAAGCCCGGTATGCCCAACGCGTCCACGGATTTGTCGGTAAAGCTGTGACCCGCCTTGCCGTAGGTGATCAGTTGCCAATCGGCGCCGGCGGCATTCATCAGGCCGATGAATTTCTCCCGCGCCTCGGCGGGAATGAGCGGATCCTTCTGGCCGGCACAGACCAGCACCTTGCTATAAACCTTGCGATCATCCTTGTCGGGCAGTTGCGCCATGCCGGGATGGAACGCCACCACGCAGGCGAAATCCGGCGAACTGCGCGAAAGCTCGATCACGACACCGCCGCCAAAACAGAAACCGATGGCGGCGAGTTTTGATGTATCGGCGCCCGCATGCGCCTTTAGTTGTGCGAGCCCACCCATCGCACGCTCCTGAAGGAGCGGAGGATTTTTCACCAATTCCTGCATCAGCGGCATCGCTTCTTCCATCTTCGTGGCGACCGTGCCGTACATGTCGGCGGCAAATGCGACATAGCCGAGGCCAGCCAGCATGCGTGCGCGTTCCTTTTCGTGATCGCGGAGACCGCCGCCCTGATGGAAAATGAGGATGCCCGGCCGCTTGCTGCCGTCATCCGGCGCCGCGAGATAGCCGGTGAGTGTCTTGCCGCCAACCTGATAGATGACATCGCGCGTGAGCATCGTTTTCTCCCACATTTTTAGCCTTCGAGATTCATGGCACGCCCCATATCGAAGCGAAACGCGGCTTGATGCCAAATTGACCGCATACCCGCTTTGCGTCGATGATCGCGCCACTTCAACGGACGGCAATGACAAGGATCGACGGACACTGCCATTGCGGCAAGATCAGCCAGTGCCGCTCCGCGGTGCCGTGATCGCTGCTGGACGGCGTACGAACATTCGGGCGACAGAGCTAACTACGTCGCTAGTTCCGCCAGAATGTCCGGCCGATCGGTGCAGATGGCATCGATGCCGTTGGCGATCAGTGAGCGCATATCGTCGGGCCGGTCCACCGTCCAGGCGCCAACTTTCAGGCCGAGCGCGTGCGCTTCCGCGATTGCGTCTTTGGTCGCGTCCAAATAGGTGGGAAACCAGCCGTCGCCGCCCGCGGCCTTGATGGCTTTGCGGATCGAACCGCCATAATTGACCGCATCGAAACCGGCGGCCCAGGGAGATGTGCCGCTCTTCGCCCAATGGCGCAGCATCTGCAGCGCAGGCGACGATGGCGGATCGCGCTCGGGCGGCACGTCGCCCTCGCCGAACCAGGTCTGGTCCAGTGTGGTGAACCAGCATTCCATTCCGGGAGCGATCTTCTTGGCGCGCAGCAGACCCGGCCAGTCAAACCCTACGAGCACGGTGTTCTTCAGATAGTCTTGAGTCCGCAGCACCGCGACGGTTTTTTCCGCCAGCTCCTCGGGCGATGCGGAAACATCGCGATCGGAGAACGAGGTCTTCAATTCCACAAACAGCTTGAACGGTTGCTTCGCGGCTTTGCAGACGTCGACGACTTCCGCCAGTGTGGGAATACGCTCGCCATCCACGGCGCGGACATCGGGATGAAGTTTGCCGTAGTCGCTTGCGCGATCCAGACGCCCGATGTCAAAGCTGCGCAATTGCGCGAGCGTCAGATCCTTGATCCGCGGTGTGGGCTTGGTGAGCCATTTGCCGCTTGGGTTTCGGCAGATTTCGGGTTTCAGGCGATAGTCGTGAAACACGACAACTTCGCCGTCTTTCGAAAGCTGCACATCGAGTTCGGCGCCATCGCAACCGCGCGCGACCGCGTCGCGAAACGCGGCCAGTGTGTTTTCAGGCAAGAGCCCCGCCCCGCCTCTGTGCGCCATGTTCAAAGGATACACGCGAAACCCTCATGCCCGAATTGCCGATGACGGGCAGCATGAGGGCAAAGAACTCAGCCCGTCCAGTCGTAGTAGAAAAGGCCGCCCAGCACCCATGTAGATCGACGATCGGGGGCAAACATGGGGAGTTCTATGGACTCCATGTGAAGCGCGGGTCGGGTGTCTTGGGGAACGCGCACTTCGTGCAGGCTTGGGCGGCCAGTTTCGATAACGTGAAGGATGTTGTCGCGGCGGCGGTCGAATTCGACGCCGTGGAAATGATCGGAGAGCAAGGTGCCGGTAATGTCCTTGCCGTAGCGGCGCAGGTATCCGGCGCCGGCAAGACGGAAGCGAAAATCCCTGCCATGATTCACCGGCTCGTAGACGCCGAGATTGCGCAGGATCGCACCGAGTTCGCGCGAAGGGACATCGCGGCCCATCATGAGGCCGCCATGGGCGGCACGGTCTTCCCAGAAATCGAGCAGCAGGCGCGAGCCGAAATGCACCGGCTCGTCCAGGGCAGCCACAATCGCTCGCTGTTTAAACAAATCAGCAGCGGTCTCAGTCCACACGACACCCAGTGCCTGCATGCACGTCGCCCCTTTGAAGAAACCAGCCTTTACCGGGATATAGAAGGAAATCGTGGGCGTCTGCATACGCCTTGCGGATTTCCGTCCGATGAATCTATTCCGACGGGTTTGAGATCAAGTTGAATCAAATTGAATCGACACCCGTTTCCGTAAAGATTCGAACGATCGATTTTCAAGCGAAACGGCAAAGTGGCGCACGCGCCGAAAGCGCGACATCCGAACGCGGCGCGCAGAAAGTTTAGTGCTCTCTGGGGCGGTTCTTGCCGATGAAGCCGAACATGTGGCCGGCGACGTTGCGGATCTGAATCTGATCGCTGCCTTCGGTGATGCGATAGCGGCGATGGTGGCGGTAGATGTGTTCGAACTGCTTGTGACGTGAATAGCCCCAGCCGCCGTGCACCTGCATCGCCCAGTCGGCCGCGTTGCAGACGAGCTGATTGCCGCGGTAGTTGCACATCGAGACCTTGTCGGAGAGATAGAGCTGGATTTCCGGACCCGTCATGCGGTCCATCTCCCAAGCGGTGCGATAGATCAGCCAGCGCAGCATCTCGGCTTCCGTCTGCAATTCCACCAGCGGCCATTGGATCGCCTGGTTGCGCGAAAGCGGCTTGCCGAAAGGTTTGCGCGTGTTGGCGTAGTCGACGCTTTCGTTGATGCAGTATTGCGCGGCGCCCACGCCGGAAGCCGCCTGGCGGATGCGGTTCTCGTGCACGAAGTGGCGCGCCAGCACCAGACCGTTGTCGACCGGGCCGAACACCGCGCCGTCCGGGACCCACACATCTTTGAACGAGACGCGCGCGTGGTCCGTTGGCATGTTGAAAGTCCACAGATATTCTTCGATCTTTACGCCGGGATCGTTCATCGGAACGATGATGCAGGTGAGCCCTCGCGCATCGCCGTCGTTTCCACTGGTGCGGCAGAACACCATGTCGTGGGTGGCTACGTGCACACCGGTATTCCACATCTTCTCGCCGTTGATGCGCCAGCCATTGCCGTCCTTGACCGCGCGCGTTTCCATCCAGGTCGCGTCCGATCCGTGCTTGGGCTCGGTGAGACCAAAGGCGATGCGCATGGTGCCGTTCAACATGCCGGGCAGGATGGTCTTCTTCTGCTCTTCGGTGCCGAAATCGCGCATCATCAGGACTTGCGGGAAATTGCCGACGACGGAGGATTCGTTCTGCAGATCGTTGTGCAGACCGAGTCCCTTAGTGGCCAGGTGCTCACGGATGATGGCCATCGCCAGATTGCCGATGTTCTTGCCGCCGAACTCCTCCGGCAACGCCAGGCGCAGGAAACCGGCCTTGTCGGCGCGGCGGCGCATCTCGCGCAGGAGATCTTCCCATTCCTTGCGCGGCAGACCGCCGTGTTCGAAATCAGTGCGCGCCCATTCGCGACGGTGATCGAAGAAGCGATCATTGTCGTCCTGCTTCTGCAGCGGAACGATCTCCTTCTCGATGAAATCGTCGATGCGAACGAGAAGGTCCTTGATCTCTTTGGGGATCGTGAAGTCCATGGCTTTTCCTCACTGAATATCGATGGCGTGACTCTAAGCACGCTGTCGCAATCGCGCCACAGGATAAAACAACCCGTGCTGACGCAGCGTCCGGCCTTGACTTGCCGAATTCCCGAGCGTAAACCCCGCGCCCTTCGCGATCATGGGGATCGCGGAACACATGAGTCGAGCAATGCAAAGTGAATTGAACATCACCGCGCAGCAGTCGAATGGCTTCGGGCCATACGGCGACGCACGCTTGGCTCATGGGAGGATTTCCGCATAGCGGAAATCATCGTCTGCACTTGCAGACCCCTCCCGAGCCGATGCTCGCGGAGGGGTTTTTGTTTTTGCCCTTCCCTCGCATCGCTCGCGCAACGAAGGCCCGGCGCAAGCCGGAACGGGAGACCCGGATCCCGGGGTTCGCGCATCCAAGCGCGCGCCCGAAGCGCGGGGCCTGCCGGAGGGAACGGCGCGAGCGGTGCTCGCGGTCCACCGATGGCAGGGCGAACCGAACAAGGGTTCGCTTCGGCGGCGCGCCATAGTCAGCGCGCCGCGACAGATTCGTTTTTCAATTTGGTTCGCCGCCCGTTGTGCGGCAGAAAACTTCAGGTGGTGAAGAGTTTGGATACTTCGGCTGACCGACCAAAAGCCTAGCCTAAGGTCAGTTCCCTGCCTTCGACAAAGGCAATAGCCAACTTGTCTGTTCCCCTGAATACGTTGGTGGTGAAGATTTCGGATACTTCTCCACAAACCAGACCCATGAAGGTGCCGTGGAGTCTCCTCGGAGTGGAGGCGTGACGCGGGCTTCGGTTCTCACGAGAGAATTCGCTTTCATGGCGAGGTAATGCCGGAACCGTCTGTTCCCCAGCGAAGTCTTTGGCCGGTGGTGAAGAGTTCTGTTACTTCGGGACGGCAAGGTCATGGGTTCAAATCCCATCGGGCAATAGCCCGTAGCGCAGCCTGAAAGCGCGTGCCGTGAGCTTCGCGAGAAGCAGTACAGGCTCGGATGTTCCCCGGCGCCTTTTTGAATGTACCGGCTTGCCGGGCGAAGCTGCGCGAACCAAAGCGCAGCCCGTCTTCGCGCTAGCGCGCTACGCCGCGGCGGTCTTCGCGTTCATGCGCTGCCGCTACGAACCGCAGCGATGACCGGTGGTGAAGAGATCTGTTACTTCGCTCAGGTGAATGTCGGAGGGTTCGAGTCCTTCCCGGGTGTACGCCCGTAGCTCAGCGGTAGAGCGTCATCGCCTCGAAAGAGGCAGTACAGCCTCGACTGTTCCCCGGTGCTTTATTCGTACGCCAGTGGTGAAGAACGTTGATACTTCGTGTCGGAGGTTCGAGCCCTCCCGCGCAGGCGGAAACGCATGCGCGTAGCTCAGCTGGTAGAGCAGGACTGCTTCGCAAGACGCAGTGTTGTCAACGTCCGGATGTTCCCTGGCGCCGCTTTTCACGCGGTTTTCTCTTCTCTCTCAATCAACCTACAGTGGCCGAAAGGAGGTGGTCCATGGCCAAGCTCAACAAGATCCTTCGCGTCTTCACCCATGAAGGGGCAAAGGCAAAGCGTTTCACGCCCGAACTGGAGCTGAAGCGCACGCTCATGAACTGCCTTCTTTGGGAGGATCAGTTCTACGAAGACGGCGTTTCCATCGCCGAACGCATCGCCAAACTCGTGCCGCAGGTAGATCCCGCGCGCACGGCGGCGCTGGCGATCGAAGCGCGCGAGCTCATGAATCTGCGCCATGCGCCGCTGCTCGTCGTGCGCGAAATGGCACGTCACGAGAAGCATCGCGTGCTGGTGGCCGACACGCTGGCGCGCATCATCCAGCGTCCGGACGAAATGACGGAGCTGCTTGCGATCTACTGGGCCGGCGCGCTCGGACCTATGCAGCAGCGCAAGCGTCAGCCCGTCTCGGCACAGATCAAGAAGGGGCTGGCGCGCGCGGTGACGAAGTTCGACGCCTACCAGCTCGCCAAGTACGACCGCGACGGCGCCGTGCGCATTCGCGACGTGCTCTTCCTCGTCCACGCCAAGCCGAAGGACGCCGAACAGGAGAAGGTGTGGAAACAGCTTGTCGACGGCACGCTGATTTCGCCCGACACCTGGGAAGTGTCGCTTTCGGGCGGAAAGAACAAGCGCGAGACGTTCGAGCGCTTGATCGCCGAGAAGAAGCTCGGGGGCCTGGCGCTCCTGCGCAACCTGCGCTTGATGCAGAAGGCGGAGGTGCCGCGCGCCACGATCGCGAAAGCCATCGAGGACATGCGCACGGACCGCATCCTGCCCTACCGCTTCATCGCGGCGGCGCGCTATGCGCCGGATTTCGAGCCCGAACTCGAATCGGTGATGCTGAAATCGATCAAAGGCCATGCGCGGCTCAAGGGCCGCTCGCGGCTGTTGATCGACGTGTCGGGCTCGATGGGCGGAGCGCTTTCGGCGCAGTCGGAGATGACCCGACTGGAAGCGGCTTGCGGTCTGGCAGTCCTGGCGCGCGAAATCTGCGACGAAGTGGAAATCTTCACCTTCTCCAACGAGGTGGTGAAAGTTCCCCCGCGCCGCGGCTTCGCGCTTCGCGATGCGATCGTGACCTCGCAGCTCCATGCCAACACCTATCTTGGCAAGGCTGTGACGGAGATCGACCGCAAGGATACGCGCCTGATCGTCTTCACCGACGAGCAGAGCCACGATGCGGTGCCGGCGCCGAAGGGTGCGGGCACCATGATCAATGTGGCTTCGTCCCAGCACGGCGTCGGACACGGACCGTGGACGCGGGTCGACGGTTTCTCGGAACGCGTGATCGCGTGGATCGCGGCATCCGAGGAAACGATGCAGTAACGTCCAAGCGGCCGTGCCGGGTTCGGAGAAATCCGTTCCCGCGCACGGCCGCGACCGCGCTGGCTCCTAAAATCACTTCACTATCATTTCAATAGAGGCCCGGAGGCGCTAACAACGCGTCCGGGAACGCACATGTATCAAGTCATTCAAAACACCGGCGTGCCGATCAAGGCATGGACCGACGGCGTACAAATCGAGGATGCTGCCAAACAGCAGCTCATCAACGTCGCATCGTTGCCGTTCATCCATTCGCACATCGCGGCCATGCCCGACGTGCACTGGGGCATGGGCGCAACGGTCGGTTCCGTCATCCCGACAAAGGGCGCGACCATTCCCGCCGCTGTCGGTGTCGACATCGGCTGCGGCATGGTTGCGGCACGCACGGAGCTGACGGCCAACGACCTACCCGACAGTCTCACAGCAGTGCGATCGGCCATCGAGAAGGCCGTACCGCACGGCCGCACCAACCACGGAGGCGAGGGCGACCGCGGCGCTTGGCACAACGTGCCCAACACCGTGACCGACGTCATGAACGACTTCGATCGGGGCGATCTCGCGCCCCGGTTGACGGCGATCGTCGACAAGCATCCCAAGCTCGCAAAGCCCGCCCAGCGCGCACCGAGGCATCTGGGCACGCTCGGTACCGGCAATCACTTCATCGAACTCTGCCTCGACGAAGGCAACGCGGTGTGGGTGATGCTGCATTCCGGTTCTCGCGGCGTGGGCAACGCAATCGGCCAGTACTTCATCGAGCGGGCCAAGGAGGATATGCGGCGCTGGTTCATCAATCTTCCGGACCAGGACCTCGCCTATCTCGCCGAGGGCTCGCGGAACTTCGACGACTATATCGAAGCGGTGGAGTGGGCGCAGAACTTCGCGCTCGAAAACCGCTCGCTCATGCTGGCCGCGACCATGCGCGCGGTCCAGAACGCGCTCGGCCGCGAGTTCGCCTGGGGCGCCATCGCGGTGAACTGTCATCACAACTATGTCGCGCGGGAGAACCACTTCGGCGCGAACGTGTGGCTGACGCGCAAGGGCGCGGTGCGCGCGCGTGAGGGTGATCTGGGGATCATTCCCGGTTCGATGGGGGCCAAGTCCTTCATCGTGCGCGGAAAGGGCAACCCGGACTCGTTCCACACCTGCTCGCACGGCGCGGGCCGTGCGATGTCTCGTAATGAAGCAAAGCGCCGGTTCACGGTTGCGGACCACGAGAAGGCCACGGCCGGTATCGAGTGCCGCAAGGACGCGGACGTCATCGACGAGACGCCGATGGCCTACAAGGACATCGATGCGGTGATGGCGGCGCAGGCCGATCTCGTCGAGATCGTGCACACGCTGCGCCAGGTGGTTTGTGTAAAAGGCTGAGCACGATAAAGGCGCCGGTGGCGAAAACTGCCGGCGCCTTTTCGCGTTTGCGAACGTGACGTTGTTGTCACGCTTGGAGCGAATGGAATATCCCAGTGCGGCGCGGGTTGACTTCAAGAATCCCGAGGCGTAACCACGCTCCACTTCGCAAGGCATGGGGCCTTGCGGCGATTCGAGCGAGATTGATGCGCAGCACTCCTACCATCATCACGGCTGTACTGTCCGCCTTCCCGGGCGGCCTTTGCGCCGTTTCAGCTCGCGAGGAGAACGAGGCCTAGACTCTAGCCACTTCGTTCAGAGTTTCACCCTCCCGAGCCCAAAAGCTTCGGAGGGTTTTTTGTTTTTCACGCCTTCCGCCGCGTTTCGGGTTCGGGCACAGACGAAAAGACAGTGTCATGACGGACGTAGCAGAACTTGAGCTTACTGGAGTTGCCGCCGATCGGGTGGTCGGCCACGACCTTTCGGCGTGGCTGAAGGAAGCACGCGCGCTGTGGAAACTGGCGCTGCCGCTGGCCGCCACGCAGCTTGCGCAGATGGCGGTGATGACGACAGACATCGTCATGCTTGGGCGCTTGGGCAAAAGCGCCCTCGCTGCAGCGGCCTTGGGCAACACGGTGTTCTTTTTCACGTGGCTGGTCGGCACTGGGCCGGCAGCCGCCGTTTCGCCGATGATCGCCCATGTGCTGGGCGAGAACCCGAACGACCGCGCACGGGTGCGCGCCATCACACGCATGGGCTTCTGGGCGGTGCTGATGCTGAGCGTGCCGCTCGGCGTCTTGCTGCTGCTGACGAAACCGATCCTGCTGTCTCTCGGCCAGAACGAAGCTTTGGCCGTTTCGGCGTCGTATTTCGTCCTGCCGCTGACCTTGGGGCTTGCCTTCAACCTGTGCTTTCAGGTGCTGCGTAATTATTCCACCGCGCTCGGCAAGCCGCGCGCCTCGCTGATCGTGATGTCCATCACCATCGGCTTCAACGCGCTGGCGGACTACACGCTGATTTTCGGGCATTTCGGCTTTCCCAAGCTGGGCGTGTTCGGATCGGGCCTGGCGACCGCCACCTCGTTCTTCTTCAGCTCGACGATGATGATCGTTGTCGTTTTCGCGACGCCGAAGCTGAGGCAATATCGCATCTTTCGGCGGTTCAATCGTCCCGATTGGACGAAGTTCGCCGAACTGTTCCGGCTCGGCATGCCGATCGGCCTGACGATGATTTTCGAGGCCATGCTGTTCAATTCCTCGATGCTCATCATGGGCACCTTTGGAACCGAATTCGTCGCCGCGCACCAGATCTCGCTCAACGTGCCGTCGATCACCTTCATGGTGCCGCTCGGCATCGCGATGGCGGCGACGGTGCGCGTGGGACTGGCAGCAGGCGCGAAGGACGGCGAAGGCGTGCGGCGCGCCGGCTACACGGCGATGGCGATGGCGGTCGTCTTCATGGCGCTGTGCGGCGCCGTGATGGCGCTTTATCCCAGACAGATCGCCCTGCTCTACTTCGCGGATACAGCCGACAACACCCGCGTGCTCGCCCTCACCGTCACCTTTCTCTATGTGGCGGCGGCGTTTCAGGTGTTCGACGCGCTGCAAGTGGTGGGCGCGCTCTCGCTGCGAGGCCTCAAGGATGCGCGCACCCCGATGTGGCTGGCCGGCGCCAGCTACTGGCTCGCCGGCTTTCCGGTCTGCCTGCTGCTGGCCTTCGGCCTTCACATGAAGGGCCTGGGCATCTGGATCGGACTAGCCTTCGGGCTCGCGGTCGCCGCGGCCAGCATGTGCTGGCGCTTCTGGTACCTCAGCCGGGAGCGGTAATTGCGGCGGGTCCGACATTGTCTGGACATTGTCGGGCCCGCTCCAGACGCTAACATGCTTCCCAAATAATATCGGGAGCACGCTCATGGATACCTCACGGCTGACTTCGGTCGCCGATATTCCGCGCCTCCACGCGCGGGAACAGCCGAATGCGGTGGCCGTCGATTTCGAAGGCCGCATCACGACCTTTCGCGAGCTGGACGAACATTCCAACCGCGTGGCGCAGGGGCTCATCGCGCTGGGGCAAAAGCCGGGCGCGCGCGTCGGCTATCTCGGCAAGAATTCCGACCGCTATTGCGAGGTGCTGATGGGCGCTTTCAAGGTGCGCAGCGTCATCGTCGGTGTGAACTGGCGCCTGGCGGGACCCGAGATCGTTTACGTGCTGAACGATGCGGCATGCGAGGTGCTGTTTGTCGGCGCCGACTACGCCGCCCTCGTCGAGAACATCAAAGCCGACTGTCCCAACCTGAAGGCGGTGATCGCCATCGATGGCGGACACCCAACCTGGCCCGCCTACGAAACGTGGCGCGATGCGCAGGACAATAAGGATCCACACCAGCCGATCGCAGCCGATGACGACATCATCCAGCTCTATACATCGGGCACGACGGGGCATCCCAAAGGCGTGCAGCTGACCAACGCCAACTATCTCGCCGTCTTAAGTTCGCTGACCGCGACAGGGCTCGCCGATTACACGCCAAGCGATGTCATCCTCGTCGCCATGCCGTTCTTTCACGTGGCAGGCGTGAACGTGGCGCTGCTTGCGCTCATGCATGGCGCGCGCGCCATCGTGCTCAGGGATATCGAGCCGCAGGAAATCCTGCGCCTGATCGAGACCAAGCGCATCACTTACGCCTTCCTGGTGCCGGCCGTGATCCTGTTCCTCATCCAACAGAAGAACGTGCATGAAACAGATTTCTCCAGCCTCAAGAACATCAGCTACGGCGCCTCGCCGATTGCCGACGAGCTTCTGCTCGATGCCAAGCGCATCATGGGCTGCGAATTCCTGCAGGTGTACGGGCTTACTGAAACGACGGGCGGCGGCACATTCCTTCCGCCCGAGGATCACGAGCCGTCGCGCGGCAAGCTGCGCTCCTGCGGCAAGCCGGCGCCCGGCCACGAGATCAGAGTCGTCGACGGCGAAGGCCGCGCGCTCAGCCCGCGCGAAGTGGGTGAGATCGTCATTCGCGCGCCGAATGTCATGAAGGGTTATTGGAATAAGAGCGACGCCACGAAAAGCGCCATCCGAAACAGCTGGTTCCACACCGGCGATGCCGGGTATTTCGATGAAGATGGCTACCTCTACATTCACGACCGCGTGAAAGACATGATCGTTTCGGGCGGTGAAAACATCTATCCGGCTGAGGTCGAAAACGCGATTTTCGGCCATCCGGCGGTGGCCGACGTGGCCGTCATCGGCGTGCCGGACGAGAAGTGGGGCGAGGCGGTAAAGGCGATTGTGGTAAAAAAAGCCGGGAGTTCCGCGGCTGCGGCCGAGATCATCGCCTGGGCACGCGAGCGGATCGCGGGCTACAAATTGCCCAAATCCGTTGATTTCATAGATACCCTACCCCGCAACCCGAGCGGTAAAATCTTGAGGCGCGAACTTCGGGAGCCCTATTGGGTGGGGCGTGACAGACGGGTAAACTAGAATCGGCTCAGGGACTTCCGTTGGGAGGCGGATCCCATGCGCAAGGCTCTGCTCAACGCAACGGTTTTGGTCAGCGCCTTGGCGCTGTGCGGCTGCGCGATTCCGGCGAGCCGCAATGAAATCGTTTTGCGCGAGCCCGCACCCTTGCCGCTTCCCTTGGACGCCGATGGCGAAGTCGTGCCGATCGTTGTGCCCGGCGAAGAAATCGCGATCTCTTGCGATGTGCTGGAAGCTACCAAGCACGAAACCGATTCCGACGTGCGCGTCGTGCTGACGTTGGCTGCGGCGCCGGGCGATGCCGGCCCCGGTTACAAGAAAGTCCTCGCCACCGATGAGGAGCGCATCGACGGTTCGGTGCGCGTAAAAATTCCGTCGACACCCGACATTCAGGAACACACCGTCGATCTGACGGTCTATGTGCTGGGCAACCAAGGCGCGCAGTTCTGCGACGGCGGCCACCTCAAGATTTCCGCCTCGCTGCCCGAGACCAGGCGTCTGCCGTCCTGAATCAACTCTTTTTTTGAGAACGACATGTGTCGCGCGAACGAGCGCGATTACAGGTTTCGTTCGATCCAACGGCGCAATTCGCCTGACGGCAGCGCGCTGCTCATGCGGGCAGCTTCCCGGCCCTGTTTGAACAGAATCAGTGTCGGAATCGAGCGAATGCCGAAGCGCGCCGCGAGCTCCGGTTCGCCGTCGGTATCGATTTTCGCAAAGCGAAGGCGCGGTTCGAGTTCGCGTGCCGCGGCCTCGAAGACCGGGGCCATGGTGCGGCAGGGTCCGCACCATGCTGCCCAGAAATCGACGAGCAACGGAATGTCGCTCTTGAACGCGTGAGCGTCGAAATGTGCTGCCGTCAGGGCGAGCGGTTTGCCCTCAAAAAGCGGCCTGCCGCAATGCCCGCATTTGCCTTCGGCCGCACTGCGCGCCGCGGGCACGCGATTTCTCGCATCGCAGTGCGGACATGCGACAATGACGGATTGGCTCGTGGCGGTTTCCATTCCCGGTTCAGCCAAACGCGTTGCCTTTCTTCACACCCAGCGCCCGGAAGACCATCGCTGCCGGACAGAAGCCCGTGAACGCCGCCTGGAACATGTTGAGGCCCGCAAAAGCCGTCAGCAGCAGCCACCAGGGGCTGAACAGTTGCGCAAGCACGAGCCCCGTCAGCACGACAAAGCCCGCAAAGGCGAGAACTGCTTTATCGACATTCATCCTGCTCTCCTGTTTTCCACCGATCCAGCACCCAATACGCCGATTTCTGCCATCCTATTTTCTCTATTTTCCTCGTTTATGAATTTTTATGTCCTCACGAAGCCGATTTCCTTGATCAACCTCAATGTTTTCGGCTAGCGGGCGTGGTTTTTAGACTTGTACGAACTCCACTATATTCATATATACGAAGATATGAAGATACGACCGGAACAGATGCGACAATCCGCCGGTGCCGCCGAAGAGATGCTGAAGGCGCTGGCGAACCGTCACCGCCTGATGATCCTTTGCCAGTTGCTGGACGCCGAGCGGCCGGTCGGCGAACTGGCGCAATTTCTGGAGCTGAGGGATTCCACCGTTTCCCAGCACCTGGCGCTGTTGCGCAAGGACGGCCTGGTTTCCACGCGCCGCGAAGGCCAGACCATCTGGTACGCGCTCGCGAGCGAGCCGGTGAGCAAGCTGGTGGAGACCCTCTACGGTATCTATTGCCGGCCGTCCGCGGTCCGCTCGCCGAAACCCAAAGCGAAACGGCGCAAATCGAGGAGCGCAAGATGAGTCTCAAGAATCTCGAGCCCCAGGACGTCGCCCGCTGGCTGGCGGAACGCTCCGTTCTTTTGATCGACGTGCGCGAGCCGGCGGAATACGCGGCCGAACGCATTCACGGCGCTCTGCTCTTCCCTCTCTCCACATTCGATCCCAAAGCGCTGCCCAAAACCGATGGGCGCAAAGTCGTATTCCAATGCGGATCGGGAATGCGTTCCGCCAGAGCCGTTGGAGCGTGCGAAGCGGCGGGACTTGCCATCGACAGCCATCTGAAGGGCGGCCTTCAGGCCTGGAAAACTGCGGGACTTCCCACCATCACGGCGGATCCCTCCACCGGACAACCGCGCGAAAGCCGCTGAACGGATCACTCATGGCGCATATTTTTGCAGCGATCCTGACCTTCTTCGGCCTGATGACTGCGCCGATACCGCCGAAGCCGCCCGTGCCGCCCAGGGCCTATGTGGTGCAGAAGACAGAAATCTCGGACGAGAAATCCGTTTTCGCCACCGTCGAATCCGTCAATGTCGTGCCCGCGCGCGTACGCACCGGCGGCACCATTCTTGAACTCAAGGTTCGCCAGGGCGATCGCGTGGAGCAAGGCCAGGTGATCGCCACCGTCGGCGATCAGAAACTGGCGCTGACAATCTCCTCTTACGCCGCGCAGGTCCAAGCGGCGCAGGCGCAGCTAACCCAGGCTAAAGTCGAATATGAGCGCGCGCAACGCCTGATCGCATCGGGTGCGGTTGCGCGCAGCGTGTTCGATCAGGCGCACACGGCCTATAATGTGGCCGTAAGCAACCTGAAATCGATCATCGCGCAGCGCGACGTCGTTCAGCAGCAGCAGAGCGAAGGCCAGGTGCTTGCGCCAACAGCGGGGCGCGTGATCACGGTTCCCGTCACCGCGGGAACCGTTGTCATGTCCGGCGATGCCGTAGCGACGGTGGCCGAACAGAATTTCGTCTTGCGGCTGCAGATCCCCGAACGTCACGCGCTCTATTTGAAGATCGGCGACCCCGTCCGGCTGGACGACAGCGATCTCGGCCTCGATGGACCGCGCTTTGGAACAATCAATCTTGTCTATCCCGGCGTCGAGAACGGTCATGTGGTGGCCGATGCAACGGTCAAAGGATTGACGGACTATTTTGTCGGCCAGCGTGTGCGCGTGTGGATTTCCGCAGGCAAGCGGCAAGCCATTGTCGTTCCGGCAACGCTGATCACGACCCGCTTCGGCATCGATTATGCGCGGATATGGACGAGAGCGGACGGAGCCATCGACGTGCCCGTCCAGCGCGGCCAGGAGGTACCGCGGCCGGGCATGCCCAACGGACTGGAAATTCTCTCGGGCCTGAAGCCCGGAGACCGGCTGCTCGACAAATGAACCTGGGGCTTTCGGGACGGTTGACACGCGCGACGATCCGCTCGCCGCTCACGCCCCTCATCCTGCTTGCCGCCATCGTCTTCGGCATCATCGCTGTGATGGTCATTCCGCGCGAGGAAGAGCCGCAGATCAGCGTGCCGATGGTGGACATCATCGTGCAGGCGAATGGCTTGAAGGCGCCCGATGCTGCAGAACTCGTCACCAAGCCGCTCGAAGAGATCGTCAAGGGTATCAACGGCGTCGAGCATGTTTACAGCCAGACGCAAGACGATCGTGTCATGGTCACGGCGCGCTTTCTCACCGGCACAAACGAGGACGACGCGATTCTG
Organism: Pseudomonadota bacterium; assembly: GCA_016201105.1. GTDB lineage: Bacteria > Pseudomonadota > Alphaproteobacteria > Micropepsales > Micropepsaceae > Rhizomicrobium. The sequence goes on from JACQDN010000025.1 coordinate 15,274, forward strand.
CGCGTGCACGCCAAGCTGCGCGCCAACTACGACAGAATCCCTCTGGGCATTCCCGAACCCTTGATCGTCGGCCGCGGCATCAACGATGTGGCGATCGTGACGCTCACGCTGTCGCCGGCGCCTCGCGCCGCCGCCCGCTGGAACGAAAAAGACCTCTTTGTCCTGGCGGGCAAGGTGCAGGCCGAACTGGTGAAGGTCGACAATGTCGGCCTCACTTATATTTCCGGCGGCACAGCGGACGAGATCAGCGTGGAGCCCGATCCGGAGAAGCTCTCGCTCTTCGGCGTCACGCTGCAGCAGCTCGAAGCCAAGATTCAGGGCGCCAACCGCTCCTTTCTGGCGGGACAATTGCGGGAAAACGGCCGCATGTTCGAAGCCGTGGCCGGACGTACGCTGTCGGGCGTTCCCGACATCGGGCTGCTGCTCGTGACCTCGCGCGACGGAAGACCGGTTTACGTGCGCGATTTGGCCAAAGTCGTGATTGGACCCAGTCCTGCGGAAAATCACGTCTGGACCATGGCGCCATCCAGCAACGGCAAGTGGAACACGCTTCCGGCGGTGACGATCGCCTTCGCCAAACGGGCGGGCGCCAATGCCGTGGTCGTCTCAGATGCGTTGGTCCAGCGGACGGCGGCGCTCAGACATTCGTTGATTCCGGCGGATGTGAACGTCGAAGTCACGCGCGATTACGGCAAGACGGCCAACGACAAGGCGAACGAGCTGCTCTTCCATCTCGCGCTCGCCACCGTCTCCATCGTTCTGCTCATCGGCTTCGTGATCGGCTGGCGCGAGGCGGGCGTGACGCTGATCGTCATTCCCACCACGATCCTGCTCACGCTCTTCGCCGCCAATCTGATGGGCTACACCATCAACCGGGTCAGCCTGTTCGCCCTCATCTTCTCCATCGGCATCCTGGTGGACGATGCCATTGTGGTGGTGGAGAACATTGCGCGGCACTGGGCGATGGACGACGGACGCGACCGGATGATGGCCGCCGTAGAAGCCGTCGCCGAAGTCGGCAATCCCACGATCATCGCCACGCTGACCGTTGTCGCAGCACTGCTGCCCATGTTGTTCGTCTCAGGCATGATGGGTCCTTATATGGCGCCCATTCCCGCCAATGCTGCGGCGGCGATGCTGTTTTCGTTCTTTGTGGCGATGGTGATCGCACCTTGGGCGTTGCTCAAGCTTTCACGCAAACCGCTCCGGCGCCACCAGTCCGATCATCATGGTGAGGGAAAACTCGGCGCCCTCTACCGCCGGCTTGCCACGCCGATCGTGCGCTCGCGCAAGGATGCGCGACGCTTTCTCGCCTATGTCGCGGGCGCGACTGTTTTGGTCTGCCTGCTTTTCGTGACCGAGAACGTCACGGTGAAACTGCTTCCTTTCGACAACAAGTCCGAACTGGAAGTCATGGTCGATCTGCCTGAGGGCGCAACGACCGAGGACACGGCACAAGCCCTGTTCGCGGCGGCACGCACGACCCGCCAATTGCCGGAAGTGAAGTCGATCCAGATTTACGCTGGAACACCTGCACCATTCAATTTCAACGGCCTCGTACGGCACTACTATCTGCGCCAGAAACCTGAGATGGGCGAGCTGCAAGTCAATCTCGCCGACAAATCCGAACGCTCGCGCGAAAGCCACGAAATCGCGCTCGATCTCAGACGGCGGCTCGACGCGCTCGTTTTCCCCAAGGGCACGGCGGTGAAAGTCGTGGAAGTTCCGCCGGGACCGCCGGTGCTTTCCACATTGCTGGCCGAAATCTACGGGCCCAACACCAGAACACGCCGCGCCGTTGCCGAAGAAACGCGTAAGATTTTCCAATCCGTGCCCTACATCGTCGATGTCGACGATTCCTGGGGCCAGCCGCGGCCGCGGCTGCGCATCTCCATCGACCAGGACAAGCTCGAATATTTCGGCGTCGAGCAAAGCGACGTCTACGACACGCTCGGTGCCTTGCTGGGCGGCGTGCCCGTCGGCTATTCGCATCGCGGCGAGGACCGCAACCCCATCGAAATTGTCGTACGTCTGCCCAAAAGCGACCTCGCCTGGTCGCAGAAACTGGCGTCAACACCGGTTCCGGCGAACGCGCAGCCGGGTAACAAGGCCGTGGTCGAACTCGGCGATGTCGTGAGCGTGACGCAAGAAGTGGGATCGCCCGTCATCTTTCGCCGCGACGGACACTACGCCGATCTGGTGACGGCCGAACTTGCGGGCGAATTCGAGGCGCCGATTTACGGCATGTTCGCGGTCGACAATCTCGTCAAATCGCACGCGTGGGGAAAGCTGCCGCAACCGGCCATCCTGTTTCACGGCCAGCCGGCCGATGAGAGCAAGCCTTCGCTGCTCTGGGATGGCGAATGGGAAGTCACCTACGTGACCTTTCGCGACATGGGCGCGGCCTTCATGGTTGCCATTCTGGCGATCTACGTCCTGGTGGTGGCGCTGTTCGGCAGCTTCAAGCTGCCGCTCGTCATTCTCACGCCTATTCCGCTGACCTTAATCGGCATTGTGCTCGGACATTGGCTGTTCGGCGCACCGTTCACCGCGACGTCGATGATCGGATTCATCGCGCTCGCCGGCATCATCGTGCGCAATTCGATCCTGCTGGTGGATTTCATCCGCCACGGCGCGGTGCCGGGCAAGACCCTACGCGAAGTGCTGCTGGATGCGGGCGCCACGCGCTTTCGTCCGATTCTGCTCACCGCGCTCGCCGCCATGATCGGCGCAGCGACGATCCTCAGCGATCCGATCTTTCAGGGGCTCGCGATTTCGCTTCTGTTCGGCCTGGCATCGTCAACACTGCTGACGGTGCTGGTCATTCCGGCGATCTATGTCTGGCTGCGCGACGCCGACCAGCCGGCGATTCCCGCCTAATGCGCAATTCGCTTCTCGAGCAGATCTTCTGCCGATGACCACTTTGCAAATCGTTTTGGCTCTGTTGTCCGGCGGTGTCGTCGGGCTTTCCCTCGGCCTCATCGGCGGAGGTGGTTCCATTCTGGCGGTGCCGCTGATGGTCTATGTCGTGGGGGTGCCCTCGCCGCATGTGGCGATCGGAACGAGCGCGGTGGCCGTCGCGGCGAGCGCGTTGATGAATCTCTTTGGCCACGCACGCGACAGGAACGTCAAATGGCCCTGCGCCACAGTGTTCGCGATTTCCGGCGTCGCGGGCGCGGCTCTCGGTGCGGCGCTGGGCAAGACCGTCGACGGCGCAAAACTCCTGGCGGCGTTCGGCGTGGTCATGATCGTCATCGCCGCGCTGATGTTGAAGCCACGGCGTGGCGGAGACGATCCGCAGGTTCGTCTTGATTCGCAGTCCGCGCCGCGCCTGTTGCCGCCTTTGGCCGGCACCGGTTTCGGCGTCGGCGCTCTGTCCGGTTTTTTTGGAATAGGCGGTGGATTTCTCATCGTTCCCGGGCTCGTCACGGCGACTTCGATGCCACTGCTGAACGCCATTGGATCATCTCTCGTGTCCGTTTCGGCATTCGGCCTGACGACCGCGGCAAGCTACGCGCTATCCGGCCTCGTGGACTGGAATGTGGCGCTGCTTTTCATCGCCGGCGGCACGGTGGGCGGCTTCGCCGGCATTGGCCTGGCGCGCGACCTTTCGGCACGCCGGCACTTGCTCTCGCTCGTGTTCAGCGCGGTTGTCGCCACCGTCGGACTCTATGTCTTGGCGCGGGGAATCTTCGCGTTTTTCTAGCCCGTAGCGCCGACGCTCAGGCTGCGTGACGCTCGCCGTGCTCGTTCTTGTGCACCTTCAGATGCATGGGCGCGACCGCCGTTTCGGACAAAGCCGACGTGCTGCGTTCCGCGATCTCCCGCAGAAGATCCGTCAATCGCCTGCTCTGTTCCAGATAGTCGTGCGCGAAGCTGGCGAACCAGTCGTTCTGCACCGCCAGCAGGCCGGTGAATCCGGAACAGTCCCGGCTTTCCTGGATCGCCCGGTTGGTGTGCTCGAGCCGAAGGTTCACGAAGCGAAGGGATTCTTCCTGCAGAGCCTTCAACGTGTGCTCCGCCAAGGTGCGATTGTGCTCCATCAACTTTGTCAGAGGGCTGTCCAAGAGGTTCCATGTTCCGGCGGGATCGGCGGAACTTTCCGCTGAATGATTCTTGCGTGCGCGCGTCGTCATGGTGGGCCTCCAGCTCTGTTGCATACGCGAATAGGCCGACAACGCGCGCTGCCTGCATGCGTTCCGTGTGTGGGAGAAAAGTTGAACGGCGCATCGCTCGAAGGCGATGAATTTTTCATCACAAAGGTCGGGTTCAATGTATTCCCAAGGCGATCAATCCCAGCGCACCCGCTGCAATCCAAATGGCGATGCGCACATGGCGCGTGCGCGCGGTTTGCGCCCGCGTGATCTGCTGGATGGTGTCGGGATGAAGACGCATCCCGCCGCCGGCGAGCATGGCCGAAACGATCTCGGCGTTGCGCAGAAGTTGCGGCAGATCGCGCGCCAGGCGGCCAAGAGCGCTGACACCCTCGCCCACGTCGCGCAGCCGCGCTTCGGGGCCAACCTGCTCGATCATCCAGCGCTCGACGACGGGGCGCGAGGCTTCCCAGATGTCGAATTCGGGATCGAGGCTGCGCGCCACGCCTTCCACCACCATCATCGTCTTTTGCATGAGGACAAGCTGCGGCTGCAGCACCATGTCGAACCGGCGCGTCGTGTCGAACAGCTGCTGCAGCAGCCGCGCCATCGACATTTCGCTGGCAGTGCGCCCGAAGATAGGCTCGCCGATGGCGCGCAGCGCCTGGGCAAAGGTCTCCACCGGATGGTGCGGCGGCACGAAACCGACGTCGAAATGCACCTGCGCGACGCGGACATAGTCGCGCGCGAGAAACCCGGCGAGCGTCTCCGCCATGAAGCGGCGCATATCGCCATCCAGACGCCCCATAATGCCGAAATCGACGGCAACCAGGCGTCCTTGCGGATCGACGAACAGATTTCCCTGATGCATGTCGGCGTGGAAGAAGCCGTCGCGCAGCGATTGCAGCAGGAAGCTGCGGATCACCTTGAGCGCGATCTGCTTGGGATCGTGGCCTTCGGCCTCCAGCGCGGCGACGTTGCGAATGGAGGTGCCATGCACCCATTCCGTGGTGAGCACGCGCGCCGCCGTGCGCTCCCAATCGACGGCGGGAACGCGAAAGTCCTTGTCGTTCTTGGTGCGTTCGGCGAGTTCGGATGCTGCCGCGCCTTCCATGCGCAAATCGAGTTCCAGCGCGACGGACGCGGCCAGCGTATCGACCACTTCGACCAGCCGGAGCCTGCGTCCTTCGGGAAAAATGCGATGGGCAATGCGGGCGGCGAAGGAGAATGCGGAAAGGTCGCGGGCGAACTCCCGTTCGATGCCGGGACGCAAGACTTTTACGGCGACGTCGCGCGGCGGATCTTCGGCGGTTTGTGCCCGATGAACCTGGGCGATGGAGGCCGCGGCGACGGAATCGCCGATATGGGCGAACAACGCATCGGCAGGCTTGCCGAGCGCGAGTTCGATTTCGGCGATTGCCACCTCGACGGGAAATGGCGGCACGCGATCTTGCAACGCCTGCAAGGCCTCGGCGACGTCGTTTCCGACGACATCGGGCCGCGTCGCGAGAATTTGGCCGAGCTTGATGTACGCGGGCCCCAGCGATTCCAGCGCGCGGGCAAGACGCACGCCTGCGGGCACCGAACTATCGCTCGGCCGGCGCGCGCCGAGCAGACGGCGCAGCAGCTTCAGCGACGCGGGCAATCCGTCGAGATATTCATGCGGGATCAGCGCGTCGTGCCGCGACAGAACGCGGGCGGCGTGCAGAAGACGGCGCGTATCTCTGAGGGAGCGAAGCATCGTCAGATCCGCCAGGCCGAATGCATGGCGGCGATCCCGCCCATGAGGTTGCGCACTTTCACGCGAGACAGTCCGGCTTTCTCGATCATCTTGGCAAACGTCGCCTGCGGCGGAAAGCGGCGGATACTTTCGGCGAGATAGCGATAGGCCTCACCATCCTTCGCCACCATTTCGCCCAGCCGCGGCAGCACGGCGAAAGAATAGCGGTCATAAAGCGCATCGAGACCCGGCGTTTCCAGACGTGAAAACTCCAGGCAGAGAAACCGTCCGCCCGGTTTCAGCACGCGGCGTGCTTCCGAAAGCGCTTCTGCGATGTGGGTGACGTTTCTGATGCCGAACGCGATGGTGTAGGCATCCATGCTGGCGTCCGGCACCGGCAAAGCTTCGGCATCGCCGCAGATCCATTCAATGGCGCGCTCGTTCGCGTCCTTCGCGCGGGCCATCCCTTCACTCAGCATGTCGGCATTAATATCGCAGACTGTGACGTGGGCTTCGCCGCCTTTGGCGCGCGCGGCAGCCAGAATGCGAAAGGCGATGTCGCCGGTGCCGCCGGCGACGTCGAGAAACCGCTGACCTGGCTGCGGATTGAGCCATTCGACGAACGCATCCTTCCACAGCCGGTGCACGCCGGCGCTCATCAGATCGTTCATGGTGTCGTAGCGGCGCGCGACAGAGGAGAAGACCTCGCGCACGAGGCCTTCTTTTTCGCCTTCCGGCACATCGCGGAAACCGAAGGACGCGGTGGATTTGTCAGCAGCGTTCACGGGGGCCACGTATCTCTCTCGCGGATCAGTATAAGGTGTCCACCGGTTAACATCATTCCGATTCCCGCGCACCTGACCCTATGCCCGAGCTTCCCGAAGTCGAAACCGTCCGCCTGGGCCTTAAACCCGTGCTGGAGGGGCGCCAATTCACGCAGGTTAAGACCAGGCGCGGCGATTTGCGCGTGCCCTTCCCGTCCGGATTCGAGACGCGGCTGAGCGGGCGCAAGGTCAATCGGCTCCGGCGGCGGGCGAAGTATCTCGTTGCCGATCTCGACAGCGGCGAGAGCCTTGTCATTCACCTGGGCATGAGCGGGCGCATGACGGTTTATGCCTCCGGAGCCGGACGCAAGATCGGCAGCTATGTGCACGACGTGGGCGAAGCCGATGCCGGGCACGGCAAGCACGACCACGTCATTTTGGAAACCGACGCCCCGGCGATGATCGTGTTCACCGATCATCGCCGCTTTGGCTTGATGATCCTGGTGGAGACGGACCAACTCGACTCGCATCCCCTGTTCAAGGGGTTGGGGCCGGAGCCGCTTTCGGATGAATTCGATGTTACGTTCTTGAAAAAGGCACTGAAGGGCAAGAAGACGCCGATCAAATCGGCACTGCTCGATCAGCGGGTGATCGCCGGTTTGGGCAATATCTATGTCTGCGAGGCGCTGTGGCGCGCGAAAATCTCACCGAAACGACTGGCAAAGCGCGTGACGCCGCAAACGATGGCGCCGCTGGTCAAGGCCATCAAAGCGGTGCTCGCCGATGCCATCAAGGCTGGCGGATCGTCGTTGCGCGATCACAAGCGGGTCGACGGTGAGCTCGGCTATTTCCAGAAGAGCTTCGCGGTCTACGACCGCGCGGGTAAGTCCTGCTCACGCAAAGATTGTGGAGGCACCGTGAAGCGGATCGTGCAGGCGGGACGCTCCACTTTCTATTGTCCCACCTGCCAGAAATGATCGATCAGAGAGCTTTCGGTCTTTCGTGCGTTGGAGAAATTGTTTGACCCGTTTCGAGCAAACTCTTGAGACCCGACAGGATCTTCGGCCAACCGCCGGAGACCGCTTCGACCAATTTGGAATTTTCCCGCTCGATCGAATGGGTGATGGTGAGTTTCATCAAATCGCCGTCAGGTTGCAGCTCCATCACGCAGCGCGAATAGCCCTCCTCCTTCAGCTCGGGCCTGAGTTCGTGGCGCCACTTCAGAACCAGCCGGTTGGGAGGATCAATTTCGACGACCTCGCCCGCATCGGTGACGCGCCCATCCGGATAGACCATCTTCCATGACGAGCCCTTTTTCCAATCGCTCTCCTGATGCACGCCGAACCAATACTGCCTGGTGAATTCCGGCTTGATCAGCGCGTCCCACAACTTTTGCGGCGTGGTGCGGATATAGGTGACGTAGACGAACGTGCTCATTTCTGCAGCTCCTTGGGCGGTTGCGGAACGGGCGTCGGAAGTGATTTTCCGGTTTCCAGAAGCGACTTGAGGCCGGAAAGGATCATCGGCCAGCCTTTGCGCCCGCCCTCCAGCAGGTTCTTCGGGATCGCTGTGGGATGCGCTTCCGTCATGTTGAGGCGTACGAGGCCGTCGCCCGCCGCTTCGATCTGATAGGTGACGATCGCTTCCGGCAGTTTCTCGGGCAGCCAATCGACGTTCCAGGAAAGAACAAGTTTGCGCGGCGGATCGCTTTCGCGCACCACGCCGACCACATCCACGCGTCCGTCCGGCATGCGCAACAGCCACTTGGAGCCCTTCTTCCAGTCGCTTTCCACCGTGCGGCCGAAGAAGAACTTCGTCGTGAAGGCGCTGGAGGTGAGCGCCGTCCAGACTTTCTCCGGCGTTGTCGCGATGTAGATCACATACATCGTGTCTTCGGTCGTCAGTTCAGTCATCGTCTTTCCCTTCAAGACTTTTCTTCAGCTCGGCCAGCGCTTTCAGCCGCGGCCGCTCGTATTTGCCGATCCACCGATCGGCGATGTCGTTGATGGGAACGGGATTGAGATAGTGCAGCTTCTCGCGGCCGCGCTTCTGCGTCGCGACGAGATTGGCCTCTTCGAGAATGCCCAGATGCTTGGCGACGGCTTGTCGCGACATAGCCATCTTCTCGCACAACTCGTTGAGCGTCTGTCCGTTCCGGGCATGAAGGCTGTCGAGCAGTTGCCGCCTCCCTGAATCGGCGAGGGCTCGAAACACACCGTCCATGCTCATGGCTCTAATATGCAACCATTTGGTTGCATGTCAAGAGATGTGAGACAGAAATTCATGGCCAAGATTCCCGTGATGCCTGGGATCGCAATCGACGAAGAGGAACTCGTCGAACGTTTCGTGCTGGCGTCGGGACCCGGTGGGCAGAACGTGAACAAAGTGGCGACCGCGGTGGAACTGCGCTTCGACGTCGCGCACTCGCCTTCCCTTTCGGACTATGCGCGCGAACGGCTTGCCAAATTCGCCGGGCGCCGCATGACGAAAGACGGCGTGGTGGTCCTGCACGGCAACCGCTTCCGCCTACAGGAACGAAATCGCGAGGACGTGCGGGAGCGGTTGTTCGAACTCATCCGTCAGGCGGCCTTCGTTCCCAAGAAACGCAAGCCGACCAAACCGTCGCGTGCCAGCAAAGAGAGACGGCTGGAAGGGAAAAAGGTGCGTTCGCGCCTCAAATCGCTGCGCGGAAAACGCATAGAGGATTAAGGCTTGCCTTTGGTTCGGCTTCGCGCGAAGACCCGCGACGGCAAAGGAGTTTTCCATGGACTACCAGAACATCCTCGTGAAGATCGAAGGCGGCGTCGGCGTGATCACGCTCAATCGCCCCAAGGCGCTCAACGCGCTTAACAACGAGCTGCTCGGCGAACTGGTGCACGTGCTGGAAGCCTGGGACCAGGACGACGCAGTGCGCGCCATCGTGCTCACCGGTTCCGACCGCGCTTTCGCCGCCGGCGCCGACATCAAAGAGATGGCGCCGCAATCCTACATGGACATGTTCAAGGCGAACTTCTTCGCCGGCGCCGCTGACAGGATCGCCGCCATCCGCAAGCCCATCGTGGGCGCAGTGGCCGGCTATGCGCTGGGCGGGGGGTGCGAACTCGCCATGCTGTGCGACTTCATCATCGCGGCGGACAACGCGAAATTCGGTCAGCCGGAAATCAATCTCGGCGTGATGCCGGGGATCGGCGGCACGCAGCGGCTGACCCGCTTTGTCGGCAAATCGAAGGCCATGGAAATGTGTCTCACGGGCCGCAACATGGATGCGGCGGAAGCCGAACGCGCGGGCCTAGTCTCCCGGGTGGTTCCGGTAGCGGACTTGATGGGCGAAGCGATGAAAGCCGCGCAGACCATCGCCGAGAAATCCCTACCCATCGTCATGATGACAAAAGAAACGATCAACCGGGCTTACGAGACGACACTCTCCGAAGGCATCCGCTTCGAACGCCGCGTGTTCCATTCCATGTTCGCGACTGACGATCAGAAAGAAGGCATGGCCGCGTTCAGCGAGAAGCGCAAACCGAATTTCACGAACAAATAGAAGCCTGCCGTGCGCGTTCTCATCGTCGGCGGCACGCGTTTCATCGGCGCGCATGCAGCGCGCCAGCTGGACGAGGCCGGTGCCGACGTCACGGTATTTCACCGCGGAAAGTCCGAGAACCCGATCTTGCCGCCGGTGCGGCACGTCCGCGACGCCTCGGCCGAGTATCCGGTCACGTTGTTTCCCGAAGCGGTCGCCAAAGCAGATTGGGATGCGGTCGTGCATATGGTGATGATGGGCGAAGCGGATGCACGAGCGGCCGCGCAGGCCTTCGCTGGTCGCGCAGGTAGACTGGTGATGATCTCCAGCGGCGACATCTATCGCGCTTACGGCCGATTGACCGGGTCAGAACCGGGCGAACCTGACAGCTCGCTGCTCAGCGAGGATGCGCCACTGCGGAGTGTGCTTTATCCCTACCGCACTCAAGCCGCAAAACTTGGGCGATACGCGCACGACTACGAAAAGATACTCGCGGAGCGCGTCGTTCGAGAAGCCGGCCTCCCTGCGGTCATCCTGCGCTTGCCCAAAGTCTATGGCCCGGAAGACAACGCCAATCTGGCGACCGTCTATAGCTTCGCCGCGCAGCCGCAATGGCGCTGGACACACGGTCATGTCGACAACGTCGCGCGCGCCATCGTGCTGGCCGCAATGCACCCTGCGGCGCCCGGACGGATTTACAATGTTGGTGAAGCCAACACTCCGACCATGGGCGAAAGACTGGCGCGATTGCCGTCTCTGTCGTCGCCGACGCCACAAGCGCCACCATTCGATTACCGCCATTCCATCGGCTACGACACGACGCGCATCCGCAACGAACTCGGCTTTCGCGAAATCGTCGACGAGGCTGATGCGATGCTCGCCCTTGCCAAGATCGCCTGCGGCGCGGCCGTAGATTGATGACACGGGAGTTGTTGCGGCAACCTCGGCGCATGAAGGCGTAACTCCCCCTTCGCGGCCATCGCCGCTTTCGCCCCTGCCGCAGTCGATGCGTGGCAGCGTTTCCTTCTATTCGGGGACTTCTCGTGAATTTCCGCTTCTCCGGCGCCCTATGGCGCCATACCGACTTTCTACGTCTTTGGGCCGCGCAAGCCGTTTCCACTTTCGGCGCGCGCATCACCCGCGAAGGACTGCCGCTTGCGGCCGTGATGACGATCAACGCGCCGGCTTCGCAACTGGGATTGCTCGTTGCGTTGGCGCAGGGCCCTGCCCTCGTCGTGGCAATGCTCTGCGGCGGCTATGTGGACCGTTCGAGCCGCAGAGCCATTCTGATCGGCACGGATCTTCTGCGCGCCGCGGTTCTTCTCACGGTGCCGCTGGCGGCCTGGTTTCACCTTCTTTCGATGTTTCAGCTTTATGCGGTCGCAGCCGTTGCCGGCGGTGCGAGCGTGTTGTTCGACATCGCCGATCACGCCTATCTGCCGTCGCTGATTGCCCGCGACGATCTCATGGAGGGCAACACCAAGCTCAATGTGACGGAATCGATCGCCGAAATCGGAGGCCCGGCTTTGGCGGGCGTTCTGGTGCAACTGCTGACGGCACCCTTCGCCATCGCCGCGAACGCCGTGACGTATTTGATGTCGGCGCTTTTCCTTTCGACGATCCGCGCGCGTGAGGCGCATTTGAACGAGCGCCATCCCCAAAAACCCTGGCATCACGGATTCCGCGGCGGGCTTGCGGAGATTTTCGCCCAGCCGCTGCTCAGGCCGCTGTTCTGGATGGCGCTGATTTCGCCGCTGTTCGGTGCATTCTTTTCCGCGCTTTACGTGATCTGGGCCATCAAGGGACTGGGCCTCTCACCCGCTCTGATGGGCGTCACCATTGCGGTGGGTGGTGTTGCGGCTCTGCTTGGCACGGCGATCGCGGCGCCCGCGCTCAAATGGCTGGGCGCCGGGCGTGCCATTGTCATCACTTATCTGATCTCGGGCGCGTCTTCGCTCTTCATCCCATTGGCACACGGACCGCTCGCATGGCGCGTAGCCTTCCTGATGCTGGCCCAACTTTTTGGCGACGCCTTCGCGGTCGCGGCGATTGTGATTTCCACCAGCCTTCGCCAGAGCCTTGTGCCGCTCCACTTCATGGGCCGGGTCGCCGCCGTGTTCGGCACGGCGGCCGGAGCACCGGCGATTGCCGGGGCTTTGTTGGGCGGCACGCTGGGCGAAGTGTTCGGCATGCGCGAGACTTTGCTGTTCGCAGCCGCCGGCGTGGCGCTGACCCCTTTGATTGGCGCCTTTTCCCCGCTCTGGCGGCTCAGGGACATGCCGGTTGCACCGGGGCCCGCCCCGGGCTAAAAGCCCCGCCTTCCAACGAATTCAAGCAGGACTTGCTATGCCCAATATCGCTTCCGCCAAAAAGCGCGTGCGCACGACCGCGAAGCGGACCGCCGTGAACCATTCCCGCAAGACGCGCATTCGCAGCTTCACCCGCAAAGTCGAGGAAGCAATTGCTTCGGGCGACAAGAAAGCGGCCCAGGCGGCCCTCAAAGCGGCAGAGCCGGAGATCATGCGTGGTGTCTCCAAGGGTGTGGTTCATAAGAACACCGGTTCCCGCAAGGTTTCCCGCCTTTCCAAGCGCGTCGCCAAACTCAAGGGTTGAGATCGCGTTAACCAACCGAATTCTTTACAGAATCTGTTCTAGAAGGGGCTCGAGCCGAATTCGGGCTTCTTTTTATTTGTTCCGTAGACTGACATTCATGCAATCATCGTGAAAATGTCTTAAGTTGAAAGGCCGTTGCCGCTAAGTCGCTGAATCTTCACAAACTAAATTTTCCGTATACGACACAACGCTTTAGTGCGTCGCTCCAACGTCAAAAATCTGCATTTTTTGTCCTGATTCGCTCTTCGTTCTGCTTGTTTCCTGAACGCCGTTAAGACTAAGTTAACCACTGTAAGATCGGGGCACGAAAGTCATGCCTAAGAGCAATAAAAACAATACTATAGTAATAAATTTGCTCTGGCAGAATTTCGGCAACAGTAGCAAGTAAATCTTCGTATCTATTCTTGAAAAACTGCGCCTTGCGAGAGGCGCGGTCGGGAATTTCGTCTGTTTTGGGGGAGTGAGTGCGCATGTCTTCTCAGAACGCCTCTTCCGGCTATGCCGGCGACATCTCCGTCTCCGAGGCGTGGAAGCTGCTTGAGGGCGATCCCAAGGCACAGCTCGTGGACGTCCGCACCGTGCCGGAGTGGAACTATGTCGGCCAGCCCGATCTCGCCAGCATCGGGCGCGAAGTGCACCGCGTTGAATGGCAGAGCTTTCCCGCGATGAACATCAATCCGGAGTTCGTCGCTGCAACTGCAGCTGCCGTCAGCCGCGCAGGCGCCGCGAGCGATACGCCGCTGTTGTTCATGTGCCGCTCGGGTGTGCGTTCGCGTGCCGCGGCCATTGCGATGACGCAAGCCGGATTCGCGCACGCCTACAACATCGCCGGAGGTTTCGAGGGGGATCTCGACGATGAGCGCCATCGCGGCCGCCGCAACGGCTGGAAGTCAGCAGGCCTGCCCTGGCGCCAGACCTGAGTACTACGAGATCTGAACGAAGTTCTCTGCGGGGAAACCGGTGCCGCAAAAAGCCGGAAAAGAAAGAAGAAGGGATGGGAAGATGGGACAACTCACGAGCAAATCACCGCCGCCGGATTGGACTTCGGTGTGGAACGCAACACGCGAACGCCTTCGCAAGGAGCTCGGCGAAGCGGTCTTCGACGCGTGGATTTCGCCTTTGGTGCTCGTGAGTACGAACGACAGTGACGTAAAGATCGGTGCGCCGAAACCCTTCGCGCGCAACTGGGTCGCCAATCATTACGTGTCGCGCATCGAACGTGCCATGCGCAGCGAAGGCGGCGAACCCACCTCGCTTTCGATCGTCCTGTCGCCGCCCACGATCGGCGGCGGACTGGTGCGTGAGACAGTGACGAACGCCAGCCCGGCGCCGGTGTCCTACATGCGGGCGCCTTCCGCGGACGCCGAACGGGTGGTCGAACCGCGCCGCGGTCTCGGCAACCGCATGCTGCATCCCACGCAGACGTTCGACACGTTTATCGCAGGGCCCGCCAACGAGTTCAGCTATCGCGCGGCGCGCAGCTTCTGTGAACGCGACAACAGCGAAGAATTGTTGCTCTTCATCCACGGCGGATTCGGCTACGGCAAGACGCATCTGTTGAATGCCACCGCGCTGGAGGCGCGCCGCCGCGGCAAGCGCGCATTGTTCCTGGGCGCGGAAGATTTCATGCGTCAGTTCCTGGGCGCCCTCAATCGCAAGGACACGCTCAGCTTCAAGGAAGAATTGCGTGCCGCCGACATGCTCCTGATCGACGATCTGCAGCACATCTGCCGCAGTACTTCGACGGTCGCCGAATTCCTGCACACCGTGAACGCGTTCGCCGATCTTCGCCGCAAGCTCGTCATCGCGGCGGACCGCGCGCCGGCGGCGCTCGAAGCCCTGGGCGCCGACGTGCGCTCGCGGCTCTCCGGTGGGCTCGTCATCGCGCTCGACAAGCCCGAGCGCGCCACGCGCCTTGCCATCCTGAAAGCGCGCGCGGCAGAGTTCTCGCGCCACCGTCCCGACGGCATGCTGCCGCTCGAAGTGCTCGAGCGCATCGCCGATCTAGAAGATGCCGCCCCCCGCGATCTCATCGGGCTCTTCACCAAGCTCGCCACCTATGCCGATCTGACGAAGAAGCCGGTGACGATGGATGTCGCCGAAGAGACGCTCGGCCAGCGCACCGCACCGGGACGCAAGACCTCCATCGAGGACATCCAGAGGAAGACGGCGGAGTTCTACAAACTCGACATTCGCGACTTCCATTCGCCCCAGCGTGCGCGCCGCGTGGCGCGCCCCCGGCAAGTGGCGATGTACCTTTCCCGGGAACTGACGATGCGTTCGCTGCCTGAAATCGGCCGACGCTTCGGTGGACGAGACCACACGACGGTCCTGCATGCCTGCCGCCGCGTGGCGGAGCTCTGCGAAGAGGATCCGGTGTTCAAGCAGGAGGTCGATTTCCTGCGCCAGGTGCTGTCGCGGCGAACCTGATCGCCGACCTGAGGAATGGCCTGAAAACCGGCCCCCAAAAGGACTCTAAACGGCGGGATTCGGGCTTGGAAAAAAGCCAGATATTCCCGCCGTTTGCGCGCGAAAACCTGTTCTCTTTTCGCCCCAGTTGATATACTCCAGGACTTGAGTCTCCAAGCCTTCCAGAAACTCAAGGATATCAAGGGGTTACCGGCCATTTGGCGGCGTCGTTTTTCGCCTGGCCGGATGGGGGGCTTTTGAGAGACCAAGGCCAAGCAAAAGACCCATGAAAATCACCGTTGAACGCGGCGCCTTTTTGAAGGCGCTCAGCCACGTGCAGAGCGTTGTCGAACGCCGCAATACGATCCCAATCCTGTCCAATGTGATGATCGAAGCCGCCAAAGGCCGGCTGAAGCTCACCGCGACCGATCTGGACATCGAGATCGTGGAATCCATCCCCGCAGACGTGCTGCGCAACGGAGCCGCCACCGCGCCCGCGCACATGCTCTACGACATCGTGCGCAAATTACCCGACGGCGCACAGGTTCAAGCGGAACTCCTGACCAGCGAAGGCGGCCGGCTTGCCGTCTCTTCCGGCTCGGTGCGTTTCGAGCTCGCCTGCCTGCCCAAGGAAGATTTCCCCCAGATGGCGGCGGGCGCCCTGCCCCATCGCTTCCGCCTGGCCGCCGACGATCTCAAGCGGCTGATCGACAAGACGCGTTTTGCGATCTCCACCGAAGAGACGCGCTTCTACCTGAACGGCATTTACGTGCACGCCGCCAAGGAAGGAAAAGCAAAGACTTTGCGCGCGGTGGCGACGGACGGTCACCGCCTGGCGCGCTTCGAACTCGATCTGCCGGATGGCGCCTCGGACATGCCCGGCGTGATCGTCCCGCGCAAGACGGTCGCCGAGTTGCGCCGGCTGCTCGACGATGCCGAAGGCGCGATCGAGATTTCGCTGTCGGACACCAAGATCCAGTTCATGTCGGACGGCGTGGAACTGACGTCGAAACTGATCGACGGCACATTTCCCGACTATCAGCGTGTGATTCCGGCGGCGAACGACAAATCGCTGTCGCTCGACTCCAAGGAATTCGCGCAATCGGTGGACCGCGTCTCCACCATCTCCGCCGACAAGACCCGTGCGGTCAAGATCAATGTGTCGAAAGACAAGCTCACTTTGACGGTCGTCAATCCCGACTCCGGAACGGCGACCGAAGAACTGGGCGCGACTTACAGCGCGGCGGCGCTCGAGATCGGCTTCAACGCGCGCTACCTGCTCGACATCACCGGGCAGATCGAAGGCAAGGAAGTGCGCTTCCTGCTTTCCGACGCGGGCTCTCCCACCATCATCGAAGACGCAGAGGACAAGCGGACCCTCTATGTCTTGATGCCCATGCGGGTGTGATCCGTTGATTGATCGCGGACATTCGTCCTTCGGGGCGCCATTGCACGGCGCTCCGAAGGATGACGAAAGAAACAACGCGCGTCATGCTGAGGTGCGAGCCCTGAGCGCAGCCGAAGGGCGAGCCCCGAAGCAGGACGCGCTCGCCGTCACGCGCTTGATGCTGACGAACTTCCGCTCCTACGCGAGCACGGAAATCCAGGTCGGCAGGCGGCCTATTGTGCTGGCGGGTCCCAACGGCGCCGGCAAAACCAATGTGCTCGATGCCATCTCGCTGCTTTCGCCCGGTCGCGGCTTGCGTGGCGCCAAACTCGGCGAGCATGTCCGCAAAGGCCCTGCGGTGCCCAGCGAAGCGCTGTGGGCCGTGTCTGCAACTGTCGCGCGGGGCGACACGGCGTACGAGATCGGAACGGGGCTGACGCTTGGACCAGGCGGCGGCGAGCGCCGGCAGGTGCGTCTCAACAATGCGCCGGCGCAGGGCTCGGCCGATCTCGCCGAGATCGTGCAGATGGCGTGGCTCACACCCGCCATGGACCGGCTTTTCATCGAAGGCGCCAGCGGCCGCAGGCGGTTTCTGGATCGCCTTGTCCTCGGCTTCGACGCCGCCCATGCGCGCCACACGCTGCGCTACGAGCAGGCCATGCGCGAACGCGCGCGGCTTTTGAAATACGGTCCGCGCGATCCGGCATGGCTTGACGGACTCGAAGAACAGATGGCGGAAGCCGGCATCGCACTGGCCATCGCGCGTGCCGATGCGGTTGAACGATTGAATCGCGCGCTTGCAGAACGCGGCGAAGCGGGCGTCTTCCCGGCCGCACAGCTCAGCCTTGAAGGCGAGGTCGACGCGCTCATCGCCGAACGCGGCACCGGCGCGCAGGCCGATCTGCGAGAAAGGCTGGAGCGCACCCGTATCCGCGACGCGGAAGCCGGCCGCACCACGGTCGGCCCGCATGTGAGCGATCTTCTGGTACGTCACACCCAGAAGCGCACCGATGCACGCGAATGCTCGACCGGCGAACAGAAGGCACTGCTCATCTCCATCGTGCTTGCACATGCACGCGAGCTTTCCCATATCAAAGACGGCTTCGCCCCTATTCTTCTGCTCGACGAGATCGCAGCGCATCTGGACCACATCCGCCGCACAGCCTTGTTCGAAGAGGTGCTTGCGCTCAAAGCGCAAGCTTGGATGACCGGGACGGATTTATCGCTTTTCGAAGCTTTCGGCTCCCGCGCGGAGATCTTTCATCTTTCCGGCGGCGAATTCATCAGACAGGACTGACGATGTTGCGTAGATTTGATTTTTCAAAATCCGGCACGGCGGTGAATTGATGTCGTCTCCGGCGTTACCAGAACCCAACGAATACGGCGCTGACAGCATCAAGGTGCTCAAGGGCCTGGATGCCGTGCGCAAGCGGCCCGGCATGTATATCGGCGACACCGATGACGGTTCGGGCCTGCATCACATGGTCTATGAAGTCGTCGACAATGCGATCGACGAAACGTTGGCCGGCTATGCCTCGCGCATCGACGTGTCGCTGAATGCCGACGGCTCGGTGACCGTGCGCGACAATGGCCGCGGCATTCCCACCGACATTCACGCCACAGAAGGGGTCTCCGCCGCCGAGGTGATCATGACCCAACTCCATGCCGGCGGAAAATTCGAGCAGAACGCCTACAAGGTTTCGGGCGGTCTGCACGGCGTCGGTGTATCCGTCGTCAATGCGCTTTCCGAAAAACTCGATCTGCGCGTCTGGCGCGACGGCAAGGAGCACTACATGCAGTTCCGCCACGGCGATCCCGTGGCGCCGCTCAAGATCGTGGCCGAAGGCAAGGGCATGCGCGGCACGGAAGTGACCTTCCTGCCCAGCACGCGGACCTTCACCAAGACCGAGTTCGACTACGCCACGTTGGAACATCGTTTGCGCGAACTCGCCTTCCTCAATTCCGGCGTGACGATCGTTCTCGTCGACAAACGCGGAGTGGAGAAGAAGGAAACCACGCTGCACTACGAGGGCGGGCTGGAAGCCTTCGTGAAATATCTCGACCGCACCAAGAACGGTCTGATCCCGTCACCAGTGATGATCAATGCCGAGCGTGAAGGCGTCACCGTGGAAGTGGCGCTGACGTGGAACGATTCCTACCATGAGAACATGCTCTGCTTTACCAACAACATTCCCCAGCGCGACGGCGGCACGCACTTGGCCGGCTTTCGCGCCGCACTGACTCGCGTCGTCACAAAATATGCACAGGAATCCAGCTTCGCCAAACGCGACAAGGTGGAATTGACAGGCGACGATTGCCGCGAGGGCCTGACTTGCGTGCTGTCGGTGAAAGTGCCCGATCCGAAATTCTCCTCGCAGACGAAAGACAAGCTGGTTTCTTCCGAAGTGCGCCCCCTTGTGGAAGGCGTCGTCATCGAACAGCTCGGCCGCTGGCTTGAAGAAAATCCGGCCAATGCCAAAGCCGTTGTCGGCAAGGTTGTGGAGGCGGCCGCCGCGCGCGAAGCCGCGCGCAAAGCCCGCGAACTTACCCGGCGCAAAGGCGCGCTCGACGGCGCGTCGCTGCCCGGCAAGCTCGCCGATTGCCAGGAACGAGATCCGGCGAAGTGCGAACTTTTCCTGGTGGAGGGCAATTCCGCCGGCGGCAGCGCCAAGCAGGGGCGCAACCGTGACAATCAGGCCGTACTGCCGCTGCGCGGCAAAATCCTGAACGTGGAGCGGGCGCGCTTCGACAAGATGCTCTCCAGCGTCGAGATCGCCACGTTGATCACGGCCCTGGGCACCGGCATCGGGCGCGAGGAGTTCAATCCCGACAAATTGCGCTACCACAAGATCATCATCATGACCGACGCCGATGTCGACGGCGCGCATATCCGCACGCTGCTGCTCACGTTCTTCTATCGGCAGATGCCGGAACTTATCGAGCGCGGCCATCTCTACATCGCCCAGCCGCCGCTCTACAAAGCCACGCGCAACAAGTCCGAGCGCTATTTGAAGGACGAGCGAGAGTTCCGCGACTATCTGGTGTCGGAAGGCTCCGCCAGCGCGGCCTTCACGCTGCATACAGGCGAAACCGTGGCCGGACCGGACTTCGATGCGCTAGTGGAGAAAGCGCGTGCGGCAGTTTCCGCGCTGGATGGCTTTCCTTCGCACTATCCGCGCTTCGTGCTGGAACAGGCCGCGATCGCGGGCGCCCTGAACCCGGAAGTTCTGGACGACAAAGAAAAAGCGAAAGCGGCGGCCGAATATATCGCGCGCCGGCTGGATCAGCTTTCCGACGAAACCGAACGCGGCTGGCACGGCGAACCGACGCCCGACGGCGGCCTTAAATTCTGGCGCGAAGTGCGCGGCGTGCGCGAAGCGGTCGCCGTCGACGGTGCGCTGATCGCAAGCGCCGATGCCCGCAAGCTCGATCGCATGGCGAACGATCTGCAGGCGACTTATCTCAAGGCCGGCACGCTAAAGCGCAAGGACGACACCAAAGAGGTGCGCGCGCCCTCGCAGTTGCTCGAGGCGGTCTTCGAGTGGGGCCGCAAAGGCCTTGCGCTACAGCGTTACAAAGGTCTCGGCGAAATGAACGCTGAGCAACTTTGGGAAACGACACTCGACGAACACGCGCGAACGCTTCTGCAGGTTCGGGTGCAGCATGGCGATGAGGCCGACGATCTTTTCACCAAGCTGATGGGCGAAGTCGTCGAGCCGCGGCGCGAATTCATCCAGGACAACGCGGTCTACGCGTCGCTGGACGTGTAGGACAATTGTTCTTCGTTGAACTACATCCCATCCGCTCAGAGAACTACCCTCCCCTTGAGGGAGGGTCGAAAAATTCGCAGCGCAGCGAAGAATTTTTCGGGGAGGGGTCATGCCGTGACCTTTCAAGTGCGGGTACGAATATGGGTGCCATCGGCTCATACCGCACGGCATGACCCCTCCCCGAAATTTGCTTCGCAAATTTCGACCCTCCCTCAAGGGGAGGGTAAAAAACACCTCAATGCTCACCCAGCGAGTAGACGATCTTGCGCAGCATCAGCGCGCGCTGGGCGGTGATCTCCGCTCGGCATAGCGCCGAGCGGCCCGGCATCGTCCCCGGATCGACTTTGTCGGCGATGGCGCAAGCCTTCTGCCGGTAATCGTTGAATTCCTTCTCCGCCGCCATCTGGGCCGGTCTCATCTCGGCATAGCCGTCGATGCCGGGCTTTGCATCCTTCCAGGCTTTGTCGTGTTCGGACTGCCAGAAGGAAAGCTCTCGCGCGCCGCATGCCGCGTCGTCCGCGTTCGCGGATTTCATGCAATCGGCGTACACAGTGCCAAAACACTTCAGCCCCGAAACACCTTCCTGTTCCACCTTTGCGATACAAGCGAGCGCCGTCTTCTCGGCCGGGCCCGCTGCGTGCGCCGCACCGGCGAGAAGCATGGTTGCTGCCACTGAAAGCACAAAGAGCCGCATAAAACATCCGATCTGGATTAACCTATGGCATCCTATCTGAGCATCAATTCCATCACGATAAGCTGGTCAACGCCTCAGCCAACAGCGGCGCAACATCGATCGCGTTCGACGCATGCCGCACCGTGTTCGTCGTGACGATCCGCGCTCCTTCGCGCGCGAGTGCTACGTCGGAGTCCTCGGCGAAGATGCCGTGTACCGCCAGGCAAACGGGTTGTGCCTCGGTGAACTGAGCGACATGGCGCACCGCTTCGAGCATTGTGCGGCCGCTGGAGATGATATCGTCGATCAAAACCGGCGTGCGATCCTGCAGTCGCTCCATATGCTTGACCTTGATCTCGACGTCGCGGTCGCCAAGCCGGGTTTTCTCCAGCACTGTGAACGGCGCGCCGGCGGTGCGCGCCACCGCTTCGACCCATTGCTCGCTCTCGGCATCCGGACCGATCAAGACCGGTGCTGTCACGTTCGTGCGCACCCAGTCCGATATCAACGGTGCGGCATGAACGGCGCGCGCAGGGATCGTGTAAATTTCCGACAACGACGCGTAGCGATGCAGATGGGGATCGACGGTCACCAGCCAATCAAACGCATGCGACAACAATCCCGCCGCCAATCGGGAGGTTACCGCTTCGCCGGGTTTGAACCGGCGGTCCTGGCGCATGTAGGCCAGGTAAGGCGCAATAAGTCCGACGCCCGTCGCACCGAGTTCGCGCGCGGTCGCCGCTGCAAAGAGCAACGCCGGAATTTTGTCGTCGGGATGCGCCAGCGTGCAAACCAGTGTGACGTCTCGGTTCTCGGGCGGGGAGAGAAATCGCAGATACGTCTCGCCGTCGGGAAAGCAGCGGGTCTCCAATCTGCCGACTTCGCCGCCCAAAAGCGCAGCGAGGCGCTCGCTCATCGCCTCGTTGCCCGGCAGCGCGAAGACGAGCCGCCCGATCATATGTCGTGCAGCACGAAAATATCGGACGCGCCGTGCGCGTAGTTCATAGCGTAGGCAAGTTCACCCGCGAACTCCGCATGCACCGTGCAGAGCGGTTGACCTTTCTCGACGGAGTCGCCAAGCCCGACGTGCAGCTCCAATCCGGCGGCTTTGCTCTCCGGCGCACCGGCCAGCTTCGCGAGCTTGGCCAGTTTGCGATTGTCGATCCCGAGCACCTTCGCACGCCGCTCCGCGAGCAACGGTTGACGATGCTGCGACACGGGCGGTTCGCGCATCCCGCCCTGGGCTTCGCAGATGCGCTGGAATTTGGCCCAGGCGCGCCCGTCATCGAGAACCTGAGCGGCTGCGGCTTCGCCGCGCCCGGCAGGTGCCGCGCCCGCCAATTCGATCAGCGCGCCGGAAAGCGCAATCGAGCGGTCCCGAAGATCGGCCGGCGCATCGGGCGCGCGTTTCAGAACTTTCAAGACATCCTGCGCTTCCAGCGCCGGGCCCATGCCTCTGCCGATCGGTTGCAAGCCGCTGCCGGGAACGACAAACGTCTTCAAACCAAATGCACCTGCGACGGCGACCAACCCGGCCGAAAGCCGTTCGGCGGTGTCGGCATCGCGCACTTTGGCGGTGGGCCCCACGGGCATATCGATGACCAGATGCGTGGCGCCGGCGGCAATCTTCTTGGAGAGCACCGACGCAATCAATTGGCCTTCGGTATCGAGATCGAGCGCGCGTTCAATGCGAATAATGATGTCATCAGCGGGGCTGAGTTTGATGGCGCCGCCCCAAACGACACAGCCGCCCTCCTGTTCGACCACGCGGCGCATGGTTTTCAGATCGAGTTCGACCGGGGCCAGGGTTTCCATCATGTCCGCCGTGCCGGCCGGGGACGTGATGGCGCGCGACGATGTCTTGGGAATCGTGAGTCCCAGCGCACTGACGATCGAAACAAGGATCGGTGTCGTGCGGTTTCCCGGAAGCCCGCCGATCGAATGCTTGTCGGCAACGACCGGAGCATTCCAGGACAATCTTTCGCCCACATCGACCATGGCGCGGGTCAGCGCCAATTCTTCGGAACGTTCCAGTGGCCGCGTGGCGCAGGCGGTCACGAAGGCCGAAATGTGAATGTCTGAGTATTTTCCCTCAACGATATCGCGCACGATCGTGTGCAGGGCGTTTTCATTCAACGTGTTGCCGTAGATCCGGCTTCGCACATAGCCGAGCGAATCCAGGGGATCGGGATGCTCGACGGTGATGGCGTCGCCCTCTTCCACCCCGAGGCGCTCCCAGGCGGATTCCGACAGAGCCGCTTCGCAATCGCCGATCAAATCGCCGGTGACTTGAAACAATGTCGCGATGATATGGCGGTTGCCGGCGCGCAGCAGAATGCGGCTGTGCGCGGCAAATCCTTCGGAGCGGCAAACCGGGCAATCGCGGCGCATGAAGACGACGACTTCCGATTGCGTATCGATGCCGAGCCGGCGCGCATTGAGCACATGCGCCCCTTCAGCGGTCGTTGCCGGGTGATCAAGCAAGTTCAGCCACCTGATCCTGATCGGGGACCACGCAATTCCAGCCAAGCTCCTCTTCGATGCGGTGTCGCAGGGCGTCCGCAGCTTGGGGCTCGCCGTGGGTCACGAAGGTCGTCTTTGGCGGCGTCTTCGCGGTTTTGAGCCAGCGCATGAGTTCGTCGCAATCGGCGTGTGCGGAGAGCATTTCCAGATTCTCCACCTTGGCGCGGACCGGCACGTATTCGCCGAACATTTTTACCGTTTGAGCTCCCGCGACCATCGCCGCACCGCGCGTGCCGCCGGCCTGAAATCCGGCGAACAGAATCGTGTTCTTCGGATCGGGAGCATAGTGCCTTATGTGGTGCAGAACGCGCCCGCCTGTCGCCATGCCGCTAGCGGAAATGATGACCTTGGGCATCGGATTGGCCGTCAGATCCTTCGATTCTCGCGAGTCGCGCACATAATGCGTGTTCGCGCACAGCGATCTGCAGCGGTCCTGCGGAATCTTGTGATCGTCGGCGTGCCTGCAGAAAATGTCGCTGGCATCGAGTGCCATGGGACTGTCGAGAAAGACCGGCAGGATCGACGGCAGGCGTCCGGACTCCTTCAGCTTGCCCAAATGATAGAGCAGACTTTGCACGCGTCCGACCGCAAAAGCGGGAATGATCACCGTTCCACCGGCTTTGATACT
The DNA here is from genome assembly GCA_016201105.1 of Pseudomonadota bacterium. Lineage (GTDB taxonomy): Bacteria > Pseudomonadota > Alphaproteobacteria > Micropepsales > Micropepsaceae > Rhizomicrobium. The sequence continues at coordinate 39,375 of JACQDN010000025.1, forward strand.
GCGATTGATGGCGTCCGCCATGGCGTCTTCCGGATCCTTGTCGCCGTGACGCCGATTGCCGTAAGTCGATTCGACCAGCAGAAAATCCGCCCGCTCGATCGGTTCCGGATCGAGCATAGTCGCATCGTTATAACGCCCAAGATCGCCCGAAAAGAGAACCGTGGCGCCCGCCCACATCACTTCGATCGAGGCAGCGCCCAGAATGTGCCCTGCCCGGCGCAGGCGCATCGCCGCGCCCATGCCGAGTTGCTTCGAGGTTTCAAACGGCATCGTGCGAAACTGCCGTTGCACCTTGCGCGCATCGTCTTCGGTGTAAAGCGGCAGTGCCGGCTTGTGCCTGGTATAGCCCATCCGATTTGCAAGCTCGGCTTCTCGCTCCTGCAAATGTCCGGAGTCGGGCAGGAGAATCCCGCAGAGTTCGGCAGTGGGCTCCGAGCTGTAGATCGGCCCGCGAAATCCGTTCTTGGCGAGCAGCGGCAGATAGCCGGAATGATCAAGATGCGCATGCGTGAGCAGCACGGCTTCGATGCCGCGCGGATCGACCGCAAACCGCGCCCGATTGCGCAGGCGCAAAGCCTTGAAGCCTTGAAACAACCCGCAATCGACGAGCAGCTTATGGCGGCTGTCGTCGAGCAGATATTTGGATCCGGTGACAGTGCCGGCCGCGCCCAGGAACGAGAGGGAAAGACTCACACGGTTGCTCCGCGCTATCGGAACCTAGACTCCGCGTTCCGCGGTTGTTTGTCTACCCGCGACGCAGGCTAACGAGTTGCGCCGACGAGCCAACAGGCGGCTGGAACCACGACGCCGCGCGGCGTGACATATTTCTCCAACGCGACCCGGACGCGGGCGCGGATTTTCTCTCTCAACGGCTCATCGAGATCGGCGGCGGCGCGGGCCAGCGGGCCGATGTTCAAGGATTCCGCGACACCTTCCTCCACCGTGGCACCCATGTTCATCACCGTGTCGAGCTTGGTGGCGCGGACGTTATTGAACGCGGCTTTGGATAGAATTGCCTTGAGACGCTCGCCGTCCGCAAAGGCGAACGGTCCAGGCGCGTGAGGGTCCATGGGCTCTTGTGGCGGCAAAAGATCTTTCGCGGCCATGAATGGGGCGGCAGCCCAGGCGTTCTCCGGCATGGCGCGCCAGCAGACGAAAGCGAGCCTGCCCTTTGGCGCCAGCGCCTTTCGGATGTTCGCGAACGCGGCCACGGGATCGGCGAAGAACATCACGCCGAAGCGCGAAAACACCAGATCGTTGACGGGCTGAAAATCATGAGTCGAAGCGTCGGCCCGCATCGACGCCGGCGGCCGCGCCATCACGCCCAACCCTCATCGCCAGCCGCAGCGTTGTCGTCCCGCAGCCGCATCCGATATCCAGGATGCGTTCGCCCTTCTGTGCGTTCGCGAACGGTAGCAGCGCGTCGGTGATGTCGTTGAGATTGAGGTCGATGTGTTCCTGCTGTTTGGCCCACTTTTCTCCGGTTGGTCCGTTCCAAAATTCGATCTGCTGGGCGTTCGGATTGGTAGCCATGTTCTATTCCGCGGCCAAGTGAAGTTCTACACCCGTCTCGCGCTGCAAAGCTTCGATTACGGCGAACAAGTTGTTGGCCCTTGGATTTCCGTTCGGCCCGAACATACGCATCAAGCTCTTGGATGGAATCTTGACCTTTTTCGACAACTTCTCGAATCCGATCGTGCCGTTGATGTAGTCGCGCAGCATGCTCTTTCCGACATCGATCTCACCAGTGAGAAAAGCGTCGATCGCCTCTCGCAGCATTGCTTGCCTGAATTCCGGGCGCTTCTGCAAGCGCACCATGATCGTTTCCTTGAATGGCCGTGTGAGAGGCATGGCGAAGTCCTTTATTTCTTTCTACGCTTGTAATCCAGCCAGCGGCTGTGGGCATCCGTGATATCCTGTTGCTGGCGCTTCTTTGTGCCGCCTCCCAGGAGGATCACCAGCGCGTCGCCGTCCCGTCCGAAGTAGATTCTGTATCCCGGTCCAAAATCGATCTTGAACTCGCTCACGCCCCCGCCCACCGCCTTTACACTGGAGATATTGCCGAGCGCCAAAGCGCGCGGGCAACTCTCGCTGCGGCGGGTTCGTTCAAGTCGTCGAACCACCTCCTGAATGGACTGCGTCCATGTTCATCGAAATAGACCGCAACTTCAATTGGTAACATAAACGATACCAATGTCAACTATTGGGTTTCGTCTTCCGCTTGCGCATGGCCAGCGTGCGCAGCCGCAGTGCGTTCAGTTTGATGAAGCCCTGCGCGTCTTTCTGATCGTAGGCGCCGCGGTCGTCTTCGAAGGTCACCAGATCCTGCGAATAGAGCGAGTAAGGCGAGGAACGGCCGACGACGATGACATTGCCCTTGTAAAGCTTGAGCCTGACGGTTCCGGCCACGAATTCCTGGCTCTTGTCGATGGCCGCCTGCAGCATCTCGCGTTCCGGAGAGAACCAGAAGCCGTAATAAATCATCTCCGCGTAGCGCGGCATCAGATCGTCTTTGAGGTGGGCCGCGCCGCGGTCGAGCGTGATGGACTCGATGGCGCGGTGCGCCGCGTGCAGAATGGTGCCGCCCGGCGTCTCATAGATGCCGCGCGATTTCATGCCGACGAAGCGGTTTTCGACCAGATCGAGGCGACCGATGCCGTTGGCCTTGCCCAGTTCGTTCAATTTCGCCAGCAACGTGGCCGGCGACAGTTTCGCGCCGTCGATGGAGACCGCATCGCCTTTCTCAAAACCGATTTCTACATAAGTCGGCTTGTCCGGCGCCTCTTCGGGCGACAGCGTGCGTTGATAGACGATGGAATCGGCTTCGATCGCCGGATCCTCCAGCACCTTTCCTTCCGAAGAAGAATGCAGAAGGTTCGCATCCACCGAGAACGGCGCCTCGCCGCGCTTGTCCTTGGCGATGGGGATCTGATGCTTCTCGGCAAATTCGATGAGCTTGGTGCGGCTCGTGAGATCCCACTCGCGCCACGGCGCGATGATTTTGATGTCGGGCTTGAGCGCATAGTAGGTCATTTCGTAACGGACCTGGTCGTTGCCCTTGCCCGTCGAGCCGTGACTGACCGCATCCGCGCCCACCTTCTCGGCGATCTCGATCTGCTTCTTGGCGATCAACGGACGCGCGATGGACGTGCCCAAGAGATAGACGCCCTCATAGAGCGCATTGGCGCGGAACATGGGAAACACGTAATCGCGGACGAATTCCTCGCGCACGTCCTGGATGTAGATGTTTTCCGGCTTGATGCCGAGCATCTCGGCTTTCTTGCGCGCCGGCTCGAGCTCCTCGCCCTGGCCGAGATCGGCGGTGAACGTTACCACCTCCGCGCCGTAGGCGGTCTGCAGCCATTTCAGGATGACGGAGGTGTCCAGCCCACCCGAATAGGCCAGCACCACTTTCTTCACGCGATTGCTCACCGGACCCTCCAAAACCGCCCGGACTATATCGGGGTCTGGGGGCGCGACAAGTTCAGGGGTGTAGGTAAGCCGCGAACCAATTCGCCGCATGGGACGCGGCCGTCTCGTGCAGCGGCGATCCGGGATAAAGACCGAAATGGCCGGCGTCGTATTCTTCCAGACGCTTGGGTTCGCCCGCCCGCGCGAACGCCTCGCGCACCTGCGCAATGGGGATCAGCGCATCGCTTTTTCCTGCCTGGATGAGGAGCGGCTTGGGCGCGATGAGATCGATGAAGGCGGCGGGCCAGTATTCGGCCATGCGCGCCACGCTTTCGAGCGTCGTGCGATTGAGCCAGGTCGCGGGCGGATTGTGGCCCGCAAACCAGTCGTAGGAGTCCGGCGTAGCAAGCACGCTCGGCTCGCCCGGCTTGGCGACGATGGGGATGGTCCCGCTGGGCTCGCCCTGGCTGCGGCGCGCATGGTCTTCGGCCAGAAGCCCCAGATACATCGCGAAAGCCTCACGGCCCACGATCGAGAGGAGCGATTGCGACAGCGCAATCGCGGGCACCTGCGCCACCACGACTTTCACACGCGGATCGAAGGCGGCGAGAAAAAGCGCATGGCCTCCGGAATAGGACGTGCCCCACAGCCCGATGCGCTCGGGATCGACGAAGTCCTGTGCCGATAGCCAGGCAAGCGCGGCGCGCAGATCGTCGTGCTGCTCTTGGGGAATGATGCGGCCGCGCTCCTCGCCTTCGCTGCTGCCTAGAAAGCGATAATCGAACACGAGCACGACGAAACCGGCAGCGCAGAAGCGCACCGCATACGGATCGAGCTCCTGTTCCTTCACCGCAGAAAATCCGTGGCTCATAAGGATGGCCGGGAGGCGGCCGCTCCTGCCCTCGGGCCGATAGAGCCAGCCGCGGCAGGTGAGCCCGTGGCTTTTGAAGGAAACGTCCGTGCGCATGAGGGTCCCCGGCTGCAGTTCGGCTATGTACGTGGGGGGCAGGAGATTGGATTGCGAGACTGGTTCCTTCTCACCATGTCCCGCCATCGACGCGGATGACCTGTCCGGTCGTGTAACTCGAAGCGTCCGAGGCGAGATAAAGCGCCGTTCCGACAATCTCGTTCGGTTGCCCGAAACGCTTCAGACCGAGCGATTGCTCATAGGTCTTGTTCTCGCGCCACACTGTCGAAACGTCCGTCAAGAACGGTCCCGGCGCGATGCAGTTCACCCGCACCTTGGGCGCAAAGGCCTTGGCCAGCGCCACCGTCATCGCATTGATCGCGGCCTTGGCCCCCGAATAGGGAATGGTGTGCGGCTCGGGCTTGAACGAAGCGGTGCTGGAGAAGTTGATGATGACGCCACCACCTGCTTTCACCATGCGTTCGCCGACATTCACCGAAAGGCGGAACGGACCCTTGAAGTTCACGTCCAGCACTTTGTCGAACAGCGCTTCTGTGGTTTCCGCGAGCGACGGCGCCAAGGGCGACATGCCGGCGTTGTTCACCAGGATATCGACACGGCCGAACTGTTCGTAGGCACGCGCAGCCAGCCTATCGTTGTCCTCCCATTGGCCGACATGGGCGGAGACCGCAAGCGCGCGGCGGCCGAGCTTCTCCACCTCGCGTGCCACTTCCTCGCAAGCTTCGAGCTTGCGGCTGGCGATGACAACGTCGGCACCCGCTTTGGCAAACGCCAGCACCATTTCGCGCCCCAGCCCGCGCGAGCCGCCGGTGACGAGGGCGATTTTATTATTCAGATCGAACTGGCTCATGGCGGCTCCTTGCTTGGCCGCAAAGCCTAGTCGTTAGGACGGCATCCGCGCTAGTTCTTGTGAACGCATGTCCGCGAGGCGCTCCTTCGCGCGCAGCTTCACGCTTTCGCTCTTGAGCTGGCCGCAGGCCGCCATGATGTCGCGGCCGCGCGGGGTGCGTACCGGCGAGGCGTAGCCGGCGCGGTTGACGATCTCGGCGAACTTTTCGATCTGCTCCCAATCCGAGCATTCATAAGGCGCCCCGGGCCAGGGATTGAACGGGATGAGATTGATCTTGGCGGGAATGCCGCGAATAGCGCGCACCAGTTCGCGCGCGTCGGCGAGGGAATCGTTGACGCCCTTCAGCATCACATATTCGAAGGTGATGCGGCGCGCATTGGAGACGCCGGGATAGTTGCGGCAGGCGTCCAGCAGTTCGGCGATCTTGTACTTCTTGTTGAGCGGCACGATGACGTCGCGGATCTCGTCACGCACCGCATGCAGCGAGATCGCCAGCGCCGAGCCGATCTCCTCACCGGCCCGCTTGATCATCGGAACGACGCCGGCGGTGGACAGCGTGATGCGGCGCTTGGAGAGTGCGAGCCCGTCGTCGCGGCTGATGATATGCAGCGCGGATTTGACGTTGTCGAAATTGTAGAGCGGCTCACCCATACCCATCATCACCACATTGGTGATGCGTCTGTTCTCTTTGGTCGAAGGCCAGTCGCCCAGCGCATCGCGCGCCACCAGCAGCTGGCCCACGATTTCCGCCGGCGTCAGGTTGCGCACCAGCTTCTGCGTGCCGGTGTGGCAGAAGCGGCAATTCAGCGTGCAGCCGACCTGGCTGGACACGCACAATGTTCCCCGTCCCGGCTCGGGAATGAAGACGGTCTCGAATTCCACGCCCGGGCCACCACGCAGCAGCCACTTGCGTGTGCCGTCCGTCGAGATCTGCTCAGTGACGATTTCTGGGCGCGCGGCACAAAAGGCTTCCGACATTTGCGCGCGGAAATCCTTGGCCAGGTTCGTCATGGCCGCGAAATCGCTCACGCCCCGCACATAGAGCCAGTTCCACAGCTGCTGCGCGCGCATGGACACGGCCTTGGGCCCGACGCCCGCTTGCAGCAGCGCCGACTTCAAAGCGTCGGCTTCCAGACCGATGAGGTTCGTTTGCGTCATGGCGCCAATATAGGGACTACCCTCCCCTTGAGGGAGGGTCGAAATTCGCGAGCGGAGCGAGTGAATTTCGGGGAGGGGTCATGCCGAGATTTCTCAGCCAAGTTTGAAAATGGGAGTGATCAGCTTATGCAACGCGGCATGACCCCTCCCCGAATTTGCTACGCAAATTCGACCCTCCCTCAAGGGGAGGGTAGAAGTTCTTACATCCCGCATTCCGTATGGATGCGATCGAGCGCCGCCGAGATGCCGGCGAGCGAATAGGTGTCGTGGGTGAGCGTTCCCCGCGCCGAGGTTCCGCTCACGATCAGCTGCGAGCCGTTGCGCATGGCATCGATCAGGCGCGTTTCGTCGGCCGGGTCCTGCACCCAGGCGGCACCGTCGCCGCCGTCGTTCTTGGTGAAGAAGGCGAACTTGTCGGAGCCGACCTGGGCGGTAACTTTGCTGCCGTCCTTGTATTTGTAGCCCGGCACGACCTCGGGCTCGGCCTTCGCTTTGCGATCGGGCCAGTCGCTGATCAGGAAGAAGATCGGATCGCGTTTGGCTTTTGCCGGCACTTTGCTTTGCGGAGCGGAAAGCGCGTAGCACGTCTTGCCGCTGGGCGTGGTGGTGGAATAGGCCGACCAATCCTTGAAGGCACCGAGCAACGCGGGATCCGCGGCCGCGGCGGGAAGCGCTACAGAGCCGGCGAAAAGGGCAGAAAGCATAAGAAGCGGGAATCTGGTCATAAGGGTCCTACGCTTGAGCGGATGAAGGGTTTGGCGATGGGCGCGAACCTGGCGCAGGATTCGGGCCCCAATATGGTCGCCATGGATGACATTTCTGGGCGGGCGAGAATAGAGGCGGGACTGTCGAATTGTCCATGGCGGGGAACGCAAAAACCCGAGCCGGATGAAAGTGTTAATGCCTCCTCAGGTCGCCTTATTTGCCTGAAGAATTTCCTCCTCCACGTCGCGCAACCGGTCCTTGCCGAAGAACATCTCGTTTCCCACAAAGAAGGTCGGGCTTCCGAAGGTGCCGCGCGCCACGGCGGCTTCGGTGTTGTTCATCAGCTGTTGCTTGATTTCGTGACTCTGCGACGCGGCGAAGAGCTTGTCGGTATCGAGACCCGATTCCGTGAGAGCCGCACGAATGACGTCGGGATCGTCCATCTTCTTGGGTGCTTCCCACATGTAATGAAACACAGCGTCGGCATAGCGCGGCAGAACGCCTTGCGTCTTGGCAGCCACGGCCATGCGCATGATGGCGAGCGTGTTCACCGGAAAGTGCGGGTTGAACTGGAACTGACTGATGCGATGGCGTTCGATGAAGCGGCGCATCTCCAGCTGCTCATACTGCATTTTGCCTTTGATCTCGCCGAAGGCGACCATGGGCGGGCGATTGTTGGTGAGCTTGAACACGCCGCCCAGCAATACGGGGATGTATTCGAACTTTGCGCCCGTGCGCTTCTCGATCTCCGGAATGACTTTGTGCGCCAGATAGGCGTTGGGGCTGCCGAAATCGAACAGGAATTCCACGCGCGGCATCACCAGGGCTCCTTGTAAGGGCGAAGATCGAGTTCATGCGTCCAGCCATCGCGGGTTTGGGCGTGCAGCATCCAATACGCATTCGCCACCGACTGCGGGTTCATCAGTTGATCGGGCTGGAGACTGGCGAGCGCCTGCTCGCCGCCGCGCGCCTTGATGCGCTCGCGCACGAAAGCGGTGTCCACGCCGGCATCGATGATGAGATGGGCGACATGGATGTTTTTCGGCCCCAGTTCCCGCGCCATGCTTTGCGCCACCGCCCGCAGACCGAATTTTGCGCTGGCAAAGGCCGCGTAGCCGACACCGCCGCGCAGCGACGCCGTCGCACCGGTGAAGATAATTGTTCCCTTGCCGTGCGCCAGCATCAGACGCGCAGCCTCGCGGCCCGTGAGAAACCCGCCATAGCACGCCATCTCCCACACTTTGCGGAAGACGCGCTCGGTCGTTTCCAGAATGGAGAAGTTCACATTCGCGCCCGGATTGAAGATGCAGACTTCCAGCGGCGCGTGCGCGTCGGCTTCGTTCAGAAAGGCGGTGACGTCTTCTTCCTTGCGGGCATCGAGGCCACGCGCGAAACATTTCCCGCCCTCGGCTTCGATCTCGCGTTTGAGAGTTTCGAGCTTTTCGGCTGTTCGGCGACCGGCGAACACCGTGTAGCCTTCGGCGGCAAAGCGCTTGGCGATTGCGGCCCCGATAAAGTCTCCCGCGCCAATGATGGCGGCAGTCGCGTTGCGTGATGGCATGGAGATGATCCGAAGGCTGCCGAAGAACTATAGTCCACCCTCCTCTTGAGGGAGGGTCGAAATTTGCGAGCGAGAGCGAACAAATTTCGGGGAGGGGTCATGCTGAAACGGCACGGCATGACCCCTCCCCGAAGCGCTTCGCGCTTCGACCCTCCCTCAAGGGGAGGGTCTGACTACTCGCGCAAGCCATAGCCGATCGAGAACAGCCGCCAGACGAACAGGCTCATGATCACGACCAGCGACAGCGTCACCGCGATACCAAGGCCTTCGGGCGCTTCCTGGAACCCGATCATGGAATGGCGAAGTCCGTTGATGAAATAGAAGAACGGATTGGCGTAAGCGATCCAGCTGAGCCAGCCAGGCAGCATCTTCACCGTGTTGAACACTCCACCCACGAAGGAAAGCGGCGCGATAAAAAAGACGTTGAGCATGGTGAGCTGCTCGAAATTATTGGCCCACAGCCCGATGATGATGCCGAGCAGGCCGAAGATGATGGAGACGCTGACAATCCAGAACAGGAACTCGACAATGCTGGTGACATTGGTGGCGCCGAACGCGGTGCCGATCAGCAAAATGCCGATGGCCGTCACCACCGAGCGCACGATCGTCATGGCGAGCGAACCCACAATCATCTCGACGTAAGAGAGCGGCGAGACCAGCGTTTCCTCGATGTAACGCAGGAAGCGCTGAAAATAGATTTGCGACGTCGATTGCAGGAACGCGGCATTGACGACGTTGAGCATCAACACGCCCGGCAGCACGAATTCGATGTAGCGATGCCCGCCGATGGTGGCGATGCGCCCGCCGACGACGTAACCGAACACGAAAATGAACATCAGCGCCGAAAGCCAAGGCGCGATGAAGGCCTGGATCGGCACACGCATCACACGCGACCATTCGCGGCGGATGATCGTCCAAAGGCCGACCCAGTTGATACCCATGACTGGCTGACGGGCCGTTTGAGAAATTGCGGCGGGAGCGTTCATGCCGCGGCTCCTTCGATGTGGTCGGGCTCGGCACCGGTCGCCGTGAGATAACAAGCTTCGAGGCCGCCGACCGTCGAAAGGAAATCCGCCTTCGGCCCCAGCTTCACGATCTTTCCACCGGCGATGATGCCGATGGTGCGGCAGAGCCGTTCGACCTCTTCCAGATAGTGCGAGGTCAGAAGGATGGTCTTTCCTTCGCGGTTCAATTCCTGAAGATAACGCCAGAGATCGCGTCGCAGTTCGACGTCCACGCCGGCGGTAGGCTCGTCGAGGATGAGCAGCTCCGGATCGTGCACCAGCGCGCGGGCCAGAATGACCCGCCGCTTCAAGCCGCCCGAGAGTTCGCGGAATTGCTTTTTGGCGTGCGGGCGAAGCCCGAAGCGATCGATCAGCATTTCGGTGCGCGCCTTGCGCTCTGCCTTGTGCAATCCGAAGTATCCCGCCATCCATTCCACGATCTGCGTGACGGTTGCGAAGGTGTCGACATTGTATTCTTGGGGGCTCAGCCCCACTCGGCGGCGCGCTTCGCGATAGTCCTTGACCGCATCGATGCCGAAGATATCGATTGTGCCAGAGGTCGGCTTGGCGATGCCGGTCATGCAGTGGATTGTGGTGGATTTGCCCGCGCCATTGGGACCGAGAAATCCGAAGAAGTCGCCCTTTTCGATGGTCAGCGAAAGATCGCTCACCGCCACAGTGCCGGTGCGGTAGGTCTTGTTCAGATGAGAAATGCGAACGGCGGCGGTCATGGTCGGTCTTTGGGGCGAATCCGGAAGGCGGGCGCACTATACAGACCGAAGGCCTTCGGAAAAGGCGCTAGCGCTCCTGCAGCTTGCGCACAATTGGCGCGCCCCAGGTGTGCTGTGGCGGCACTTCTTCAGCGCCACCGGGACGCATCGGGCGCACCGGATAGCCGCCCAGGCTCGTCAGCCGGTCATAAATGACGATGGCGCCCGCCATGCCGACATTGATGGAGAAGCGCGTGGGGATCTTCACCACGAATTCGCAGCGCGAAAGCGTTTGGGGCGACAGCGACATCCGCTCTGCGCCGAAGACATAGGCTGCCCGCGTGGGATGCTTGAAACGCGGCAGCTCGATCGCCTCGTCGGTGATCTCCACGCCGACCAGCCGGCAGCCCTTGGGCAGGCGGAAATCGGCGATCGAGTCGAACTGGTAGTAGGGAATGCTGCGATCGGCGCGGGAGGTATCGGATTCCGCGTCCGAAAGCTTCACCTGCGCGTTGATGGAGAAGAAGAAACTTGCATCGAAGGCATGGGCGATGCGCATGAGATTGCCGAGGTTCATCGGTTTGGAGACCCCGTCCACTCCCACTGCAAAATAACCGCGCACCGCCCCTCCACCTTTGCTAAGAAGCGTCATAACGCCTGGAGCACCGCTTGGCCAATCCTGTTCTTGTCGAAGTGACGCGCGGTGAACGGGTGGAGAGCGTCCACCGCGGCGCCATCGCCATCGCGCGCGCCGACGGCAGACTTGCGTTTGCGCTGGGCGATGTCGAAACGCCCGTCTATTCGCGCTCTTCGCTCAAGCCCATTCAAGCCCTGCCTTTGGTGGAATCCGGCGCGGCCGACGCGTTCGGTCTAAGCGATGAAGAGATCGCTCTCGCCTGCGCCTCGCATTCCGGCGAGCCGATGCACACCACGCGCGTGGCCGCGTGGCTCTCTCGGATCGGCTGCGGCGAAAACGATCTGGCGTGCGGCGCTCATCCCGCGCGCTACGAACCGGTGTGGGAAGAAATGGTGAAACGCGGCGAGAAGCCCACCCGCATCCACAACAACTGTTCGGGCAAGCACACCGGTTTTCTCACCGTGGCGCGTCACTGGGATGTTTCCACGCAAGGCTATGAACACCACGATCATCCCGTGCAGAAAGCGGTGGAGAAGACGTTGCTCGAGCTTTCGGGATTGAACGGCGCCTTGCCCTGGGGCGTTGATGGATGCGCCGCGCCCAACTTCGCGCTGCCGCTTTCCGGTTTTGCGCGCGCGCTTGCGAAGATTGCCAGTCCTTCGGGACTCTCCGATGTTCGCGCCAAAGCCTGCCGGCGCATCGTGCAGGCGATGATGGATCATCCCGAACTGGTGTCGGGAACGGGGCGGGTCTGCGCCACCTTCATGCAAGCTGCGAACAAGCGCGCCGCGGTAAAGACGGGCGCGGAAGGTTTCTTTGCCGGCATCGTTCCCGAAATGGGTTTGGGGATCGCGCTCAAGATCGACGACGGCGCGGGCCGCGGCGCGGAGACCGCGATGGCGGCGATCCTCGCAAAGTTGAAACTGGTTGACGCGAACGGACCGGCGGGAGAAATCCTGCGCGCGCCCGTCACCAACACGCGCGGAAAAACCGTCGGCGAGCGACGGCCTGCGCCAGCGCTCGCCGAAGCGATGATCTCGATCTAGTAGGACGATCCGTGTTCGCGTTCGGCCTTCTTCGCCGCCGCGGCGTCCTTGTCGGCCTTTTCCATATCCGGGGTGTAGTAGCTCACGCTTCTGACCGGACAGTTCAGCCGACCCATTCCGAATTGGCGTGTGACGATGTCGTCGCCGGGCGATAGGCAACTCAGCCGCGTCGAACCGGGCGAACGGATGGCCAGCGTTTCGCGGAAATTGAGATCGGGGCAGTAGCCCAACAGGCCGACCAGGAATTTGCGATGCCAGTCATCTTCGATGATCAGACTTTTCCGGTCGCGGGCCTTCCAATTGTAGACTTCGCCCACGCGCAGGCAGGGCTTGCCCGAATAGTCGGGACCGGCCGCGAACGCCGGGCCGGCACACAACAATGCCACTGCTCCAGCAAGCAGCAGATATTTCGTCCTCATGGCTCCTGATTCCTTTGGAATAGGTGCCCCACCAACGCCAGTATAACCGCTTGGGGCAGTTCCGGTTCACTGAATTTGTCGCAATGCGTCGCTGCTTGGCGGAATGGCTCGGGTTTCCTAAGGTCCGGCGAACACATATTCGCGATCAGGAGTCCCTCATGAAAGCCATGCTCTGTACCCACTACGGCCTACCCGAAGAAATGAAGCTGGGCGAATTGCCCGACCCCAAGCCCGGCAAGGGTCAGGTGCTGGTGCAGGTGAAGGCCTGCGGCGTGAACTTTCCCGACGTGCTGATGATCCAGGACAAGTACCAGTTCAAACCGGCCCTTCCCTTCGCGCCCGGTGGCGAGATCGCCGGCCTGGTGAAAGAAGTCGGCGAAGGCGTGACGAACGTGAAACCGGGCGACCGGGTGTGTGTCTCCGTCGGCAACAGCGGCATGGCCGAACTGGCGCTCGCCGACGCCAGGCGCGTGATCAAGATTCCCGACAGCCTTTCGTTCGACGTGGCCTCGTCATTCATCGTCACCTACGGCACATCGTGGCACGCGCTGAAGGACCGCGCGAAATTGAAAGCGGGCGAGCACCTCGTCGTGCTCGGCGCGGCAGGCGGTGTCGGTCTTTCTGCTGTCGAAATCGGCGCGGCGATGGGCGCGAAAGTGGTCGCGGGCGCATCCACGCAAGAGAAAGTCGATCTGGCCAAGAAGCACGGCGCGGTGGGCGGCTTCGTCTATCCCGGCCTGCCGCTCAGCCGCGATCAGCAGAAAGCCATGAGCGACAAGATCAAGGAGCTGACCGGCGGACAAGGCGCCGACGTGCTCTACGATCCGGTTGGCGACGACTATGCTGAGCCGGCTCTGCGCGCGATGAACTGGGAAGGGCGTTATCTGGTGATCGGCTTCGCCGCCGGCCAGATTCCAAAGATCCCGCTGAATCTCACGCTGCTCAAAGGCTGCGACGTGCTGGGCGTGTTCTGGGGCGCGAGCACCATGCGCGATCCCAAGCACGCGCAGGAAAGCCTGCTTGAACTGACGCGCTGGATCGCCGAAGGCAAACTGCATCCGCACGTCTCGGCGCGCTTTCCCCTGGCGCGCGGCAACGAAGCCATCCGCATGCTGATGGACCGCAAGGCCATGGGCAAAGTGGTGGTGACGGTGGATTGAACACATCAAGCAACTGCTTTGGGGAATATCGATGCATAAGATAATTGCCGCTTGTTTTTCATTCTGCATTGCGGCCGGATTTCATAGCGGCGCAAGAGCAGGAGAAGACGAGAACAAGCTCGCGAATATTCACACTATCGGCGTGATTTCATCGATCGGCCATACCGCGTATCTCACTCAGGTCGCCACTCTGGTGTTCGGTAATACTGAGGACAAACTCACGGTGGACGATTGGGGATTGGACAATCAGGTCGTCGACAGCGTTTCCAAACTGCTTTCATCAAAGTTCACGGTAGTTCCCGTCACGGCCGACAAAGACGCCTTTTCCAGCCGAAATCGTGGAATTTTAAGAACCGACCCGCCAGATGCATACCTCGTCGTTTATCCCGCTACGGTTCAAGATCCTCTCTTCAGCACGACCCAAAACATTACGGGGCTCTCATTGTACTATCGTACATTCCTCGGCTTGGATCGATATTATGCTCTAGCCATGTATGAAGTAGCACTCGTCGATGCACGTACGCACAAGATTATGGATACACACGCCGGACGAACGGATAAATTCAGTCTAATCAGCTATCACTATCCGACCGCCGAATGCGACAGTTCCACATGGTCCGAAACTGCCGCGGGCCTGACCGATGCCCAAAAGTCGGCGTTGCAACAAACGTTCTCTTCGCTAATCCAGGGCAGCCTCCCGTACACACTTTCCGCCTTCGGCCTTATCGGCAGCGAACAAGTCGTGCGTTCGAGCATGCAGTGTGTTTCACCGGTACTGCAAAGCCAACCTCTTCCGACCCCTCAGCCGATTGTACCTCCCACGACTGCGCAATGATGCTCCAAGACCTTTTGTAAGTGCGTAAACGATCCCTACATTAGGCCTGTACGAGGCTGGAGACAGATATGTCGATACTGGGTTGGATTTTCTTCGGACTGATCACGGGGTGGGTCGCCTCGAAGATCGTCAATAGCGAGGGCGAGGGCTGCTTTCTCAACATCGCGCTGGGCCTCGCCGGCGCGGTGGTCGGCGGGCTGATGTTCTCGCTGCTCGGCGAGCCACTCTCCTGGCACTTCTCGCTCAAGTCGATGTTCGTCGCGATCCTCGGCGCGGTGATCGTGCTGTTCCTTTATCATGCGGTGACGGGGCGCCGGACCTTGCGATAATCCATTCCGCCGCCGGTTTGTGCACGTATAACTCTCCGCCGCCGGAACGGAATTCGGCCGACTTCTTCTCCATGGCCGAGCGAATTTCGGCCGTGGTCATGCCGTCATTTTTTCCCCGCGCAGCATCGCGGACTTCCTGGCTGATCTTCATCGAGCAGAATTTCGGGCCGCACATCGAACAGAAATGCGCAACCTTCGCGCCGTCCGCCGGCAGCGTTTCGTCGTGGAAGGCTTGCGCGGTTTCGGGATCGAGCGCGAGGGCGAACTGGTCGCGCCAGCGAAATTCGAAGCGCGCTTTGCTCATCGCATCGTCCCACAGCCGCGCCGCCGGATGGCCCTTGGCGAGATCGGCGGCGTGGGCTGCGATGCGATAGGCGATGACTCCCGCCTTCACGTCGTCGCGGTCCGGCAGGCCCAGATGCTCCTTCGGCGTGACATAGCAAAGCATCGCCGTGCCGAACCAGCCGATCATCGCCGCCCCGATCGCCGAGGTGATGTGGTCGTAGCCTGGTGCAACGTCGGTGGTGAGCGGCCCTAACGTATAAAACGGCGCCTCGTCGCACGCGGCGAGCTGGCGATCCATGTTCTCCTTGATCTTGTGCATCGGCACATGGCCGGGGCCTTCGATCATCACCTGCACGTCGTGCTTCTGCGCGATGCGATTGAGTTCACCCAGCGTGTCGAGTTCGGCGAACTGGGCGGCATCGTTGGCATCGGCGATCGAACCGGGCCGCAAGCCGTCGCCCAGCGAGAACGACACGTCGTACATTTTGAGGATTTCGCAGATCTCCTCGAAATGCGTGTAGAGGAAATTCTCCCTGTGGTGGGAGAGACACCATTTGGCCAGGATCGAACCGCCGCGGCTGACGATGCCGGTGACGCGTTCGGCGGTGAGCGGAATGTGGGCGAGACGAACGCCGGCATGGACAGTGAAATAGTCGACGCCCTGCTCGCATTGCTCGATCAGCGTGTCGCGATAGATCTCCCAAGTGAGCTCTTCGGCGACGCCGCCCACCTTCTCCAGTGCTTGATAGATCGGCACGGTGCCGATCGGCACCGGCGAATTGCGCACGATCCATTCGCGGATGGTGTGGATATGACGGCCCGTGGAAAGGTCCATCACCGTGTCGGCGCCCCAGCGGATGGACCAGACGAGCTTTTCCACCTCCTCCGCCGCGCCGGAGGTGACGATGGAGTTGCCGATATTGGCGTTCACTTTGGTGAGGAAGTTGCGGCCGATGATCATCGGCTCGGTTTCGGGATGGTTGATGTTGGCCGGAATGATGGCGCGGCCGCGCGCGACCTCGTGGGCCACGAACTCCGGCGTGATCTCGCCGGGGATGTTGGCGCCGAAGGAGTTGCCGTCGCGCAGCAGACTGCGGCCGAGATTCTCGCGCGCGGCGATGAACTTCATTTCCTCAGTGATGATTCCCTGACGCGCATAGTGAAGCTGGGTTACGTTTTTCCCCGCTTTGGCGCGCAGCGGTCTCAGACCCGCGCGATCGAACTGCGGCACGGTGAGACGTTCGCCGCGCTTCAGCCCATCGTCTTCCGGCTTGCGGGCGCGGCCTTCGTAGTCTTCCACGTCGCCACGGGCGCGAATCCATTTGGCGCGAGGCGCGGCCAGGCCTTTTTCGATATCGATCTTCACGCAATCATCCGTATACGGACCGGATGTATCGTAGAGACGCATACTGGGCTCGCCGCCCGACAGCGGCACTTCACGGAACGGCACGCCATCCACGAATACTTTTCGCGAACCCGGCAAGGGACCGCGCGTGATTTCAGCGGATTTCGGATTGAGTATGGGTTTGTTCAATTGCCTCTCCCTACGCCGGGACTAACCGGATCAGGTTCAAAGGGACACGCAGGATTGCGATCTCAGCTCCGTTGGGAGCGCCCCTGGGATGGCGCCGATATTGAACCGAGCGCCCTCCAAGTCAAGACAAGGCGCTATGCCGCGCTCTATGCTGCTTTGGCATGAGTTCCAATCTTACAATCCGCCCAGCGACAGCGAACGATGCAATCCAGACGGCGGAGGTCTTCCTTGCCGCCCGCGCGCGCATGACCTACCTGCCCAATCTCCATACCGAGGACGACACACGCGCTTTCATCGGCGGGCTCGCCGCTCAGATGGAAGTTTGGGTCGCGGAGATTGACGCGCGCGTCACTGGTTTTGCCGCCGTCCGAGACGGCTGGCTGGATCATTTGTATGTTCACCCCAGTTTTCAGAACCGAGAAATCGGAACGGCGCTGCTCGCGAAGGTGAAGACGCGCAGACCGGAGGGATTTCAATTCTGGGCCTTTCAGGCCAATGACGGCGCGCGCCGTTTCTATGAGCGGCAGGGTTGCACCGCTGTGGAATTTACCGACGGCCAAGGCAACGAAGAGAAGGTGCCGGATGTCAGATATGTTTGGCGGCGAAAGACCTAGGACGCCGCGAATTGGCGGAAATCGCAGATCACCGACTTCGCCGCAGCGGCCGCGATCGTCCCGCCAGCTTCGATATAGTCCCTGACAGCATCGTTCGAAGGGCGTATTATTTCCTCTGAGTTGCGGAACTTCCGTGACCGTCGGCAAGAAAAGGCCGCCCGCCATCGGCGATTCCGCACCCTCGAGCGTTTTCAGTTCGGGAGGCCCGACCATGGCGACGATAAGAAACCCGATCGAATATACCGGCGGTCAGCTCGTGCGCGCCGCACACGGCATAGCATCCGCTGTCCGCTCTCTTCATCACATAGAGGAAACGATCCATTCGCCCGCGCCGGCCGTGAGACGGATTCAAATAGCCGATCTCCGCGACATCCTGGAGAAGGGCACGGAGGATTTCGCCGCCTACCGAAGCGACGTCGTGTTTCTCGGCACGATATATGCCGTCGTCGGCCTCGTTCTCGCCCGCGCAGCGTTCGGCCTCGACATGCTGCCGCTGATTTTCCCGCTGGCGTCGGGCTTTGCCCTTATCGGACCGTTTGCGGCGGTCGCGCTTTACGAAATGAGCCGCCGCCGCGAACAGGGGATGCAGGTGAGCTGGGCCGCCGGGCTCAACGTCATCCACGCTCCGGCGTTCGGCGCCATCGTCGTGCTTGGACTGGCGTTGTTCGGAGTCCTGCTGGTATGGCTTTTTGTGGCTTGGGAAATCTATGCGAACACGCTGGGTCCGGCGCAGCCCGTATCCGCATCGGCGTTCCTGCACGACACGTTCACCACGTCGGCGGGATGGGAGATGATCGTCGTCGGCTGCAGCACGGGGTTTGTTTTTGCTCTGCTCGCTATGTCCATCAGCCTTGTCTCGTTTCCACTACTGCTGGACCGGGACGTCGGGCTCGACACGGCGATCAGGACATCGGTTCGCGCGGTGCGCGCCAACCCCGTGCCGGTTGCCGTGTGGGGATTGATTGTCGCCGGCGCACTGGTTGTGGGGTCGATCCCGGTTTTCGTAGGGCTTATCGTGGTGCTGCCGGTGCTCGGCCACTCCACCTGGCATCTCTACCGCAAGCTGGTGGTATAGACCGAACCAAGCTTACGACGCCGCGAACTGGCGGAAATCGGAGATCACCGACTTCACCGCCGCCGCGACGATCTTCTCACCCGCTTCGACACTCGCCTGCGAAGGATCGGAGCCGATGCGTCCGTCCGGAAAGCGGCGGCGATAATCTTCCGCGTCGAAAATGGGCCCGCTCGGCGCGATCTTCGGCGTCATCTCCACCCGCTTCACCGCTTCGGGATAACCGAAATAGGTGACCGACACTTCCGACGGCGTGGCATGATTGCCCTCGCCCACCGGAAACAATTGCTTGCAGACATCCATCACACCGGAGAGCTCCCACCAATTGCGCAGCATGCAGCGCAGCGGCGGACGGTTGCCGCCGGCCTCGTCGAACGAAATGCCATGATACATCTCGGAGAAGGCGGCGTTGATCGTGTTGATGTTGCCGCCGTGACCGTTCAGCCAATAGATGCGCTCGAAGCCGTGGTGCACGAGGCTCTGCCCCCAATCCATCATCGCCGCGATCATCGTCGAAGGGCGCAAGGTCATCGTGCCCGTGAAGGCCATGTGGTGCTGGGCCTGACCAACATTGAAGGTGGGCCCGACGAGAATGCCCGCTTCGTCGCCCGCCCGCTTGCCGATGATCTCGGGGCACAGCGCGTCGGTGCCGAGCAAGCCATTCGGCCCATGCTGCTCCGTCGAGCCGATGGGAATCATGATGGCCTTGGATTTGGCGAGGTAGGCTTCGACTTCAGGCCAGGTGGAGAGATGGAGTTGCATGACATTCCTATTTATTGCTCGCGATGGGAGTGTCAGAAGTTTTGTGTAAGAGCGATCCCTGTGAAGGTTGCGGGGTCAGCGAACTGACCCCATGGGGTCAGTTCGCTGGCGCCGCAAAGCGGTCGCCGAACTGGATTGCAAATTGGCTCATTGCGGCGGTCCATGC
>JACQDN010000011.1 GCA_016201105.1 Pseudomonadota bacterium
AGACCGCCGACGGCGTGCGCGAACCCAAGAATCGCCGCGCCGTGGTGACGCTCGCCCCCTAGAGCATGATCCGATTGAATCGAATCATGCTCTAGATTCCTTGAATTTCGCGCAATCTAACGGCGAACCGATACCCACTTCGCCGGATTGCGCTCCGGCCGGACGCGACACTTCAAACACGACAGGGGCGTCAACTTTGCGCTAAGGTCGGGCCAGAACGAAACGCTTGGGTTGATGAGACCATGAAGTCATACGACTACATCATCGTTGGTGCGGGCAGCGCCGGCTGCGTGCTCGCCAACCGGCTTTCAGCCGATCCGAATATCCAGGTGCTGCTGATCGAAGCGGGCGGGCGCGACAAGTCGCTGATGATTCACATGCCGGCCGGCATTCCCGCCCTTCTCGGCAAAAAGAATCCGCACAATTGGTATTACGACACCGAAGGCCAGCTTTATCTCAACAACCGCAGGCTCTATTGGCCGCGCGGACGCGGCTGGGGCGGTTCGTCCTCCATCAACGGCATGATCTATATCCGCGGCCACGCCCGCGATTACGACCGCTGGCGGCAGATGGGCTGCGAGGGTTGGTCGTTCGCCGACGTGCTTCCTTATTTCAAGCGTGCCGAAATCAACGAAAACGGCGGTGACACTTTTCACGGCCACGAAGGCCCGCTGCACGTCTCCAACGGCCACTCCGTCAATCCGCTGTTTCGCACTTACGTGCAGGCCGGCACGGAAGCGGGATTTCCCGCGACCAAGGACTTCAACGGCTATCAGCAGGAAGGCTTCGGGCCCTATCAGCTCACCATCAAGGACGGAAAACGCTGGAGCACCGCCTCCGCCTATCTGCGCCCGGCGCTTGAGCGCAAGAACCTGACGATCGAAAGCGAGGCCCATGTCACGCGCCTGCTGTTCGAAGGCAAGCGCGCCGTCGGCGTTGAATTCGCGCGGAAGAAGAACAAGGTGCAAGTGCGCGCCGGCCGCGAGATTCTGCTGTGCGGCGGCGCGGTGAATACCCCGCAAGTGCTGCTGCTGTCCGGCATCGGCGACAGCGAAACGCTCAAGCGTTTCGACATCCCGCTCGTCGTCGATCTCAAAGGCGTCGGCAAGAACCTGCAGGATCATCTGGATTGCTCGATCCAGTACGAATGCTCGCAGCCCATTACGCTCTACAGTCAGGCCAACCCGCTCGCCGCCGCGCGCACCGGCTTGCAATATCTTTTGTTCGGCACCGGGCTTGGCACCAGCCAGGGCCTGGAATCCGGCGCGTTCCTGAAGAGCCGTCCGGATCTGGAAACGCCCGATCTGCAATATCACTTCATCGCGGCCCTGATGTACGACCACACCCGCAAGAAAGGCGACCGCCACGGCTTCATGGCGCATGTCTGCCAGCTGCGGCCCGAGAGCCGCGGATATATATCGATCAAATCGAGCGACCCGCTGGTCGCGCCGGTCATCCAGCCGAATTATCTGGAGGCCGAAGAGGATCGCCGGGCCTTGCGCGAAGGCGTGAAGATCGCGCGCGAGATTTTCGCGCAGAAAGCCTTCGATCCCTATCGCGGACCCGAGCTGATGCCCGGCGCCCATGTGCGCAGCGACGAGCAAGTCGACGCGTTTGTGCGCAAGACCGCAGAGACGATCTATCATCCGGTGGGCAGCGCCAAGATGGGAAGAGACGCAGACTGCGTGGTCGATCCGCAACTGAAAGTCCATGGCGTGGACGGCTTGCGCGTGGTGGATGCTTCGGTGATGCCCTCACTGGTGTCGGGCAATACCAATGCGCCCACCATCATGATCGCGGAAAAAGCCGCCGACATGATTCTGGGCCGCTCACCATTGCCGTCGCTGCACGTCCATGTTGCCGAGGACGGCGTGCGAGCCGCAGCTGCCGAATAGGCTGATCGCGGAATTGTGACGGCGTCGTAATCCTAAAATTCGCATGAAATCGGCAATGTGACTTTGCCGCCGCAATCGCTGCGTCATGCGCCAAACCGCAACCTCGCGCCTTTCGCAACGTTATCTTCAGGCGTATGGTGAGCGATATGAGGGTCTTGGTTCCGGTCTGCGCACTGGCGTTTTCGGCATTGGCGTTGATGTTCGCGGCGTTGCCTGCGAGCGCGCAATCGACGGCGCTTCCCTTGAACAACATGAATTTCGATTTGTGGTGCCAGGAAACGCAGCATCTGCCGCCGGAACGTTGCGACCAGCGCCTTCCCGCCGATGAGAAAGCGTTCGAGGACTATCGCGACAAGATCGAGCGCTACGAAGTGCCGTATTTGAAGCAGCGCGAAAACGAACAGCGGCTCGACCGCGTCATCCTGCATGACGATCCGGTGGATCATCCCACCCGTCCGTCCGTACCGGCAAACGATCCACCGCCGGACGTGCCGCCGAGATAATTGCACGTCTTCTTCCTTCCCCGCTTTGCGACGCTGAGCGAGCACTTCGCGAGCGAAGCGGTGGGGGAAGCCAAAAAAAGCGGTGGCGGCACACTTACCCCCACCGTCAATCGACGCTACGCATCGATTGCCACCTCCCCCGTAACGACTGGGGAGGAACGCCAATTAGCCGATAACGCTTGCCGACGGCAGCGGCGCGATTTCGAGCGCGCCAATGAGGCGTTGCATCATTACATCCATTTCCATCTCGCGATGCACCGTCACAGGCTTGTCGCGGCTGATGACAAGACGCAAATGCGGCGCGCGCGGGTGGCTGCGGACCGGTTCAAGAGGCGGCATGGGAGGCGGCGGAGCATCGAAACTGGAGAGCGGTTCGCCTTCGCGGATGAGCTGCGAACCGACAAGGCGTTCAAAAGCGATGGGACGGCCCGCGAGTGCGGACGCATCGCCGGTGACCTGGACCATGCCGATGAAGCGCGTAGGGGAACGATCGCCAAAGCTCACGGGCGCGAGAATGGTTTCCATTTCCACCATGCCGCATTCAGCCGTGGCCGCGATCGAGGAAATGCATACCGGCTGTTTCAGCACCAGTGCCTGGCGCAGCAGAACGATCAGGGCGCCACGGCTCTGCGCTTCCCAATGGCTGAGAAAATTGGTGCCTTTCAATTCGGCGCCGAAGCGGTCGCACAGCGAAGTCCCCGCCAGACGATAGATCGGGCGCGCCGGATCGGAGACTTCCAGAATGAATATGGACGAGAGCATGCGCTTGAGCGAGCGCGGATCGATATCGGCTTGATCGGGAACGTCGCGACCCTTGCGCAAACGGCTCCAATACCCCACCAGCAGATGACTATTCCTGTGCTTCATGTGCGCCCACTTGCCCGTATTGGCCCGTTGAGGGTTCGGCTGTCCTGATCTGAACCAGATCGAGACGGCGTGCCGCCCTTTTGCGTTCATGGCAGCAGGGCCCGTGCCAGCGTTAGGGAGGGACGGAGGTTTCAGCAGGACACGGACCGAATCTGTCGAGTCTGGTTCAACCCCATGGCCCGCGGCGCGGCTGGCCGAACAGGGGAAATTCGCTCGATTTCAAAATCGGCGTGAGAAGCAGACCGATGGCAAAGCCCCCGACATGGGCCCACCACGCCGTGCCCGGCTGGGTGGGGTTGGAAAGCGCCGCCATCAAGAGTTGGTAGAAAAACCAAAACCCAATCACCCAAACGGCGCTGATAGTCATGGGGTAGAGAAAGA
Source organism: Pseudomonadota bacterium (assembly GCA_016201105.1). Classification (GTDB taxonomy): domain Bacteria; phylum Pseudomonadota; class Alphaproteobacteria; order Micropepsales; family Micropepsaceae; genus Rhizomicrobium. Next base: position 3,647 of record JACQDN010000011.1, read on the forward strand.
AGCCAAGAGGCACGATAACCCGCACTCTGGCGCGGGGATAAAGCAGGACATAGGCGGCAAGAATCCCGGAAATCGCGCCAGAAGCCCCTACCATCGGAATCTGCGAACTCGGCTCCATGAAGGCAAACGTGAGGGCTGCGGCGATCCCGGACACCAGATAGAACAACGTGAAGCGGATGTGTCCCATCGCGTCTTCGACGTTGTTTCCGAAAATCCAGAGATAAAGCATGTTGCCGGCAAGATGCAGAAAGCCTCCATGCAGAAACATGGAGGCGAAAATCGTCTTGTAGGGTGGGTAGTAGATCGCACCTTCCGGCGCCGCATGCGGGTGAAACAACGCTGCCGGCGTGAAGCCCAGCACAAAAAGCGCGACGTCCATCGTCTTGCCGAGGGAAATCTCCCACAAAAAGACTGCAACGCACGCCGCAACGATCAGCCAGGTGACGAACGGCGTGATTCTGGTGGGATTGTCGTCCGAGATCGGGATCATGGTTCGAAATGATAAGAGCGCTTAACCATAGACATTGTGCCATTTCGGGTCAGCGTCAATCGGAAAAGCCGGACTTTCACTGGCATGCTTCATGAAGCGAGGGCCGCAGGTATTAAGGCTTTGTCTATGTCTTTGCCCGCAATCGCATTGTCTGCGGCTAGCATGGCCCAAGCCCAAGGAGCGGATCCATGTCGCTGAAGTCGGTCAGCCTCTCTGCCGTGGCAACACTCGCCGCGGTCGCGATTGCCGTCCCGCCCGCCTTTGCCGGCGGCCGCGGCAGCTATATGGGAAGCATGTATCACACCGTCACCTGTCCGACCGGCGGCATCAACATCAACAAGAACGTCAACATCTACAAACCGGTGACGATCACCAAGAACATCAGCATCTATAAGCCGGTGACCATCAACAAGAACATCTCGATCGACAACAGCGTCAACATCTACAAGCCCGTCACCATCACCAAGAACATCAATATCGAGAAGAACGTCAACATAGAGAAAAACATCAATATCACGAAGAACATCGACAATTCGAAGAACATCAACATCAACAAGACGATCATCATCAACAAGGGCAACAACAGCGCCTCTGCCATCGCCAGTGCGTTTGCCCAGGCCAGCGCAAACGCGCAGGCCAGCGCCAACGTGACCGTCTACAACGGCAGCTACCAATACGTGAACGTGCACAACAAAGCCGGCGGAGATTTCTCCTACCAGGCCCAGGAGCAATGCCAGATGCAGGAAGCCGTGGTCGTGAAAGCGATCCACGCGGTCTGCGTCGCGGGCGACCGCGAATTCGAGGCTACCCATATGGACTCAGAGACTTGGGTCAATTCGGGCTATGAAGGCGAAATCCTGCGCTGCATCGCGGGCTCGCATCTGAAGGTCGTCATCGGTGACGTCGTGCAATCCGACAAGGGCATGGCAGGCGCCTACGACAATGGCGACGTCATCACCTGCGGTGAAGGCCAGGCGCTGCGCCACTACAAGGACGGCATGCTCAAATGCGCGGTGGCCCAGCCGGTGAAGGATTGCACCGAGCGCACGAATTTGCGCCGTTGGGGCGGTGGCGATCTCTTCTTCTCGTTCCGCGCCCAGGTGTGCGCCACGTCCACCCGTTCGGCCAGCACCCATTCGTCCGTCGAAGTGACGGGCCTGTCGCTCGACGGCGGCGTCGGCGAACAAGACGGCTACTAAGACGGATTTCCTTCGGCGGTACGCTCAGTAGTCGTGCCGCACTTCCAGGACCGCGTCTCGCGGTTGCCATAGCAATTCGCCGGGCGAATTGAGGCAATCGGACATCCATGGAACGTTTAGACTCTCGCGGCGGCGTTTTAGTTGGCGATGGACTTTGGTCCAGTATCGCCGTGACCAACTGCCCGGCCGCGCGTGCTTCATCGCCTTCGAGGCCTGATGAAGCCGGCGCAAATGACGATCGATGACGAGAATGGGGTCGTCGGGCGCTTCGCCCAGCTCCCGGACGAGATCGAGGCGGCCGCAGCGCGAGTCTGGGCTCTTGACGGCTTTGCCGGAAATTCGATCGTTGGCCGCAGCGTCATCCGGCTGTCGCCGAAAGAAATCGAAATGAACCGGACGGTAGCGATCGAGTTCGAGGACGTTGGTCAACATATTTTCCTCCTCGGCGTAGCCCCTCTCCCCCGCCGACTGGCCTTTGCGCGTCCTACAGCAAACGGAAATTCGCCCTTTGCGTTCCGCCGGATGCGAGTGGTGGCATTTCCCCGCGCTTGCACCCTTACTTTCGGTTGATATTGTGCGCACCCGCCGAGGCGCTACCGCCACGGCCTTTCCTTCCGACCGGACAGCATTTCACGGGGCTTTTCATGAATATCCACGAGTATCAGGCCAAAGAGGTTTTGCGCGGCTTCAACGTGCCCGTGCCCAAGGGAATTGCGGCTTTTTCGGTGGAAGAAGCGGTCAGGGCCGCCGAACAGCTGGGCGGTCCCGTTTGGGTTGTGAAGGCGCAGATTCACGCCGGCGGTCGCGGCAAGGGCGGCGGCGTGAAGGTCGTCAAATCGATCGAGGACGTGAGGAAAGAAGCGCAGCGCATGCTCGGCATGACGCTGGTGACGCACCAGACAGGCCCCCATGGCCGCCTCGTGAAACGTCTATATATCGAAGATGGTTCCGCCATCGAGCGCGAACTCTATCTCTCCGCCTTGGTGGATCGGGCGACCAGCCGCGTCGCCTTTATCGCGTCGACCGAAGGCGGCATGGACATCGAGGAAGTCGCCAAGCACACGCCGGAAAAAATTCAGACCTTCCAGGTCGAACCGGCGGCCGGCTACTCGCCCTATGTCGGCTTGAACATTGCCACCGCGCTCAAATTGAAGGGCGATCAGGTCAAGCAGTGCGGCGCGCTCGTCAAAAGTCTCTATGAAGCCTTCGTCGCCAAGGACATGAGCCTGCTCGAGATCAACCCGCTGGTGGTGACGAAATCGGGCCAGGTCATCTGTCTCGATGCAAAGATGAACTTCGATGACAACGCGCTCTTCCGCCACAAGGATATTCAGGCCCTGCGCGATCTGGGCGAAGAAGATCCCATGGAGGTGGAAGCCTCCAAATACGATCTTTCCTACATCAAGCTGGACGGCTCCATCGGCTGCATGGTCAACGGCGCCGGGCTTGCGATGGCGACGATGGACATCATCAAGCTCTATGGCGAGGAACCGGCCAACTTTCTCGACGTCGGCGGCGGCGCCTCGAAGGAAAAGGTCACCGCGGCGTTCAAGATCATCGTCTCCGATCCGCACGTGAAAGGCATTCTGGTCAATATCTTCGGCGGCATCATGAAATGCGACATCATCGCGGAAGGCATCGTCGCCGCTGCGCGCGAAATTTCGCTTTCGGTGCCGCTGGTGGTGCGCCTGGAAGGCACCAACGTCGAACTCGGCAAGAAGATTCTCGCAGAATCCGGACTGCCCATCGTCTCCGGCTCCGACCTCGCCGACGCCGCGCAGAAGATCGTCAAAGCGGTGAGGAGCGGGAGGTAAAAGCTCGATGAACGCCGCGCGATCAATTCTTGCAGCAGCATTCACAGTTAGTCTCACTGCGACCGGCGCAAATGCCGCAGACGGTTCTGCGAAGTCGGCCTATCCCATGGATTGCAAAATCGGGCCTGTCGAAAAAAACTTCGGAGCGACGCAGTGGCTCGTTTACAGTTGCAGCGACGGCAAGAGTCTTTTGTTCGTTTCGGCGGCTAACAGTCCAGCTTCTCCATTTTACTTTAGCCTCACGCCTGAACGGTTATTTGGAGAAGGAACAGGTGACAAGGACGCGACCGATAGGGCTTATGCTGACATTGAAAAGCTCAACGAAGCCGACGTTTCCGCTCTTGTGCAAGCGACTTTGAACGTCACAACACCACAATGAACGCTCAACAGTTTTTCAACTAGCGGAAAATCTCATGTCCATTCTCGTCGACAAGAACACCAAAGTGATCTGCCAGGGCTTTACCGGCAATCAAGGCACCTTCCATTCCGAACAGGCGATCGCCTACGGCACCAAGATGGTGGGCGGCACTTCGCCCGGCAAAGGCGGCTCGACGCATCTGGGTCTGCCTGTGTTCGACACGGTGCACGAGGCGCGCGCCGCGACGGGCTGCGATGCCAGCGTCATCTATGTGCCGCCGCCGTTTGCGGCCGATGCGATCCTGGAAGCGATCGATGCGGAGATTGCGCTCATCGTCTGCATTACCGAAGGCATTCCGGTGCTCGACATGGTGAAAGTGAAGCGCGCGCTGTCGGGCTCGCACTCGCGCCTGATCGGGCCCAACTGTCCCGGCGTCATCACGCCGGGCGAATGCAAGATCGGCATCATGCCGGGCCACATCCACAAGCGCGGCACAGTCGGCATCGTCTCGCGTTCGGGCACGCTCACCTATGAAGCGGTGGCGCAAACCACCGCCGTGGGATTGGGCCAATCCTCCTGCGTCGGCATCGGCGGCGATCCGGTGAAAGGCACCGAACATATCGACGTGCTGGAGATGTTCCTCAAAGATCCCGAAACCGAAAGCATCATCATGATCGGCGAAATCGGCGGCAGCGCCGAAGAAGATGCCGCCGATTTTATCAAGCGCTCGAAAGTGAAGAAGCCCACCGTCGGTTTCATCGCGGGTGTGACCGCGCCGCCGTGACGGCGCATGGGCCACGCCGGCGCCATCATTTCCGGCGGCAAGGGTGGCGCGAATTCCAAAATCGAGGCAATGAAATCCGCCGGCATTCGCGTGTCGCCCAATCCCGCCGCACTCGGCACCACGCTGGTGGAATTGTTGAAGGGTTGATGCTTCGGGGCGTTGCTGCGCACGCACCTCAGCATGACGGATTTGATAGAGCGTCATCCTGAGGTGCGAGCATAGCGAGCCCCGAAGGACTACTGGGGGCGCATCTATTTCTACCCGAATTCAGTCGCCCGCAGGAGATCGTTTGACGTCCAGGGCGCCCATCATTTTGCAGGGCGAGAGAGAGCTACGCCTGCGTCTTCACCACTTCGGCGACGGACTTCGCGAAGCCGGTTTCCACGTCTTCCACCGTGGTGGTGCCGCCCGCGATGCCGCCGAGCGCAAAGTCCTTTGCGACCTTGTATTGCGCGACAGTTGCGCCGCTGGCATCGACGACATCGACCGTCGCTTCGATTCTGATTTGCCCCAGACCGATGAGCATAAAGCGGGCGAAGGCATTGCCGCGATCGAACTTGGTGAAATGCAGCTTCAGGGTCGCCCCGGGAGTCTGCGACCACACACCCGGCGAGCCGGTTTGGATATCGGCCTTCACCTTGTCGCAGATGTTTGAAAAGTCGGCATCCGACATCGACACGTCCGACGCAGCATCGGCAGTGACGTTGGAAAGATGAAGCGCGGCTCTCTGTTCGACACTTAGCGGCTGAAGGGCGGTGGGCGCGGAAACGCTTCCGGCGCAGCCGGCCAGCAGAACGGCGGCGGCAAGGGCGGCATGAATCGGTCTCATTGGATGTCCTTTGTGGTTGCTGGTTGGAACGGAAGGATCAGTTCGGCGAAGCTGCCGCCGTGTTCGAGGGAAGGGGAGCGGGTGCGGGCGACGGTGCCGCCGTCACTGTCGCGTCAGGTTTCAGGGAGACGGCATAAGACGATGGATACTCCATCGCGGCGCCGGTCGATCCGTCGACCGCCGCTTCGACGATCCCGACATATGGCATCATCGATCCGATCATCGCTGTTTGCGATAGACGCGGCGTGAGATAGGCGGTGGCATTCTGCCAGCCGGGTTTTTCACAGCGGATGGCGAGCACCGATCCGCTGCGCTTGACGAGCACGGCGCCTGGCGTCTGCACGGGCCACTGGCCGCGATCGTTGGAGCAGACGCAATTCGCCTTCACCTCGGGGGCGGTGGAAATGTAGATTGGTTGCGTCTCGCCGTTCAGCGCGGCTGCGCAACCGGCGAGCATCAACGCGGCTGCGCAACTCGCCGCTGCGGCACGGATATTCATGAAAAGCCCCTAGCCCAAGTCAAAATTAAGGCTAGTACAAGACTTGCGCAATTGCCAAGCAGGAAACCGCGGACGCGCGACCTACTTTAGATCGTGTTGTTTTTCGGCCACCGAGGAAATTTGGCGCTAAAGACGGTCTTGCGGTGCCCGAAAGCGTCCACACCATATTGCCGTCGAACCACCGTCCTTCGGGAGGGTAGGTGCGCTAGACTGGCCACAAAGGAGCCCTCGCCATGTGCCGGACATCAAAACACTGCACAACTTCAAACCCCCGGCGACGCACGATGAGATTCACGCCTCCGAGCTCCAGTTCGCGTGCAAACTGTGCGGCTTCAACGGCCGTCGAAACGGAACGAGGCGGCGTTCTACCGCGAGTGGCCGACGTGACGCATGCAGGCTATCACCTGCTCGCCGATCTCGTCAGCAACGCCCCACCCCGTGACCGCGCCACCGAGGCCACAAAGGCCAAGGCGCGTTCGGTGAAGCGGTTTGGAACGGCGGTGAGTACTTAAATGCAGGGGTGCATTCGCCCCGCGGATGCGTTAAAGGCTCCTCCCCCTTCGCCTGGACTGCGGCGCGCGCCCAAGAAGCCCGCCTAATGTATTGAAATGACTAGTCAATCCCGGTCAGATCGTGTCAATCGTTCCTCGAACGACGTGATGGAAGCGACCTCGTTCCTGTTCGGCGCCAATGGTGCCTTCATCGAGTCCCTCTATGCCCAATATCTGGAGAACCCGGACGCCGTCGATCCGACGTGGCGGGCCTGGTTCGCCTCGCTGGGCGAGAGCGATTTGAAGGCAACACAGCTCGGGCGCGGACCCGCCTGGAAGCGCGACGCGAAGCCTGAGCTGCGCCTCGACGAATTGACCGGCGCGCTCAGCGGCCAGTGGCCTTCGAAGAAAGACGGCGAAGTCTCCGAACGCGACCTGCGCGCCGCCGCCCAGGATTCGGTGCGCGCGATTCAACTGGTGCGCGCCTATCGCGTCATCGGCCATCTCGCGGCCGATCTCGATCCTTTGAAGCTCAATCCAAAGCCTGCGATGCCGCAGCTCGATCCCGGCTTCTACGGCTTCCACGACGCCGATCTCGATCGCCCCATTTTCATCGACGGCGTAATGGGCCTGGCGACGGCGACGCCGCGCCAGATGGTCGACATCCTGAGGCGCACCTATTGCGGGCGCATCGGCTACGAATTCATGCACATCACCGATCCCGAGCAGAAGGATTGGCTGCAGCGGCGCATCGAAGGCCCCGACAAGGAAATCAAATTCACCGCCGAAGGAAAGCGCGCCATCCTCAACAAGCTGATCGAAGCGGAAGGCTTCGAGAAGTTTTGCGGACTTCGCTTCCTCGGCACCAAGCGCTTCGGCGTCGACGGCGGCGAGGCCATCGTTCCCGCCCTCGAACAGATCATCAAGCGCGGCGGCCAGCTGGGCGTGAAGGAAATCGTGCTCGGCATGTCGCATCGCGGGCGGCTGACCGTGCTCGCCAATGTGATGGGCAAGCCGTATCGCCAGATCTTCCACGAATTCCAGGGCGGCACCGCCGCGCCCAGCGATGTGCAAGGCTCCGGCGACGTCAAATATCACATGGGCGCGTCGTCCGACCGCGAATTCGATTCGATCAAGGTGCATCTCTCGCTCACCGCCAACCCTTCGCATCTCGAAGCCTCCGATCCCGTCGTTCTCGGAAAAGCGCGCGCCAAGCAGAATCAGCAGAACGACAAGGTCACCCGGTCGAGCGTGC
>JACQDN010000023.1 GCA_016201105.1 Pseudomonadota bacterium
TGGGCGCTTTCGCCGTGCAGGGACTGAAGATCGAAGTGTTCGGCGATGCCAACGACTATGTCGGCAAAGGGCTCTCCGGCGCCACGATCACGATCAGGCCGATGACGTCAGCAAGCTTCGTGGCCAATGCCAATACCATCATCGGCAACACGGTTCTCTACGGGGCGACCTCCGGAAACCTCTTTGCGGCAGGACAGGCCGGCGAGCGCTTTGCCGTGCGCAATTCGGGCGCGACGACGGTGGTGGAAGGCTGCGGCTCAAACGGCTGCGAATATATGACCGGCGGTCTTGTCGCGATCCTCGGCACCATCGGCGACAATTTCGCGGCCGGCATGACCGGCGGCATGGCCTTCGTCTACGACGCCGACAAGCTCTTCGAGCACCACGTCAATCCCGACAGCGTCGTGTGGCAGCGCCTCGCGACCGCGCATTGGCGATCTGTCTTGCGGGATTTGGTGGAAGAGCATCGCCGCGAAACCGGATCGGCGTTCGCCGCCGAACTGCTCGCCAATTGGGATTTCGAACTCGGCAATTTCTGGCAAGTGGCGCCGAAGGAAATGCTGTCGCGGCTGGCTTATCCGTTGAGCGAGCAGAGAGTCGCCGCAGAGTAAGGTTTTCTACTTGCCTTTCCGCGTCGCGATCTGAAATTCATCCAGGCGTTTTCCGATGCGAGCGGCAAGCGTCTCATCCGACAAGTTTCCCTTCAACAAGCGATAGCGGAATTGTCCGCCATTGATCTCTAAGGTTCCGATCGGCTGTGACGGAACGCTGTTGTCGGCGATGCTCAACGTATATCCGGCAAGAAGAACCTTGTAGTCGTTAGGCGCCGGCACAAGGCTGTAGCGGCCGCACATGATCGAAACGGCAGTGTAGCCTTGAGGCACGCTGACATGGAAAGGCTTGTCGTCTTCGGTTGCGGAGATGATGCTATCAGTCGGAAAGCTCTGGAGGTCTGAATTTGGTGCGCGCGTATCCCGCGCAAAGGTGATGCAAATCTCCTGTTGAGCCGCAATCGCCCGCGCGACAAATCCTTCCATGCCTGGTTCATCCTGCTCGATGGTCGTCAGCCGGCCTTGATCCACCCTCCAGGCCTTGCCGTCCGGCGTGCCGAAATGGAATGGAAATCCGTAGCTCAAATTCGCAAAAACCGTGGTCTCCAAGGGAGCAGCCGAAACGAGCTGACCGAAGAACAAGTTCGGCGGCTCACCAGGCTTCAATCCTTTGGTGCCCTCTCGCCTGCTGAAACTCAGGCAGCTTCTGGAGAGCGCGTCCTTCTGCAGGATTGTCTTGCCATCTTTCGAAACCATAAACCGATGGTGCCCGCCGATGATGATTTTGTCGGGATCCGTTGTGCCGGACATGATCCACACAAGGAGACCGTCTCGTTCCGGATCCTTCAGAACGACGGTGTTGAAGAGTTCTTCACATTTTCGATCGACGTTTTTCAGGGCGAGTGTTCGCGCATTGTATTGCGCCAGATCATCTGACGAAAGTGTACGGTCTTGGGGCGTCGACAGCTGCGGCGACGCACTGCCCACAAACCTGACGTCGTAAAAGAGCTCAGGGCCGTTGTCGGTGTCGTGAATGAAACGAACGACGGCCCCGTCTGGCGATTTGTCCACGATCCAGCCGCGAATCTTCTGATCTTTCAGCTCGCTGTCGGAGTGAGCGGCGCGCAAAACGTCTGTTGCAACCCATGCCCAACGGTCCTGTTCGTAGATATCGCGTCCAAGTTTTTCGACTGTCGGAATATCGAATGCGCGAATGGGCGGCGGCGCGTCTTCCGCGAAACCGGCCGGGGCATGAAATACAAGAATCGCGAACGCTGCAGCTACGACAAGCCGTTGTCCCTTGCTCATTCGCCCAGCCCCCTAGGTCCCAAGATCAGAGTACACGAAAATTGGCCGCGCCCCTCCCGCTTCGCAAACTCAAACTCTCAACTATGATGCCTGCATGGGTCTGGGTGCGATTTGGCGGGGGCTGAAATCCTTCTGCCGCTGGTTTTGGGACGGGCGTGCGGGAAAGCGCACGCCGTGGATTCGCCGTGGCTTCGCGGTTCTGTTGGGCCTGTTCCTAGTTCTGCCCGTCACACTGCTGCTGGTTTTCCGCTTCGTGCCCGTGCCGGTTACACCCCAGGTCGTCATCGGCTTCGTCAGCGGCGATGACGTGCATTATGCCTGGCGCGAGTGGGGAGACATTTCGCCTTATCTTGGCCGCGCGGTGATCGGCGCCGAGGACGAAAAATTCTGTACCCATCACGGTTTCGACTGGGAAGCCATCGACAAGGTCTGGAAGTCGCACGAGCGCCACCCCAAGCGCCGCATGCGCGGCGCCAGCACGATCAGCCAGCAGGCTGCGCGCAGCCTGTTTGCCACCTCGACGCGAAACTGGGTTCGCAAGGGCGTAGAGGCCTATGAGACCGTGCTCATGGAGTTTCTCTGGCCCAAGCGGCGCATCCTGACGGTCTACCTGAACACGGTGGATTGGGGCCACGGCAACTACGGCGCCGAGGCGGCTTCGCAGGCCTATTTCGGCAAACCGGCGTCCGACCTCACGCAAACCGAGGCCGCCCGCTTGGCGGCGATTCTGCCCAACCCGGACAAATGGAAGGCCGTGAAGCCGGGACCCTACGTCGCGCGACGCACCGGAAAGCTGGCGGGCCACATCTATCAAGTGCGCCGCGATGGATTGGATTGGTGCGTGCAGGATTAGGCCATTCAGCCATTTCGCCGGAATGCGCTCTAGGACTACCCGCGCCCATTCACTAAGTTGCGTGAATCATGCGTCACCTTCACCACCTTGTGCTGTCGCCGCCGTCGCGCCTTGCGCGGCTGATGCTCGGCGAGAAGCGGCTGACCTGCGATCCGGTGACGCCCGAAGATATTTTCAGTCATCTGCCGATCTTCATCGATCTGGACGGAACGCGCTGTGAAGGCCTTTGGGCCATCGTCGATCATTTGGAGGGCGGTTATCCCGAACATGCACTGGTGCCGGAGGATATGGCCGAGCGCGGCGAGTCGTTCCGCTTCCTCGATTGGGCGATGGGCATCCTGCACGAGACCGTGACCAAGCGCATCGTCTATGAGAAGGCCAGCCAGCGTTTCACCGGCGCGTTCGCGCATCGCGCACCCGACATGAATATCGTTCGCCTGGGCCGCGATGCATTGAAGACGGCGCTTGTCCTCATCGGCGCTTCCGCGGAGCGCAACGGCTATCTCGCATCGCGCGATTGCTCGATCGGCGATCTCGCGGTGGCGGCGCACATTTCGGCGCTGGATTATTTCGGAGAAGTGCCATGGCCGGAATATCCCACTGCGGCCGAATGGTATGTGCGGATGAAATCGCGGCCATCCTTCCGCTCATTGCTTGCCGATCGAGTCCCGGGGCAACCCCCCGTCGCCCACTATGCCGAGCTTGACGCTTAAGGCGGACATCAAGTCCGTCATCACACAACGCGCGAAAGCCGAAGGCTTCGATGCAATTGGTTTCGCGCGCGCCGAAGCCGCACCGGAAGCGGGCGAGCATCTGGCGACGTTTCTGGCCGAGGAGCGTCACGGCCAAATGGATTGGTTGGCGCGCAACGCCGGCCGTCGCGCCGATCCTCTTGCGCTGTGGCCGGAGGCGAGAAGTGTGATCGTGGTGGGCGCCAATTATGGGCCGCCCACCGATCCGTTGGAGCGGCTGGCACAGAAGGATAAAGGCGTGATTTCAGTCTACGCCCAAGGGGCGGACTATCACGACGTCATCAAGGCGAAGCTGCGGCGCCTGGCCATGTACATCGCCGAAAAATTCTCTGCCGACGTGAAATTGTTCGTCGATACGGCACCTGTGATGGAAAAGCCGCTCGCACAAAAGGCAGGACTCGGCTGGCAAGGCAAGCACACCAATCTCGTGTCGCGCGAATTCGGATCGTGGCTGTTCCTGGGATCGATCTTCACCACGCTCGAGATCGCAGCCGACGACGGTGAAGACGATCACTGCGGCGCCTGCCGGCGCTGTCTCGATATCTGTCCCACCAGCGCCTTCACCGCGCCTTACGAAATCGATGCGCGGCGGTGCATTTCGTATCTGACCATCGAGCACAAAGGCCACATCGCGCGGGAATTCCGCGAACCGATGGGAAACCGCATTTACGGTTGCGACGACTGTCTCGCCATATGCCCGTGGAACAAATTCGCCAGCGTCGCCAGAGAAATCCAATTTCACGCGCGAAGCGAATTGGAACAGCCCAGGCTTGCCGATCTCATCGGGTTGGACGATGCCGCGTTTCGCCAGCTGTTCCGCAAATCGCCCATCAAACGCATCGGCCGCGACCGTTTTGTGCGGGCGGTCACGTCGTCGATATGCTGCTGAGCCGTCACGGCAGCTTCGCTGCCAGGCGCGGAGTTGATCACGGATTGCCAATCCGTCTTGGCGCCATTCACGTCGCCCGCCTCGTATTTCATCACGCCGCGTTCCAGCAGCGCTTCGCTATAGTTCGGTTTCACGGCCAGAGCTTGGTCGATATCGGCGCGCGCATCCGCCTTGCGCCCCAGAGCGTGACGCGCGCTGGCGCGGAGCACGAGCAGATCGGCGCGGGTGGGAAAGCGGGTCAGCACGGCCGTGAGATCGCTTTCGGCGCCGGACCAATTCTTTTTCAGCCCGCGCGCACGGGCACGATCCACGAGAATATCCGCATCGTTGGGTGTCAGCGCCAAGGCGGATGTGAACGAGCCATCGGCGCTGTCATAGCGGCCTGCCAGCAGCCAGGCGTTACCGGCTTGGTCCAACAACACGGCGCGTTCGGCCGGCCTGCCGCTGGTTGCGTTCTCGCCCAGCGCATCCAATTTCTGCGCCGCTTCGCTGTAGCGCTTCATGGAATAGAGAGCGATGGCCGCACAATGCGACGCACCGAAGCTTCCGCCCGCATTCTGCCATTCGATGGCCGCGTTGTACGCGCGTCTCGCGCTCTCGCGGCCCAGCGTCAGGCAACGTTCGTAGCGATCTTTGCCGGAAATCGATGCGTCGTCGAGCAATAGGCCTGCAGCCAAGGCTGGACCGGCGATCAGCGACAGAAGGACGGCGTACGGGACTATGCGCATCGCCATAAGAAACCGGTCGGGTGCGAGGAATGCAAGGCTGAAACGCTTAACCAAGCGCTCTTTCCGCGGGCTCACAAATACGTCATGGTCCGGCCGCCTTTGGAATCTTGCCCCGCTCTCGTGACAGCCGTTCAGCAAAGCGCACCCGCCATTCTGCAAGTGACCCCTGCCCTCGATACCGGCGGCGTCGAACGCACGACTATCGACGTGGCCGCGGCACTGGTGCGCGAGGGGTATGTGCCCCTGGTCGCTTCCGCCGGCGGCCGCCTGGAATCGGCGTTGCGCGCAGCGGGAGGAGAACTCATCCGCCTGCCGATGGACAGCAAGGCGCCGCATATCTTGATCGCCAATGCTTTCCGACTGCGCGATGTGATTGCGAAGAGAAACGTGAAGCTGGTCCACGCGCGCTCTCGCGCGCCAGCTTGGAGCGCGTTTTGGGCGGCAAAGATGAGCGGCGTGCCCTTCGTCACCACCTATCACGGCATCTACAACGCCAGAAGCGCTCCAAAGCGATTTTACAACTCCGTCATGGTGCGCGGCAAAATAACGATCGCCAACTCGGAATGGACGGCCACCCATATCCAGAAGCAGCATCACGCCAAGCGCGAAGACATCGTCGTCATCCCCCGCGGGATAGATCTTTCGCAATTCGATCCCGGCGGCATTGCTCCCGAGCGGGTTTCGACCACACGCGCAAACTGGGGCGCCAAGCCAGATGACATCGTCGTCTTGCTGCCGGGACGGCTGACACGGTGGAAAGGCCAGAAAGTTCTGATCGAAGCGCTTGAAGAGCTTTCGAAAACAGATTCGCTGACCAACGTGCACGCCGTGCTGGCCGGCGACGCCCAGGGGCGCGACACCTACGAAGCCGGACTGCGCCAAGCCACCGCCGACGCGGGATTGAACGATACGATTTCCGTCGTCGGCCATGTCGAAGACATGGCGACCGCCTATCTTGCCGCCGATATCGTCGTGTCCGCCTCTACCGAGCCTGAAGCGTTTGGCCGCGTCGCTGCCGAAGCCGGCGCCATGGGCAAACCCGTCATCGCGACAGATCATGGCGGCGCCCGCGAAACGGTGTTGCAGAACGTGTCGGGCATTCTGGTGCCGCCGGATGACGCTGCTGCACTTGCGAAAGCCTTGAGTCGCATGATCGCGATGGGTCCGGACCAGCGCCGGGACATGGGCGCGGCCGGGCGCAGGCATGTCGTGCAGCGCTTCACCTTGGATCGGATGTGCGCCGACACCATCGCACTCTACAAACAAATACTAGGCAGTTGAGCTTCGCCGCGAGGACGGCCATCTGTTAGGGTCATGGCGAGAGGCTGGAGGGTTTCATGAAGGTGGCATCCTGGATTCTTTGCGCGACGTTAGCCGTCGCGTTTGGCTTGTTCGCCGGCAATGCCGCGTATGCACAGGCACCTTCTTCGGCCCCCACCTCGAGTGTGACCGTTCAAAAACTTCCGCCGGTCGGTGCCACGCAGGATTCCGCCACGTTCGATCCCGACAAGGCGACCAACGCCTATCTCGCTCAAGTCTCCGGCGAGGCGCGTGCGAAATCCGATGCTTATTTCGAAGGAAGGAATGAGATTCTACCGGCGGTCGATGCAGCGTACGCCATCGTCGTGTCAGGGTTGCTCCTGTTTTTGCGCATTTCTTCGCGCATGCGAAACATTGCACAAGGCATCACGCGGATACGATTCTTCCAGGTGCCGATCTATGTCGTGCTCTACACCGTTCTGACCGTTGTCCTCGCCTTCCCCCTCACCGTCTTCGAAGATTTCTTCCGCGAACATCAATACGGACTCTCCAACCAAAATTTCCTGCAGTGGTTCGGTGATTTCGGAAAAGGGTTCGCCATCAACATCGTCGCATCGACCATTATTCTGACGGTCATCTATGCGGTGATCCGCGGCGCGCGAAACACCTGGTGGCTGTGGGGAACGCTGGTCGTCGTGGCGTTCATGGCGTTCGGCGCCCTGATCTATCCGGTCTTCGTCGCGCCCATGTTCAATACTTACACGCCGTTGAAAGAAGGCGCGCTGAAGGAACAGATTTTGTCGCTGGCGCGCTCCAATCAGATTCCGGCGAAAAACGTCTATGAATTCGACGCCTCGAAACAGACAAAACGCATTTCCGCGAATGTTTCCGGCTTTCTCGGCACCACGCGCATATCGCTCAACGACAATCTGCTCAATCGTACCAGCCCGCGCGAGGTCAAGGCCGTTCTGGGTCATGAAATGGGCCACTACGCACTCGGCCACAACTATACCGGCTTCACATGGTTCGGCCTCGTCTTCTTGGCGGGTTTTGCCTTTGTCAATTGGGGATTTCGCTCGCTGACCGGCCTCTTCGGCGGCAACTGGGATGTGCGAACCATCGACGACCCCGCCGGCCTTCCCATCATCATGGCGCTTGCCAGCCTCTACTTTCTGATCGCCACTCCGGTGACAAACACGATCACCCGAACTATCGAAGCCCAGGCCGACATCTTCGGTGTCAATACCGCGCGTGAGCCCGACGCTTTCGCAACAGCTTCTTTGAAACTCAGCGAATATCGCAAACTCGATCCATCGCCGTGGGAGGAATTCATCTTTTACGACCACCCTTCGGGCCGCAATCGAATCTCCATGATGATGCACTGGAAGGCGGAACATCTGAACGATCCCGACGTCAAAGCGGGGCCGGTTTCACCGCAGTGAAGCGTGATGGCTTCAGGCTGAGCGTCGGAGCGCAGAACGCACCGTTTCATTGCGCGGCGCATAGCCATCATCCCTGGCCGGACGTGACGCTGGCCGGTCAGGAAAAGGCCTGGCGCGATGCGGCGCGCCTGCTCGACCGCAAATGGGATCATGTCTTCGGCGATGTCATTCCGGCGGCGCAGGCGCACATCGCTCGCCATCTCCATCTTCCCGATCCATCAAGCATCGCCTTCGGCCCCAACACGCATTCTTTCGTATTGCGCCTGCTCTCGTGTTTGCCGCCGGGAAAACCGGTGCGAATTCTGAC
Source organism: Pseudomonadota bacterium (assembly GCA_016201105.1). Classification (GTDB taxonomy): domain Bacteria; phylum Pseudomonadota; class Alphaproteobacteria; order Micropepsales; family Micropepsaceae; genus Rhizomicrobium. The sequence goes on from JACQDN010000023.1 coordinate 8,091, forward strand.
GACGCCATCGGAGTTCATGAGCTTCTCTCGCCAGATTGCGCGCCTTGAAGATGAGCGGCTGGCCATCGTCGCGCGCATCGATACCGAACCCTTCGACACGTTTGAAGCACGGTTTGCCGAAGCGGCGAGCAAAGGCGGCCACGATCTCGTCTTCCTGAGTCAGGTGTTTTTCGATTCCGGCTTTGCCGTTGGCAACCTGAAAAATATCGTGAGCGCTGTGCGCGAGCGGGAAACCTTCGTCGTCATCGATGGCTATCACGGGTTCATGGCTGTGCCGACCGACATCGGCGACATCGCCGATCGCGCCTTCTATCTCGCGGGGGGATACAAATATGCGATGGCTGGCGAAGGGGCCTGTTTCCTGCACTGCCCGCCCGGCTATGGCATGCGTCCGCGAGACACCGGATGGTATGCCGGCTTTTCTGCGCTCGAGGGCGGCGGCAATGGCGTGCCGTTCTCGCGAGACGGAAGCCGATTTCTTGGCGCTACATTTGACGTCTCGGGGCTCTATCGTTTCAACGCTGTGCAAGATTGGTTAGTGAAAGCGAAATGTTCCGTCGCCACCATGCTGAACCATGTCCGCAGCGTGGAGCGCGCGTTCCTGCGTGAATTGGACACGCTTTCTGCCACCATCGGCACGAAGGAGTTGTTTGTGACAGACGAAGCACGGCGCGGGCGTTTTCTCGCTTTCCGGACACAAGAAGCTGGCGAGATAACGCTCAAGCTCGCGACGAAGAATATCATCGTCGATCACCGCGGCGACCGCTTGCGCGTTGGTTTCGGGATTTATCACGCCGAAGACGATGGCCGCAGGCTGGCCGGGGAAATCGCTAGCCTATGACCTTCTCGAAGGCCGCGACCAGGGGATCCTCAGTCTCGAACACGTAGTCTGCATTCTGAGCTGTCACAGCGCCGCCGCCGCCTTGACGGCGCAGAATGGTGATCGCCTCCATCAAACCGCTGCGCGGACACAGCAGCGAATATTCTCCGGCCGCATTGCCTTTCGCGGGCCGCGACAGCAAGGAAACACCCGCCTTCTTCGCCAAGGCGGAGATCACCCCGTCGGGATTCTTGTTCAACCGCGCACGCAAGACGAGCGAAGTCTTGGCCCGCTCGCGCGCTGCGATCCTGGCCAGCAACGTCTTCGCCGCCGAACGCGCGCTTGCGTCCCACTTGGCAGTCAGCGATGCAGCGAGTTGCGCCTGACTTTTCAGGATCGTTCCGTCCTCGAGCGTCTTAAGACCGTTCGCGGCCAGTGTGGCGCCGGTCGTCGTGATATCCACGATCGCTTCGGCCGTACCGGCGGCGGGCGCGCCTTCGGTCGCTCCGAGACTTTCCACTATCCGATAGTCCCAGATGCCAGCCTTGGCGAAGAACGCCCGCGTCAGGCTCACATACTTGGTCGCAATGCGCAGGCGACGGCGATGCCTCTGAAAGAACGCGGCGCAGACATCGTCGAGGTCCGCCATACCCGCGACGTCGATCCAGCTCTGCGGCACGGCGACGACGACATCGGCGAACCCGAATCCGAGCGGCTTCACCAGCGCAATGTTGCCATCCAGCGAAGGCGTGTTCTCTCGAATGAGATCTTCACCCGTGACGCCCATGTGCACGTCACCGGCCAGCAGAGACGAAGCGATGTCGGACGCTGACAGCAGCGTAACATCGATGTCGGGCAGCCCTTCCAATGTGGCGCGATAGCCGCGTCCGCCGGCCGCCTGTCGCATCGTAGTGCCGGCGTCGATGAAGAATTCCTGGACCTGCTCCTGCAGGCGCCCTTTGGAGGGCACGGCGAGAACGAGCTTGCTCATCGCCTGCCCCGCTTGCTCTGCGCCCTGCTCGCCGCCAGCACGCGTTCGGTGCGAATGGCGCAGCCGACGGCGGGAATGGACTTTCTGCTGCCAAGATTTTCCAGGAGCGTGTCGTAGCGTCCGCCGCCGGCAACCTGCACCTGGCCCTCTGCGTCGCGCGACCACAACTCGAACACGAAGCCGGTGTAATATTCCATGTTGCGGCCGAAACGAGCCGCAAAGCGAACCTTTTGGGGATCGACGCCCAGCGTCTTGAGCGTGGCGACGCGTTGGGCCATCGCCGCCAGCGACGCCTCCAACGATACGCCCGCGGATTTCGTGAGCGCGCGCAGTTCCTTCAAGGCGTCCTCGGCAGGAGCCGAGACCGAGAGCAGCTTCGAAATCACGTCGGCAATTTTGGGATCCAAGCGCAAAGCCGCTGCGTCGGCAGCCTGCTCGATCAACCGATCGATGATCTCCTCGCGCGTGCGCCCGCCCGCGGTCGTTGTCCCGAACAGGTCCATCAGTCCTTCGAAGGCCGGCCGTGCATCGCTTTCCTCGAGGGTTCCCAAATGCGCGAGCAGACGCTGGGCATCGCTGGACGCCCCTCGCGAAAGTTTCTGAAGCAGGGTCTCGAAATACCCCGCGCGCCAGAAATGGCGCTTCAAGCGGCCACGCCATTGCGGAGGAATATCGAGCGCGTCGACAAAAGCGGCAAACAGACCGAGATCGCCGATTTTCACCTCGAGGGAATCAAGTCCCGCCGCGCGCAGGGCGCGCACCGCCAGGGTCAGAATTTCGGTTTCCGCTTCGCCCCGGTCGCTTAGACCCAGAAGATCGGCGCCCGCTTGATAGAATTGCGTTGGACGTTCGGGTTCGGCGGGCTGATGACGGAAAGCGAGCCCATGATAGCAAAGGCGCGCCGGAAATTTTCCGCCACTCCGCAAATAGGCGCGACAGGTCGGAATGGTGAGGTCGGGGCGCAGGCATAGCTCACTGCCCGCCGGATCGGTCAGGACGAATGTGCGGCGGCGGATTTCCTCACCCGAGCGATCGAGAAAGATTTCGGCCGGTTGCAGCACGGAAGTTTCGGTGCGCACATAGCTGCGCTGAGCGAACACGCCGAGAATGGCTTCTGCTTGCGCCTCGAGCGCCGCGATCTGCTTGGCGTCATATGTCGGCAAAGCGGACATTACTTACCCTCCCCTTGAGGGAGGGTCGAAAAATTCGAGCGCAGCGAAGAATTTTTCGGGGAGTCGGGGAGGGGTCATGCCGCAGTGCATGCAACCGTACGCTCACTCGAAACTGCTTATCTACACTCGAGAACTCGGCACGACCCCTCCCCGAAATTTGCTTCGCAAATTTCGACCCTCCCTCAAGGGGAGGGTCGAATGTGGAGGCGGATAGAGGAGCGCCCATTCTATTCGTTCCGTTTATTCAGTAGCCTGCAGACAGCGGAAACCAATTCGGACCGCTTCACAGAAATCTGCGCCGGACGGTCCTTCACCCAGGCGGCACGGCTCTCGATATTTTTGGCCAGCTCCGCGCCCAAGGCGAGATCCTTGAGCGTGACCTCGCCTTTCGCGCGCTCGTCGCCGCCTTCCATCACGGCAATGGCTGCGCCGCGCTTGTCGGCATATTTGAGCTGATCGCCGAATTTCTTGGTGCCGACATAGGCTTCCACGCGAATCCCGGCCGCTCGGAGTTCGCGCGCCATGTCAAAGCTGCGCGCAACGTCGTCTATCGCCAGCACGACGACGAGCGGCGCCAGCGCCGATGGCGTTCGTCCCTTAAGTGCCGAAAGCAGGCGTGATACGCCAATGGAGATACCCGTCGCCGGCACTTGCTGCCCAGTGAACCGCGCAACCAGATCGTCGTAGCGCCCACCACCCATCACTGAGCCGAACACGACCTTCTCACCGACTTCGTTCGCGACAGGAAAGGTCAGCTGCGCTTCGAAAACGGGGCCCGTGTAGTAGTCGAGACCGCGCACAATGCTGGTGTCTATCACGACGCGATCCGCGCCATAATCGCTCGCGCTCAAGACCGTATTGATGGCAAGCAGGTCGCCCATGCCTTTGGCACCGGACAAAGCCGATGCCGAATCCACCAGAAGCTTCATCACCTGGGAAATCTGACCGGCGTTAAGACCCGCACCCTTGGTGAAATCCCCAGATTCGTCCTTGCGCCCCTCGCCGAGAAGTGCGCGAACACCCCCCTCACCCAGTCGATCGAACTTATCGATCGCGCGCAGCACGCTGCCGCGCCGGGACAAATCAATGCCCGCGTCTTCGAGTACGCCATCGAGAAGTTTGCGGCTATTGAGCTTGACGACGTATTCGCCGCGCTTGAGACCTGCGGCCTCCAGCGCATCGCACGCCATCATCAGAAGCTCTGCATCCGCGCTTGGTGCGTTGCTGCCGACCGTATCCGCGTCGAACTGGGTGAATTCGCGGAAGCGGCCGGGTCCCGGCTTCTCGTTGCGCCACACCTGTCCGACCTGATAGCGGCGGAAAGGCTTGGGCAGATTCTGGAAATTCTCGGCGACATAGCGGGCCAGCGGCGCCGTCAAATCGTAGCGCAGCGAAAGCCATTGCTCGTCGTCGTCGCGCAAGGAAAAAACGCCCTCGTTCGGGCGGTCGACGTCCGGAAGGAATTTGCCCAGCGCGTCGGTGTATTCGAAGGCAGGCGTCTCCAACGGCTCGAAGCCGTAGGACTCATAGACCTTGCGAATGGTTTCGAGCGCCGCGCGCTCAGCCGCGATCTCCGCGGCACCGCGATCGCGGAAGCCGCGCGGAAGGCGCGCCTTGGGGCGCGTTTGCTTTTCCGTGCTCATGGGCAGGGTCGCTCATAGTGGGGCGCTTCCATATAGACTGATGCAGTTGACGGCAATACTTGTAGACGTTTTTTTGAAATATCATTGCAGAACCGGCTGGGCAAGCGCCGCCCGTGGCGCCCGGTCAGTGGTTGCCATCGAACATGGACTGCTCATCTTTCAGCACGGCCTCAATCCGAAAATTGTAGGTGGCGTCATGGCCTTGGTCGTCTGTGGTGTCCATGACGTCGCAACTGGGTGGCCCATTTACCAGTGACTGAAGCTTGAGCCTGACGCCGATCATATCCAGCATGAAGTATTCTTCCTTGATCGTCACGACCGGCCACCCAGTCTGACACGTCGTGCCGTCACCCTTGTCGGTGATGGAGCGCAGCAATCCGAATTCGACAAACCGACCCTGCTCAGCACAAGCGTCGTCGTGAAGCTTGGCACAAACCTGGCGAAGGAATTTGTGCCCGTACATATCGATATAGTCGGCAGACACGAGGGCAATAGCCGCATCCAGCACCCGCTGATCGTCATTTGCGTTGACCGCCTCGAACAACGCCTTCCTCAGGGCGTCGGTGTCGCCTTCTGTCTTGCGAGCGGCGCTTGTCAGATAAGCCAACCGCAAGGTTGCGAAGTCGACACTTTCATCATGCAATGCGGCGCGGCGTACAAGTTTTGCATACTCGTCATCTCCTGACGGCAGCCGGATCCTGGACGCGACTCCACTGTCTTGCGAATCCGCAGCACCGGCGGGACCGCAGCCGAGACCTGCAAAGACAAACAGCGCAAAAAGCACGCCGAGGGTTTTCCCCGCTGACATCGTCGCCGCTCCCGTGTTGCTCACGAAACTCGTTAGTTTGTCTTTCCCGGTGGCTTTGCCTTGGGCGCGTGCGCCTGGTCCCAAGCCAGATGCGACTGCTGCAGAATATAGGCGCGGATCGCGGCGACATCGTCCTTGGAGAGTACGTCCTTGAACGAGGCCATGCCGTTTGCCGCAAGGGCGCCGTCAAGAACAACGGAATCGTACTGATCCCAGATCTCCCGCGGCGCGAGCCGCAGGTCCGGCACCTCGCCCTCCGACTGCGCGTAGAATCCGTGACAGACCAAACACGTTCGGTGATAGAGTTTGAACCCCTTCTCAATCGTTGCGGCGTCGGCGGTCTGCGGCGGCGGCTCGGTCGCAGGCGTCCCTTCCGGCGCCAGCGCAGCCACCTGCTGCTTGCCGCCGAGTTTGAAGACGAAAAGCCGTCCCTGGTCGGTCTGATATTTGGACAGCGCGGTGTTGGGATCTTTGAACGCGGAAAGCCCGCCTGCACCACCCCAGCCGGCCAGAAGCGCGACGTACTGCGTGCCGTCGATCTCATAAGTCATGGCCGGCGCAAGAATGCCGGTCTTCAAATCCATCGACCAAATCTTCTTGCCGCTCTTTGCGTCATAGGCGCTGAACATGCCGTAAGCGTCGCCGCCGAACACAAGGTTGCCCGCCGTCGAGAGCAAGCCCGAATTCCACGATCCGCCCATCGACACTTGCCAGGCTTCCTTTTGCGCAACGGGATCCCACGCCTTGATGTAACCTTGAGCGGCGGCCGGCGGCTTGCCCGACTGAATCATTTCCAGCACCGTCTTGGAAACGGCGGCAAAATCCACGCCGGTATTCCACGCACCGGGGCGATAGCGAAAATCGGCATCGGGAACGAAGATCGCCGCGCCGTCCGTCGCCGGGATATAGACCAGCCCGGTCTGCGGATCGAATGTCATAGGCTGCCAATTGTGGGCGCCGGTCTCTTGCGGAAAAATCACCGACATCTTGTCCTTGTAGCGCGCCGCAGGGTCTTCGATCGGTTTGCCGGTTTTGGGATCGATGCCCTTGGCCCAGGTGACGATCGAAAACTTCTGCGCGCTGATCAGCTTTCCGTTCGTGCGATCGAGCACGTAGAAGAAACCGTTCTTCGGCGCATGCATCAGGACTTTGCGCATTTGTCCGTCGATTTTCAGATCGGCGAGCACAACGTCGGCCGTAGAATCGAAGTCCCAGGTGTCACCGGGCGTCGTCTGGTAGTACCAGGCGAGCTTGCCGGTTCGCGTATCGACCGCGAGCACCGAGGAGAGATAGAGATTGTCGCCGCCCTTGGGCGAACGAATCTCGCGATTCCATGGATTGCCATTGCCGGTGCCCAAATAGAGAAGGTGCAGCTCAGGATCGAAGGCAAAGGAATTCCACGGCGCACCGCCGCCGCCGATCTCCCAGAATTTGTATTTGCCGGTTGTATCCCAGGTCTTGAGAGCGGTTTGCAACGCCTCGCTCTCCTGGGGCTTGGACGGATCGCCCGGAACGATATAGAGCCGCCAAGCCTGTTTGCCGGTGTCGGCATCGTAAGCGGTGATATAGCCGCGCGCGTCATATTCCGCGCCGCCATTGCCGATGACGACCAGCCCATCCACCACACGCGGCGCGCCGGTAATCGTATAAACCTTCTTCTTGTTTTCGACGGTGTCGACCGTCCAGAGCACTTTGCCGGTTTTCGCATCGAGCTTGATCAGGCGCCCATCGAGCGTGCCGACATAGACTGCGCCCTTCCATAGCGCGACGCCGCGATTGACGACATCGCAACACAGATAGCGTCCCGTTTCCCCCGGCACCTGCGGATCGTATTGCCAGATTTCCTTGCCCGACTTCGCGTCAAGTGCGATCACCTTGGACCAGGGCAGCGTAATGAACATCATGCCGCCGGCGACGATCGGCGTCGCTTCAAGGCCGCGCACCGAATAGGTGCGGTATTCCCAGGCGACACCGAGACTATTCACATTCGATGTGTTGATCTGGTCGAGCGGCGAGAACCGCTGTTCCGAATAGGTCCGGCCGTGGGAGAGCCAATCGCCCGGCGTGTCGTCGGCTTTGGCGATGCGCTCGCCGTCGACATTGTCGATCTGCGCGAGGGCCGCCGTATCGGCGGCCGTGCCCGGCGCCGTGCCGGCAGATGGTGCCCGCAAAATCGCATAACCCGGAATGAGGACGAGGATGGCAGCGATCAGCACGGCTTCGACAAAGCCGATAAGACGAGGATTCATGAACCAGCTCCCTGGACCGCAGCTCTGGCGTCTGCGGGCGACGACGCAAGGTTAGGGGAGATTCTGCATGCCCCACAAGGCTGCGCGGCCGCCCCTCCGTTACGTCAATCAATGGGCCTTGAGGGGAACGATTCCATCTTTTCGGGCTGCCTAGTTTAGCGGCCTGCTCTGCATGACGGCGTTATGACGGCATTCGCGCCAACGTCCTTTCACGACCCTGTGTTGCGGGCCAGTGTTACGGGAAAGAGTGTTGCGGGAAAGATTGGGTCTATCGAACGTTCTATGGACGAACCGATGGCCGTTCGACCGTGGCACTCCGCCTGACACCTGAAATTATCGAGGGCGCTTACGAGTTTCTGCGCCTGACACCGCCTTTCAAGAACTGGCGTTTGCCCCATGCGGACGAGGTCGAGTTCGTGGTCTCCCGCCATCATTTGCACTTGGGCTACTATCGCGGCTTACGCCGCAAAGTTCATTCCCACGAGATCGGCATCTCGGAGACTTGCGTTGGACACACCAACACGCTGTTGCGGGCCATGGCCCATGAAATGATCCATCAATATCAGCAGCGCGCGCGCACCGAGACGCCCAACACCGAGCACAACGCCGAATTCAAGCGACTCGCGCGCACCGTGTGCCGCCATCACGGATGGGACGAAAAGGAATTCTAGACGGCCGTGAAAACGGGATCGCCGCGTTCCATTGTCCTGGAGCTTTAAACAAATTCGATTCGAATAGCGGCGGACCGCGCGTTGAATTTGCAAAAAAGCACAGCGCCCGAGCCAAGTGGGAACCATAATGGCGGTCGCGCGTTATCTTTGATTCAACTTAGCCTAACATATTGAAATTACATCATTATTTTCGTCCACGCCATGACATACTCCAGGCCTCACAGTAACATCAAGCAGTTTCGCTGACGCGTACCGGGAAGGGCGGCGGATGTCGCAAGCACCACTGCGCGAAGTTGGGGATAGAGCATCTGTCGAAGCAACAGCGCGTGCGTTGCGCCCTTCACGGTGCGGCGTATGCGTGAAGTAACAGCACGGGCCAGGAGCATTCCATGAAGAGCACCGCCACGGAGCAGGTTTCGAAACGCACCGCGCAGACGGCTGCCGTCGCAAGCGCTACTGCGAAATCGGAAACCAACGGCGAACATCTCAACGGCGGAATATCGTCGGAACTCTATGAACTTCTCGCCGTCATGCAGGCGATGCGAACAGGCGACTTTTCGGTCCGCATGGCGGGACACCATGCAGGCTTGCTGGGAAAAGTCGCCGACACATTCAACGACATCGTCGCCGCAAACGAACGCATGGCGCAGCAGCTGCAGCTTGTCGGTCAGGCCGTGGGCCAGGAAGGACAGATCCGCCAGCGCGTAAAGCTCGATCTTCCCAGCGGTTCATGGGGTGAAATGGAAGATGCGATCAACACGCTGATCGACGATCTTCTCTGGCCCACGACGGAAGTGACGCGTGCCATCGAAGCGGTGGCGCAGGGAAATCTGCTGCAAACCGTGCGCCTGGACGTCGATGGACGCCCGCTCAAGGGCGAGTTCCTGCGCTCGGCCACGATCGTGAATACCATGATCAAGCAATTGAGCGTGTTCACCTCGGAAGTGACGCGTGTGGCGCGCGAAGTCGGCACCGAAGGCAAGCTCGGCGGCCAGGCACAGGTGCGCGAAGTGACCGGCGTGTGGAAGGATTTGACCGAAAGCGTCAACTCCATGGCGTCGAACCTCACCGCGCAAGTGCGCAACATTGCCGAGGTGACAATCGCGGTCGCCAACGGCGACTTGTCCAAGAAGATCACCGTCGACGTGCGCGGAGAAATTCTCCAGCTCAAGGAAGCCATCAACACGATGGTGGACCAGCTTCGCTCCTTCGCGTCGGAAGTCACGCGCGTGGCCCGCGAAGTGGGCACCGACGGAAAACTCGGTGGGCAGGCACTCGTGCCTGGCGTGGCCGGCACCTGGAAGGATTTGACAGACTCGGTGAACGCCATGTGCGGCAACCTCACCGACCAGGTGCGCAATATCGCCCAAGTGACGACGGCGGTCGCGCGCGGCGATCTTTCGCGCAAGATCACCGTGGACGTGCGCGGTGAAATTCTCGAACTCAAAGACACCATCAACACGATGGTGGATCAATTGAACGGTTTCGCCTCCGAAGTGACGCGCGTGGCGCGCGAAGTGGGCACCGAAGGAAAACTCGGCGGCCAGGCGCAAGTGCCCGGCGTCGCCGGTACCTGGAAAGATCTGACCGACAACGTGAACTTCATGGCGTCGAACCTGACGGCGCAGGTGCGCAACATCGCCGAAGTGGCCACCGCCATTGCCGGCGGCGACCTCTCCAAGAAGATCACCGTGAATGTGTCGGGCGAAATCCTGCAGCTGAAAGAAACCATCAATACGATGGTGGACCAGCTGAATGCATTCGCCGGCGAAGTGACGCGCGTGGCGCGCGAAGTGGGCACCGAAGGAAAACTCGGTGGCCAAGCGCAGGTGCCCGGCGTTGCCGGTACCTGGAAAGACTTGACCGACAACGTGAATTTCATGGCGTCGAACCTGACGGCGCAGGT
>JACQDN010000024.1 GCA_016201105.1 Pseudomonadota bacterium
CAGCGTCTCGTCCACCACGTCCGCTTCGGGCGCGACGAGGCCAGCGTTGCGCAGGTGCGCGGAGAGCAGCAAATAGGCGCAGCAGAGGCCCATCAACGCGGCGCCGAAGAGATAGGGCGCGACGGGCGAGAGGTGATAGAGGCCGGTTGCGATCATCGGGCCGAAGATGAAGCCCGCGCCGCCGGTGGCGCCGGTGAAGCCGGCGATGGCGCCCTGCTCTTCCGGATTGACCGCGAGCGAGGCGGCGGCGGAATAGCCCGGCCGCACCATGCCGAAGCCGAGGCCGTTGATAACGAGCGCGAACACCAGCGGCCCGAACTGCCGGCTGATCACGAACAACAGAAACGAGACGATCGACACGGCGGCGCCGATGCGCATCAAAGTGCGCGCCGAAAGATTGAAGCGTTGCACGATGACGAGCTGCGCGAACAGCGCCGCCAGCGACGACGCCACCAACCCGATGCCGGTATATTGCGGCGCCTCGTCGGGCGAGAAGTGCAGGATATCGATGAAGAAGTAGCCGATGGTCTGGATCGGCACCGCGCCCGCCGTGCTGATGCCGACGCCGAAGACGATGAAGGGCAGCACGCGCGCGTCGTGCCATTTAAGGGTGCGGGCCTGGTGCACGCGGCTGTGCGGCGCGGTGCGCTCCGGCAGCAGGAACCAGATGGCGGCGGCGCTCGCGAAGGCGGCGAAGGCCGTGAAATAGAACGGCGCGAAAAGTCCGAAGATCACCAGCGCCGAACCGATGCCGGGACCGATGGTCGTGCCCAGGCCGAAGGCGGCGCCGATGGTGGCGACGCCCTGCGTGCGTTCGGCGCGCGTCGTGCGGTCGGCGACATAGGCCTGCGCCGACGGCGCCGCGCCCGATCCGAAAACCCCATACAGCGCGCGCGCGAAGATCATCAGCGGATAGGCGATCGCGACGGGGAGAATTCTCGTGATGCCGAGTTGGGTGAAACCCGCGAACGCAGCGAACGAGACGCCGAAGGCGCAGAGGCCCAGAAGAATGATCGGCTTGCGCCCCCACCGATCGCTGCGCTGGCCCCAGAAGCCGGCGGTGAACACCCAGATCGTCGCCGAGGCGACGAAGGGCAGCGAGGCTTCGAATTCGGAGAGGCCCAGATGACGCGCCAGCGAGGGCAAAATCGCGAACATCACCGATTGGCCCGCACCCATGCACATCAGGCTGACGAAGAGAACCGTGAAAGCGCGGCGGCGTTCGGTGGGCGTGGTGGTGGAGGCGAAGATGCCGGTGTGGGCATCGGCGCCCATTTCCGATTTTGGGGCCGCTGCTTGCGGCCCCGTATTCGTCTCCTGAAGTTCGCTTGTTTTGACCATGATCAGTACCGCTCTGAAGCCCGAAATGGCCGCAAGCGGGTGGGCGCGTCAAGCCGACGGCAGCGTTGCGGAATTGTGGGGGCGAATAGGCGCTCGCTTGCCGCAGCGCTCGACAGGCACGAGCAGAGCGGCGACAAAAAGCCATGTGCGAAAAGATCACGCAGCAGAGCAACTGGGCCGAACTCGCGGAGCTGGCCGAGATTCTGGGCCAGCAACCGGCGCCGTTGGAAACCACCACGCCGATGCGTTTCGCCAGTGTCATCCGGCTGAACGCACAGGGAAAGCGGGAAAGCGCGCGGCTGCGCTGGGGTTTGGTGACGCCGTCCGAACGCGATCCCAATCTCGGCAGCAAATTCATCCATGCCCGCGCTGAGACCATCGACAGCAAACCGACCTTCCGCGACGCGTTCGCGAAGCGGCGCGGTCTGCTCGTCGTGCGCACGTTCAATGAGGGCGAGGACGTCGGGAGCAAAACGCGCCAGTACATCGTCACGCCGCGGGACGGCAAGCCGCTCGCCATCGCCGTGATCTGGGAGCGTTGGCATGATCCGCGCGGGATCGTGCTCGACACCTTTGCGATGGTGACGGTGCCGGCCAATGCGTTGCTGTCCACCATCACCGACCGCATGCCGGCGATGGTGGCGGACGAGGATTGGAAGAGATGGCTCGGCGAGGAACCGGCGAGCGTTGAAGAGCTGAAACAGATTTTGAAAACGGTTGAAGGCGATTGGGACATGCAGCCGGCGGATGCGAAGAAAGAACCTGCGCCGGAGAAGCCGAAGAAGAGCGCGGCGCAGGGGAGTTTGTTTTAAGGTTTCCTCCCCCGCCGTTGCGGGGGAGGTGGACGTCGATGCGAAGCATCGACGGACGGAGGGGGTGGCGGCAGCAGCGAAGGTTGATCGCGATTTTCTTTCCTGTTTCCCGCCACCCCCTCCGTCATCCGCGCGCTGTCGCGCGCGTCTGACACCTCCCCCGCAACGGCGGGGGAGGAAGCACGCTCATTTCTTCTTGTACCGAAACACCTGCTCCAGCTTCACGCCGAAGACCTCGGCGATGCGGAAGGCGGCTTCCAGCGACGGCGAATATTTGCCCTGCTCGATCGCGTTGATCGTCTGGCGGGTGACGCCGATCTTTTCGGCGAGATCGGCTTGCGTCATCTCGCCGTGTTCGAAGCGCAGCCGGCGGATCTCGTTGCTGATCTCTTCGCCGCTCATCAGGTGCCCTTGCGGAAGTAGACGATCTGCGCCGCGCTGCGCGACATTTCCGCGAGCACGACGACGAGGAAAAGCGTGTTGGCGGTATAGAATTCCCGTCCGCCATAGGCGATCCACAAACAGATCGCGAGCGCGCCGATGGCCAGCACCGCGAAGCCGTAGCGCGTGGCCTTGAGCGCGATGAGCTTCTCGCGCTCGTCTTCCACTTTTCTGATGTCAGACGGTCTTGTGACCGCCGTCACGACCGTGATGGCGATGGAGAACACGACCTGCAGAACGACGAGCAGGAACACCAGCCGCACCAACAGCCAGACGTAATCGTACGTGGCGGTCTGGCCCGCCTGGGCCACGCTGTAGAGTGTCCAGCCGTAATAGCCGTAGACCAGCAGATAGAGGGTGAGCGTGATCCAGGCGCTCTTTTCCCGGAACGACATGAACGGCTCCGACGTGTCTAAATTACAGGACGTAAAGTAATATATACTATACTCTATGTCCAGTATATTATACAAAATATAGCCGACTTGGCAGTCCCTTGGAAAAACTCAGGAAATCCGAAGTGCCATCGTGCAGCGGGTCGTCACGTCGAGACCTTTGCGCGACTCCTTCAAACGATAGTCCTCCATCAGCGCTGCAATCTCGGGAGGTTCGAACTCCACGAAGCCGAGCGAGCGGTAGAACGGAGCGTTCCACACCACGTCGCGAAACGTGCGCAAGGCGAGCGCGGAAAGTTTGCGTGCGCGCGCGTCATCCATCGCGGTCCGCATCAACGCGCGGCCGATGCCGCGCTTCTGATGCGTCAAGGCGACGCTCAATTCGTGGACAAAGAGAATCCGCTCCATGATCTCGCAAGCGGCGAAGCCGCAGAGCAGCCCGTTCTCGTCGTCCGCCACCCAAAGCGTCTTCTGCACCATGAGCGGCCGATAGAACGAGACGTCGGCGACGTCGCCGTCGGCGACATGACCCATGCCGATCGTGCGGAACACCTGCCCGCCCAAGCGTTCGATCGCCGGCAGCAGGAAACAGTCTTTTGCGGCGGCAAGACGAATAAGCATGCGGCGTCAGCGGATGTGCTTGAAGCGGATTTGCGATGTGTCGCTGAGGCCGCGCGCGTCGACGACGGTGATGCGGGCGAAGCCTTCGCCGTCGGGCACGAATTGCACGGGCTGGAAGCGATCGAAACTGCCAAGCAGCGAACCGTTGACGAGCCAGGTGAGCGGGCCTTTGCCCCCGTCGGCCTTCAGCGTGATGGTCTTGTCCTTGGCGTCGGCGGCGGGCAGCGGCACGGTGGCGCCGTTGGGCGGAAACGAAATCACCGGTGGGGGAATGTTGACGACGACGGGCGCCACCGGCGCGTGCTCGCGGGTGAAGACGCGAAGCCCGGGCGGCAATTGATCGGTGGAGCGCGCGAGGATGGTGCCGGACGGAATCGGCGGCGCCTGGCGCTTGTCATCAGGCAAGAGGCCGAACGTCTTCAAGAGTATGGGCGCTGCTTCCTCGCGGCCGATGCGTCCCACGCGCGGCGCGCCGTCGGCGCGGCCCACCCAAACACCTACCGTATAATCGTTGGAGAAGCCGACGCTCCAGGCATCGCGAAAGCCATAAGACGTGCCGGTCTTGAAGGCGATGGTGCGCTGGCGCGAAAGCCCCTGTCCCATCGCCCAGCCTTCCGGCAACGACACGCCGGAGAGAATGTCGCGCAGATAATACGCGGCGACCGGACCGAACAAGCGATGACGCGCGCCATCAGGCGCATCGGCGATGTAACGCAAGGCGCGCGCGCTGCCGGCGTCGGCGATGCCGGCATAAAGCATGGTGATGTCGGCGAGGCTGATGCCGAGACCGCCGAGCGCCACCGGCAGGCTGGGCGCGTCTTCCTTGGTGGGAAAGACAAGCCGGGCGCCGGCGTTCGACAGCGCGAGCGTGAAGCGCAGGGGACCGACGCGATCGAGCACCATGACGGCGGGCACGTTGAGCGACATGCGCAGTGCATCGCGCGCGGTGACGGCGCCCTGGAACGCACCGGTGAAATCCTTGGGCGCATAGTCGCCGAACAGTGTCGGCTCGTCCGTCAACATGGTGGAGGGATGCAGAATGAGATCGTCGAAAGCGAGGCCGTAGATGAAGGGCTTGAGCGCGGAGCCCGGCGAACGCGCGCGGCTCGCGAGATCGATCTGGCCGGCCTTGCCCCAGTAGTCCGTGCCGCCGACATAAGCGAGCACGTTGCGGGTCTTGGTTTCGACGACGACGATGGCAAGGCTGCCGCCGTCGTCGAAATAACCGCGCTCCTGCACGGCCAAACGCTCGACCGCGCTCTGCATCGCCGCATCGAGCGTGGTGGCAATCCGTGCGCCGCGCTTGTTGGCGCGCGCGAGCTTGAGCGAAAGATGCGGCGCCGACAGCGGCATCGCCTGACGTGCAAACGCGACGCCTTCGCGGCGCGCGACGTCGGCATCGCCGGAGGTCACGACGCCTTCGTCCACCATGCGCGCCAGCACATGATCGCGGCCCTGCTTGGCGCGGATGGCGTGACGGTCGGGCCGGCTGCGCTCGGGTGATTGGGGAACGGAGACCAACAGCGCGCTTTCGGAAAGATCGAGCGCAGAAGGCTCCTTGCCGAAATAAGCGAGCGAAGCCGCGCGCAAGCCTTCGAGATTGCCGCCGAACGGCGCCAGCGTCAGATAGATCGAGAGGATTTCGTCTTTGGAGTAGCGCTCTTCCAGCTGGATGGCGCGCACCATCTGGAAAATCTTGGTGACGATCCCGCGCGGGCGCGGCTCGAGCAGTCGCGCGGCCTGCATGGAAAGCGTGGAGGCGCCGGAGACGATGTGGCCCGAGGTCGCGAACTGGAAGCCGGCGCGCGCCACCGCCAGCGGATCGATGCCGCCGTGGGAATCGAAGCGTTTGTCTTCGTAGGCCTTGAGCAGCGCCAGATAACGCGCATTCACGTCATGCGGCGTGGTCTTGAGCCGCCAGTAGCCGTCCTTGGAGAGGAACGGGCGCAGCAGCACACCGTTCCTGTCGACGACTTCCGGCGAGAGCAAGCGGTAGCGCGCGAGATTGGGCGGATTGGCGGCGTCGGCCGCCATGAGCGCGAGGACGACGCCGAAGAGCGAGACGGCGGCGGTGATGAAACGAGAAAGAAGTTTTTCACGCGGAGGCGCTGAGCCGCGGAGGTATGCGCCTAGCTTGGATAGATAACTCATCGTTGCAAGAAGGTTGTCGGCGCGCGAAGCGCGCCAACACATTCGTCATCCATCCAAAATAATTGCACTAACAAGTTCTTCTCCGCGGCTCCGCGCCTCCGCGTGCAACCCTTCTAGTTCCTCAATCCCACCGTCAGCGTGCCCATGCTGGTGCGGGCGAGGATGCTGGGGGCGTACATGTCTTCGACCACGCCGGCCGGCATCACATAAGTTCCCGCAGTCACGGCGCGCGCCACATAGGCCAGGCGGAACGAGGGTGGCGGCGGCAGCGGCTTCTTGGGATCGGGCGTCGACTGGTATTGCGAGCCGATGTCGAACGCCGCGACGTAACGGTCGTCGCGCGCTTCCTGCACCGTCACCGAGTTGAGCGATCCGAGCCACGCATACATCTTGCCATCGTCGCCGGCGAGCGGCATTTCGATCTCGAGCCCGGCAGGCAGAAGATCGAGCGCTGCCATCTGGTGATAGTAGTTGTTCGTCATCTGGCCCTGCAGCAGCACGATCACGCGATCGTTCTGCTTGAGGGCCGCAAGATCGGCGGGCTGACCATCCACCGTCCACACCGATTTGGTGAGCGTGAGGCCGCTCGCCGTCATCGGCAGCGGCGTCATCGGCGTGCCCTGCACCGACACCGTGCGCCACACCGAGGCATCGGCATGATTGCTGAGCGTGATGCCGGCGCTGAGCGTGCCGTAGTTCGGCGACAGGCGCACCGCGCCATTCACCGCTTGCGCCTGCTTGCCGTTCACCCAGATGTTGAGGGGGTTGCGCTCGCGCGACAGTTCATAGGCCGCGCGCAGCATCCAGGCTTTTTCCTGGGTGGTGGTGGCGTTGAGGCGCATGTCGACGTCGCCGACGCGGCGCATCAAGGCCGGGACCAGTTGCGACGCGCCGCCTTCCATCGAGAGCGCCGTGGTGCCGGCAAGATCGCGCACCAGCGAGCCGTAGTTGTCAGTCGTGTAAGTGAGCGGATTGGCGTCCATCACGATCTGCTTGGCGCGGCCGAAGGCATAGTTGGCGCGGCTGCGATCGCCCGCCTGTGCGGCGGCCGCGCCGGTCAGCGCTGCGGCGATGGCGTTGTTCCATTCGGAGCCGCGCGTATCGCTGAAGTAGCGCAGATCGGAGAGGTTCACCTGGCCCATGCGCGCCAGCACATAGAAGGCGTAAGCGCGCTGGCCGTCGTTGAAGGAATCCGACGAGGCGGTGGATTTGAGCCAGCCGGTGCCGCGCCTCAGCGCTTCGTTGGGCACGACATAGCCCTTCATCTTGGCCTGGTTGAGGAAATCGAGCGCAAATACGCTGATGAACGGATCGGCGTCGGAACCCGGGCCCCACATGCCGAAATTGCCCGCGTAGTTCTGCATGTCGAGCACGTTGTCGACCGATTCCTGGATACGGTCGTGCAGCGCCTGATCCTTGGGCAGGCCCGCGAGCGGCGCCAGATCGTTGAAGTAAAGCAGCGGCATCGCCCGGCTGGTCGTCTGCTCGATGCAGCCATAGGGATATTTGTCGAGCCAGCGCAGCAGTCCCGGCACGTCGCTATAACCGTGCGCGGAAGAGACGTTGATGCCGAAGTTCAATGTCGAGGGCACGACGTCCGACACCAGTTGCCGGTTGGCGACGTAGTTCTGATTGGCCGGGAAAACGACGGTTTCCTCGCGCGCGACATCGAGCTGCGGCGCACGCACTTGAATGGGCCAGTCATGCGCGACCTTGAAGCCGTTCGGCCCCGTCACGCGCAAATGAATGCCGGCGATGCCGAGATTTCTGGCCACCAGCGTGATCGGCACGAGAATGCGCTGGCCGCGATTGATCGGACGGGTGATGACGTCTTGCGGCGCGCCGGCATCGAGGCCGACAGGGCCGCCAACCGTGACGGTCGCCACATAAGTCCCCGACGGTCCTTCGACGTTGTTCATGTTGAGCGCGGCCTCGGCGCGGTCGCCCGGCGCCAGGAAGCGCGGCAGCACGATATCGGCCACCACCGGATCGCGCACGGTGAGCGGACGATCGGCGTGGCCGATCTTCTTGTCGCTCACGACAACCGCCATCAGACGCAATTCGCCGTTGAAGTCCGGCACGTCGATGGGAATCTGCGCCATGCCGCCGGCGCCGACTTTCACCAGGCCCGAAAACAGCGCCACGGTGCGCGTGGGCACGATGGCGAGCGGACGGCCGGCGAAATTGTCACCGCCTTCGCGCAAGGAACCGACCGGTCCCTTCTCGGCCTTGATCAGACGGCCATAGTCGTCATGCATGCCGACGCCGAGTTTGCGCTTGCCGAAATAGTAGGTGACGGGATCAGGCGATTTGAAATCGGTGAGCTGCAGGATGCCTTCGTCGACCGCGGCGAGCGTCAGATAAGCATCTTCGCCACTGTCGAGACCTTTCACTGTTACGGGAATGACGATCTTCTGACGCGGCGTGATCTTCGCCGGCCCGCCAATCAACGGCGTGAGCGTGCGAGAGGCATTGTCGACGCCGATCCAGGTAACGC
Source organism: Pseudomonadota bacterium (assembly GCA_016201105.1). Classification (GTDB taxonomy): domain Bacteria; phylum Pseudomonadota; class Alphaproteobacteria; order Micropepsales; family Micropepsaceae; genus Rhizomicrobium. The sequence goes on from JACQDN010000024.1 coordinate 8,256, forward strand.
CGATGGCGCGCACCGGCTCGCGGCCCGTCGCATCGTTGAGCGCGCGATAGTCCGTCACGAGCACGTAAGCGCCCGCGCCCCAATCGGCCGACACCGGAATATCGATGCTGGTGCCGCCGGCAGGGGCATCGATCAACTGCGACGAGAAAATCTTGTCGCCCGCGACGACGACGAGCGCCTGGCCGTCCGATGGCGGCTTGATCGTGATGTGGGCGCGTTCGCCCGGCTGATAGGCCGGCTTGTTGGCGGCCACCGGAATGCGGTCGGGACGATCGCCTTCCGAACTGGCGGCCCAACCCGAATAGAAGCGGGTGGACGTCGAGGCGCCGGTCTTGGGATCGGTGATGGTGAGACGATAGTCGCCATACGGCATCGACTGGCCCAACTTTGCCGAAGCGTTGGCGGCGATGTTCATCTGGCCGCTGGTGACGAGGCGGTCACGGGTGACCGAGGTGTATTTCCACTCGTTGTTCGTCTGATACCACTGATAGGTGGTAACTTCGCGCACCCAGGAGAAAGTCAGGCCGCTCAGCGCGATGCGTTTTCCCTCCGCATCCACCGCAATGGCTTCGAAATTCGCTTTTGTGTTCTCGGCCACGGATCCGCCGTCGAAATCGGCGCGCAGACCGATGGCGACGGGGCGGGTGTGCACCGGCACGTCGATGGATTTGTCGGTGGTGCGTCCGCCGGGCTCGTGAATGGAAACCTTCACGGCGGCTTTGAGCGGCAAGGTGGTCTCCGCGAGATCGCCGATCGCCGCCGTCGCTTCGGTCACGCCCAAGGCGTCGGTCTCGGGCACTGTCAGATCGATGCTGACTTCGGCGAAGGTATCGTCCACGCGGCCGAACTGGAATCCCGAGAACGCAGGGTACGGATCGCTGTCGACGGCGATGCGCGCGGTGCCTTCGCCCGAGAGCGCGGATGCCGGCGCGCCATAGAGAAAGCGCGCTTCGGCCTTCACTTTGAGATCGGAATTGGCGGTGGCGAATTTCTGCTCTGAGGTGAGCGCCACCTTCAAGCGCTGCGGCACGAAATCGGCAACGTCGAATTGCACGCGCCCCACCGGCGGGGCTTTGGGATCGATATAGGCGGCGATCTGCCAGCGGCCGTGCGGCGCGGTGTTGCGCAGCTTCACCGGCCACGACGTGGTGCCTGCTGCAAGCGAGGCGGCAGCGATCGTCGTGCGCGCCACTTCCATGCCGTCGGGACGGGTGGCGACAAGCGTCAGCGGCGCGGACATCGCCGCACCGACGCGGTCGCGCAGCATGGCGGTGGAATAGATGGTTTCGCCGGGGCGATAGACGCCGCGCTCGGTATAGAGGAAGGCATCGATCGGGCCGGGCGTGTCGCGCCCCCCCACGCCGCGGTCGGTCAGATCGAACGCGGCGCGGCGCAGATCGATAAAGCTGAAATCGCCGTCATTGCCGTAGGCCATGACCACGACGGGCTCGTCCCCGCCGGTGCCGCGGAAGAGGCCTTCAGCGAAATCCGCGCGGCCTTCGGAATTGGTGGTGGCGGTTGCCAGAATGTTGTTGTTGCGCGCGACCAGCGTCAGCTTGACGCCCCCCAGCGGCTGGGCGCTGGCATAGGAGCGCGCGAAGGCGGCCATGCCGTTGGCGCCCACAAAAGTCGTCACCGAAATGTCGGATGCAATGACCCATTGCGCCGCCATTTCGTCGGAAGTGTCTTCGCCCGTGTCGTCCGTCTTCTTCTTGGCGGCATCCATGGCGATCAGCACATAGGCGCCGGGCTTCTTGTCTTTGAGGATGTCGCGGATGGGAATGAGGGTGACGACGGATTCGTTCTTGACGTCCTGCACGTCCATCGAACCCGACCACACGACGCTGCCCTGGTTGCTCTCGAGCTGGGTTTCATCCCAGCTGTACATGGTCGTCTGGTCGACGACGCCGTTCTCGATCTGCGACAGCAGCCGGTCGCCGACGCGCACGACCTTCAGACTCAATTTGTCGATATTGACGGTGGTGACGGGCACGCCGTCGGCATTGTCGCGCGGCAGAACGATGCCGCCGCTAAAACGAACGAGGGATGGCTTGTCGCGCAATTCAACGGGAACGGTTTCTTCCTCGGCGAGCTTCTCGCCGGTGGTGGCGGGAAGGCCGGTCTTCAGCGTGACGTTGTAGGTCTGGTTGAAGGCGAAGCCGGCGATGCAGAGCCGCTGATCGATGGCGCGCACGACGACGCGCGTCTCGGGATCGATCGAAAGATAATCTTCGTAGTGCGTCTTGCCGGATTGATCCAGGTTGCGGGTGAAGACGAGACAAGCTTCCGGTTGCGCCTTGGTGGTGTCGATCTCCAGCCTTCTGAAAGCGAATTCCGGGGCTTCGGCCATCTGGGCCGGCGTCATGGTCTGGGTGACGGAGGTAAGTCCGCGCTTCAGACGTTCGAACAGGCCGCCCGAAGGACCGCCCGTTTCTCCGCCGCCGAGATAATAGAGAACAACGCCAACGACCAACAGAACGGCAAACACTGCGCCGCCTGCAATAAGAAGACGCCGGTTCATTTCTTCCCCCGAAGCGCTGCCTTGGATCGCGCTCCTCTAGCCTATAGCCGGGCGCAATCCCCGGCAATTCGGGCGGCCGGCAGGATTGGCGCAAAAGGTGGCGGCAGGATGACCGAGCCGTGCGTAAGTCGCGGCTTTTGAAAATAATTTTGCGGCTGCGCATTCAATCTTCCTCCCCCGCCGTTGCGGGGGAGGTGGACGGCGATGCGTCAGCATCGCCGGACGGTGGGGGTGGCGATTGACGCGAAGAACGATTGCGATTGCTCGTCGAATTTCCCGCCACCCCCTCCGCTTCGCTCGCGAAGGGCTCACTCAGCACCTCCCCCGCAACGGCGGGGGAGGAAGTTCTACTCCGCCGCCGCCGCTTGTCCCGACGCCATGCGGGCGCGGATGGTTTTGCGCGCGGCGCCGCGGATGGTGACGTACTGAATGAGAAAGAGGCCGAGCTGCAGCGACAGCGGTACGAAGGAAATGTAGAGCGCCCAGTAAGACGTGAACATAAATGCAATCACGAGATTGACGGCCGCAAGCGCGAAGATCAGCGCCGCCCAGATGTAGCCCCAGGCGATGAGCACAGCGGCGGACATGTTCTCGGTCACGATGGGCGGCAGGTAGCGGTTCTGCCAGCCGCGCCGCAGCATGACGCTGCCGATGGCGACCCCGCCGATGCTCGGCTTGACCATCACGAAACGCGGATCGGCGGTGATCAAGGTGGCGCTGCCGAGCACGACGACAAGCGCAAGGCTGGCCCACTGCATGACGTCGATCTTTTGCTTGCGGACTCTGGCGATCACGATCTGCGCGACGCCGACCGCCATGCCGGCGCCGACGGCCAAGTAGATGTCGTGCGTCGCCGCGTAGAGAATCGCGAAGACGATGGTGGAGAGAAAATCCGACAACAGCGGCCGGAAGGCTTGGAAGAGGTTCATGGGCACCTGTCTTACCTCTCCCTTGGGAGAGGTCGAAAATTTGAGCGTAGCGAGGATTTTCGGGTGAGGGGAAGCTTCACCGGTGGCGCTCAATTCTTACCCCTCACCCGACGCGCTTCGCGCGTCGACCTCTCCCAAGGGAGAGGTGATTCTTACATCTCCTTCGCCGGAGCCCAGTTGCCGTGGAAGCCGAACGGGACGCGGCGGGGGAGCGCGGCGGTGCCGAGCGGGCCTTTGGCGATGTCAGTTGCGTCGAACACCGCGAAGTCGGTGCGGTTTTCGTTGCCGCGATAGACGGTCGCGACCAGGAACCCGTCGCCTTCGCCGGCTTTCGCGTTGCGCGGCACGAAGACCGGCTCGCCCGGAACATCGCCAGCTGCGAAGCGATAGACCGCCTTCTCGCCCGTTTGATGATCGATATGGGCGATGGCGTCGAACATGATCTTGCCGTCGGCTTTGGTGTTGGCGGCGAAATAGCCGTGGCGATAGGAAAGCCCGGCGCGGCGTTCGTCCAGCCGCGGGAATTCGCCCTGCAGGTCGTCGATATAGTCGCGCTTCACGGTGTTGGTGTTGGCGGCGAGATCGCCAGAAAGATCAAACGTCCAGCGCGAAAGTTTCGCGGGCGAATCCTTGCCGCCGGAGCCATCCACATTGGGAAACAGCGGCGCCACTTCATACTGCATGGAGTCGACGAAGATCTTCTCGCCTTCTTCCCACATGTTCATGGGATGAAAGACGTAGCAGGGATCGGTGGTGAACCAGCGGATGGTGTCGACGCTCGCGTCGCGGCGCATGACGCCGATGTGCGAGCCCTTGTCGGGTTCCCACGCGAACGGCGGCTTGCCACTCATGGCGCGCTGCATGCTTCCCGTCAGCGGCAGCACGGGGAAGAGCACGTAGTTCTTGGTGACGAAGAAATCGTGGATCATGCTGCAGAACGGCGCCTTGATGCGGTCCAGCCGGGTGACCTTGCCGGTCTTGTCGACGACGCCGTAAGCGATTTCGTCGGTGAAGAATCCTTCGCCCGCCGAATAGCCGAAGAAGACGAGTTCGCCGGTCTGCGGATCGATCTTGGGATGGGCGGTGAAGCGGTTGGCGTTGCCGGCGTAGGGGACATAGCCCCTGGACTCGAGCGTCTTGGGATCGAGCTCAAAGGGTTGATGTCCTTCTTCCAGCGCCAGCAATTTACCCGCGTGCCAGACGATGTTGGTGTTGGCGACGCCGCTGTCCTTGCCGATGACGGAGGGATCGGACGTCATGGGATTGCCGAAAGTACCGAACATCGAGTGGCCGGCTTTGTTTTCCAGCAGGTATTTCGGCGTGCGCACATAGCGGTTGCGATAGGAGGCTTTGCCGTCACGCACATGGAAAGCGTGGATCATGCCGTCGCCCGCGAACCAGTGATGGAAGGCATCGCGCGGTTCGAACTGCGGATTGGGACCGTTGCGGAAGTAACTGCCGGAGAGCTCTTTCGGGATCGCGCCCGTGATCTTCAGATCGGCGAAATCGTCTTCGCTGCGCACGGGCGCGAAATTGCCGGAGAGGTAGGGGTTCTTGTGCTGGATATTGGCTGGGGCGTTCATGGGCTTCTCCCTGCGTCATAATTATACGTTGTAAATTTATAGTGTAAGCAATAAGAGGTTTCAAGAGCCAGATTCGAGATGTGATGTGCCCCGCGTCCTGTCCAAAGAAGAAGTCGAAGATTTCCGCGAAAAACTGACGGAAGCCGCCACAAGGCTGTTCGCCGAGCGCGGCCAGGACGGTTTCACCTTGCGCGAGCTGGCCTCGGAAGTGGGCGTCAGCCCCATGACGCCCTATCGCTATTTCAAGGACAAGGACGAGATCCTGGCTGCGGTGCGCGCACGCGCTTTCGATCGTTTCGCGGAGAAGCTTGAGAACGCCTTCGGAAAAAAAGGTACGCCCGTCGATCGCGCCAACGCGGCGGCGCAGGCCTATGTCGAATTCGCGCTGCAAGAGACAGCGTCGTATCGGCTTATCTTCGACATCTGGCAGCCGAACGAGAACGACTATCCCGATCTGGTGCGCGCCGGCATTCGCGCCCGCGCCACCATGATCCAGCATATTCCCGGATTGTTGGAAGCCGGCGTGCTGCAGGGCGATCCGGTGCTGATCGGGCATGTCTTCTGGTCGGCGCTGCACGGCGCGGTGATGCTGAGGCTCGCCGGCAAGCTTTCGCCGGACTGCGATTTTCAAAAAATCATCGACGAGACGATGCGCGCGCTGAGCGTGGGGTTCGCGGCGGGGCGATGATTTCACCTCTCCCGAGGGAGAAGTAATGTTTTCTGTCACTTCTCATTCGCAATCTTCACGACGCTGCCTTTCGCCTGCGGGTCGTTCGGATCCTTCACCACGGTCACGTAGAGGTTCTTCTCGCCTTTATCGAAAGCGAGGTTTGTCGTGCCGGTGCCCGCTTCGATCTCGAAGACGTGCAGCAGCTTGCCCGCAGGCGACAGCTTCAAAATCTTGCCGCCGGAAAATTGCGCGACATACACATCGCCTCGGCTGTTGATCTTCATGCTGTCGGGCCCGAGCCACCAGGAAGAGACTTTGTTGGGCACCAGCAGATTCAGCAGCGCGAAATTCGAGCGGTGGCTGAGAGAGCCGTCGGCGGCGATGGTAAACTTCAGGATGCAATTGCCGACCGTTTCGCTGACATAGAGCGTCTTCTGGTCGGGAGAGACTCCGATACCGTTGGCATAGTTGAGGTCGTCGGCGACTTGGATCCATTTCCGACTGCCCGGCGCGCGATAGAGAATCTCTCCCATCACCGCGACCGGCGGATCCGTGAAAAGGCCGGATAGTGTGGCGTAGGCACCGCCATTGGCCGTCACCACGATATCATTGATGCCGCCGTCGAGTTTCCTGCCGGTGCTGTCGGTATCCCAGCGGCGGAGCTGTTTTCCCGTCATGTCGACTTCGAGGATGGCACCGTGCTCGTCGTCGCAGGCGATGAGAAAGGTCTTCTGTTTGGTCAGAGCCAGGCCGTTGTGACCGCAGCCGGGCGTGTGATTCAAAACGGTCGATTTCTTGCCGTCCCACTTCGACAACGTGTTGGAAATCCAGCCGACGTAATAAAGGTTGCCGTCGACGATCAGGGGACCCTCGGCGCCAAGGACGTTGTGCACGACGACGGTTTCTGCGGCAGTGGCCGACGTCGCCGCCAGGATTGCACCAAATGCGATGGCGATGAATTTGGCAACGTTCATTTTGAATTCCAAACTCGCGCGACGTTTGCGCGGGGATGATGCCTGAAAGGCATGCACGCGTCTTCCACCCTCCCCTTGAGGGAGGGTAGAAATCTTTGCGAACGAAGTGAGCGAAGATTTCGGGGAGGGGTCAGGCCGAGCCGGATGAGTTCGTGGCTCCAAATCTTTGCGAGGTCGGCATGACCCCTCCCCGAAATTTGCTGTGCAAATTTCGACCCTCCCTCAAGGGGAGGGTAGAGTTATGCGCTACCCGATAAACTCGCGCAGGATCCGGTTATACGTCTTGGGCTGTTCCATCATTGTCAAATGCGAGCAGCCTTTCATCACCACGAGTTTCGCGCCCGCAATCGCGTCGCGGATGGTCTGGTGGCAATTGAGCGTCACTTCGTCGAATTCGCCGGTGGTGAGCAGCGTCGGCAGTTTGATGGCGCCGAGATCCTTGCTGCGGTCCCAATCCTTGATGTTGCCGATGATGGTGAACTCGTTGGGGCCGTTCATGACGCGATAGGCCGGCGAACTGGAGATGTTCGCGACCGTCTTTGCAAAATCCGCGGGCCAGGGATCGAGCCGGCACAGATGCAGATGATAAAACAGCTCGACGAGGCGCTCGTATTCGGGTGAAGACTCCCGCCCCTCCCGTTCGAGCTGGCGCAAGCGCGCGCCCACACCTTCCGGCAATTGATCGATCAGCCGCTGCTCGCCGGCCACGGCCTGGGGAATGCTGGAGATCGCGCCGCTGAGGATCAGTTTCTCGACGCCCTGCCCACGGCCCTCAAGCAGATACTCGATGGCGAGCATGCTGCCCCAGGAATTGCCGTAGAGGATGATGTTGTGGAGTCCGAGTGCGCTGCGCACCGCGTCGAGTTCGTCGACGAAGCGCGGAAAGCGGTAGAGCGTGTCGTCGTTGGGCGCATCGGAACGCCCGCAACCGAGCTGATCGTAGAAGATCACGGGGCGATCGTTCGCGAGCGCGGCCATCGAGAAGAGATAGTCGCTGCCCGCGCCCGGACCCCCGTGCAGGCACAGCAGCGGCGTCTTCTTTCCGTGGCCCACGCGTCGCCACCACACTTTGCCGCCGGGCACGTTGATGAAGCCCGTTTCGCCGGAAAGCTTCTGTGGATTCGATGCCAGCGCGCGATTTGCAGCAAACGGCGTGACTGCAAGAGCGCCGAGGACGGTGCGACGATCCATGAGCAGGTTCTCCCATAATAGCGCGAGTTTACGATGAATCGGCCCGAGCGGATTGTGGGCGAACCGAGAGCATTTTTGAAATCATACACTGTGCCGCGCTCGCCAGGGATGACAACCTTTTTTTGATTTTTGAAATGTGACGTCGGTTAGATACAGTGTTTGTTGGTGGTGAACGGGGCGCGCAACGAATGCATTCTGGCCAAAGCTTTGCGATTGCAGTGCTGGTGATCGCGTCCGTATTCACCCTCGCCGCCTGCGAGCAAAAGCCTGCGCCGCCGACGCCCGCGCAGCTTGCGACGCTGCAGCCCGCCGATCCTCGCCTCGCGCAATTGTACGAGCACAGCTGCAAGGCTTGTCACACGCGGGCCGGCTCCGGCGCGCCGCTGACGCACGATCACACGGTGTGGGATCCGCGCTGGGACAAAGGTCTTTCCACGCTCAGGGATCATGCCATCCTCGGTTTCCAGGCGATGCCGGCGGGCGGGCAATGTGCGTCGTGCACGGCTAAGGACTACGAAGATTTGATCCGCTTCCTCGCGGATCGGGAGAACGAGAAATGAAGATATCCCGGCGCGCCGCCATCGGCGCGGGCGCGAGCGCCGCCGTCGTCGCCGCAGCGGCTGGCGGTGTCGTGCTCGCTAATCGCGAAGCGCCAGAACCGCCGGCGCCGCCCGCGATCGATGCCCAAGGCCATCTGGTGTGGCGCAACTGGTCGGGCATCCAGCACGGCTATCCTCAGGCGCGCATCGCGCCGGCGAGCGAAGACGAACTCTCTCATCTCTTAAAAACTTCGCCGGCGCCGATCCGCGCGGTGGGCGCGGGCCATTCCTTCATGCCGCTGGTGCCGACCGACGGCACGCTGCTCACGCTCGACTCGCTTTCCGGCGTGACGAAGGTCGATGGCGATATCGCGACGATCTGGGCCGGAACGCGGCTGGGCGAACTGGGGCCGCAATTGGCAAAGAACGGCCGCGCTATGGCGAATTTGCCCGACATCAACAAGCAATCGCTCGGCGGCGCGCTCGGCACGGCGACGCATGGCACCGGCAAGCATCTGCCCGCGATCCATGCCGACGTCACGGCGCTGAGGCTCGCGACCGTGGACGGCCAAATTCTGGAGTGCAGTGCAGAAAAAAACGCGCAGATCTTCGATGCGGCGCGGGTTTCGCTGGGTTCGCTCGGCATCATCACGCAGGTGCAGCTGAAGACGAGCGCAAACAAACGCGTGCACCGCCGCGTCTGGCTGGAATCCTTCGACGAAGCGCTTTCGAAGGCGGAAGCGCGCTGGAACAGCCATCGCAATTTCGAATTCTACGCCGTGCCGTTCACCGGCCTTGTCGCCAACATCACCCATGATGAAACCGACGAGCCTGCGCGCCCGCGCGGGGAGGAAACGGATTCCACGTTCCTGGATGCGCTGAAGACGCTGCGCAACCTGCTGGGCTTTTCCAATACGCTGCGCAAGGAAGCGGCCGAGCTGCTGCTCGGCTCGACGCCGCCCGAAGAGGCGATCGACGAGGGCTGGAAACTGCTCTCGACCGACCGGCCCGTGCGTTTCAACGAAATGGAATTCCATCTACCGGCCGAGGTGCAGCTGAAGGCGCTGCGCGAAGTGGTGGAGACGATCGAGCGTGAACGCTCCGATGTGTTCTTTCCCATCGAGGTGCGAAGGATCGCACCGGACGATGCGTGGCTGTCGCCCTTCCAGGGAGAACCGCGCGGCTCCGTCGCCGTCCATGCTTACTACAAAGACGACTACAAGTTCTTCTTCGAGCTTATCGAACCGATCTTCCGCAAGCATGGCGGACGGCCGCACTGGGGCAAGCTCAATGCGCTGACGGGGAGCGATTTCGCGGGACTTTATCCGCGGTGGAAGGATTTTGCGGAGATGCGCAGGCAGCTCGATCCGCAGGGGCGGTTGTTGAATGGGTATCTGCGGGGGATTTTCGGGGCGTAGGGAAGAAGGAACGCGAAGGATTCACACAGAGCCACAGAGCCACAGAGAGCACAGAGGGTGTCGAGCTTTGATTGGGCTTTAGCGCGCTCTCTTCGCTGTGAGTCGGCCGGGCCAAGCCCGGCCAGATTTTCCTTCACCAGATGTCCGGTATCGACCGAAGGCCACGAACTCTGTGCTCTCTGTGGCTCTGTGGCTCTGCGTGAACCCTTCCTTTTTCTTTCTTCTTCGACAAAAACGCTGCGCGGGTGTTTGACCCGGTTGGCGCGCGATCCATTACGGCATGCGCCGCGGTTGCGGGCCGCCGGCGAGGGGGAGCTTGCTTTCGTCGATGATGGCGCCGGCCTTCATCACCATGACGATGGCCTTGCAGTTGTCGATGTCGCGCGTGGGATCGGCGGAGAGCAGCACCGCGTCGGCGAGCTTGCCTTCCTCGATGCTGCCCATCGTCTCCTGCCGGCCGAGGAAGCGCGCGCCGTTGAAGGTCGCGATCTTGACGATCTCCAGCGGCGCGATACCGGCCTCGGCGAGCAGTTCGAGCTCGCGTTGCTCGCCGGCGCCGTTCGAACCGTCGGTGCCGGTGGCAATGACGCCGCCGGCTTCGTCGATGCGGCGCAGATTGTCCTGAAGGATCGGCGTTTGCGTCTTCATCCACAGGCGCCAGCTCTTTTGAAAGAGCGGCTTGGAATTCTTCAGCGCTGTCTCGCCGCCGTCGGCGACGAGCTTCTTCAGCCGGGCGCGCTCCTTGGGATCCATCGTCGCGACATAAAGCGGCTGGTCGAGATATTCGGGATGCTCACGCAGACGGCTGTAGTTGTCGCCGATCATCATCGTGGTGGCGAACGGAATCTGCTTGGCCGCCGCCATCTTGACGAAGCCCTCGCTCAGCGGGCCCTGGATGGGCGTGTGCGCCAGCGTGTCGACGCCGGAATAGATCGCCTCCAGCGCGCGGTTCTCGCCCGAGATGTGAACCGTCGTGCGCACGCCATGTTCGTTGTAGAACTGGATGATGTGCTGCAGGAGGTCTTTGGGAAGGATCGGGATCAGCGGGCGCGAGCCCCAGCCCTCGTCGTCATAGGTGATCTTGATGACGTCGGGATGCTGGCTGTCGAGCTGCGCCTGCAGTTGCGCCTCGGCCTCGGGCCATGAGCGCACGTTCACGGCGATATCGCTGCCGTGGCTGCCGGGATAGGTGATGAGATTTCCGCTCGCGAAGACGTGCGGCGCGAGGATCTTGCCGGCGCGTTCGTCGGCGCGCAGCGGCAGGATATTCTGCGGGATGTTTCCCACATCGAGAACCGTGGTGACGCCGGCATAGAGATAGCTCGCCAGTGCCTGCAGGCCCGCCTTGCGGTCGACCACCCATTTCTTGTCGTCCTTCTTGTCGCGCGAGAAGCCGTCGAGATGGATATGGACGTCGATGAGGCCAGGGATCAGGTATTTGCCGGTTCCGTCGATGCGGTGCCGTGCGGCGAGCCCTCGGACCAGATCGCTCGGCACAACCATGGTGAATTTGCCGCCGTCGACGACGACGGCCATGTCGTGCTTCGCCGCCCGCCCGGTGCCGTCGATCAGCGTGACGTGATCGATAATGATGGGCTCCACGCTCGCCTTGCTCGCAAACGCCTGGCCCGCAAACGCATGGCCCGCAAACGCATGACCCGCAAACGCCAGGAGGAGCGCTGCCAGCGCGAAAGATTTCATCGTCATCGCTTTCCCTCTTGCGCGATTTTGGCGCGCGCGTCGCCGCGGCGGGCCAGACAAAGATTGCATGTCCCGCCAAGCTAAACTTTCCAGCCGGGGTATTCCAAGACCAAGAAAACAGACCGTCATGGCCGGGCGGCGCGGAACGAAGTGGAGCGCGTCCCGGCCATCCATGATCTCGATGCGAAATCAGCGAGTACAACTGCTCAACATAGGTGATCCTGGGTTTTGATTGTTGGTAAAAGGTGGCCCACTCGGCCTCAAGAGCATGTAGAACACTTCAGGATTCACCTTCCGAGATCCCATGAACGAAACATCCGTCGTCGCGCGCGAGCAGGGCCTGCACAAAGGCCTTTCGCAGCGCCAGGTAGTGATGATCGGCCTGGGCGGCGCGATCGGGACGGGACTGTTCATGGGCAGTTCGATCGCTATCGGAGAAGCGGGTCCCTCGGTGCTGCTCAGCTACGCCATTGCCGGCTTCATCGCCGTGGCGATGGTGTTCAGCCCCTCGGAGATGGCGGTGGTTCATCCCACCGCGGGCTCCTTCGGCACCTATGCCGAGACCTATCTGGGTCCCTGGGCCGGATTCGTCGTGCGCTACACCTACTGGTTCGCTCAGGTGATCGCGGTCGGCGAC
>JACQDN010000026.1 GCA_016201105.1 Pseudomonadota bacterium
GCGCTTTACAGCCGTGGGCTCGTCCGTGCGTTCCACGGCGGCGACTTCGCGCGCCATGCGGGCGAGAGCGGCTTCATAGAGCTGACGCTCGGAATAGGACTGCTCCGGCTGACCGCTGGCGCGATAGAGATCGCGCACGACCTCCGCGATCGCGACGAGATCGCCCGAGTTGATCTTCGCCTCGTATTCCTGCGCGCGGCGGGACCACATCGTGCGCTTGATGCGCGCGCGGCCCTTCAGCGTGTTGAGCGCTGTCGCCACGATGTCGGGCGAGGACAGCTTGCGCATGCCCACGGCCTTGGCTTTCGCGGTGGGAACGCGCAGCGTCATCTTGTCCTTTTCGAAGGTGATGACGAAGAGTTCCATCCTGATGCCGGCCACTTCCTGCTCTTCCACGCGCGTGATTCTGCCGACGCCATGGGTCGGGTAGACCACATGGTCGTTCGCCTTGAAGTCCAACTTCTTGTTGGAATTCGCCGGAACCGTCTTCTTCTTCGCCACAACAGCTGTCGTCGTCGTCATTTCCCTGTCCAGTCATCACCGCAAGACGCTGCCGGTCGAAAAGCGACCGGACGCGCTGCGGTGCAATATTTAAACCCCGTGATCACAACTCGAGCACGCAACAAACTGACCTGGCTCGCTGGCAACGAAGATCGGGGGCGTATCTGATGCCTGGAGCTGGGGGCAGAAAGTTAATCGTCGATTGCGAGCCTTTCGTGCCTTGTGCCGAGTGTTTGTTATGTAACACAAAATTCCGCAAAAAGGAAGGCCGATTCGGACAAGCCATTGAAATATCGGCGTTTATTTAAAATTCTATGAGAAATTGTCATGTAAATCAGATACCTAGCGGGCGGCACGAAATCGCGCATACCAGCCCGCCACAAGCCTAATGGTCAGTCAATTTTACGAACCTGAACCGGGTTTATCGCTGAAGTACTTTTCGAATTTGTTATCCACACCATCCCATTCCTTGGCATCGGTCGGGGGAACGCCCTTCTGGGTGATGTTGGGCCATTGCTTGGCATATTCGGCGTTGAGGGTCAGCCATTTCTCCAGGCCTGGCTCGGTGTCCGCCTTGATCGCCTCCGGTGGGCATTCCGGCTCGCAAACACCGCAGTCGATGCAGACGTCCGGGTCGATCACCAGCATGTTGTCGCCCTCGTAGAAGCAGTCTACGGGGCAGACCTCAATGCAATCCATGTATTTGCATTTGATGCAGGCTTCGGTGACGACGTAGGTCATAAGGCTCTCGAACAGCAGAACTGGGCTGTCACTTAAGGCCCTCTCGCGAAGGGATCAAGCAGGTTGCGGCGATGAGGCTCTTTGGGCTGTTGCGCATTCGATTCAACACCAAAAAAGGATTAGTTCACGCGGAGGCGCGGAGCCGCGGAGTCGAGCTGTTTTTTGTGAATACCCGGTTCATGCGATGGAGGACCTTTCGCATAATTCTATTCGTGTCGCGATTGTGGGTGGCCTCCTTGAGGGCGGCCCTGACGAATGTTTGATACTCCTCCGCGGCTCCGCACCTCCGCGTGAGCCCCTTACTTCTTCCCGTTTTTCAGTTTTGCGGATTGAGAATTTCATACAGCGCCTGTGCTTCCTTCGCGGGGCCGCGGCGGAGGCCGCAGGATTGGATGCGGACGACGAGCACGTCGCGGCCGCGCGGCACAGTGAGCACGTCGCCTGGCTTTACGCTCACACCGGCTTTTTCGACCCGCGCATCGTTCAAGCGAAGGACGCCCGAGAGTGCGGCGCTCTGGGCCAAGGCGCGCGTCTTGTAGAAGCGCGCATGCCACAGCCACTTGTCGATGCGGATACGCTCGCTGGTTGGTTCCGGCACGGCGGCGCTCAGCGTTTGCGGACCAAGGTGGCGAGGCTTGCAAACGGCGAGTCCGGGCGCACCGTAACTGTCGCGTGTTTCTTTTTCTTCTTGTGCGCATGCTGGCGGCGCGGCTGCGTGCGCGTGCCGGTGTTGCGCCACACGCTGGTCGATTCGTTGGTGTTGGCGACTTCGACACGGCTCCAGCCAAGAGCGGCGAGAATCTTCTCCAGCGTGTCGCGATCGCAGCCGAGCAGCGAGACCAGTTTGGGGATGGCGGCGTCGGCTGTTTGCCCTTTCGCCGCCGCCGCTTCGAGCTCTTCTTCGAGGCGATCGAGCATGTCGAGACGCACGGCGCGCGGTCCCGCCAAGCGGAACCCCGCGGCGGCCAAAAATCCGTGCGGTATGTCGTGATCGAATTCGAAGGAGGTGAGACCTGCTGGCGGGGCAGGCGGGATCTTTTCCAGCCGATGCTTCACACCCCACAGCAACGCCAGCAAAGACGCCGCCTCGGGCCGCAGCAGTTTGGGCATGTAGATCGAGCGCCTCGCGAACCGCACGCCGAACGGTCGCAGTGCGCGCATCGCGGCGCGCTCGTCGGGGGGAAGCGTCGCATTATGGCGATCGAGCGAACCCAAAGATTCACAAAGCTGATGGGCAAGGCCTCGCGCCTCGGCCGGCAGCGCCGTTTGCGTTCCGGCTTTCGCATCGGCCGCCTTGCGCAGCGCCATCAACGGTTCAAGCCGCAGCTCGGTGCGTGTCGCAATCCACGCATCCAACCGCTTCTGTATCCGTTCGCGAAGATCGCTGCGGAGATGATCGTCCGCCAATATCGCGATGACAGGCAACAGCGCGCTCGTTCCCGCCGTCAGGCGCGCCACGATGGCGCCGTCCCACCACAGCCGGCCGTGTTCGCTCAGCGTGATGTCGGTGTCGGCTGCGTTGGCCAGCCGCATCGAGCGGGCATAGAACTCGCCGTCGAGGCCTTTTAGCGCCGCCGTGCGCAAGGTCTTGCCGTGAATACCCTCGGCGCGAGGATCGGCTTCGAAGTGGAAACCCTCGAGCTTGCCGATGGTCTCGCCACCAATCGACACGCTGCCGGAATCATCCAGCGCCAGATCCAGCACATCGTCGTCGCGCAAACGGCGCATCAGCACCGCCGTGCGCCGGTCGATGAAGCGCTGCGTGAGCCGCTCGTGAAGCGCGTCCGAAAGACGATCTTCCACGGCACGCGCCTGCCCCTGCCAATGCGCGGAGTCTTTCACCCAGCCGGGACGGTGGGCGGCATAAGTCCAGGTGCGGATTTGCGCGAGACGCCCCGACAGCGTCGCCACATCGCCTTCAATGACATCGAGGCGCGCGATCTGACGCGCCAGCCAATCTTCGGGCAGCACGCCGTCGTCGCTCATCAGATGGCGATAAATCTGCTCGACCAGTTTCACATGCTCGTCGGGCGAGAGCTTGCGAAAATCGGGAAGCTGGCAGGCGTCCCACAATCTCTTCACTGCCGCCGGCGCGCGGGCCATGTCGCGAATTTCGTCGTGACCGCCCAGGAGACGCAGGCTGGTGAAATCCATCGCCGGCCGCGCCTTTACAAGGCCTCGCGCCGGAGGCGGTTCGTCGAGTGCTTCCAGCAGGGCGTCCAGGGAATGAAACGCCAGTGCCGAATTTCGATACTGCAGCAGCCGCACCGGCTCATAGCGATGGCCTTCGACGCGAGAGACGGTCTCTTCGTCAAGGGATTCGGCTTCGGCCGTCATGCCGAACGTGCCGTCGTTCATATGCCGCCCGGCGCGCCCGGCGATTTGTCCGATTTCTTCCGGCTTCAGCGGCCGAATGCCGATCCCGTCGAATTTTTCCATGGCGGCGAACGCGACGTGATCGACGTCCATGTTGATGCCCATGCCGATTGCGTCGGTGGCGACGAGAAAGTCCACGTCACCGGATTGATAGAGCGCGACCTGCGCATTGCGGGTGCGCGGCGAAAGCGCACCCAGCACTACGGCTGCGCCGCCGCGCTGGCGGCGAACCAGTTCGGCGATGCCGTAAACGTCTTCCGCCGAGAAGGCGACGATGGCCGAGCGGCGGGGCAGGCGGGTGAGTTTCTTGTGGCCGGTATAGGCGAGATCGGAAAAGCGCGGGCGGGTGATGAAATGCGCGCGGGGAACGAAACGCTGGATGGCACCGCGCATCGTTTCCGCGCCCAGGAAAAGCGTTTCTTCCTCGCCGCGCGCGTTCAGCAGCCTGTCGGTGAAGACATGGCCGCGCTCGGGATCGGCGCAAAGCTGGATTTCATCGACGGCGAGAAAAGCGACGCGCAGATCGAGCGGCATCGCTTCGACTGTGCATACAAAATAGCGTGCATCGGGCGGGACGATCTTTTCTTCGCCGGTGATCAGGGCTGCGTATTGGGCGCCTTTGAGACGGGCGACTTTGTCGTAGACCTCGCGCGCCAGCAGACGCAGCGGCAGCCCGATCATCCCGGAGCGGTGCGCCAGCATGCGCTCGATGGCGAAATGCGTCTTGCCGGTGTTGGTGGGGCCGAGCACCGCCGCGATCCGGCCCTCATCGAAATCTTTGGGGCGGCTGGGGCGAATTCGTCGTGCGCTCATGGGGATCGCAACATTGGAGCTTTCCGCACCTCTCGCAAGGCACGGACTGCAACGGTCAACCTGCATATGGATGGGAAGTTAACGACCGTGAACAGTCCCAGCACGAATCAGGGACGAATCACTAACCGACTCAATATCATCATTTGTTCTCACACAATGGCTCGAAAGTCAATACCATTCCCCCACAAAATCTTGTGGGTAGGCCAATTTGTGGAGTCTTTGAGGTTACCCACAGGAATACTCCGTAGACTGACAAAC
Source organism: Pseudomonadota bacterium (assembly GCA_016201105.1). Lineage (GTDB taxonomy): Bacteria > Pseudomonadota > Alphaproteobacteria > Micropepsales > Micropepsaceae > Rhizomicrobium. The sequence continues at coordinate 4,690 of JACQDN010000026.1, forward strand.
CTTCCCGCCTCCAAAAGGCGCGCGTGTTGGGCCGATCCCTGCCTTGAGGCAGCCTTGGAGACCCAGGCTTTGCGCGGCATTTCGCACCTGCGATACTGCCGAAGCGGAGGAGACGCATGACGGATAAGAATTCGGGCAAGACCCCCGAGGCTTGGGCCAAGCTCGCGAGCAAGGAACTCAAGGACAAACCGCTTTCGAGCCTCTCGTGGTACACGCCGGAGGGCTTCGACGTGAAGCCGCTCTACACCGCTGCTGATCTGGAGGGGCTTGAGGCCAACACGCTGCCGGGCCTGGCGCCGTTCACGCGCGGTGTGCGGGCCACCATGTATGCAGGACGCCCCTGGACGGTGCGCCAGTACGCCGGCTTCTCCACCGCCGAAGAATCCAACGCCTTCTATCGCAAGAATTTAGCCGCCGGGCAGATGGGACTTTCGGTGGCTTTCGATCTTGCCACGCATCGCGGTTACGACAGCGATCACCCCCGCGTCGCGGGCGACGTCGGCAAGGCAGGCGTCGCCATTGATTCCGTCGAGGACATGAAAATCCTGTTCTCCGGAATTCCGCTCGACAAGATGAGTGTGTCGATGACGATGAACGGTGCCGTCATTCCCACCATGGCGAACTTCATCGTGGCGGCGGAAGAGCAGGGCGTCGCGAGCGAGAAACTCTCCGGCACCATTCAGAACGATATCCTCAAGGAATTCATGGTGCGCAATACCTACATCTATCCGCCCACACCCTCGATGCGCATCGTCGCCGACATCATCGAGTACACAGCAAAAAAAATGCCGAAGTTCAATTCAATTTCGATCAGCGGCTATCACATGCACGAGGCCGGCGCGACCGCGGTGCAGGAACTCGCTTATACGCTGGCTGACGGCATCGACTATGTGCGCGCGGCTCTGGCAAAGGGGTTGGTCGTCGATCAGTTCGCGCCGCGCCTTTCGTTCTTCTTCGGCATCGGCATGAACTTCTTCATGGAAGCGGCGAAGCTGCGGGCCGCACGTCTGGTGTGGTCGCGCATCATGGCAGAGTTCGGCGCCAAGAATCCCGAAAGCCTGATGCTGCGCACGCACTGTCAAACGTCCGGCGTGTCGCTCACCGAACAGGATCCCTACAACAACATCGTGCGCACGACGATCGAGGCCCTAGCGTCCGTGCTCGGCGGCACCCAGTCGCTCCACACCAACTCCTTCGACGAAGCGATCGCTCTGCCGACAGAGTTTTCAGCCCGCATTGCGCGCAACACGCAACTTATTCTTCAGCACGAGAGCCAGGTGACGAAGGTCGCCGATCCGCTGGGAGGCTCCTACTACGTCGAAGCGCTGACGCATGCGCTTGCCACGCATGCGCAAGCCATCATCGACGATGTCGAGGCGATGGGCGGCATGACCAAGGCGGTGGAGGCCGGCATTCCGAAACTGCGCATCGAAGAATCCGCAGCGCGCCGCCAAGCCCGCGTCGACAAAGGTGAAGACGTGATCGTCGGTGTCAACAGGTTCGAGCCGGAGCACGAATCGCCCATGGACGTGCGCGATATCGACAATGCCGCGGTGCGGACGCAGCAGATCGCGCGGCTGAACGACGTCAAAGCCAGGCGCGATTCCAAGAAGCTCGAAGCGGCGCTGCAGGCGCTGATCGAAGGGGCGAGAGGCAACGGCAACCTGCTGGCGCTCGCCGTCGAGGCGGCGCGCGCGCGTGCCACGGTGGGAGAGATCTCCGAAGCCATGGAAAAAGTTTTCGGCCGTCACCGCGCGGAAATCCGCTCGATCTCGGGCGTCTATGGCGGCGCCTATGAAGGCGACAACGAATTCGCCTCCATCCGCGGCGATGTCGAAGACTTTGCGAAGGAAGAAGGCCGCCGACCGCGCATGCTGGTGGCCAAGATGGGACAGGACGGCCACGATCGCGGCGCGAAAGTCATCGCCACCGCTTTCGCCGATCTCGGCTTCGATGTCGATATCGGGCCGCTATTCCAGACGCCGGAAGAAGTTGCCAAAGACGCCATCGAAGCCGACGTGCACGTCATCGGCGTGTCGAGCCAAGCGGCCGGCCACAAGACACTGGTGCCGTTGCTGCTCGACGCACTGAAGAAACAGAAGGCCGACGACATTCTTGTCGTCGTGGGCGGTGTTATCCCCGCGCAGGACTATGCGTTCCTGCAGAAGACCGGCGTGGCGGCGATCTTCGGACCGGGGACAAACATTCCCGAAGCGGCGAAAAAGGTGCTCAATCTTATCCGCGCGCGGCGCCTCGATCACGCGGCGGAATAAACGTGTCTCCACCCTCCCTTGGGAGGGTCGAAAAATCCGAAGGATTTTTGGGGAGGATATGAAACGGAGTTCTCCCTTTGCGCATCCTCCCCGATCCGCCTTCGCCGAGGCTCCGGCGGACGTTGTGACTTACACGACCCGCCGAAGCTTTTAGCGTAGGCGGGAATTTTCTTCGCGAATCTCGACCCTCTCGAGGGAGGGTGGATTTCGTTCGTAGGTGAAAGGTTGGCCAGCAATGACTCGCATCCACCTCATCGGGCCAGGCGCCATCGGCGGAACAGTCGCCGCAGGAATCGCAGAAAGTGGTCGGCACGATTTCACGATTTGCGGTAATCAGGCGTTCGACGCTCTGACCGTGACGCGCTCTGACACCAAAGAGTTCAGATCCTTGCCCGTGCGCGTAGTGACCAAGCCGTCCGAAGTCTCACGCGCCGATTGGGTGCTGCTCGCGGTCAAATCGCATCAGACGCCGTCGACTGCAGAATGGTTGAAAGCTGCGGTCGGTCCCAGCACCAAGCTTGCGATCCTGCAGAACGGTGTCGAGCACAAGGAGCGCGTGCGCGGTCTTGTCCCCGCGAGCGCGCCGCTACTGCCCATCGTCGTACAACTTCCCGCCGAACGCACGGCGCCGGGTAAGATCACCACTTATGGTCCGGCCCTGCTGATCGCCGCCGACAACGACATTGGCCGCGAATTTGCCGGGCTGTTCGAGAACACCTCGGTCCGCGTGCAGCTCAGCGACGATTTCATGACGCGCCAATGGGAGAAGCTTTGCCTCAACGCGGCCAGCGGCTCGCTCACCACCTTGACCATGGACCCCGACGCCATCGCGCGCGTGCCGGGCCTGCGCGATCTCGCCAAGCGCATCGCGGATGAATGCGTGGCCGTCGGGCGGGCGGAAGGCGCCAAGTTCGCCGACGATTTTGCCGCCAATCTTGCCAACATGCTGGCCGCGCGCCGCGGCAATCGCGGCAACTCGATGTACTACGACCGCCGCGACGGCAAGGAATTGGAATACGACGCGCGCAACGCGGTGATCGCGCGGCTCGGCGCCAAGCACGGCATTGCCACGCCGCTCAGCTCCGCGCTGGTTCCTCTGTTACGAGCCCTTGGTCCGCAGGGGTAGATTTCGGCTCGCGGCCGACGCCGACCAGGCGGAACAGGAACGGCGCGATACAGGTGACGTAGAAGCCGATCACGAAGCTTTGGACGGCGCTCGCGGCATCCGGCTCGATATGAAGCGCCACGCCGGCGCGCCCCAGCGCCTCGCGCAGAACGAACAGGCCGACGACGCCCAGCACGCCCAGCAAGATCATCGCCCACCAAGCCGGACGCTTGGGTTGGCCAGCGACAGCGCGGTGATCGAGCACTGTTCCGCCATAGGCCCCGACGAAGAAGAGCAGGGTATTCTCCGCACCTTGCGGATATTTGGCGATCGGCCACGACCACCAGACGAGGGCGAAGAGCAAGGCGAAGGCCGCCAAGTGAACGATGTTGGGCAGGCGCCGCCAGAAATCGAAAGCGGGGCTGAGCGCAATGCCGAGTATCAAAAGCCCCGCGACGCCCAGCGCGAATCCAGTTGCCACGTCGTCGATGTCGTGCACGCCGAGGTAGAGCCGGCTTAAACCGACACCGAGCGCGATGAAGACCGCTGCGACCCACGCCCAGCCACGGCGAATTTCATAAGCGAGCCACAGCCACATGGCGGCGGCGACTTGCGCATGTCCGCTGGGGCGCCCGTAAGAGTCCTCCACGCGTTCGCCGGCGAGCTGGAACATCGCGTCCGGCCGCGGATCCTGCCAGTAATCCTTGAGCCAGCCGTTCACGATGCCGGTCACGACGATGACGAGCGCGAGCCGCATGAACAGCGTGCGATCCCAAAACCAATAGAGCGGCGGCATCAAGATGAGGAAGAACGGGGTGTAGCCGAGAAAGGTAAAGCCGTCGGCGATCGGCGTCGCCCAGGCGTGCCTTAGCGGCAGCACCCAATGCATGTCGTGCAGAAACGAATAGCCCATGTCGCCCCTCGCGTGGGCGGCATTTCTAGGCAAGTTCTAGGAACGCGTCGAGCGTCAGCCCTGCTTGCCGGATTTGTCGACGTCCATCTTCGTGATCGTCGCGTCGGCGGTGCCCCAACCATTGCTGGCCCAAGCCTTGATGAGCACGAGGTATTTGCCGGTGGGCGCCGCCGAGCTCGGTACGTCGACGAACCAGCCGTAAACCGGCGGCAAGGATTTGCCTTCCTGCACGACTTTTGGCTTGAAGCCGGCGATCTGGTTGTAGTGCATCTCGCAAAGATGCGCCTTGCCCTTGTAGACGCCGGGCACGTTGGCCGGTTCATCCTTGAGGTATTTGAATTCGATGTTGTAGCGACGGCGGCCGTCGAACACCGGTGCAACCGTCCCGCAAGGATTTTTTGCATCCGCCTTGATGCCGGTCATTACCAGCGCGACTGCACTCATCGGATCGAGTGCTTCCTTTTTCTGCTGGCTGGAGACGGGATATTTGGTGAGGCTGTAGGGTGGATCGGCGAACACGGTGGGATCGGCATCCGTGAACGTCACTTTCACGCGCTGCTTCTTGTCGGCGCGGCGCTGATCGTAAGAATCGTAAACCGCCGGCTCCAGATTGTCGGAGGCAATAGTGCCGGTCGACGAGGCCTGGATATCCGACTTCCAGAAGAGACTTACGATACCGCTAGTTTGGAAAACCGAACTGGTTTTGTAGCTGTCTTTCGCCAGCTTGATGTTCACGTCGCTATGGCCGAAAGGTATGCCCCAGAAAGCGATGGTGTAGGCAACGCCCAGCGAGCCTTCGCCCGCCGGAGGAATCGCGGCAATATTGGTGCGGTTCGCTTTGGACGCGTCGCCCGCGTACACCGCGGTTGCGGCAATGCCGGCGGTAGAAAGAGCAATCGCTGTCGCCATCGACAGGGAACGGTGTGCACCAAGGGATTTCATGAACTACTCCTGTAACGCCGAATTTTCGTTTCCCCGCGTCGTCCCGAAACTAAGCCATGATAAAAGTCTTTGAAAAGATGGTCCAATTATGACCGGCCGCAAGGTAAAGACCGGAACCGGCGAATTGGCGCAAGCGCTCATGGCCGGGGATCGCCGCGCCTTGGCGCAAGCGATTACATTAGTGGAATCCGCGAAAGCCAGCGATCGCGAACGGGCTGAAGCGCTGCTTTCCGCGCTTTTGCCGCGCACCGGCAAAGCCAAGCGCGTCGGAATTTCCGGTGCGCCGGGTGCGGGCAAATCGACGTTCATCGAAGCCTTCGGCCGTCACTTAACGTCACAGAAATTGAAGATCGCGGTACTGGCCGTTGATCCCTCCTCGCGCCGTTCCGGCGGCTCGATCTTGGGCGACAAGACGCGCATGGAAACGCTGGCGCGCGATCCCCTTGCGTTCATCCGCCCGTCGCCTGCGGGCGCCACGCTTGGCGGTGTTGCGCGGCGAACTCGCGAAGCGATGCTTCTGGCGGAGGCCTTCGGGTTCGATGTGGTGATCGTGGAAACCGTCGGCGTCGGGCAATCTGAAACTGCGGTCGCCGACATGGTCGATCTTTTCGTGCTGCTCGTCAGTCCCGGTGGCGGCGACGATCTGCAAGGCATCAAACGCGGCGTGATGGAACTGGCCGATCTTCTGATCGTGACGAAAGCGGACGGCGATCTTGCCAAAGCGGCCAATCGCGCCGCTTCGGACTATCACGGCGCGATGCATTTGATGCGGCCGAAATATAAATCGCTCTATGCGGAGGTGCTCAAGGTCTCCGCGGTCGAAGGCAAGGGTATCGCCGAAGCCTGGATTGCGATGAAGGACTTCCACGCCGCGCTTTCCAAGGCAGGTCAATTGGCGGATCTGCGCCGCGAACAATCGCGCCGCTGGTTCTGGAGCGAAGTGCAGGCGGTGCTGACGGACGAAATCACAAACGATCCCAAAGCCGCCGCCGAAGCCGAACGGATCGAGGCCGACGTCATCAAGGGCAAAGCGTTGCCCTACGCCGCGGCGCGGGAACTGATCTGGCAGTTTCGGTCGTAACGGCTGCCGGACGCCCGGGGGCCGGTTGCAGGGGGGCAGATTCTCGACTGTCCGGGCCGGGCCGGGACAGGACAGGACAGGACAGTATTCCTGACAGTCTCCCGAAACCTTGACGCTTCAAGGCCTCGCCACTAAGAGAGCGCCTCTTTCGAACCGAGCCCCAAGAGTCCTTAGAGAGAATCTCATGTCGCGCCGCTGTGAACTGACGGGCAAAGCCGTGATGGTTGGCCACAATGTGAGCCACGCCAACAACAAGACGAAGCGGGTCTTCCGCCCCAATCTACAGCCGGTATCCCTGGCCAGCGACGCCCTTGGTCAGTCGGTGCGTCTGCGCATCTCGATGAACGCGCTGCGCACGGTGGACCGCATCGGCGGGCTCGACGCCTTCCTGTTGAAGGCCAAGGACGACACCCTTTCCGTCAAAGCGCTGCGCCTGAAGCGCCAGATCGCCAAGAAAATGGCTAAAGCGGCGTAAACCATACCAACGTCGCAAAACCGGCATAGCTTCTGCACCGTAATCCCTGTAATGTTTCAAAATGTGCCAGGCCGCATTGAGATGACGGTCGGCACGGGTGGGGTGCTGTGGGGTTCGAAGCGGGAGTGCGCGCCAATCCGCGGATTGGCGGGGGTCAGATAACAATCGGAATGGTTGACGTGAGCGACGGGCGGTTGAGGCCGCTCGACATGATCGGTCGCGCGCATATCGCAAGGCCGTCGGGCTCCGGTTTCGGCGAAGCCGTCGTGGGCTTCCTGGCGGCGACGCTGCGTCTGGTGGTGCCGGTATTGCTGCTGCTCTCGCTTGGCGCAGCGATCTTCGTCTACGGCGATGTCCAGGCTCCGATGCTTTCCGCGATGAGCGAGGGTCATTGGCTGACGCTTGGCCTCGTGCTGCTGCCGCTGACGTTGTTTGCCGTGCAGCTCACCAATCGCCGCTACGGCGCCGGCTATGCCTTCGGGCAGGTGGTGCTGGCCTGGGGCGTCGCGCTGGCGACACTTCCGTTCACGCAAGGCGATCTTGCGACCCTGCGCGAAAACGTGACACCGGCGATGCGCGACGTGGCGGCCTTCGGCGGCGCGCTGTTCCTCGCTCAAATCGTCTCGATCGTATTCTTTGACCGCCTGCGGGGTCCGCGCTGGTGGAAGGCGCCGTTGTTCTCGACGCTCTTCGGCGGATTGGTGCTTTCGCTGGTCGCATTCCCGGCGGCGTTTGCCGGAACGCCGGTGGCGTGGAGCAGCCACATGGCCTTCTACCTGGGCTTCATGGTGGCCGCCGCGATCGCACTTTTGATCCCGTATTGGATCCTGCGGCCGGTCGTTCCACCGCTGTCGGGCTTCGGCGGCTACTGAGCCAATTCAAACATCAAGAGCAGCGTGCGCTCGATCGACGAATAGTTGTCGTCCGAGACGATGTAGACGAGCGTCTTGCCTTGCGCGTCGCGGCGTAGCGCGATGCCCTCCATATTGTCGATGTTCTCGCGCATGGTGAAGGACGCGATCTCGCGGCCATCGAGAACCGCGCCGGGCTTTACATCTTTACCGTCGATTTCGCGCACGGCGATCACGACGCCCTGGAGCGGACCGAAATAGTGGCGCTCCAGCAGATAGAGATTGCCGTCCGGTCCGAAGGCGCCATCCGAGATTTCGTAGGGCGCATGGTCTTTCACTGAAAGGGTCTGGAAATCCACCGCATCACGTCCGCCCAACAGCCATGCACGGTGGTCGTTCGTGGTGGGATCGGCAGTTTCGGCGACGGTGAGCAGCGGTCCTTGCGGCATCGGCGTCAGGCTTTCCAGCCCGGAATTGAAGGGCAGGGTTTTGATGTCGGGCGGCGTAGGAAAGACCGATGGTCGGGCATCGAGACCGTCGCTCAAATCGTAGGTCCACACCCGGTGATTGCGTTCGAAGCTGATCGCGACCTTGCCGTCCGGTCCGCGCGGAGACAGGGCCGCAATCCCCTCGGCATCGCCTTCCTTGCCGCTCATCGCGCTGCCGGAAAGATTGAGCATGTCGGCCAGTTCGCCGTGCTCCACAGCGATGAGATTGCCGCCGGCGTCGTAGACCAGGTTGGCGCGGAACCAATGGGCCTCGTCGGATTGCGCCAGCATGCGCTTGCCGTCGGCGCTGACGATCAAGCCCGATAGCCCGCCGAAGCGCTGGTCGTCCGAGGTGATCTGGATTCCGCCACGATAGATAAGCCGGCCAACGTGCCGTTCCTTGAGATTGGCCGGCGAAAGCGCAACGGACAGCGACGAGAGGCCGATGGCGTGCGGCAGGCCGTTCACGGCGGGTGCTTCGCTGGCGCAGGCGGACAACACCGCGCCGAGCGCGATCGCGCCGGCGCTCAGGAAGGAAAGCGTCCGCCTCACGCAGCGACGGGGTGGCGGGCGTGGCGCACGCGCGAGGCGCGCGCCGCCTGGCCGGGGCGGCCGTGATCGCGTTCCTCCGCGAACAGCGAGATCAATTGCTCGGTCATCGCGCCGCCGAGTTGTTCGGCGTCCACGATGGTCACGGCCTTACGATAGTAGCGCGTCACGTCATGGCCGATGCCGATCGCGGTCAGTTCGACAGATGAACGCTCTTCGATCTCCTCGATCACTTTGCGCAGATGTTTCTCGAGATAATTGCCGGCATTGACCGAAAGCGTGGAGTCGTCCACCGGCGCGCCGTCGGAGATCACCATCAGAATTTTACGCTGCTCGGAGCGGGCGATGGTGCGGTTGTGCGCCCACATCAAGGCTTCACCGTCGATGTTTTCCTTGAGCAGGCCCTCGCGCATCATCAGGCCCAGATTGCGCCTGGCGCGCCGCCACGGCTCGTCGGCGGCCTTATAGACGATGTGGCGCAAATCGTTGAGGCGTCCGGGGTGAGGCGGCTTGCCGTCGGCGATCCATTTCTCGCGCGACTGTCCGCCTTTCCAGGCCCGCGTGGTGAAGCCGAGGATTTCGGTCTTCACCGCGCAGCGTTCCAGCGTGCGGGCTAGAATATCGGCGCACATCGCCGCCACCATGATGGGACGGCCGCGCATCGAGCCGGAATTGTCGAGCAGCAGGGTCACCATCGTGTCGCGGAAGGTCATGTCCTTCTCGCGCTTGAACGAGAGCGAGTGCATGGGGTCGATGATGATGCGCGGCAGGCGCGCCGTATCGAGCAAGCCTTCTTCGAGATCGAATTCCCAGGTTCGGTTTTGCTGCGCCATGAGCAGGCGCTGCAGCTTGTTGGCAAGCCGCGAGACCACGCCCTGCATGGATGAGAGCTGCTGATCGAGGAAACTGCGCAGCCGCGCCAGCTCCTCGGCGTCGCAAAGATCGGGAGCCGTCACCTCTTCGTCAAACTGGGTGGTGTGGATTTTGTAGCCCCAGTCGTCGGCATGGGAGAACGGCTGCTCCGGCCGCCAGGGCTTCATGCCCTCTTCGGCTTCCTGGGCGTCCGAGGGATCGGCGGTCTGTTCAGCCTGCATTTCGGCGGCCGTCTCTTCGCCTTCCTCGCCTTCGGCCTCGCTCATCTCCGCTTCGCTGATTTCGGAATCGGGATTGGCTTCGCTGGTGTCGCCGCCTTCCTCGGGTTGCGCGTCCGGGTCGCCGGATTCTTCGCTGTCGCCGTCGGCCTCGTCGGCGAGATCCTCGCCGAATTCCAGATCGCGCAGAATCGTACGGGTCAGTTTCGCGAACGCCTTCTGATCGCGCATGGTGTTTTCGAGCTTGGCGAGATCCTTGCCGGCGCGTTCCTCGATCCAAGGCCGCCACAGTTCGACCGCCTTGCGCGCGCTTTCCGGCGGGGCTTCGCCCGTCAGCTTTTCGCGCACGATCAAGCCTAGCGCGTCGGCGAGCGGCGCTTCAGAACGATCCTTGGCTTTGGCCATGCCGCGCGCGTTGCAGCGCGCTTCGATGCTGGCGGCGAGATTGCCCGCCACGCCCTTCATGGCGATGGCGCCGATGGATTCCACGCGCGCGGTTTCGGCCGCTTCGAAGATGGCGGCCGCGTCCGCCGATTGCGGCCGGAATTGGTCGTGCACTTTGTCTTCGTGGTAGGCGAGCCTCAGCGCATAGGCATCGCCCTGTCCGCGCACGATGGCGATTTCGTTGGGCGGCAGATTGCGCGAGGGCAGAGGCAGGCGTGCCTTCAAACCCTTCAGCGTCGGCTGTTCGGCGCTGAAATTGACTTCCAGCTCCGGCTCGCCCGCCATCGCGCGCACCGCGGTACCGACGGCGCGCTTGAAGGGCTCGGCCGGATTCTCCGGCTTCATGCCACCAGCACTTTGGCGGCGCTCTCGGGCAATTCGTCGCCGAAGGCACGCTGGTAGAACTCGGCGACGCTGGCGCGCTCGAGTTCGTCGCACTTGTTCAAGAAAGTAAGCCGGAAAGCGAAGCCGATATCCTTGAAGATTTCGGCATTTTCGGCCCAGGTGATGACCGTACGCGGGCTCATGACGGTCGACAGATCGCCATTGATGAAGGCATTGCGGGTCATGTCGGCGACCCGCACCATGGCCGAGATCGTCTTCTTGCCTTCGGCCGTCACCGCATAGCTTGGCGTCTTGGAGAGCACGATGTTCACTTCGGCGTCGTGCGGCAGGTAGTTGAGCGTGGCGACGATGCTCCAGCGGTCCATCTGGCCCTGATTGATCTGCTGCGTGCCGTGATAGAGGCCGGTGGTATCGCCAAGACCGATAGTGTTCGTCGTCGAGAACAGACGGAAGGCCGGATGCGGCTTGATCACCTTGTTCTGGTCCAGCAGGGTCAACCGGCCCTGGACTTCGAGCACGCGCTGAATGACGAACATCACATCGGGACGGCCGGCGTCATACTCGTCGAATACCAGCGCCACGGGATGCTGAAGCGCCCACGGCAACAGACCTTCGCGGAATTCGGTGATCTGCTGACCGTCCTTGAGAACGATCGCGTCTTTGCCGATGAGATCGATACGGCTGATGTGGCTGTCGAGGTTGATGCGGATGCACGGCCAGTTAAGGCGCGAGGCGACCTGTTCGATATGGGTGGATTTTCCCGTGCCGTGATAGCCCTGGATCATCACGCGGCGGTTGAAGGCAAAGCCGGACAGGATCGCGAGCGTCGTCTCGCGGTCGAAGCGATAGGCCGGATCGCGCTCGGGCACGTATTCATTGCTCTTGGAAAACGCAGGCACCTTCATGGCGGTGTCGAAGCCGAAAAGGGCTTTCACATCCACCGTCGTGTCGGGCGTCAGGACGGCATCAAGCCCCTGTGGAACAGCATTCATTGTGTGGGTCCGGCTCTCTTAAATCTCTGGGCGGGGGTTACCGCCGCTTGAGGGATGGGCGCAAGGAAGCGTTGCGCCTCTTAGGTCATGCCAGACGCGCGCAGCACGCCATAGGCTTTGATAACCTGTTTCAGCCGCTCCTCGGCGCCCCGATCGCCGCCGTTTGCGTCGGGATGAAACCGCTTTACGAGTTCCTTATACCTCGCCTTGATCTCTAGCAAGGTGGCGCTTGGTTCCAGGTTTAGTGCTTCCAAAGCAACAAGTTGCGGCCGTGTGAGACGGCGTTCCGGCGGCCTGACATGCGGCTTTTCCGTAACGTCACCCATCAAACCGAAATGATCGTAATAGCGATATGCGTCCTCACCATTGCGGACGCGCGCGGCGCGCTTGCCGAGCGGCCAGGTCGGACGGTGCCCGGTGATGGCGTCATTGCGGAACGATTCGATGTCTTTCTCGCTCATGCCCTTGAAGTAATCCCACTGCTCGTTATGGGCGCGGGCGTGCTCCAGGCAAAACCACAGGTGCTCGTTAAGCCTGTTGGGACCTCTCGGCAGACGATGCGTCGCGCTTTCCGCGCAATTGGGGCTCGCGCAGGGTCGAGGCGCTTTCGGCTCCGGCTTCGCATCCGGTTTGATCCGGATGTCTTTCTTGAAGCGCGAGGAATGCAGTCTGGCCATGTGGAAATTATGGGCTCGGTTGGAAAAAAAACAAGAAAACGAATTGCTTGACAGAAGCGTTATACCTGTTGGATCACATTGGGGTGCTTGTCGCCGACATGATCCGTTTGGTGGCATGACGCGCGTTGCCCGCCAACGCCGCGTCTATGACGTTCTTGCCGAGGAGATGAAAACACGCGTTCATGCGCTCGCGCTGGAAACCCTCACTCCGGACGAGGCCCGAAAATAATCAAGCGTTCGCACTTGCCGTCGTCGCCATTTCCGATTTAGCCGGCGGCGTCACGCGAAGGGCTGTGATCTGATTGCGCTGGCGGCGCAGGACCTCGAACTTGAAACCGTAAAACGCGAAACGTTGCCCCACTTCGGGGATCGTCCGCGCCTCGTGAATGACCAGTCCCGCCAGCGTTGTCGCTTCGTCTTCCGGCAGATTCCACTCCAGCGCGCGGTTGATGTCGCGCACGGGGATCGCGCCGTCGATGTTGAACGAGCCGTCCGGCTGCGGACGAATGCCGGCGCGGGCAGCGACGGCGTGCTCATCGGGGATATCGCCCAGGATTTCCTGCAGGATGTCTTCGAGCGTGATGAGGCCCTGCAGCGTGCCGTATTCGTCGACCACCAGCGCGAAATGCGAGCGGCGTTCCTTAAAGGAGCGCAGCTGTTCTTCCAGCGTGGTGGTGTCGGGCGCGAACCAGGGCTCGGCCAGCAGCGAGAGAATGTCGAAGCCCTTCAGCGAGCCGCCGCGACGGGCATATTCGCGCATGACTTCGCGGGTATGCAGCAGACCAATGATGTTGTCCGGCGTTTCGCGCCACACCGGAACGCGCGAGTGGTTGGCCGCGAGCAGCGCATCGAACAGAGCGCTTGGCTCCTGATCGGCGTCGATCGCAACCATGTTCTTGCGGTGAATCATCACGTCGGCGATCTTGAGGTCGACCAGGTCCAGCACGCCGCCGATCATGTCGCGGTGTTCGCGCTCCACGGTACCTTCAATGTGATGCAGATCGACGGTGCCTCGGATCTCTTCATGCGCCGGCATCAGCGGTTCGCCGCTTTCTTCCCTCACGCCGAAAAGGCCGAGAACCCGCCAGACAAACCATTGCACGGCGCGCACGATCGGGCCCAGCACGCTGACGATGGGACGCAAGGGCCGCGCGATATTGAGCGCCAGCATGTCGGTGCGAACGATCGCTAGCGTCTTTGGCAACACTTCCACGAAGACCAGAATGACGAGCGTCATCACACCGGTTGCGATCGCGATACCGCGCTCGCCGAATAGGGTGGTGAACACCACCGTCGCCAGCGCCGAGACGAAGATGTTGAGAAAGGTGTTGCCGAGCAGGATGGCGCCGATCAGGCTCTCGCGGTCGCTTACCAGGATGTTCACGCTGCGCGCGCGCGAGGAGCCTTCCTTCTCCAGCTGGTGCATGCGTCCGCGCGAGACGGCGGTAAGCGCTGTTTCGGCGGCCGCGAAGATCCCCGACAGGATGAGCAGCACGACCATGAGGATGAGAACTGAGGTTGTCATGTCTATGTCCCTGCGGCCGAAGGGGCCGCGTACCGCAATATCAGTCCGCGAGCACGGCTCTGACGTCGTCCATCGATACGTTACTCGTCACAAACGCCTGACCGATCGCGTGCACCAGCACGAAAACGAGTTTGCCATCTTTGGCCTTCTTGTCGTGCATCATATGCGAAATCAGAGTGTCGGCATCAGGCCGATTGCCGGGGATGTCGGCGATTCTCGCGGGCAATCCCGCTTGTTTGAGATATCTTTCAATTCTGTCGGAGTCATTGGCGCTGCACAGGCCGAGCTTTGCGGATAGCCGAAAGGCGAGCACCATGCCGACGGCGACACCTTCGCCATGCAGCAAGCGCTGCGAGTAACCGGTCGCCGCTTCCAGGGCGTGGCCGAAGGTGTGGCCCAGATTGAGCAGAGCGCGCTCGCCGCTCTCGCGCTCGTCGCGCGCGACGATATCCGCTTTCATGCGGCAAGAATGGGCGACGGCATGCGTCAAGTCGGCCTTGTCGCCGCCAAGCGCTTTGGCGCCGTGAGCCTCCAGCCAGGTGAAGAAATTGCCATCGCCAAGGGCGCCGTATTTCACGACCTCGGCGTATCCGGCAAGGAGTTCGCGGCGGGGAAGGCTGGCGAGCGTATCGATATCGGCAATCACCAGCCGCGGCTGATGGAACACACCGATGAGGTTCTTGCCTTCCGCGGTGTTGATGGCGGTCTTGCCGCCTACCGAAGAATCCACTTGCGCCAGCAATGTGGTGGGAATCTGCACAAAATCGATTCCCCGCTTCAGGACCGCCGCCGCGAAACCGGTGATGTCGCCGACGACGCCACCGCCCAATGCGACGACAACACCGCCGCGATCGACGCCGGTTTTCAGCAAATCCGAGGTGAGACGTTCCAGGCCGGAAAAACTTTTGGTGCCTTCGCCGGGCGGCAAGACGATCGGCCGCGCGTCGATCTTCGCGTTGCGCAGAGAGAGAAGGAGAGGCTCCAGATGTTTGGCGGCCACATGCTCGTCGGTCACGACCGGAACGGGACCGCGCGCCATCGGGGCCAGCAACGCGCCCGCGCTTTTCAGCAATCCGCTGCCGACACGAATGTCATAGCTGCGCGCCCCCAGCGAGACGGTGATGGCCTCGCTCATTCCACAAAACCTTTCTTTTCCAGGACCGCGACGATGCGGTCCACGGCGGCGGAATGCGGACCGTCTTCGCTGTCCACTTTCATGTCTGCCTCGGCGTAGATGGGCTCGCGCTCCATGAGCAAACGCTGGATGATCTCCGCCGGATCGCCGTTCTTCAGCAGCGGGCGCGTGTCACGCCGCGCCACCCGGCTGATCAACACTTCCGCCGGCACGCTGATCCAGATCGAGATCGCGTCCCTCTTGATCCGTTCGCGCGTGGCCTCGTCGATGAAGGCGCCGCCGCCGGTGGCCAAGACATGGGGGGGCTCCGACAGCAGCCGCGCAATCACCTTGCGCTCGCCATCGCGGAAAGCCGGTTCCCCATAGCGCTCGAAGATATCGTTGATGGAGCAGCCCGCCGCTGCCTCGATTTCGGCATCGGCATCCTTGAAGGGCACCTCCAGCCGCGCGGCGATCCTGCGGCCTATCGAGCTTTTGCCCGCGCCCATCATTCCGACCAGTGCGATTGTACGCTTGAGGTGGCCCATTTCCCTTCGCTTACACGCCCCGGTTCCCGCTGCCAACAGACTTTGGCCGACAGGCTTGCGAAGAAGCCCGGCTTGGCTTCCCATGGGCGGGGGCCATAGTCGGGGAGGGGGGACCGGTATCGTTTTGACGGGTGGAACTCCATGGGTTGGGTAGCGCGGATCGTCTTAGGGTTACTGGGATTGACGGTCGTTGGCCTGCTGGTCGCCGGATATTATGGAAGCACGCTGGAGCCGCCGCACCGCAGCTATGAAGAGACCATCGCCAACGACCGCTTTCCGACTTAGCGCGCTCGCCGCCGGCTTGGCGACGCTGATGTGTCAGCCGCTTTGGGCGCAGGATTCCCCTTCCCCTCAACAGAGCCAAACACAACAGAACCCGGACAGTACCGCTCTTCCGGCGGACCAGACAGCGCCGGACTCACAACCACTCGACTATTCCAACGCGCCCACGTCCTTGCGCAAACCCGACGCGACCAGCGTCCAAGTCGGCGGCTTGGGCAATTCGGAAGGTCTGGCCGTTGGCACGCTCGACGACGGCCATGGCGGGTACAGCGCCGATCTTTGGAGCGGAACGCCGCGCTCGACGGTCGATATGCTCATCGGTGATCTTCCCGCGACAACACTTCCTTCGTTGCGCGATATCGAGCGCCGCTTGCTTTTGGCCAAAGCTGACGCACCGACCGGCGATGCCGTGCACGCGTTTCAAACCGTGCGCTTGCGCAAGCTGATGGCATTGGGCTTCGTGAACGACGCCGCGACCATCGCCATGAACGCGAGCGTGCCCAACGATACGGAATTCGCGCGTGTCCAGGCCGATGCGCTCCTCTACGGCGGCAATCCGTCCGCCGTGTGCAGTGATGCCACTGCTACGCGCACGACGAGCGCGGAATCATTCTGGATCGAGCTGCGCGCCTATTGCTATGTGCAGGCGGGCGACGCCGATGCGCTCGAACTCACCCAAAACGTGATGAGCGCACAAAGTCTGAGCGATCCGACGTTCGACACATTGTTCGCCGATATTCAAAACAAGGCCTCCGATCCACCGCCGTCGATCGACAAACCGACGGCGTTGCAAGCGTTCTTGGCCAAGCAACTGGGATTGCCGGTCGACGAGAAACTCGGCCGCGACCTCGGCACGCCCGTCGATTTGATGGCATTTCACGACGAGCGGGGTTCGCTGGACAGCCGCCTGGATCTCGCTGAACGCCTCATTCAATCCGGCGCCTATTCGGCGTCCGATCTCCTGGCACTCGCTGACCAGGCGAAGTTCAAGCCGGACGACATCGCGAATGCGGACACCGCAGTCCAGAAGCTTACCTTCTTCAGAGGTCAGGCGCTGTTGCGCCAGGCTGCGGCGCAAGCGCCGGACGACGCGTCACGCGCGCATCTTGTGGCGGCTGCGCTGCATCTGGGGACGCAATTCAACATGTTGCCACTGGTAGCGCAGTTGCAGGCCGAGGCCGCGGTTCGGATCAATCCGAACCCCGCTTTGAAGAACAACACCGAGCAAATCGGTTTCGCGTTGATTTTGGCGGACAACGCTCCCGCCGCGTCGCGCTGGGCAGCGCTGCTGAACGAAGACGGTGACGCCCAGCTCCATGCGCGGTTTCACACGCTGTTGAATCTGTTTCCCATCACGGCCGATCAACAGAAGATCGCGTTCAAATCGCTGCAATGGCTGGCCGGCGAAGCCAACTCCCGCGAGCCCGAAGGCGGCGAGACCACACGCGAAATCGCGGGCCTCGTTTTCGGACTCTACAATGTGCTGGGCGAAGCCATTCCGCCGGACATCGAGAAGGATTATGCAGACGTCAAGCAGCATCTGTCGGTAGGCCGTTCGATTCCGCCCAATCTCCTGCAAAGCATTCACGCGGCGCGTGGCAATTCCTCCCGCAGGGGTGAGGCCTTGGCGGCCATCGTCGAGGCGGTGGGGCCGCAGGGACCTTCCGATTTATCGCCGGATGCGATCGTCGAGCTCGTGCAGGCGATCAAGGACGATGCCGGCGCATCCGCGGCGCACGATTTCGCGGCAGAAGCGCTGGCGCTCTATGTGCCGCAACTGCCTCCGCCACCGCCGGCGGCGCAATGACCGCCCAGAAGAGAACCGTCGCGCCGGTCAACGCGACCGCGATCGAATCCTTTCTCGACATGATGAGCGCCGAACGCGGCGCCAGTTCCAACACGCTCGCCGCCTATCGCCGCGATCTTCTGGATTTCGTCGCGTCGCTGTCGCGCACCGATCGCAATGTGAAATCCGCCACCCGGGACGACATCAAGCGCTATCTCGCCGCGCTATCCACGTCGGGCTCCGCCGCCTCTTCGCAAAGCCGTCATTTGTCGTCGCTGCGGCAGTTCTATGCGTTTCTTTATTCCGAAAGCCGGCGCGGTGACGATCCCACCAACGCGATCGAGGCCCCGCGCCGCCAACGGCCATTGCCGAAGATCCTGTCGCAGGACGATGTGCTTCGCTTGATCGACGCAGCCCGACAGGGCGCGGAGAAATCTTCCGAAGGGTTGCGCCTTCTTTGCATCGTCGAGCTGCTCTATGCCAGCGGACTGCGGGTCTCCGAACTTGTGACATTGCCGCTTGGCTCCGCGCGCTCGCGTGAAGGCTTTATGCTGGTGCGCGGCAAAGGCCAAAAAGAGCGCATGGCGCCGCTCAACCCGGCGGCACGCGAGGCCATCACCGCCTATCTGACGGTGCGCGATGAATTCATTCCGCCCGGCCAGCGCAAAAGCGGCAGCAAATATCTGTTTCCATCGCGCGGCGCCGAAGGATTCCTTACCCGCCGCCGTTGTCATCAGCTCTTAAAGGCGTTGGCGCTGAAGGCGGGATTGGATCCTGAGAAGCTCTCGCCGCATGTGCTGCGGCATGCATTCGCCACACATCTGGTGGAGGGCGGCGCCGATTTGCGCAGCGTGCAGACCATGCTCGGCCATGCCGATATCGCAACCACGCAGATTTACACCCATGTGGCGCGCAGCAAGCTGCAGTCCGTCATGGAAGCCGCGCATCCGCTGTCGCGCTCTCGCGCCAAGGGCGGCAAACCGCGCGGTTGACGCCACCCAGGCGCCGCGCCACGGTGGCCGCAATCTGAACGCGCTTTTCAGGGGATCTCCGTGAGTTTTCAGCCCGTCGAACGCCGCACGCCGCCCAGACTCTATCGCTCCAAGCTCTTCGTGCCGGGTGCGCGGCCGCAACTGTTCGAGAAGGCCGCCGCCAGCGCCGCCGACGTGGTGTGTCTCGACCTTGAGGATGCCGTTGCGCCTGCGGACAAGGACAAAGCGCGCGACAACATCGTGGCCGCGCTGAACGATGTGAACTGGGGCAACAAACTGGTTACCGTACGCATCAACGGGCTCGACACCAATTTCTGTTATCGCGATGTTCTGGCACTGGTGGAGAAGGGCGGAGAACGCCTCGACGCCATCATGGTGCCCAAGGTCGGCAACGGTTCCGATCTCTACGCCATCGACATGCTGATCACGCAGGCTTCCAGCTTCGCCGGACGCAAGAAACAAATCGGCCTTGAAGTGATCATCGAAACGACATCCGGTCTCACCAATATCGACGACATCTGCAAGGCCTCGCGCCGGTTGGAGACGCTGCATTTCGGCGCCGCCGACTACGCGGCGTCGCAAGGCATGCGCACCACCAATATCGGCGGCGGCAATGCCGACTATGTGATGTTGACCGATGGTTCCGGCGAACGCGCGCGGCATTGGAACGATCTTTGGCACTATCCCCTGTTCCGCCTTGCGCAGGCCGCGCGCGCGCACGGCATCGTGCCGATCGACGGACCGTTCGGGGATTATTCCGATCCGGATGGATTCCGCGTCCAGGCCAATCGCACGGCGATTTTGGGCTGCGAAGGCAAATGGGCCATCCATCCCAGCCAGGTCGCGCTGGCCAACGAGATCTATACGCCACCTCAGAAAGAGGTGGAACGCGCGGAGGCTATTCTCGCCGCGATGAAAGAGGCGCAGGAAAAAGGTCTAGGCGCTGTGGCACTGAACGGTGTCTTGATCGACGCGGCCTCGATCCGCCAGGCACACGTGATCGTTAAGCAGGTGGAGATGATCCAGGGGCGGGCGCTTTGACAGGCATTAAAACTATCATCATTTGATGCTAATATTCGTGCCTTGAGCAAAAGGCATCTTCAATGCGTACAACACTTGCCCTTGACGATGAGCTTGTCGACAAGGCTCAGGCATTTACCGGGCTCAAGGAAAAATCGAGCCTTGTGCGCGAAGCGCAGCTTTGATCGAGCGCGAGAGTGCGAGACGTCTCGTTCAGCTCGGGGGCAGCGAACCAAAGCTTAAACCTGGCCGCCGCCGCCGTCATTTAGCGAACGCTTCGCTCAACCGCTCGAGCTTGTCGGGATTGCGTACGGCATAAAGTGCGGTGATGCGATTGCCGTCAGTTTCGACGGTCATCACCGCGAAGATGTTGCCGTCGGCGCGCAGGATCAGCCCAGGTTGACCATTGATCTCTGTCAGCGTCGTGTCGAATTCTGCTTTCGTATAGAACTTTCGCTCCAGCCCGAGGATGAACCGCACGACTTTGTCGGCGCCGTAGATCGGATTGAGCGCCGCTGCCACGCGCCCGCCGCCGTCGGTATAGGCGATGACGTCCGGCGCCAGCAGTTCCGCCATCTTCGTGGCGTCCGAAGCAGCGCTGGCCTGGGCGAAGCGCACAAGAAGCTCGCGGTGCTGATCGCCGGAAACCGCAAAGCGCGGACGATCCGTCTTCACCCGCTCCCGCGCGCGGCTCACCAGCTTGCGGCAGGCCGCTTCGGTCTTGTTCAGCGTTGCGGCGATCTCGTCATAGTCGCAATCGAACGCGTCGTGAAGAATGAAGGCTGCGCGTTCTTCGGGCGACAAACGCTCCAGAACGTGCAGCAGGGCGAGTGAAAGGTCGGACGCGAGTTCCGCTCTTGCCGCCGGCTCGTCGGCGGCAAGAGTCCGCATGTCGTCCGGCAGGATCGGCTCCGGCAGCCAGGGTCCGACATAGCTTTCGCGCCGCGCGCGCACGGCGCGCAGAGCGTCGAGCGAGAGGCGCACCGTCGCCGCCGATAACCAGGCGCGAGGATCGCGAATTTCGCTCGTATCGACACGTTGCCAGCGCAACCATGCTTCCTGCGCTACATCTTCGGCAGCCGCCATTTCGCCCAGCATGCGATAGGCGATACCCATCAGATGGCCGCGATGCTTTTCTAAGAGGGCTGTATCGGCGGTCATCGGTCAGGCGGCGTGTTTCACCGCGATGGTATCGTTGGCGACGACGATTTTCGAGCAAGCCGCGCCATGGCCAAGGCCGCGCTTCACCGCAGGATAGACGCGAGAGGCCGCAACGGTGAAGGCAAGCGAAACCTCGCCCCTTTTGCCATAGCGTTTTTCGGCTTCTTCGGCATAGCTCGCCGCATCAGGATGATTGGTAGCGACCGCGATGCCATAGCGAAACCCGAAGGCCGTATCGTCGTCGGCCTGTTCGATGTCGCCGCGAACGACAGCGGCGATGCTTGCCGCCGGCACGCGTGCCTTCAACGCCATGTTGACGACGAGTTGCGAGCACGGCCCGCAATCTTCGCTCATCGCTGCAGCGAGCTTGGCAGCGTACCAGGCGTTCTTGTGCACGCCCTCGCGGTGCGACGACATGGTTTGGAACAGCATGAACTTCACGAAAGCGCCAAGTGAAACGTCCAGCACTTCGTGCATATACGTGCCGTCATAGCCGAATGCGGCTTCGAGTTTCGCGATCTGTCCATGCAGCATTGATTTCAGCATCACACCACTCCTTGTTTTTTGCGGGCCTGCAGCCAAGCCGCCGCCAAGCCGAGCGCGCTCACGCCAACAACGCCTACAATTTCCGAAACCACGATTTTTGTATCCATCGGAAAGCCGTGCTCGAACCAGCCCCAAATGTGGAAGAGCGCGTGCAGGGCGGGCCAGGTCGCGCCTGCCAACGCGAAGGCCGCGAGACCCTTGCGCGCGCCAAGCATCATGCCCGCACCGCTCGCGAGGAACGCAAGGCCGATGTCGGTGATAAAGTGAAGGTTGATGGGGCCGGTGAGGGTCACGCCGGGGACGCCCGCGTACCAGTTTTCGGGGGCGGTTAACATCCAGAGCCCGTTTACCACCTGAAACAGGCCGACCAGCAGCAAAAGCACTCGAATAACCATCGCTAAGCCTTTCCTCTCATGGGTTAAAGACGCGCCACCCTTCCCGATTGTGACTGCCGTCACCATTTGACAGGGAAGGGGGCGGGTTGCCACTTTCGGCGATCGTTACACGTTTCCCAGCCGTCCGGTTGCGCCCCCTCGCCCCGGCTCAAGAGAGATGATGCACGCTTACCTCGAATTCGAACGGCCTATCGCCGAATTGGAAGGAAAAATCGTGGAGCTGAGGCAGCTTGCTGCCAACGATCCCACGATGGACATCGAAGACGATGTCACCCGCCTGCAGGCCAAGGCGAATCAGTTGATCGACGAGACCTATGCCAAGCTCTCGCCTTGGCAGAAAGCGCTCGTCGCGCGCCATCCCGCGCGCCCGCACTTTTCCGATTACTGCTCGCAACTGATCGATGAATTCACGCCGCTGGCGGGTGATCGCGTGTTCGGCGAAGACCGCGCCGTGGTGGCGGGCCTTGGGCGCTTCCGCGGACGCCCCGTTGCCATCGTCGGCCACGAGAAGGGCAACGACACCAAAAGCCGCCTCAAGCACAATTTCGGCATGGCGATGCCCGAAGGTTATCGCAAGGCGCACCGCATCTTCGACATGGCGAACCAGTTCGAGTTGCCGGTGATCTCCTTCGCCGATACGCAAGGCGCCTATCCCGGCGTCGGCGCGGAAGAGCGCGGGCAGGCTGAAGCCATCGCACGCTCCACGCAAGCGAGCTTGAATCTCAAAGTTCCGTTTGTTTCGGTCATTATCGGCGAAGGCATGTCGGGGGGCGCGCTGGGCATTGCGGTGGCAAACCGCGTCTACATGCTCGAACACTCGATCTACTCGGTAATCACGCCCGAGGGCTGCGCCTCGATTCTTTGGCGTAGCGCGGACAAGACACAGGACGCCGCTGCGGCACTGCGCATCACCGCGCAGGATCTGCGCGAATTGAAAGTGATCGACGACATCGTGCCGGAGCCTTCGGGCGGCGCGCACCGCAATCCCGAACAGACGATTATGTCGGTCGGCGACATGATCGCGCGAGGGCTTTCGGAAATGAACCATCTCTCCGGCGAGGAACTGCGCCGCCAGCGCCGCGAGAAATATCTCGCCATGGGCCGCAATCTGGCGGCTTAAAGCGTCCGCGCGAACTTCTGGATATCGCCGACCAGATCGTCGCCGCGCTCCAGCGCCGCGAAGTGGCCGCCTTCCTGAAAATCCGTCCAATGCGTCACGTTCACGTGGCGCTCAACCAGCGAGCGCGGTGGGAAGGGGATGAGATCAATGGGGAAGGCCGCTATGCCGACTGGTTTTTCGATCCGTACGCCGTTCGGGACCGGTGTGCCGCTCAAATCTTCCGCCAGCCCGCGATACATCCAGGTCGCCGTGTTGAAGCTCTTCGTCACCAGATAGATCATCACATTGGTGAGGAGCTGGTCCTTGGTATAGACCTTCTCGAAACCCTTGCGCGTGTCGGACCAGCCGTGGAATTTCTCCACGATCCAGGCGCAGGCACCGACCGGCGAATCCATCATGGCGTAAGACAGCGTCTGTGGTTTGGTCGTGTGTTCGCGGAAATAGGCGCCTTCCATCTCGAACAACTGCGCTGCGCGCGTCGCGTAGTCTTTTTCGTCCTGAGTCTCAGGATGCACGCCCGGCGAACGCCAACCGAACATGTTGAGATGCACCGCGCGGCAGCCTTTGCCGTCGTAGCCCATCCAACCGGAAATCGCCGAGCCCCAGTCGCCACCCTGTGCGATATAGTTCGAGAGCCCGAGGGTTTCCGTCATCAGTCTATCGAAATAGCGCGCGGTGGTGCGCGGGCCGATCGGGCGCTTGGGCTTGCCGGAAAATCCGTAACCCGGCAGCGACGGCACGATCACTGTGAAGGCATCCTTCGCATCGCCGCCATGTTTTTCGGGGTGTGCCAGCTTGTCGATGATGTGCAGGAATTCGAACACCGATCCCGGCCAGCCATGGCTGAGGATCAAGGGTTTCGGCGAGAGACCGGATCCCCGTTCAAGGATGAAATGAAGCTCGAGGCCGTCGACATCGGCTTTGAACTGGGGAAAACGATTCAGGGCGGCTTCCCACTTGCGCCATTCGTAGCCGTCGGCCCAATAGGCACAGAGCGCCTTCATGAAATCGAGATTGGCGCCATAGGCCCAGCTGCCCTCAAGGCCGTCGCCGCGCGGCATCTCGTGCCATTCGTAGGCGCGCACCCTGGCGCGAATGGAATCCAGCGTCGTTTGCGGAACGTCGATTCGGAACGGTTTCATTGCGGTCCTACGAGTTTGCAATTGGAGAGCGATAGACCGGGTGTCTGGAACAACGCTTCGCCTTGATGTTCCCAGAACAAAGTTTGTCCGTCGCTGTAGCGTTCGCCGGAGCCCGAGCGGTCCTGCGGCAAGACGAAAGAGCGGCCTTGCACTTGCACCGTCACTCTACCGCCGTCCGCGGAATAGCTTGCCCGCAGATCGACATTGAGTGCGCAGCGGAACGTGGCAGTGCTCGCCTGCGCCGGCAATGATGCCGCGAATATGAACAGCCCAGCGAGAGCGGCAAGCCGCATCGCAAATTCCTCGATATTCTCTCGCGCCGATCTTGCGGCATCGGGCCCAAAACAAAAAGAGCAAACAAAAAGGGGACCCATGCGGGTCCCCTTTTTCGATGCGGCACGAATGCTGGTTATTTTGCCATTTCGACGATCTGCGACGAAACCCAACAGGTATCGTTTTGCTCGGTTTTCACCTCGTACCAAACACCCTCCCTGTTTGCGGTAGGGTAAAGCAGTGTACCTGGCGACAGTGAGCGCAGCACTTTGCTCTTCGATTTCGGGCCGGCATAGCAGTGGCCAGGCTTTGTCACATTGAGCGCTTGTGCCGGTGCCTCGGTGCTCGCATTGCCCAGACCGCCCATTTGCTCGACCAATTTGGTGTAAGCGTCGATGTAGGCAAGCGCCACGACTTGGCCGATGCCGGTATTCTGATAGCTGGTGACGCCGGCCCCGCCGCCGCCACTCCAGTTGGCCCAACCGGCGCCAACGCCGAAGCCGATGTCGGTCTTCGAGCCATGGCCTTCGGTGATCGGTCCCATTTCGCCGGTGCGCACGTTGGCGATCGAGAGAACGACGTCGGCAGTCTTGCTGTTGATACTGATGTTGCTGACGATCGCACCGACGCCACCACCGATCAGGCCGCCCAGCACGCCACCGACATTGGTGCCGTTCGCATTGTTGTTCTTCGAGGCAATGTCGGGAATGAGGATGTAGTCGGCGGCCTTGAGCTGGCCCTTGCCCATGTTCGATTGATTCTGCAATTGGCCCTCACCGGCCAGATCGCGTTCTTGCTGGATCATTTCGAAGCCCTTGCCCCGAACCACAAGGGTGAAGCAGCCCGATCTCTGCACGAACACTTTGAGGAGCGCTTCTGGCGATTCCAGGCCGAGGCCCTCCCACCATTTGTTCTCCGGTTCTCGCACTGCGATGGTGCCAAGATTTCGGGTGCAGGTGGGAATCTCCGCCACCTTGCGTGCCGTCTTGTCCTTGATCGATTCCGCTTGTGCCGGTGCTAGTGCCGGCAGGACGAACGCCATCGCCATCGCGCTTGCGGCGGCGGCGCGCAGGATTACCCCGATGCGCATGTGATCCTCTCTGTTGAAGGCTAGAAAGCCTGGAAAACCTTGGTGTGCGGCCTTATCCATCACACCGGATAAGACTAGCGAATGCCGGGAAATCCGCAACGGGCGGATTTCCTGGAGAACAGGCGCTTTTGCCGGATTTGTGCTAGAGTTTCGCTTCTGGCGTAACTGTCCGTATACGGACTAAGTGTTGGGGGTAATCATGCATATGCTTTTTGGCGCGGTGCTTCATGTCACCGTGTTTGCAACTCTCGCGTTTTTTGTTCTGTTCGCGGCGAGCAAGTCCGATGGGTTCGTCGCCCTGCTGGGCCGCTTGCTCGGCTACTGGTTCCTGCTGCTGGCCGTTCTTGGCCTGGTCATGGCCGTCATGTTCCATCTGTCCGGCGGCAAGCCGTTCGGAATCGATATGATGAAAGATCATCCAGGCTGGATGCACCAGTGGGACCGTGAGGCGCCGCCGCCTCCGCCCAATACCACGCCTGCAACGCCTCCGGCCAAGGACGTCGCTCCACCGCCGGCGCCGAAGAAGAAAGGCTGACGCAAGAACTTTACACATGAAATTGATTCACGCGCGGCATTGCCAGGATGTCGCGCGTGAATTTTGCTATGATACCAGTGCCTGGTCTGGCGCTGGAACCCTTCGAGGTCCGTCAAAATGCGTTTTGCGTTGAGTATCGCGATGCAAGCCACCGGCTTGGCGATTGTCGGTTTTATCTTGCTGTTCATGGCGAGCAAAACGCAGGGCGTTGTCGCGCTGATCGGAAGAGTTTTGGCGGTCTGGGTCTATTTTGTCGCCGCAGTGGTCGCAGCGGCGGGGATCATGGCCTTCATGCATATGGGACCATTCTACAATCCCATGGCGCCGCGCTATGTGCCGAACAGCTACTACCGCGTGCCGCAGAATCCGCCCATGCAGCGCCCGCTGCCCGTGAAGCCCCCGGGGCATGGGACATAGGACGGTCCTAGCCGAAATTCACGCTAAACCAGCGCGCCATGGCAGTGCTTGAACTTGCGGCCTGATCCGCACGGGCACAGCGCGTTGCGCTGAACCTTGCCCCAAGTGGTGGGATTGTTGGGATCAACTGTGACGTCCTTCATGCGCAGGATGCGCTGCTGCATGGTCTCGTCGGGCGGTGCCATTTCGTCTTCGCCGGTCAGCGGATCGATGTGATGCGCCGTGATCTGGCGCGGCACCTGCAATTCCAGCGGCGGCGGCGGTTCGGTGTTGATCTGAACATGCATGAGTTGGCGCACCACGTCGCTGCGCATTTTGGCCAGCAGGGCCTCGAACAAGGTGAAAGCCTCGCTCTTGTATTCGTTCAGCGGATCGCGCTGGCCGTAGCCGCGCAGGCCTACATATTGGCGCAAGTGGTCGAGGTTCACGATGTGCTCGCGCCAATCGTGATCCAGCGTCTGCAACAGAATCGATTTCTCGACGAAACGCATCACGTCGGGACCGGAGTTGGCGGCGCGTTCCGCGGCACGCGCCTCGACGATTTTCATGATGCGCTCGCGCACTTCCTCGTCGGCGATGCCTTCTTCCTTGGTCCAATCGATGATCGGAAGCTCGATGCCGAAGATCTTCTCGACCTCCTCATGCAAACCTACGGCGTCCCACTGCTCGGCATAGGCCTTTTCCGGGATGTGCCGCGCCACGAGATCTTCCACGACCTCTTCGCGGAACCCGACGATCTGATCGGCCACGTCATCGGCGCCCATGATCTCCTTGCGCTGTTCGAAGATCACCTTGCGCTGGTCGTTCAGCACGTTGTCGTATTTGAGGATGTTCTTGCGGATTTCGAAGTTGCGTGCTTCGACCTTCTGCTGTGCTTTTTCCAGCGCCTTGTTCACCCAGGGATGGGCAATGGCTTCGCCTTCCTTAAGGCCCAGCCGCTGCAGCATGGAATCCAAACGCTCAGAACCGAAGATGCGCATCAGATCGTCTTGAAGGCTCAAAAAGAATTTGGAAGCGCCGGGGTCGCCTTGGCGCCCCGAGCGGCCGCGCAGCTGATTGTCGATGCGCCGGCTTTCGTGGCGCTCGGTGCCGACGACATAAAGTCCGCCCGCCGCTATGGCCCGTTCCTTGTCCGCGGCGACTTCAGCCCGGATCTGCGCCGAGCGGCCGGCAAGCTCGGCTTCGTCGACCATGCCGCCCAACTCGTTGCGAATGCGCATGTCGGCGTTGCCGCCGAGCTGAATGTCGGTACCGCGGCCCGCCATGTTGGTAGCGATGGTGACTGCGCCCGTAACGCCTGCCTGCGCCACGATGCTGGCTTCCTGCTCGTGGTAGCGCGCGTTCAACACGGCGTGCTTGACCTTGCGCTTCTTCAGCAGCTCGGAGAGATGCTCGGACTTTTCGATCGAAGTGGTGCCAACGAGCATGGGCTGGCCGCGTTTCTTGCACTCTTCAATCAGCTTGATGATCGCTTCGTTCTTCTCGTCGAGCGTGCGATAGACCTCGTCGTCGGCATCGACGCGCAAGACCGGCATATTGGTCGGCACCTCGATAACATCCAATTTATAGATGTCCATGAATTCGGGCGCCTCGGTCAGCGCCGTGCCGGTCATGCCGGCGAGTTTGTCGTAGAGGCGGAAATAGTTCTGGAAGGTGATCGAGGCGAGCGTCACGTTCTCCGGCTGGATCGCCGCGTCTTCTTTCGCCTCCAGCGCTTGATGCAAGCCTTCTGAGTAGCGCCGGCCTTCCATCATGCGGCCGGTGAATTCGTCGATGATGATGACCTTGCTGTCCTTCACGATGTAGTCGCGGTCTTTCTGGAACAGCTTGTGGGCCTTCAACGCCTGATTGACGTGATGAACCATGGTGATGTTTTCGATGTCGTAGAGATCGCCGGTTTCCAGCAATCCGGCCTCCCGCAACAGGGCAACCATGCGCTCATTGCCCGCATCGGTGAGCGTGACTTGTCGCTGTTTTTCGTCGAGTTCGAAATCCGCCGCCACGAGTTGAGACATCAGCGCGTCGACGGCGCGATAGACTTCGGTCTGATCTTCCGTCGGCCCCGAAATGATGAGCGGCGTGCGGGCCTCGTCGACGAGGATCGAGTCCACTTCGTCGACGATCGCGAAGGAATGTCCGCGCTGACACATCGTCGCGACCGAATACTTCATGTTGTCGCGCAGATAGTCGAAGCCGAACTCGTTGTTGGTGCCGTAGGTGACGTCGGCGGAGTAGGCCTCCTTGCGTTGATCGTCACTCAAACCATGCACGATGCAACCGACGCTGAGGCCAAGAAACCGGTAGATCTGACCCATCCATTCCGCGTCGCGCTTGGCCAGATAGTCGTTCACGGTGACCACGTGGACGCCTTCGCCGGCGAGCGCGTTCAAATAGACGGGCAGGGTGGCGACCAGGGTCTTGCCTTCGCCGGTTTTCATTTCGGCGATGCGGCCCTCGTGCAGCACCAGACCGCCCACCAGCTGCACGTCGAAGTGCCTTTGGCCCAGCGTGCGCTTGGCAGCTTCGCGCACCGCGGCGAAGGCTTCGGGAAGGATGTCTTCGAGGGTGTGCCCGTTGGCGAGCCGCTCTTTGAAGGCGGGCGTCATCGCCTTCAGTTCGTCATCGGACTTGGCGATGAACTGCGGCTCGAGCGCGTTTATGTCTTGCACCGTGCGCCACATCGGCTTGAGCTTGCGGTCGTTGGGAGAACCGAAGAATCGTTGCGCAAAACTGGCGAAGCCGGGCATGAAAATCCTCTAGAAGCCGGAAGTACCGGGATGGCGTGACCATTCCGGCGGATACGCAAAATCACCCGGCGTAACGCTCGTCCGGACGCGCCGGGGAGAGATAAGAACGGGCTTCCCCCTTGTCAATTCAAGCGATTCCGCCCTATTCCGCCGCTCCCAGGGCGGCGGCCCTCGCAGCGTAGGCCTAAGAGGTCACAGGGCTATGGCAAAAGGTTCCGGGACGGTGGCGAAGAAGCCCCGATCTTCATCTTCCGCGAAAGCCGCTTTGGCCAATGCCAAGCAGGTGCACGCTATTTCACCTTTGGCGCCGAAAACATTCGTCGGCCTGCCACCTCTGGCTGGTGTGAGGCTCGCCACCGGAGAGGCGGGTGTCCGCTACAAGGACCGCACCGACGTTCTCGTCGCAGTGTTCGCGCCGGGCACCCAGGTGGCCGGGGTCTTTACCAAGTCCAAAACTTCCTCCGCGCCGGTCGATTGGTGCCGCGCCCAGATGAAGGCCGGCACCGCCCGCGGTCTGGTCGTGAACAGCGGCAATGCCAACGCGTTCACCGGCAAAGCCGGTTTCGAGGGCGCCCGCAGCGTCGCCGAATCCGCCGCCGGCGCCATTGGTTGTCGGGCGAGCGAAGTGATGCTCGCCTCCACCGGCGTCATCGGCGAACCGTTGCCCGCCGATCGCATCACAAAGATTCTGGCATCGCTGGTGGAAGCGGGATCTGCCAGCGGCTGGCGCGCTGCCGCCGAAGCCATCATGACGACGGACACCTATCCCAAGCTTGCAACTGCCGCGGCCGCCATCGACGGTCGCAAAGTCACCATTAACGGCATCGCCAAAGGCTCCGGCATGATTGCGCCCGATATGGCGACGATGCTTGCCTTCGTCTTTACGGACGCGAACCTGCCGTCGTCCGTGTTGCACGATCTGTTGGCGCAAGGTGTGAAGCCGTCCTTTAATTCCATCACGGTCGACAGCGATACATCCACCAGCGACACGCTGCTTCTTTTCGCGACCGGCAAGGGCGCGAGCCATGCCGCAATCACCAAAGCCAACGACAAGCGTCTTGGCGAGTTCAGGAAACAGCTCGACAAGGTTCTGCTCGATCTTGCCTTGCAAGTCGTCAAAGACGGCGAGGGCGCGCAGAAGCTGATCCAGATCGACGTCGGCGGAGCGCAGTCGGACGACTCCGCGCGCAAGATTGCGCTGGCGATCGCGAATTCACCGCTTGTGAAAACTGCCATTGCGGGCGCGGATGCGAATTGGGGCCGCATTGTCATGGCGATCGGCAAAGCCGGAGAGCCTGCCGATCGGGACAAGCTGAAGATCTCGTTTGGCGGCAAAGTCGTCGCCGAAAAAGGCTTGCGCGCCTCAGGCTACGACGAAGCCGCGGCGACGAAAGCGGTGTCGGGCCGCGAGGTGCACATCGCAGTCGATCTCGGTCTCAACAAAGGCGCGGCGCGGGTCTGGACCTGCGATCTGACCCATGGATACATCGATATCAACGGCAGTTACCGCAGCTAAGCCGTTGATTTACCGCGCTTAGCTCGGATTGTGCGCGTTTTCTTAAGTCAACTTTAGGAAGCCCCTCCCATAGTGGAACATGCGGACATGAAGACGATTCTTGTTGCTGCTTGCGCATTGATCGATCCCGACGGGCGGGTGTTGATCGCGCAGCGACCGGCCGACAAGAGCATGGCGGGGTTATGGGAATTTCCGGGCGGCAAGGTCGAGACAGGAGAACGTCCCGAAGAGGCGCTTATCCGGGAACTTCGGGAAGAACTTTCCATCGCGGTGAAGGAAGCCTGTCTGGCGCCGTTCACTTTCGCTTCGCACAGCTACATGGACTTCCATCTGCTGATGCCGCTCTACGTATGCCGCAAATGGGATGGCATCGTGGTGGCGACGGAACATCAGGCGCTCAAATGGGTGAAGCCGCGCGATCTGCGTTCCTATCCGATGCCGCCGGCCGACCTGCCGCTCATAGCGATGCTCGTCGATCTGCTTTGATTGCATTCATCGGCGACTGTTCCGGCGCCACCTCCATCGAATACGCCATGATTGCCGCGGGCATTTCCGTCGCCATCATCACGGCGCTCGGCGTGCTCAGCGTCAACGTCAAAGCGCTGTTCGATTCCATCGTTGCCGCGCTTTAGCGCGGCTTGGTTTGTTCTCCCGCCGCGTGTTCCTGCGTGCCGAGCGCGTCGGCGAGGCGCGTCTTGGCCGCGCCCGGGCGCAACGGCTTCTGCTGGCTTTCGTGCGGCACCCAACCGGTCAGATAGAGGATGTCGAAGGTGGCGGTGAACCTTCCATCTTCGCTGTGACGGGAAGCGTAGTGCGCCATCGCCCCCGCAAGCACATCGCGCCGCAACGGCGCGCGCAGGCGCTCCTCTAGAGCGTTGGTTTCGCCCAGCGCGCGCAGGTCTTTCACCAAGGTCGCAAAATCGCGATAGCGCACGACCGTGCGCTCGATATCGGCCACCGGCAGAGCAAAGCCGGCGCGTTGCAGCAGACCGCCCAGATCGCGCACATCGGCAAAAGGCGCGACGCGTGGACTGACGCCTCCCGTGATTTCGCTTTCTGCCATGGCCAGAGAGTCGCGCAATTCGCGCAACGTCTCGCCCCCGAAGAGTGCGGCGATGAAAAGCCCGTCTGGTTTTAGCGCACGGCGTATTTGGATCAGGGCGCCCGGCAAGTCGTTCACCGCATGAAGCGACAGAATGCTGATGGCGAGATCGTATCTTCCGGTGGGGAGGGAGAGGGTTTCATCATCGGACAGCGCAAGGCGCGACCAAGTTCGGGCGAAGGGCTTGATAAGCGCAAAGCTTTCGTCGCGCGAAGCCAAATCGAAGGCGTCGCCAAAGGTGCGGTTCACCGGCGCCAATCGTTCTGCGATGCCCTCCGCTGCTTCAACGGCCAGAAAGCTTCCCCCCAGTCGCGCCGCCCGTGCCCGATGAAGCCCATAGGCTTTTTTGTCGAAAATTGTCGGCGGACCGCTCATGCGACAAACATCTGAGACATTTCGGTGCTCAGAATACGCCGATGTCCCTTCTTTCCGATAGCGCCGCACCCGGCTCCTCGATTGCGACACGCATGGCGCGCGCATTGCTCGATATCGTCTATCCGCCGCTCTGTTTCCTCTGCCGCGAGCCGTTAGCCGACCCGCATAGTCTTTGCGCCGCGTGCTGGAAGAAGATGGCCTTCATCGACGGTTGTTGCTGCACGCAATGCGGATTGCCTTTCGATCTGGATCCGGTCGGCTCCGATCCAGACAAAGAGACCCGCTGCGCCGGTTGCCTCGCCAAGCCGCCCGCCTATGACCGCGCGCGCTCGGCGGTGCGTTACGATGAGGCGAGCCGCGACGGCATTCTCGCGCTCAAGCGTGCCGATCGTTTGGAGATGGTGCCCGCATTCACGCGCTGGCTGGAGCGTAGCGGCGGCGAACTGCTCGATGGCAGCGATCTCATCGTGCCGGTGCCGTTGCATCCCTGGCGGCTGTGGTGGCGACGCTACAATCAAGCCGCGGTGCTCGCCCAAGCGCTCGCGCGCGCCTCGGGCAAGCCGGTCGATCCGCTCGCTCTCGCGCGGATTAAACGGACGCCGAGCCAAGGCGAGATGCCGTCGGCCAAGGCGCGCCGCCGCAACATGAGGGGCGCCTTCAAGGTTCCGCCCTCTCACGGCGAGGTTGTGAAAGGGCGCGGCGTGCTCCTGGTAGACGACGTGATGACCACCGGCGCCACCCTGGACGCGTGCGCCCGGGCGCTGAAGCGGGCAGGCGCATCAAGGGTTTGCGTGCTGACGCTGGCGCGCGTTGTACGACCACGCACCGACGCGATATAGAATCGGATAAGGCTGCGTTCGCCAAGGGAGTTCACGTTGGGACTGGCGTTATGCCGAAAGTGACGATTTACACCACGCCGATCTGCCCCTACTGCGTGCGTGCGAAAGCGTTGCTCAAGAAGAAGGGCGTGGATTTCGACGAAATCGACGTCTTCATGGACTGCGACGGGCGCTCCGCCATGCAAGAGAAGGCCGGCGGTTGTCACTCGGTCCCGCAGATTTTCATCGGCGACAGGCACGTAGGCGGTTGCGACGATCTGTACGAGCTTGAGCGGGCAGGCGAACTCGATCCGCTTTTGGCGGGCTAGATGACCGAAAAATTCCGCGCTGCCTGTGTTCAGCTTCGCTCGTCCGACGATGCGCAGGAGAATATCCGGGTCGCTTCGGATCTCATCCGGGAAGCCAAATCCAAAGGCGCGCAATTCATCGCCACGCCCGAGAACACCACACTGATGGCACCCGATGGCGGCGCAAAACTGGAAAAGAGTTTTGCGGAAGACCGCGATCCCGCCATCCCCGCCTTCTGTTCGCTGGCGGCCATGCTCGACATCTGGCTTTTGATCGGTTCACTGCCCATCAAGGTGAGCGCCGAGAAGACGGCCAATCGTTCCTATCTCATCAATCCGCGCGGCCGCATCGTGGCACGCTATGACAAGATCCATCTCTTCGACGTGAATTTGTCGTCGGGCGAGGGTTATCGCGAGTCGCGAACGGTCGAAGGCGGCCGCGAAGCCATGCTGGCCGACACGCCGATGGGTAAGATCGGTATGACGGTGTGCTACGACCTGCGCTTTCCCCAGCTCTACCGCAGCCTCGCCAAGGCGGGTGCATTCATGTTCACAGTGCCCTCGGCCTTCACAGAGACGACGGGCAAGGCGCATTGGCAGGTGCTTCTGCGCGCGCGGGCGGTCGAGAACGGCGCTTTCGTGATAGCCCCCGCGCAAGGCGGGACCCATGCCAACGGCCGCCAGACCTACGGCCACAGCCTGATTGTCGCGCCCTGGGGCGAAATTCTCGCTGAGGCCGGGACCGATCCTTGCGTGATTACGGCGGATATCGATCCCGCTGCTGTCACAAATGCGCGTGAGCGTGTGCCAAGCTTGCAGCATGACCGTACCTTCGAAGGCCCCTAAGGCTGGTTGCGCCGCGCTCGGTGTGCGCGCGCACTCCGGCTGGGCGGCGGTGATTATTCTTGCCGGCTCCGCCCAAGAGCCGGAGATCATCGACAGGCGACGCATCGAACTGCGCAAGCCCGGCGACGAGAACGCGAGATTTCCATTCCACCATGTCGAGTCTTGGAAGCTCGACCGTGCGATGGCGTTCATCCAAAGCTGCACGAAATCTTCGAACGGCTATGCGTTGACTGCGCTGTCCGACATTGCCGCCCATCTCAAGAAGCGCAGCTTGGTACTCTCAGGGTGCGGGCTGCTCACTGCGAGCGGTCGCACGCTTCCAGACCTTGCGAACATTCTCGCATCGCATTCGCTGATTCACGCCGCGGAGGGCGAATTCTTTCGCGATGCGATCGCCGATGCCTGTGCAAGGAAGAAGATCGCCGTCAGCCGGGTGAAGGAGCGCGAGGCATTGACTTGGGCAGCGGCGCGTTTGGGTCTTACCGACGTGCGGTTGAAACTCAAGATGGATGCGCTGGGCAAACCGCTCGGCCCGCCTTGGACCGCCGATCAGAAGTTGGCAACCGCCGCGGCTTTGCTGGTTTTAGCGGGTTGATGCTTGCGAAACGCACGATTTACCGCCATCTGTTAGACTGTATGCGTATCCAAGAGTTGCCAGCGTGATCGTTTACAATCTCAGTTGCACCAAGGGCCACGCCTTCGAGGGCTGGTTTTCCGGCAGCGCCGCTTATGACGAGCAGCATGCCGCGGGCAAGCTCGTCTGTCCGGTGTGCGACTCGCGCAAGATCGAAAAGGCCCCAATGGCGCCGGCGCTGGGCACATCGGTGGGCGAGAAGCGCTCGGCCGGCGAAGAGATGCGCAAGATGCGTCAGTTCGTGACGGGCCTGCGCAAACACATCGAAGAGAACGCCGACTATGTCGGCCCGAAGTTTCCGGAAGAGGCGCGCAAGATCCACTACGGCGAAACCGAAGAGCGTCACATCTACGGCGAAGCGACTCTGAAGGAGGCGCAAGAACTGGTCGAAGAGGGAGTTGACGTTGCGCCCCTGCCGCCGGATCTTAGCGAAGCCAACTGACCCCCTATTTTTCCGCCACCACCATGTAGTTCACGTCCGTATCGTTCGACAGCCGCCAATCCCATGACAGCGGATCGAATGTAACGCCTTGCGTTTTCAAGATCGTGAGGCCGTTTTCTTCCAAGAGAGCGTGGAGCCGTTCCGGTTCGACGAACTTGTTCCAGTCATGCGTGCCGATCGGCAGCCAGCGCAGGACGAATTCGGCGCCGATCTTGGCCAGCGCCAGCGACTTCAAAGTTTTGTTGAGCGTGGCGATGACCGTCAGTCCACCGGGCTTCAACAGTTTGGCGCACGCCTCCAGATAGGCGCGCAAGTCGGCGACGTGTTCGACGACTTCCATATTGAGCACGACGTCGAAGGTGAGACCGTCTTGCACCAGCGCTTCGGCTGAGGCTTGGCGATAGTCGATATCGAGACCGGCCTCGCTCGCATGGGTCGAAGCGATCTTCACGCTCTTGTCGGACGGATCGACTCCAGTCACCGCGAAACCAAGCCGTGCCGTGGGCTCGCTCAGCAAACCGCCGCCGCAGCCTATATCGAGCAGCGTGAGGCCTTCGAACGGGCGCAGGCTCTTCGCCTCCCGCTTGAAATGCGGAGCCGCCGTTTCGCGAATGAATTTGAGCCTAACCGGATTGAATTTGTGCAGCGGTGCGAACTTGCCCGTGGGGTCCCACCACTCGGCGGCCATGGCGGTGAACTTGGCCACCTCACCAGCGTCGATCGAGGTATGTTGCGGCACCTGGTGCGTCGCCGTCACGGTTTCGGCCATGGCCGGTGAGACGAACAAGCTCGTGGCCTGGACGCGCGAACTCTCTCCACTGCACGACGCGCGCGAATACGACGTTGTTGTGTCGGCGGGCGAGCAGATCACCGCTGGGCTGACGGCCATCGCGCTGCAGGCCATCGGGGTGAGTGCCCGGTCCTGGATGGGCTGGCAAATCCCTGTGCACACCTCGGCGATGCACGGCTCGGCGCGAATCGAGAACATCGATCCCACGGCCCTGGACGAGCGTCTGGAACAGGGCATGACGGCAGTCGTCGCCGGCTTCCAGGGAATCGCGCCGGACAACCGCATCACGACGATCGGCCGCGGAGGCGGCGACACCAGCGCGGTGGCGGTCGCCGCAGCGATCAAAGCGGACCGTTGCGACATCTACACCGATGTAGACGGTGTCTACACCACAGACCCCCGCATTGTTCCCAAGGCGAGGCGATTGGAGAAGGTCGCCTACGAGGAAATGCTCGAAATGGCTTCGCTGGGCGCCAAAGTGTTGCAGACCCGCTCGGTTGAAATCGCCATGCTTCATCGCGTGCCCGTCCGCGTGCTTTCGACGTTCAAACCCGAAGCGGGCGGCACGCTTCTTTGCGACGAGGAAGACATCGTGGAAAAGAAACCCGTCACCGGCATCGCCTATTCGCGCGACGAAGCGAAGATCACGCTTTTGCGCATTCCCGACCGGCCCGGTATCGCCGCGGCGATCTTCGATCCGCTCGCCGATGCCGGCGTCAATGTCGATATGATCGTGCAGAACGTGTCCGAAGACGGCCGCAAGACCGACCTCACATTCACGGTCACGCGCGGCGAACTCGCCCGGGCGCTGGACGCCATCGAGAAAGCCTCCGGCGCCATCGGGTATCGCGAACTCAAGTCGGACGCCAACGTCGCCAAGGTTTCCGTTATCGGCATCGGCATGCGCACTCACGCCGGCGTGGCGCAGACCATGTTCCGGACCTTGGCCGAGAAGGGCATCAATATTCAGGTGATCTCGACTTCGGAGATTAAAGTCAGCGTGCTGATCGCCGAGGAATATGTCGAACTGGCCGTGCGCGCTCTGCACTCGGCCTATGAGCTGGATGCGGCATGATGAAGTCGCCACAGTTATCTTCCTCCCCCGCTTGCGGGGGAGGGGGACCGCGCAGCGGTAGAGGGGGAGCAGCGCAATACTCACCCCTTCCGCCTCACTGCGTTCGGCACCTCCCCCGTGAACGGGGGAGGAAAGGATCAAAATAATGCCGCCGGTCGTCGCAGGCGGTCCTCGCGTCCTGTTGCGCCGTTTGCGCGAGATCATGGCGGAACGGTCGAGTGCGCAGGCGCGCCTCGACAAGCTTGTCGGTGTCATCGCCGCCAACATGGTGGCGGAAGTCTGCTCGATCTATTTGCGCCGGGCCGGAAAAGCGCTTGAACTTTTCGCGACCGAAGGTTTGAACCGCACCGCGGTTCACCGCACCCGCCTGAAGGAAGGCGAGGGCCTTGTCGGCCTTGTCGCGGAGACCGCCGATCCGGTGAACCTGAGCGACGCGCCGGCCGATCCGCACTTCGCCTATCGGCCGGAAACCGGCGAAGACCCCTATCGCTCGTTTCTCGGCGTGCCGATCCTGCGCGGTGGCCAGGTCTATGGCGTGCTCACGGTGCAGAACCGCGCGCAGCGGCAATACGACGAAGAAGAAGTCGAAGCCCTGCAAACCGTCGCCATGGTGCTGGCGGAAGTGGTCGCGCAGGGCGGCCTCTACGATGTCGCCGAACTCGACGAGCCGGAACTGCGTGCCGACCGTCCTCGCTCTTTCTCCGGCGAGGGACTGTCGGAAGGTGTCGTGGTAGGCCGCGTCGTGCTGCACGAGCCCCGGGTCAAGGTCGAGCGGATGATCGCCGACGACCCGCAAATCGAGATGGCGCGCATGAACGGCGCCCTGAACGA
Source organism: Pseudomonadota bacterium (assembly GCA_016201105.1). GTDB lineage: Bacteria > Pseudomonadota > Alphaproteobacteria > Micropepsales > Micropepsaceae > Rhizomicrobium. The sequence goes on from JACQDN010000026.1 coordinate 42,346, forward strand.
ACTAGGCGCCGCCGTCGACGAAATGCTGGATTCCAGCGAGCTCGATCTCTCGGGCGAGAGCCGCGAAGTGATCGAGGCTTACCGGCTGTTCGCGCTGGATCGCGGCTGGCGGGAGAAATTGCGCGATGCTGTTACGGCCGGACTCACTGCCGAGGCCGCGGTGGAGCGCGTGCAGGACGAGATGCGCTCTCGCGTCATGCGCACCGGCGATCATCTGCTGCGCGAGCGCCTGCACGATTTCGAAGATCTTGCACGGCGCTTGCAACGACACTTGGGCGGCGTAGATCCGCTCAGTGATTTGCCGAAAGATTCCGCGCTCGTGGCCCGCGCCATGGGGCCGGCAGAATTGCTGGACTATGGACGCGACCGCTTGACGGCTTTGGTGCTGGAAGATGTCGCCACCACCTCTCATGTCGCCATCGTGGCGCGCGCCATGGGTTTGCCGCTGGTCGGCAATGTGGAAGGCATCGTCGATTCGGCCCGCGCCGGTGACTTGATTGTGGTCGACGGCGAGACCGGCGAAGCGCATTTGCGGCCGCCGCCGGAAATCGTCACGGTCTTTCATGCACGGCGCGCACTACGCGCTCAGCGCGTGGCGCAGATCGCCGAGGTGCGTGATCTGCCGGCGGTGACCAAGGATGGGGTGGTTATCCGGTTGATGATGAACGCCGGACTCCTGATCGACATGCCGCATCTGAGGGAATCTGGCGCGGACGGCATCGGGCTCTTCCGCACCGAGTTGCAGTTCATGGTCGGCGAATCCATGCCGCGGCTTCCCGACCAGATCGCGTTCTATCGCAAGATTATCGAAGCCGCCGGCGACAAGCCCGTCGTGTTCCGCACGCTCGATCTCGGCGGGGACAAAATTCTTCCCTATGGCCGCTGGGAGCGTGAGGAAAATCCGGCGCTTGGCTGGCGCGCCATCCGCATCGCGCTCGATCGTCCTGCGTTGCTGCGCTATCAGATCCGCGCGCTGTTGGCGGCGGCGGACGACCGGGTGCTGCGCATCCTGCTTCCCATGATCACCCATGTGGGCGAGTTCAACGACGCGCGCGCACTGGTGGATCGCGAGCTGGAACGCGCGCGGCTGCTCGCGCTGCCGCAGCCGCGCCAGACGCTTGTGGGCGCGATGCTCGAAGTTCCCGCGCTGATGTTCATGCTGCCGCAGATCTTGCGCAGCGCCGACTTCGTATCGATCGGTTCCAACGATCTTTTCCAGTTCGTATTTGCGGTCGATCGCACCAATCCGCGCGTGGCCAAGCGCTACGACACGCTCAATCCCGCGGCACTGACGCTGATCCGGCAGATCGTCCACAGTGCGGGTGAATCCGGCGGCGAGGTCTCTCTATGCGGCGAGATGGCAGGAAAGCCGCTGGAAGCGATGGCGTTGATCGGGCTCGGCCTACGGACGCTGTCGATGCAACCCGCCAATATCGGTCCGATCAAGATGATGATTCGCAGCGTCGACAGCCGCGAGGTGGGTGAATTCGTAAACAAGCTCTGCAACCGCACAGATCACAGCGTGCGAACGCGCCTGGCAGCTTTCGCTGCTGAACGGGGAATCGTCCTCAAGTGAGCGGCGGTCATCGAAGGGTCCCGCTCAGTTTGTTTGTTAATTTCTTCTCACAACGCCGTGAATATGCGGCAAATTCGCCAATTTTGAGCCAAATAGTGAGTCACTTATTCTCGGTCTACTTGCCTTGGCAAAACTCCGTCAGCAAAGTGGTGACTGGTTCCACAATCGAAGGGGTCTAAAGTGCGCCTTTCAACTCTTATGCTTGCCGGTGCGGTCGCGTTCACGATGTCGGCTCTTCCTGCGTTCGCAGATCCTGCTACCAGCGCAACAAATCCGCCGGAAGATCTGGATAGAATAGTTTGCAAGAATATGGACCCGCCGACCGGCACGCATTTGCCCGGTCCTCGGCAGTGCCATAGCCAGCGCGAGTGGAATGACATCAGGCGCCAAAGCCAGGAGCAACTCAACAGCTCCCAGCTGAAGGGACTTGAGGGCGCCGCCCCGGGCGGTTGAAATCGTCGCCTCCAAATTCGAGGCGACGTGCGCGCGAGCTGACTGGAATTCGGTTGGCTGTCTCAAATGCTTTCAGATAGATTGAAAACCAAGTCAGCCTGCTAACAGGCTGACTTGGTTTTGCATGTTTGGACCGATGGCCAAAGTCACCCAACTAACCCTGGACGAAAACGGCGAATTGAGCCGCAAGCGCATCCACTTGAGGGAAATCTCGGGCGATGCCGACGCGCCGCTGGAGACTGTCGGTCAGGACCTCAGGGCCGCCCGGCTCCGCCGCGGCGACGACTTGGCGTCGGTCTCCAAGGCCTTGAAAATCCGTAAAGATCATCTGGAAGCGGTCGAGGAAGATCGCATCGATGCTCTGCCGGGGCGGACCTATGCCGTCGGTTTTGTGCGCTCCTACGCCGATTATCTGGGTCTGGATTCGGTCCAGTACGTGGAGCGGTTCAAGAACCAGATCGCGGGACGTGAAGAAGCGGCGCCCAAGCCGCAGGCCTTCGCGGACGACCATGAAGAGCGCCGCCTGCCTCACGGATGGGTCATTATCGCGGTGGTCGTGCTGCTCTTGATCGTTTACGGCGCCTATCACCTGGCAATGTCGGCCGACACGTTGTTGCGCCCAGTCGAGCCGGTGCCGACCCGGATGGCGGCCAAACCCCCGGTCCCCCCGCCGCACACCGTCCCGCCGTCCATGGCGTTGGCACCACAACCGCAAATAACGCAACCCGTGATCGGCGATAGCCGGACGATGGGCTCCCAAAGCACGCCTGACAGTAGCCGCTCGCCTTCCAGCACCACCAACCCGCAAGCGAACCTGGCGCCCGCTAACAAGACACAAGTCGGAAAAACACAGACTTTGCCGCAGCCGATCGATGCCGCGGCCCCGGATCAATCGCAGGCCGAGGCCCTAGTCGTTCCGAAAGGCTTCGTCTACGGCCAGCAGAACGCGAACGCACGTGTGACAATCCGCGTGATGCAGCCGACGAAAATCCTTATCCAAGCGGCCGACGGAACCGTGTTCATCAACCGCATGCTGAAAGCAGGCGACAGTTATCAGGTCCCGGACCGGGTCGGCTTGACGCTTTCCACTCCGAACGGCGCTGCCGTGGAACTCGTGCTCGACGGCCAGGCGATGGGGCACGCCTCCAAGCGTCCCCAGGTGACCGAGGCACTTTCACTCGACCCGCAAGCGATCGTGGACCGCTATAATCGCGGACAGTCCGGCTGAATGGCCGCCCAAGACCAGTTGAAACGCCCAGTTGATACGCCATGAGCCTTAGAGCCTATCGTGACATCGCGCGACGCAAGTCGCGCAAGATTCGCGTCGGTGCTGTGGAAGTCGGCGGCGACGCGCCCATCACCGTGCAGAGCATGACCAATACGGTCACGGCCGACGCGCGCGCGACAATCGATCAGGTGCGCGCGCTGGAAGAGGCGGGCGCCGATATCGTGCGGGTGTCATGTCCTGATGAAGAATCCACCAAGGCGCTCACGGCCATCGTGAAGGCCGCCAAGGTTCCGATCGTTGCCGATATTCATTTCCATTACCGCCGCGCGATCGAAGCGGCCGAAGCGGGGGCTGCGTGCTTGCGCATCAATCCCGGCAATATCGGCTCGGCGCAGCGCGTGCGTGACGTTGTGCAGGCCGCGAAGGACCACGGCTGTTCCATGCGCATCGGCGTCAACGCCGGATCGCTAGAAAAAGAATTGCTCGAGCGTTATGGCGAGCCGTGCCCGGAAGCGATGGTCGAGAGCGCTCTCAACCACGCAAAGATTCTGGAAGACAACGATTTCACCGAATTCAAGATCAGCGTGAAAGCCTCCGACGTTTTCCTCGCTGTCGCTGCCTATCAGGGTTTGGCGCAGGCCTGCGACTACCCGTTGCATCTGGGGATCACCGAGGCCGGCGGGTTGATGTCCGGCACGGTCAAATCGTCTATCGGCATGGGCATGCTGCTGTGGTCGGGCATCGGCGACACGATTCGCGTCTCGCTCTCTGCCGACCCGGTGGAAGAAATTCGCGCCGGCTTCGACATCCTGAAATCGCTCAACCTGCGTCATCGCGGCGTGAACATCGTGTCGTGCCCCTCCTGTGCGCGGCAGGGGTTCAACGTCATCGAAACCGTGCGCGTTCTCGAAGAGCGCCTGAAGCACATCTCCACGCCCATGACGCTGTCGATCATCGGCTGTGTGGTGAACGGACCCGGCGAAGCGCGCGAGACCGATATGGGCTTTACCGGCGGTGGTGCCGGGGGCAGCGCCGGCATGATCTATTTGAACGGCAAACCGGCCTATAAGCTGGAAAATACCAAGCTGGTCGACCATGTCGTCGAGCTTTGCGAGAAGAAGGCCGAAGAAATCGAAGCCGGCCGCGTCAAGAAACTCGAACCGGCGCTCTAGCGATGCACAATCAAAACCTGTCATGGCCCGTCAACGCGGGCCACCCAGGTGACATTTGCGCCGTACTGAAAATCCGGTGTGTCGCCTGCCTTGAACTACGGCACCCCGCTCCAACCCGGTGGCCCGCATTCACGGGCCATGACAATTTGGATTTGTCATGATTCCCGAGAACAAGCTCGTCCGTCTCAGCGACCGCTTCCACGCCATCGAGGCCGAACTTGCCTCGGGCACAGCGGGCACGTCCTTCGTGAAGCTCTCCAAGGAGCGCGCGGAACTTGCACCCGTGGTGGCCGTTATCGAGGCCTATCGCTCGGCGGTGCGCGAGCTGGAAGGCGCCGAAGCGATTGTCAACGACTCGGCCGTTGACGCCGAGATGCGCAAGCTGGCGGAAGAAGAGCGCGCCACGCTCAAGGAACGCTTTGCAACCCTCGAACGCGGGTTGCAGCTGCAGCTGCTGCCCAAAGATGCGGCCGATTCATCGTCGGCCATCGTCGAAATCCGCGCCGGCACCGGCGGCGATGAAGCAGCGCTGTTCGCCGACGATCTGCTCAGGATGTACCAGCGCTATGCCCAGCTTCAGGGCTGGAAGACGGAGTTGATGTCGATCAGTCAGAGCGATCTGGGAGGTATCAAGGACGCGGTGCTGGAGGTCGAAGGACGCGGCGCCTATGCCAAGCTCAAATTCGAAAGCGGCGTACATCGGGTCCAGCGCGTGCCGGTCACCGAAGCAAGCGGACGCATCCATACTTCGGCGGCGACGGTGGCGGTGCTACCGGAAGCCGAGGATGTTGACATCGAGGTCAACGAGAAGGACTTGCGCATCGACGTCTACCGCGCGCAGGGCGCGGGAGGGCAGCACGTCAACAAGACGGAAAGCGCGGTGCGCATCACCCATCTGCCGACCGGTATCGCGGTGGCCCAGCAGACCGAAAAGTCGCAGCACAAGAACAAAGCCCAAGCGATGAAATTGCTGAAGGCGAAACTCTACGAGATCGAGCGCGAACGCCTCGACAGCGCGCGCGCCAGCGAGCGCAAGAGCATGGTCGGCTCGGGCGATCGCTCGGAACGCATCCGTACCTACAATTTTCCGCAAGGCCGGGTTACCGACCACCGCATCAATCTCACGCTCTACAAGCTCGATCGCATTCTGGCCGGCGATGACCTTGGCGAGGTGATCGATGCGCTGATCACCGAAGACCAGGCGAGCCGCCTTGCGGCGCTGGAAGCCGACAACGCGTGATCGCGACTCGCGAAATCCTCCAGCAAGCCAGCGAACGTTTGCTGAAGGCTCAAATCGAGTCTCCGCGTCTGGAAGCGCGCCTGCTGCTGGCGCATGCCTTGGGGACCAGCAGTGTCCTCGACAGCCGGCAACGGATTTCCGAGAGCGAACGAGCGCGTTTTCAAATCCTGCTGGAGCGACGCCTGGCGCGAGAGCCGTTGGCATACATCACGGGCATCAAGGAATTCTGGAGCCTGGAGTTCGAGGTTGGTCCGGGCGTATTGGTGCCGCGCCCGGAGACCGAGTTAATGCTCGAGGAAGTGGAACGACGGTATCCGGACCGCGACGCGCCGCTTGCAGCGCTGGACCTCGGCACCGGCAGCGGAGCGATCCTGATCTCATTCCTCAAGAGCTACCCGAGGGCGTTGGGTCTCGGTGTCGACATCTCCGTAACGGCGCTGAATTGGGCCCGGCGCAATGCCGCCAAACATGGTGTCGCCGCGCGCAGCCGGTTTAACACCGGCGATTGGGCTCAAGGCGTCCAGGAAACGTTCGATCTCGTTTTCGCCAACCCGCCCTATGTGGACGACGGCGACATGGCCGTTCTGGCGCCCGAGGTCGGCCGGCACGAGCCGCATGTTGCCCTGAAAGGCGGTCGCGACGGCTTGGATGCCTACCAGGCCCTGGGGCCGCAGATTGCCCGCTGCCTCAAGGCCGGGGGGCAAGCGCTGATTGAACTGGGCCAGGGACAGGCGAAGGCTGTCCAGGCGATTCTGGAGGCCGCAAAGCTCAGAGTGGACAAGGTTTTGCCGGACTTGGCCGGTATCCCGCGCTGCCTTGTAGCGGCGCTGGACGCCTGAACTCCTTAAAAGGCCCGAACTCCTTAAAAGGATTGACCAAAAAACTGTTGGAAGTGCGGTGGCGAATCTGTAATTTGCTTGTCCGAGGGGACGCAAGGACCCCTGCCGGGACGCCGAACAGGCGAGGGTGTCCGGAACGGCCGCGGGGGCGGCGATGGCGCGAAGACGGTGCCATCCTTGCGATTTGGCCTTGCAAGAAGCGAAAGACGAGCACTTCGAACGATGCTGCAAAAATTCGGACGCGCCTTTTGGTGCGACGGAAAGTTTTCCTGAATTTTGGCGGCGTTCGCAGTCAACCCATGACAACAAACCAAACTCTATGAAGGGGTTTCAGTGAAACGCTCACGCGGACGCGGCCGCAGGCCGCAACACAATGGTGGCGGTGGTGGTGGTGGCGGCGGTGGTGGTGGTGGCCACAACCCGAACCGTACGTTCGATTCCAACGGGCCGGAAATCAAAATCCGCGGCTCTGCGGCGCATGTTTATGAGAAGTATTTGCAGCTGGCGCGGGATGCCAATTCGTCGGGCGACCGGGTGATGGCGGAGAATTATCTGCAGCACGCCGAGCACTACTATCGCATCTTGGCAGCGGCACAGGCCCAGCAACAGCTCCAGTACCAGCAGCAAGCGCAGTACAACAACAACGGCAGTGGCCAGCAGCAGCAGCGTCCCTATCAACCGGGCGTGGGCGAGCAGCCTCCCGTCGCCGCCAGCGGACCGGCCTTCTCGCTTGCCGAATCCAGCGTCGACGAGGGTGATGACGAGGGTGGAGAGGCCGACGCCGCAGAATAATCGGCCCTTGTCCCGGGAAAATCCGATCACACATATAGACAAGGAACGGTGCTCAGCTGAGGCCGTATCCTAGTTCATGAGACTCACGTGGCCTGCTTTCGGGGTCGAGTGTGGGCTTGAGAGGTCTATATGGATGTCGAGAAATTCACCGAGCGCGCGCGCGGGTTCATTCAATCCGCGCAAGGGTTGGCGCTCCGCTCCAACCACCAGTACTTCACGCCCGAGCATCTCCTCAAGGTTCTGATCGATGACGAGGAAGGCCTTGCAGCGCGATTGATCGCAGCCGCCGGCGCCCGGCCGGAAGAAGTGCGCGCCGATGTCGAAGCCGCACTTGCCAAACTCCCGCGGGTTGAAGGCTCCAGTGCAGGACAGGTTTATCTTGCGCCGGACTCCGCGCGTCTGTTCGACAGCGCGCAGGAGATGGCGAAGAAAGCCGGCGACAGTTTTGTCACCGCGGAATATCTGCTGCTCGCGCTGGCGACGGCACAAAACACCGACGCCGGAAAATTCCTGAAGAACGCCGGGGTCACCCCGCAAGGCTTGAACAAAGCGATCAAGGATGTGCGCCAGGGTCGCACAGCGGATAGCGCGACCGCCGAGAACAGCTATGACGCGCTCAAGAAGTATGCGCGCGATCTCACCGAAGCTGCCCGCGCCGGCAAGCTCGATCCCGTCATCGGCCGCGACGAGGAAATCCGCCGCACCATCCAGGTGCTGTCGCGCCGGACCAAGAACAATCCGGTTCTGATCGGTGAACCCGGCGTCGGCAAGACGGCGATCGCTGAAGGATTGGCCTCGCGCATCGTCAATGGCGACGTGCCGGAAAGCCTGCGCGACAAGCGGTTGATGGCGCTCGATCTGGGGGCGTTGATCGCAGGCGCCAAGTTTCGCGGCGAATTCGAAGAGCGGCTGAAGGCCGTTCTGAACGAGATCACGGCCGCAGCCGGCAAGATCATTCTTTTTATCGATGAGATGCACACGCTCGTTGGCGCCGGCAAAGCCGACGGCGCGATGGATGCGTCCAATCTGTTGAAACCGGCCCTCGCGCGCGGTGAATTGCACTGCATCGGCGCAACCACGCTGGATGAATATCGCAAGCACGTCGAGAAAGACGCCGCGCTGGCGCGCCGGTTCCAGCCGGTGTTCGTGAGCGAACCAACGGTCGCGGATACGATCTCGATCCTGCGCGGTCTCAAGGAGAAATACGAAGTTCATCACGGCGTGCGCATCACCGATTCCGCGATCGTTGCCGCCGCCCAGCTTTCGCATCGCTATATTTCGGACCGGTTTCTTCCCGACAAGGCGATCGACCTGATGGATGAAGCGGCGAGCCGGCTTCGCATGCAGGTGGATTCCAAGCCGGAAGAATTGGACGAACTCGACCGGCGCATCATCCAGCTCAAGATCGAACGCGAGGCGTTGCGCAAAGAAAGCGACAAAGCATCGAAGGATCGTCTTGTGACGCTGGAGCACGAGCTTTCCGAATTGGAAGAACAAGCCAGCGTCCTCACCGCCAAGTGGCAGGAAGAGAAGAAATCGGTTCAGGACGTGCAGGGCCTGAAAGAGAAGCTCGATCAGGCGCGCATGGAGGTCGACAGGGCGCAGCGGCGCGGCGATTTCGCGCGTGCAGGCGAATTGACCTATGGCGTCATTCCCGAGCTGGAAAAAAAGCTCAAGGCCGTTGAGGCGAAACAGGATACCGCGCTCGTCAAGGAGGCCGTAACGCCCGAGCACATTGCTCAGATCGTTTCACGCTGGACCGGCATTCCGGTCGACAAGATGCTCGAAGGCGAGCGCGAGAAGCTGCTGAAGATGGAGGCTGCGCTCGAAGAGCGCGTCGTGGGCCAGAGAGAGGCCGTGCGCGCCGTTTCCAATGCGGTGCGCCGCGCCCGCGCTGGACTGCAGGATCCCAACCGGCCGATCGGCTCGTTCCTGTTCCTCGGACCTACCGGTGTCGGCAAAACCGAACTCACCAAGGCGCTCGCATCGTTCCTGTTCGACGACGATAGTGCCATGGTGCGCATCGACATGAGCGAATTCATGGAGAAACATTCCGTCGCCCGTTTGATCGGCGCGCCGCCCGGCTATGTCGGTTATGAAGAAGGCGGCGTGCTCACCGAAGCGGTGCGCCGGCGTCCCTATCAGGTAATCCTGTTTGACGAAGTCGAAAAGGCGCACCACGACGTCTTCAACGTGCTGCTGCAGGTTTTGGACGATGGGCGGCTGACCGACGGGCAGGGGCGCACGGTGGATTTCCGCAATACGGTGATCATCCTGACGTCAAATCTGGGCACGGAATTCCTGTCGACCGGCGAAGGTGCCCAGACGGCGCAGGAGCGCGCACGGGTCATGGAAGCCGTGCGCGGTCATTTCCGGCCCGAATTCCTCAACCGTCTGGACGAGATCATCCTGTTCCACCGGCTTTCACGCGCCGACATGGACAAGATCGTCGAGATTCAGATCGAACGCCTGACGCGGCTGTTGGCCGATCGCAAGATCGAGATCAAGCTCGACAGCAAGGCAACGGAATGGCTGGCGCAGGCCGGCTACGATCCGGTCTACGGCGCGCGGCCCTTGAAGCGCGCGATCCAGAGACGGCTTCAGGATCCGCTGGCGCAGCTCATCCTCGAAGGCAAGATTGGCGATGGCGCCAAAGTGAAAGTCAGCGCCACGAAGACGGGCTTAACCATCAACGGTCAGCAATTTGCGGTCAGCGACGACGAATTCGTCGCAGACTCGGCCCCGAGTCACGCTGTTCACTGAGGGGAGCGAATAAACTCAGTCCTTCGCGGCGCGCAGTTCGCTGGTACCTTCAGCGAGTTTGGTTTCAAGCGGCATGGCGGCGATTTTTGTATCGACATGCGTGCGCTGCTGGAGGAAATCGCGCAGATCCTTGCCGCCAAGCTTGCGCCCCGTGGCGACCTTCACCTTCAACGGGTTGACCTGCTCGTTGTTGACCAGAATCTCGTAGTGCAGGTGCGGACCGGTCGAGAGGCCGGTATTGCCGCTATAGGCAATGATCTGGCCCTGGTGAACATGCGAGCCTTTGTGAATGCCCGGCGCGTACCGCGAGAGATGGCCATAGGCGGTCTGATAGCCGTTGCCCATGTTGATGCGGACGTAATTGCCATAGCCATTGGAAAGGCCTGCCATCACGACCGTCCCGGTTCCGGCGGCCATCACGGGTGTGCCGACAGGTACGGCGAAGTCGATGCCCTTGTGCATGCGGCTGTAGCCGAGCACCGGGTGGAAGCGCATGCCGAAGCCGGATGAGATGCGCGCGCCGTCCACCGGCGTCTTCATCAGCATGCTCTTGGCGCTCTGACCCTTCGCGTTGAAGAAGTCGGCCGGCTCGTTCGGATTGGGTTGATAGCGATAGAGCGCAACGGTGCGCCCGGCCAGCTTCATCACGGCGTAGGAGATCTCGCCTTGTTTCGCGGGCTGCCCGTCGGGCGTGTAGTAGTAGTCGTAGAGGACTTCGAAAGAATCTCCCGGACGGATGTCGCGCTGGAAGTCGACCTCGTACGAGAACATGTGAATCATGTCGACGACGACATCGGCGGGAATTCCGGCCTGCATCGCGGCGAGATAGAGGCTCGAGTCGATCGTCGCGCCGGCGTGATGGTAATGCGCTTCGAGTTTCTTTTGAGCATCCTGCGCGACGAACGAACCGTCTGTGGTGCGCGCGATCGACACGTCGTGATCGACCGTCGGCGAGAAACTGATCGAAAGAAGTTGGCCGACGGGTTCTGGTGCGGATCCGTCGGAATCATTGGCGGCCGATGCGCTATGCGGCGGCGTGTAGGTGATCTGTACCGCAGGGCCTTCGGCAGGCTTGAATGTCACTTCGAAGGATTGGCCGGCGCGCAATGAGCGCGTGTTGTAAACCTTCGCCAGCGCGACGACGGCGGCGCTGGCGTCCTCGGCGGAAACGCCTGATTGGGTCAGTGCGCCCACGAGCGTGTCGCCGGAATCCATCGTGACGGTGCGAGAGTCGATGCTTGGGCGGTTGTCGGTGCCGGCGCGTTCGTCAGCGAGCGAATTGTCGAGCGCGTTGGGATCGTAGGCGGCGTCGGCCGGACTGCCGGTAATCGAACCAGAGGGACCGATGCTGGCATAATTCGCTTTTCCGTGAGCGGCCAGACGCAGAAAGAGCTGATAGGGCAGGAGCGATTGTTCGCGGCTGGCTTCATAGCGCGAGGTGGACGGCGGGATCGTTCCCGCGGCAAGCCAGGCGATAGCGCCGGCAAGAACGGCCGTCAGCGACGTCGAGACGAGGGCCCAGCGCCCATCGGTGGTGGAAAGAGCGTTCGCAGCGGCGCGGGCAGAGACACGCCATTCCACGAGAAAATTGTCGAAACTCGATGCGTCTCGGCGACGTCCCACAGCGGCTCCTGTTTACCAGGCGGAGGACGTCAGCCCCGGCCCCTCGTTTGCGCCCGCACGAAGCAAAGCGGACCCATATAGCCTAATATATATTAGCTTCGTCAACCATTAAGACGCCGTTAACGAAGCCAATAGCGTCCCAATTCCGCATTGGTTGAGTCGGACGGCGCAAACGCCGTGCCATGCGGTCTGGTCTGGTTTCGTTCAGCGCCCAAAGCCTGCGGCATTCAGAAAGATGAACAGCCGCGGAATTTTTTCCGCGGTCGATGTCAGCGAATGATGAGGGCTGAGGCGAGCAGTTGTTGCAACCTACCGATCCCCCGCGCCAGGTGAAGCATGACGATGAACAGAAGGACGCCGCACAACGTCGTCAATATCAGTCCCGGTGCGGTATGGAACATCCAGCCAAGAAACGGCGAACGATCGACGTGAATTGATCCGGGATCGTTGGTTACGAGGACCCATAGCGCCGACGTTACAATGCCGAACGGGACGAGAATTCCGGCGAGGGCAACGCCAAAATAGAAGGCGCTCAGCGGAATCATCACAACCATGTAGACAAGGAGGTCCACGTATGCGCGTCCGAGAAAACCGACCGGAAATAACCGAAAAATCCATTTGACGGCGGTCGCTGCGCGGTGCGGACGATATCTCTTCCAAGCAGCGAACGGATGAGCACACGGTCAAGCCATGCGACCGGGCGCAGCAGTGCGAAGACCAAGAGAGTGATGAACGCGATCCCAACAACGAAACCGATGGCGGATGCCACGCCGTGCACTCCAGGTTCGACAATTCCCAGCACGACTCGTTTGACGAATTTGAGATCGAGGAGCAGGAGGAAGATCAAACAAAAGTACACGAAACCAAGAATGGCGCTGACCATCATGTACAACAGGGAGAGATAAGCCCTGTTGGCGAACACGACGCCGAATACTCCCGGTCTGCTCTCGGCTAGTTCCGGCGATCGACCGGATACTGCGTCTTCCATACTGTCCGCTCCATGCTGCCGCGTGACGAGGTTAGCATTTGGCGGATGAATTCGCAGTATCCGGTCCCCGATTGTTTAAAGGCGAACCAGTAACAACTCGGCAATCCGCCCGTGGAGCCATCCGATACCGCGGATGACGTGCAGGAACAGAAAGAAGACAACAAATCCGATGATCATCGTCAGCACCAAACCGGGAGCGGTGTGGAAGGCCCAGTTGAGGAACGGCGAGTCGCTGACGTGTATGTAGCCCGCGTCGTTGGTGACGAGCACCCAAAATGCCACAACGGAGATCGTCAACGGCACCAACGTTCCCGTGAAGGCAAGGACAAAAGAAATGATCCGCCACGGAAATAGCAAGAAGAGATAGAGAACGGACGACCATGTACGAATGTCGGCCAGAGCCGCCTTGATGCGCGCTATGATCGTTTCATCCGCCGCGCTTTCTGCTGGCAATCGGCGAGGCATGCGAATGCCGAGAAGCCCTTCAACAATGCGCCCCTCAATCAACGAGAGCACGCGAATTGAACCGATCAAAAGCAACGCAATCGGAATGAGCGGGAAGAGAACGAGCGATAGGATGCTCACAATGATTGTCAGCAGCGTCCAGGCGAAATAGAACGTGCCGGTGACGATCGAAAGTAGGGTATATAGCAGCGATCCGTAGGTGCGCGGATCGCCGATGACGCCGAAGAATCCGTAACGGCGTTCGGGCGCCGGCTCGGTCTTCGGGAACGGTCCCGAAATGGAGGCTTCCATGGATCTGTACTCCTCTGCGATTTCTTCTGGGGTTCCATAGGTTTCGACGACCGACGCGAGAATTTGCACTTCGGGCGTCTCAGGCTGCTGCGCCATTTCGTTGTTGAGATGCTCTTCACAATCCGCCAACGCGTCGCTGATCAGGCCTGGCGAACAGCCTTTCAGCGCGCGTTGAAGCGCGGACAAATATGCTTTGACGGTGTCAGGCGGTGGGCTGATATTCATAGGTGGCCCCTGCCTTCAATGCGTCGTCCACAAACTCGCGCATGTCTTTCCACGCGCCTTGCCAGTCGTTCAGCGCCTGCCGGCCATCGTCGGTGATGCTGTAGTAGCGACGGGGCGGTCCGAAGGCGGATGCCTCGACCCTGCTGTTCAGCAGGCCCAACTGGTTGAGGGACCGCAGGACCGGATAGATGGCGCCCTGCTTGAAGATGAGCCCGCCTTCGCCTTCAGCCTTCACGGCTTTTGCGATCTCGTATCCATACATCTCCCGGCCCGCGCGGGCGAGCACGGCCAGGAGGACGAGCGATGATAGCCCGGCCATCAGTTCCTTACGGAATTTGCGCGTAAAGGGGGATTCCTCAGCCACGCAAGCTACTTCCGCCTCCCTACTATTACGAAGTCCTATATAGCATGAAGTTCGTAATATGCAAGAGTACCCTACAGCTAAGTTCCAAATATTTCGATTCGGGCGGACTGGCCAGTGCTGCGCTCCTACGCGGCAGGCGAGGAGGCCGCCAGTTCGGCGCTTTCGGCCACCATTTTCTGGACTTTACCGTAATCCGTCTTTCCGGTGCCCAGGACAGGCACCGCGTCGGCGAACAGGATACGGCGCGGCACCGAGATTTCGGGAACGCCGTGATTATGAGCCCAGCCGACCAGATCATGGCGCGTTGCGCTCCTCTGGGTGGTGACGAGAATGATCTGCTCGCCTTTGCGGCCGTCGGGAATGGCGACGGCGGCATGTGCCTGGTCGGGCCAGAGCGCCGAAGCAATGCTTTCCACGACCGCGAGTGAAACGGTTTCGCCGCCGATCTTCGCAAAGCGCTTCAGGCGTCCCTTGATGGCAATGAAACCGTCTTCGTCGATGGCGACGACGTCGCCCGTGTCATGCCAGCCGTCGTGCGGCGGAACGATCACGCCGGGATTGTCGGCCTTGATGTAGCCCAGCATGACATTGGGGCCCTTCACGAAAAGGCGTCCTGCGTTGGGAATGCCTTCAACCGGTTCCAGACGCGACGTCATGCCTTGCACCAGTCGGCCGACCGTGCCCGAGCGGTTCGCATTCGGCTGGTTGGCGGCGATCACAGGGGCCGCTTCCGTGACACCGTAGCCTTCCAAAAGTTCGATCGCGTATTTCTTGCGCAGCAGCTGCCGTGTCTCGTCGCGCAGCCGCTCGGCACCGCAAACTGCCAGACGCAAAGAATTGAGATCGCCCTGTTCGCCGGCGCGCGCATACTGGGAAATGAAGGTGTCCGTTGACAGCAGGATCGTCGATCCCGTCGCCTTGATGCGGCGCACGATCTCGTGCGGCTGCAGGGGTGTGGGATGGAACACTGCTTTAATGCCCAAAAATAAGGGCATCAGCGCACCCACCGTCAACCCGAAACAATGAAAGGTGGGCAGCGGGTTGAACAGAATATCGGTTGGAAAGAGTTCGATATGCGAGCGCACCTGCTGCACGTTGGCGAGCAGGTTGGTGTGCGAGAGCGCCACGCCCTTGGGCTCGCCTTCGGTGCCTGACGTGAAGAGGACGACGGCGGGTGTCTGATGCAGAGGCCGTGCGGTCACCACCCATGGCGCGTATTGGCCAACAGCCGCAGCCAGCTTGTTCATCAGCGAGAGCTTCTCGCGAACGTCTTCGAGATAGACGATCTCCGCCGAAGCTTTGAGTTCTGCGATAATGTGCTCGAATTTGCCCAGCTCGATGAAGCGTTTCGCCGTGACGACGCGCTTGATCTGCGCCGTGCGCATCGCCGATTTGAGGCCCATCGCACCCGAGGTGAAATTCAGCATCGCCGGCACGCGGCCATAGGCCGAGATGCCAAAGAACGCGATCACCGCCGCAGCACCGGACGGCAACATGACGCCGACGGTTTCACCCGGCTTCGTACCTTTCTTCAGCGCGTGGCCAAGCGCGAGCGAAGCGCGCACGATTTCGTCGTAGCTGAGAACGCGTTCGTCGCCGTCAACGATGGCGGCCCGGTTTCCGCCGAATGTTGCGCGGGCTTCCATAAGAGCGCTGAAGACCGGTTTGTGGGCGCGCGTGACGTCGAAGGGCACGATTTCTTCGCCGGAGGCCGCGGCGACTGTCGCAAGAGACAAAGCGTATGCTCCCGATCAGGCCTTTCTCGGCGAGCGCCGGCGGCCTTTGGTTACGGACTCAAAGGCTAGCGTTTGCTGGCGGGGGTCGCAAATTTGGCGGAAACTAAGCCCTTAGCGCCGCCGTGGCGGCTAAATCCAGATACTCATCGAGGCGAACGATCCGCCCGTCCTTCACGCGGCAGACGATGCAGGCGGGCATACGAAATTTTTCACCGTTCTTGAGCGTGCCGGTGAGGATGTGCTGCTGAACAAAGCCGCCGTCATACGTGTGACGGGCCACGATCTCGTAGTGGCGGTTGGTGAGCCGTTTGGAGAGCCAGCCGAGTGTTGCCAGGTTCTGTTCCAGCGTCTGCTCGATTTCGTCGAAATTGTGCCAGATGCGCGCATCGGGCGCATAGCAGGCCTGGATAGTTTCCACATCGCCGCGCGCAATGGCTCCGACGAAACGCTCTGCCAATGCGAGTGTTTCGGCATTGTTTGTCATGGCGAAAGCCTTTCGTTCGATATTTTGTTTTCCGTCCGACGCATGCTCCGCAAGAGATGAATAACGGTCAAGCGCAAATCGTTGCTGGTGGTCTGAAGGCCCGAAGCGGCCTATATCTGTGCCATGGCCATCGTCATCGACCAGACGGAAAAGGACCGGCGCGCCGCGGCGCGGCATCCGGAAAAAGCGCATCGTCCCGACAGCGTCATGTTGCGCAAGCCGGAATGGATCCGCGTGAAGGCGCCCGTCAGCCGCGAATATGCGCAAACGAAGTCCATCGTGCGCGAACACAATCTGCACACCGTGTGCGAGGAGGCGGGCTGTCCCAACATCGGGGAATGCTGGACCCACCGCCACGCCACCATGATGATCATGGGCGACACCTGCACGCGCGCCTGCGCCTTCTGCAATGTGAAGACGGGCTTGCCCGGCGCGCTCGACGCCGACGAGCCGGACAACGTCGGCCGCGCGGTGGCGAAGCTGGGCTTGAAGCATGTTGTCGTCACGTCGGTGGACCGCGACGATCTCGCCGACGGCGGCGCCGAGCATTTCGCAAGAACCATTCGCGCGATCCGAGCGCACAGTCCGGGCACCACGGTGGAAGTGCTGACGCCGGATTTCCTGCGCAAACCGGGTGCGGTCGAAGTCGTGATGGACGCGCGGCCCGACGTGTTCAACCACAATCTGGAGACCGTGCCGCGGCTCTATCTCACGGTGCGTCCGGGTGCGCGCTATTTTGCCAGCCTGCGGCTGCTCGATCGCGCCAAGGAATTGGTGCCGTCCGGTTTCACGAAATCCGGATTGATGGTCGGCCTGGGCGAGAGCCGTGAAGAGATCATGCAGGTCATGGACGATCTGCGCGCTGCCGGCGTCGACTTCCTCACAATCGGCCAATATCTGCAGCCGACGAAGAAGCACGCCGCGATCGACCGCTTCTGGGCGCCGGACGAATTCAAGGGCCTGGAAGCGATCGCGCGGGCCAAGGGATTTGTGATGGTGTCTGCGAGCCCGCTGACCCGCTCGTCCTACCACGCGGATGCCGATTTCGCGCAGATGAAAGCCAATCGCGCGGCCGGCCGCTGAACCCAGCGGTGACACCTATGTGCCTTTAAGGCGTTATCTGCGCTTCACATATGAGGGCGGCGATATCCCGTCCCGGAGCACACCATGTCCAGTACAACCGTAAGACCTGCCACCACATACCGCACCGTCGTGCGCCGCGTGCTCGGCCTGCCGACGCAAGATGGCGCCGGTGTGAAACTCACGCGCCTCGTCGGCAGCCCACAGCTTCCCGATCTCGATCCAATTCTGATGCTGGATACGTTCCGATCCGATGATCCCAAGAACTACAGCGCAGGATTCCCCGAACATCCCCATCGCGGCTTCGAGACCGTGAGCTACATGATCAAGGGCAGTATTGCCCATCTCGACAATCATGGCGGACGCGGCATCGTCACCGACGGCTGTGTGCAATGGATGACGGCGGGTTCGGGCGTTGCCCACTCCGAAATGCCGGCGCAGACCGATGGTCAGATGTTCGGTTTCCAGCTCTGGATCAATCTTCCCGCTGCCGAGAAGATGCGCAAACCCTGGTATCGCGATATTCCCGCCAGCGAGATTCCGTCGTTCGATGTTGGCAGCGGCGCGAAAGCGAAGCTGATCGCGGGCGAATGGAACGGCGTCAAAGGTCCAGGACCCGAGCGCAGCACGCAGCCTCTCCTGGTGGATGTTGCACTCGACGGCAAGGCGAGCGTGGAGGTTCCCGTGCCGCAAGGCCATGCCGGATTTGTCTATGTATTCGAAGGCTCGCTTCGCGTCGGAGCCGAGACCGTAACCGAGAACGAGATCGGCGTGCTGTCAGGCGGCGCCTCGCTCAAGGTGGCGGCCGACGGTGAAGGCGCGCGCTTTCTGGTCGTCGCCGGAAAGCCGATCCGCGAGCCGATCGTGAAATACGGCCCCTTCGTGATGAACACGCCGGATGAAATTCGCCGCGCGATCCAGGATTATCAGTCGGGGCGGTTTTGAGGGGGCACTAGCTTCTCAACTACACCATCCCGTCGTCATCCCGGCCAAGCTCGCGCAGCGAGCGTATGGGTCCCGGCACGCGCGTTGCTTCGCAACGCTTGGCCGGGATGACGGATTGGGGGAAAATCTGCTCTAACGATTCCATGCCATCTCATTCCGAAACGCGCGTGGTACCCTACACCGCTGACCTGATGTATCGGGTCGTGGCCGACGCGGAACGCTATCCGGACTTCTTGCCCTGGGTCGTTTCGCTGCGCGTGCTGAGCCGCGCGAAGGAGGGCGAGAAGGACGTTCTCAGTGCTGAGATGCTTGTAGGTTTTAGCGCGCTACGCGAACGCTACACCAGCCGCGTGGTCTGCGATCCGGTGGCCCGCACGATCAACGTGACACAGGTAGAAGGCGTTTTCCGCAAATTGGACAATCATTGGCGATTTACTCCAGAGGGAAATGGCTGCCGGATCGATTTCTCGCTCGATTTCGAATTCAAGAGCCGTCTATTGACCGCCGTCGCCGGAACCATGTTCGCGCACGCCGCCACGCAGATGAGCCATGCCTTTGAGGCTCGCGCGAAGAAACTCTCAGAACAACCGCATCAATAGCTGCAGCGCGGCCTCGACGGCCTTCAAGCGGATTTCCGTGCGGCCGAGATCGCCGAAGCGATGCGCTTCGTGAATGATGGAGCGGCGCTCGCGGCAGGCGGCGATGTGTACGAGCCCGACCGGTTTGAGCGGCGTGCCGCCGCCCGGGCCGGCGACGCCCGTGACCGCGACCGCCATGTGGGCGTTGGAGTTTTCGACCGCGCCTTCCGCCATTGCGCGTGCGACGGCTTCGGACACCGCTCCCGCATCGGCGATCAGATCGCCCGGGACGTTCAGCATGTCCTGCTTGGCGCGGTTGGAATAGACGACAAAGCCGCGATCCAGAACGTCCGACGATCCGGGAATTTCGGTGAGCAATCCTGCGATCAATCCGCCGGTGCAGCTTTCAGCGGTGGCGATGCGCAGTTTCTGCGCGCGCGCATCGGCGAGCACGACTTCGGCCAAGCGGAGCAGGGGAGAGGAGAACATCGCGTCACAATATTCCGGTGTGAACCAGAACTGCAATCACAGCACCCGCCATCACGCCCGCGACGATGTCGTCGAGCATGATGCCGAGCCCGCCGGACAAGCGTTCGGCCAAGTTTACCGGCCACAGTTTGGTGATGTCGAATGCGCGAAACAGAAAAAACGCAATCGCGAATCCCAGCAGCGACACAGGCGCGAAGGCGCAAGCCACCCACTGGCCGGCGATTTCATCGATGACGCATTCCGAAGGATCGGTACGACTCTCTGCGCGCGCGTAAAGTTCGCTCGCCCAGGCACCGACGGCAAAGACGATGAGGCCGGCGAGGAGAAGGTAGCCGCGACCCTGCCATGGCGCGGTCCCGAGATGAACGATGAGCCAAGCAATGGGAAGCGCCACAGCGCTCGCAGCCGTGCCGGGCGCGGGAAAGACGCTGCCCAACCCAAACACGGTCGCGATCTGCTTGGCGATTTTGGAATGTCTCGTGTTGTCATTCCCGATGTCGGACGTCATGTGCGCGGCAAGGCGACGGTCGCCACCGCCTGCGCCACCAGGCCTTCGCGGCGGCCGGTGAACCCCATTCCTTCGGTGGTTGTCGCTTTCACGCTGACGCGGGAAACGTCGATCTTGAGGATTTCCGCGATGCGGGCGCGCATGGCTTCGCGGTGCGGGGCAATCTTGGGAGATTCGCAGATCAAGGTGATGTCGCAATGCACGACATGACCGTTTCGTTCCGCGATGAGCTTGGCGGCGTGTTCGACGAAGATGGACGACGATGCGTCGCGCCAGCGCTCGTCGGCCGGCGGAAAATGTTGGCCGAGATCGCCTTCGCCGATGGTGCCAAGCAGAGCGTCGGTGAGCGCATGCAGGCCGGCATCGGCATCGGAATGGCCTTCCAGGCCTTCGCGGTGCGCGATCTTCACGCCACAAAGCCAGACAAACTTGCCGGGCGCGAAGCGATGGGAGTCGAAACCGAAGGCAGTGCGTGTTTCGAAGCCGCCCAGAAGACTTTGCGCGGTTTCGAGATCGGAAGGCGAGGTGATCTTCATGTTGGTCTCTTCGCCGTCCACCGGCGTGATGGTCAAACCTGCAAGTTCTGCCAGCGCCATATCGTCGGTCACAACCCTGCCGTTGTATTCGCGATGCGCCTGCCAGATCGCGTTGAATCGGAAGCCTTGCGGCGTCTGGGCGCGCCACGTGTTTTCACGTGAGATCGTTTCCCAACGTCCCAAACTCGCGTTGCGCTTGAGCGTGTCGGAAACCGGCAGCAGCGGAATTGCCGCGTCCGCGCCGGATTCCAGCGCGGCGACAACACGGTCGACCAGGGACTGCGACGTGAGCGGTCGCGCGGCGTCGTGGATGAGCACAAAGTCCGGCTTGTGCGCGGAAAGCGCTTCCAATCCGTGCATCACCGAATGCTGGCGCGTACCGCCACCGCCCAGCGCAGGTAATACCTTCAGGCCCTTGACCGCCTCGGCATAGAGTTCGCGATCGCTGGAAGCGATGACGACTTGCGAGACCGCGATGTCGCTCCTGCTCGTGAAAACTTCCACGGCGCGGCGCAACACGGATTTGCCCATCAGTTCGCGATACTGTTTGGGAACAGAACCGCCCATGCGTTCGCCGCGGCCGGCAGCAACGATCAGGGCGGCAATCCTCGACATGGAAAGACCCTAAACTCCACACACGGCTGAACCAACCATCGAAACAGGCTCTGGTCGTGAGCAAGATCGATCGGCGATCAATCGCACTCCACCGTGCATGGCGGCGGTCCCCAGCCCGGCGGCGGGACTTCCGGTGGCGGATTGTTCGGCGGAGGCGGTGGAGGCGGCAGGACAAAAGGCGGGAAATTCGGTACGCCCGGCGGATTATTGTTTCCACCCGGTGGGAACGACGGTGGCCCGCTGGGACCTTGGTCGTTGCCATGCGGAACAGGGCCTGTCGGTGGTGGCGGTGGAGGCGGCGGGGGAAGGTTGTTGCAGGCCGTGACCGCCACGACGTTCACCGGTTGCGTGCAGGGCGATTTGACACCGACACCCGGAAACAACTCGTCAACCGGATCGGTCCACACGTCCGCGTCTCGATGCTTGTCGATCAGATCTTCGTTGTTGTCGTCGAAGTAGATGTTGACGCCGATCCAAAAGCCGGTCTGATCCTTCGAACCGAGGCGGCCCTCGGCAAACGGCGCCAATTGCGCGAATTCGAACGGCAGCAAATATTCACCGCCGAAGGCGAATGCATCTTTGCCGCGCGTGCGGCGATGGCCGATAAAGGTGCGGATATCCGGATCGGGATAGTAAGCGGCGTTCACGATATCGAAGAAGTTCGACTTGATATCGCCGCCTTCGTAACCGCCGGTGCCTTCAAAGTTCCAATTCTTCAAACCGTAGAACGCGCCCTGTAGCCCAACACGTTCTGTTTCGATTCCGCCCGACCAGCGCGTGAAATTTCCGGTGCCACCAAACAGGCCGAGAGTCTTGTCGCGCCAATAGAGATGTGCGCCGATCGAGAACACATCCTGATGATCGAGATAGCCCAACAAACCGTCGAATTGCAGTCCCAGATGCGGGGCGAGTCGGAAATTGTACGTGCCCGAAGCGGTGTTGGTGCTGTTGCTGGCAACTTCGCCGCTGGCAGGGGCGAGCTTGCCGCCGGCCATGGCAGGGCCTGCTGTCGCGGCAAGCACGGCGAGAGAGGCCCCCAAAAACAGCCAACGCTTAGACATAACTCCCCCGCAAGCTTGGACGCTCAGGCCCCAGCCATCGCTCTTAAGTCCGCGAACGTCAAGGGTTTTTGCCGATAGACCGTCAGAGGGTTGCCAACCTGTGTGCCTCGTTTATAGTCATTTATGAGGCTGCCTAATCTATAGGCAAATGGTCCAGTTCGACTCTCCAGTGCAACTTCACGCCGAAGCGGCTCAAATAGCTGCGGCTTTGCCGATGCCGGTCCTTTTGGTGGGACCGGACAATCGCATCCTCTTCGTGAATCCCGCAGGCGAACAATTTTTTGCGACGGGAGCGGAGTTGCTCGGCCGTCAGAATTTTCATGACGTGGTGCCGTTCGGCAGTCCGCTGATTCAACTTCTGATTCAGGCACGCGAACGCAATGCGACGGTCGGCGAGCGCGACGTCGATCTTTCGACGCCGCGCCACGGTGAACGAATCGCCGATGTGACGGTCACTCCGGTGCCCGAACCCGAGGGCGGGCTGATCGTCACGTTGCAAGAGCGCGGTCTCGCGCAACGACTCGACCGTCAACTGCTGCACCGGGGCGCGGTGCGCTCGCTGCACGGCATGGCCGCGGTGTTGGCGCATGAAATCAAGAACCCGCTCGCCGGCATTCGCGGCGCTGCGCAATTGCTGGAAGAGGCCGTGCCTCCGGGCGAGCGCGGACTCACCCAACTCATCTGCCAGGAATCCGACCGCATCCGCGATCTGATCGACCGCATGGAAGCGTTTGGCGACACGCGCGCTTTCCCCAGAAATCCCGTCAACATCCACGAGGTGCTCGATCGCGTGCGCAAGGTCGCGCAGACCAGCTTCGCCCGCAACGTGACGTTCAGCGAAACTTTCGATCCGTCATTGCCGGCGGTGCTGGGCGATCGCGACCAGCTCATCCAGGTGTTCATGAACCTGGTGCGCAATGCGAGCGACGCCGTTCCGGAAAACGGCGGCGAAATCATCCTGACGACGGGCTATCGACCCGGCGTGCGCATGAGCGCGAGCACTGCGGCAGGGCGCTTGAGTCTGCCGCTGGAAGTAACGGTGCGGGACAACGGTCCAGGCGTGCGCCCCGATCTCATGCCGTACATCTTCGATCCTTTCGTGACGACCAAGCCCGGCGGCTCGGGTCTGGGACTCGCCCTTGTCGCCAAGATCATCGGCGATCACGGCGGCGTCATCGAATGCGATTCCGTTCCAAGAAAGACCGTGTTCCGTGTGCTTTTGCCCAAAGCGGGCGAAAAGGAGAGGTAGATGCCGGCAGGAACCATCCTCATCGCCGACGACGACGCAGCCATCCGCACAGTTTTGAATCAAGCGCTGGGGCGCGCCGGCTACGACGTGCGCACGACGGGCACCGCGGCGGGGCTGTGGCGCTGGGTTTCCGCCGGCGATGGCAATCTGGTGATCACCGACGTCGTGCTGCCGGACGAGAGCGGGTTCGATCTAATTCCGCGCATCAAGCGCGCACGGCCCGATCTGCCGGTGGTCGTGATGAGCGCCCAGAACACTATCCTCACCGCGATCACCGCGGCCGAGCGCGGCGCCTTCGACTACCTGCCCAAACCGTTCGACTTGAAGGAATTGACAGCACTGGTGCAACGCGCGCTCGCAAGTCCGCAAGCCAAACGCGAAGCACAAAGCCAACCCGAACATGGAGAAGATCGTCTTCCGCTCATCGGCCGCTCACCGGCGATGCAGGACATCTATCGCATCATCGCGCGGCTGACGCAGGCCGATTTGACCGTGATGATCATGGGCGAGAGCGGTACCGGCAAAGAACTTGTCGCGCGCGCCCTGCACGACTACGGCAGACGGCGCAGCGGACCTTTCGTGGCCGTGAACATGGCGGCGATCCCCAAAGAACTCGTGGAAAGCGAATTGTTCGGGCATGAGCGCGGCGCCTTCACGGGCGCCACCAACCGGGGCGTCGGACGTTTCGAGCAAGCCGAAGGCGGCACGCTCTTTCTCGACGAAATCGGCGACATGCCGCTGGAAGCGCAGACGCGGTTGCTGCGCGTGCTGCAGCAGGGCGAATATACCACTGTGGGCGGACGCGTGCCGATCAAGACCGATGTGCGCATTATCGCCGCGACCAATCGCGATCTGCGCCAGCTCATCCAGCAAGGGCTGTTCCGCGAAGATCTCTACTACCGGCTCAATGTCGTGCCGCTTCGTCTTCCGGCGCTTCGCGAACGCGTCGAAGACATTCCCGATCTGGTGCGCCATTTCCTGCGCAAAGCGGAAGAAGAGGGTCTGCCGCCCAAGCATCTGGACGTTGAAGCGCTCGACTTGCTCAAGCGTTATCGCTGGCCCGGCAATGTGCGCGAATTGGAAAACCTCGTGCGCCGGCTCGCGGTGCTGCATTCTGGCGAAACGATTCCCGCGTCCGCGATCGCAGCAGAGCTGAAAGAGCCGGTGAGGCCGATCGAATCTCTGGACGCAGGGGATTCCGATAGCCTCTCCGCTGCCATCGAACTCCACCTGACACGCTATTTCGCAGCCCAGGGCGACAAGCTTCCGCCAGCCGGGCTGTACGACCGCATAGTCCAGGAAGTGGAACGGCCGCTGATCTCGATCTGCCTGGGGGCAACGCGGGGCAACCAGATCCGCGCTGCGCACCTGCTGGGTCTGAACCGCAATACCTTGAGGAAAAAGATCAGGGATCTGGGGCTCGAAGTGATCCGCGGGCTCAAGATCGACTAGCGAACTCGCAAACCCGAATCATCCGCTCAGCTTTTAACTCTGTTGCGTTTTTGCAGCGCGGCATTCTTGCAACATGCTGTGACATCGCTACACTCCGCCCGCTTTCCGAATTCCTTCCGAGACTTAGCAGGGGCGACGGGCCTGAATGGCGACAACCGACGTAGTGCCCGATGGAGTGGACGCGCCGACGCGGCGTGGCCTGCTGGGCCTACTTCAGGTGATGTCCCGCCCGTCGTTGCTGGCGTTCGCTGTCGGCATTGTCTCCTTCGCGGTAGCGGCCTTCACCTTTGCGGCCGTCACTGGGGTCGTCCCCTTTAGGTTGAACAAGCCGACGTTCATTGCCCTGATGCTGCTCAATGGCGGCCTCATTCTGACGCTCGCCGGGTTGATCGCATGGCGTCTGTTGCGGCTTTGGCGTGAGCGCCTCGCGGGCATGGCGGGCGCGCGGTTGCATGTGCGTTTTGTGGTGATGTTTGCGGCCATCACCCTGGTGCCCGCCATTCTGGTCGCCGTCTTTGCTGCCGTGACACTGAATCTCGGCATCGAAGCTTGGTTCTCTTCGCGCGTGAAAGATGCGCTCGGCAGCGCGGTCAACGTGGCCCACCGTTTCGAAAAGAGTCAGGAAGATCTAATCGTGGCCGACGTCTACCAGATCGCGAACGGCATCGAACGCGATCCACAAATTTTTGCAGACGGCCATGTCGACGAGGCCCTTCTATTTACCAAGCTCGCGACCATGACGAAGGACCGCGGTCTGCAGGCGTCATATATTCTGGATTCCAGCGGTCAGATCCTGGGCAGCACCAAGCAGCGCTCCTTGCCGGATCAAAAGCCGCCCAGCGCGGACGCTCTCGAGCAGGTGGCCCACGGAAAGGTCATCATCGATGCGAGTTCGAAGATCGGCGTGGTGCGGGCGCTGATTCATTTGCAGGCGCTGAAGGACGCCAACCTGCTGGTGGTGCGCGCGATCGATCCCGCGGTGCTGGGCTACTATCAACGAACGATGAGTGCGGTTGAGGAATACAACCACCTCGACGAAAGCCGATCCGACATCCAACGGATATTCGTCGAGTTGTATGCCGTGGTCTTGGCGTTGATCCTGCTGTCGGCGATCTGGCTCGGACTTTGGGCCGCCAACACAATGGTGCGGCCGATTTCACGACTCATCGGAGCGGCCGAACGCGTCTCCGGCGGCGATCTTAAATCGCAAGTGCCCGTCGAACGCGACGACGATGAGATCGGAACGTTGGGCCGCGCCTTCAACCGCATGATGGCCGAGCTCGATGCCCAACGCAGCGACTTGATCGATGCGAGCCGCCAGATCGACATCCGCCGCCGCTTCACCGAAGCAGTGCTCTCAGGCGTCAGTGCCGGCGTCATCGGCCTCGACGGCGACGGCAATATCACGATCGTCAACCGTGCCGCCGCACGCCTTTTGAACGTGGCGCCGGAAGAAGTGGAAGGCCACCATTATTCCGAAGCGGTGCCGGAATTGGGCGCGCTCATCCGCAAGGCCATTGCGGAACCTGTCAGCCGCGCCAGCGGCGAGGCCAGCGTCAAACGTGGTGGCAAGACACGCACATTGAGCGTGCAGGTGGACAGTGAAAAGGGTGATGTCGGTTTCGTGGTGACGTTCGACGACATCACCGATCTCGTCTCCGCGCAACGCACCGCCGCCTGGGCCGATGTGGCGCGACGCATCGCGCACGAGATCAAAAATCCGCTGACGCCGATTCAACTCTCCGCCGAACGCTTGAAGCGCAAATATGGCCGCGAGGTCGTCACAGATCCCGAGATCTTCGAGCAATGCACCGACACCATCATTCGCCAGGTCGGCGATATCGGGCGCATGGTCGACGAATTTTCGTCTTTCGCCCGCATGCCGGCGCCGATGATGAAGCGCGAACACGTCCAGGATTTGGTGCAGCAGGCCGTGTTCCTGCAGCGCGTGGCCAATCCGGCGATCGCTTTTGAAACCAAGTCGCCGCCCGAGCCGGTCTATGCCGAATGCGATGGGCGGCTGGTGTCGCAAGCGCTTACCAACGTGCTCAAGAATGCGACGGAAGCGATTGCTGCGCGCGAGGCCACCGGCGACGAGACACCGGGGCGCATCGCCATCGCGCTTGAAAGCCGGGACGATCGCCTCACGATCAGGATCGCCGACAACGGAATCGGGCTTCCTGCGGAGCACCGCCATCGCCTGACGGAACCTTACGTGACGACACGGGCCAAAGGCACGGGTCTTGGCCTGGCCATCGTGCGCAAGATTTTCGAAGATCACGGCGGCGACATTGCGCTGTCCGACCTGGGTGAAGACGAACGGGGGGCGGAAGTGCGCCTGACATTTCCCATTAAGCAAAAACCGGTGCGTGACGCACAACATGTGGGGGTAGGGGTATGAGTAAAAACGGTTCGCTGATGGCGCCTGAAATCCTCGTCGTTGACGACGAGGAGGATATTCGCGAGTTGATCTCCGGGATTCTGCGCGACGAAGGCTTCGACACGCGCACGGCCGGCGACAGCGATGGAGCGATCGCGGCGGTGCGCGCGAGACGGCCGCAAATCGTCGTACTCGACATCTGGCTGCAGGGCAGCAAGCTCGACGGGATTCAGATCCTGGACATCATGAAGCGCGAGCATCCTGAAATGCCTGTGGTGATGATCAGCGGTCACGGCACAATCGAAACCGCGGTCGCCTCCATCCGCAAAGGCGCTTACGACTTCATCGAAAAGCCCTTCAAGGCGGATCGGCTCATTCATGTCGTGGGCCGCGCATTGGAATCGGCGCGGTTGAAGCGCGAAGTGGCAGAGCTTCGCTTGAAGGCCGGCGATGAAACCGAACTGGTCGGCGCTTCGTCGGCCATGTCGCAGCTGCGCCAAACCATCGACAAGGTGTCGCCGACGGGAAGCCGCATCCTCATCACGGGGCCTTCCGGCTCGGGTAAGGAAATCGTCGCGCGCATGATTCATGCCCGTTCGCGCCGCGCCGGCAATGCTTTCGTGGCCGTCAATTGCGCGACCATGGACCCCGCCC
Source organism: Pseudomonadota bacterium (assembly GCA_016201105.1). Taxonomy (GTDB): domain Bacteria; phylum Pseudomonadota; class Alphaproteobacteria; order Micropepsales; family Micropepsaceae; genus Rhizomicrobium. The sequence goes on from JACQDN010000026.1 coordinate 70,132, forward strand.
ATCTTGAAGCGGAATTGTTCGGCGAGGAAACCAACGAAGGCCCGCGCAAGATCGGCCTGCTGGAACTTGCGCATAATGGCACGCTCTATCTCGACGAAGTGGCCGACATGCCTACGGAAACGCAGGGCAAGATTCTGCGTGTGCTGGTGGAACAGACTTTCCAGCGCGTCGGCGGTTCGATCCGGGTGCAAGTGGATGTGCGCGTGATTTCGTCCACCACCCGTGATTTGCGCGCGCAGATCGCAGGCAGCGTGTTCCGCGAAGATCTCTATCATCGCCTCAACGTGGTGCCGGTGCGCGTGCCGTCATTGGCCGAACGGCGCGACGATATTCCAATGCTGGTGACGCATTTCATGAAACGCCTTTCGGCGACCTGCGGTCTTCCGGTCCGCGATGTGGGCGACGATGCGATGGCCGTGCTGCAGGCCCATAGCTGGCCCGGCAATGTGCGTCAGTTGCGCAACATCGTGGAGCGGCTGCTGATCCTGGCGACCGACGACGCCGCGCAGGCGATTTCCGCCGATCTCCTGCCCGCCGACTTGGGCGGCAACTCGCACTGGAACAACGGCGGCAAGAGCGATCTGGTGATCTCGCTGCCGTTGCGCGAAGCGCGCGAAATCTTCGAGCGCGAATATCTGGTGGCGCAGATCAACCGCTTCGGCGGCAATATCTCGCGTACGTCGGCATTCATCGGCATGGAGCGCTCGGCGCTGCACCGCAAGCTGAAATCGCTGGGCGTGGGTCCGACCGGACGCGAACAGACGTTTAACGCCTGATGAGCAACCCATGAACGCGCCTTCCGCGTTTCACGGCTGGAGCGCGCAGCAACCTGTCGGACGTATCGCCTACGTGAACGGGCGATATATGCCGCATGTCCAAGCCGGCGTGCACATCGAAGACCGCGGTCTGCAATTCGCCGACGCGATCTATGAAGTGTGGGGCGTCGTCAGCGGAGATTTCTTCGATGAGGAAGAACATCTCGACAGGCTCGAGCGCTCTTTGCGCGAACTCGGCATGGCGATGCCAATGGGGCGTGACGCGCTGAAAATGGTGCTGCGCGAGACGGCGCGGCGCAACCGCGTGCGCGACGGCATGATCTATCTGCAGATCACGCGCGGATCGGCGCGGCGCGATCATCCGGTGCCGAAATCCTCGCCGCGGCCGACGCTGATCGTGACTGCACGCAGCATAGACATCACCGATCTCGAACGGCGACGGCGTGACGGCGTCGCCGTGGTCACGCAGCCCGACGAACGCTGGGCGCGCTGCGATATCAAATCGACCGCATTGCTGCCCAACATCCTCGCCAAGACCGCAGCTCGCGGCGCGGGCGCCTATGAAGCATGGCTCGTGGATGACGAGGGGTACATCACCGAAGGCTCGTCGACGTCGGCCTGGATCGTCGACGAAGCGGGCAGGGTCATCACGCGCGATTTGAGCAACGTCATCCTTCCCGGTGTCACCCGCCGCGTGATCATGCAAGCGGCAGCATCGGCCCAGCTTCCCATTGTGGAGCGCAAATTCACGCCTGCTGAAGCGATGAGGGCGAGGGAAGCCTTTCTCACCGCCGCCACCGCAGGCGTCACGCCGATTGTCGCCATCGACGGCAAAAAAGTCGCTGACGGAAAGCCTGGCCCCCTCACAAGGCGCATCCAGGAACTCTATGGGCTGACCGCCCGCAAGGCGGCCGAGGGAAAGTCTGCCGCAGCGGAATAGGCTGCGACCACCCCTGCGGGGCATTCGCAAATGCAAAAAATGTCCCTATGCTGCGATTCCTGCGCTCAAGCTGGGGCGCTAAAGCCATAACAAGTGGGTTCACCCATGAGCGAAAAACAACAAAACCTTCAAGACACGTTCTTGAATGCCGTTAGAAAAGCCAAAGCACCCGTGACGATCTTTCTCGTCAACGGCGTGAAGCTCCAGGGAAACATCACTTGGTTCGACAATTTTTGCGTACTTCTGCGCCGGGACGGGCAAGCACAGCTCGTCTACAAGCACGCGATCTCGACCGTCATGCCGCTGGCGCCGATCCAGCTGCAGGACGCGGAAGTCGCCCCGGCGCTGGAAACGGCCTGATATCTCCCAAAGGTTCCAAGCGCGGCGGAAGCGATGCGCACTCGCGTACGGCGTTTGTCGTTCACGTGGAACCAAAGCGCGGACGCGGCGACGAAGCACTCGGCCGCGATGCGCAAGCGCGTCTTGCCGAAGCTGTCGGCCTGACGGCTGCCATCGGATTGAAGGTGATCGCGACCCAGATCGCGCCGCTGGCGCGGCCGACACCGGCCACACTTATCGGCAGCGGCAAGGTTCAAGAGATCGGCATCCTCGCCAAGGAGCTCGAACCTGAAGTCGTCATCGTCAATGCGCAGCTTTCGCCGGTGCAACAGCGCAATCTGGAAAAAGCCTGGAACGCGAAAGTGCTCGACCGCACGGCGCTCATCTTGGAAATCTTCGGCGAACGCGCGCAGACGCGCGAAGGGCGCCTGCAAGTGGAGCTGGCGCATCTCTCCTATCAACGCAGCCGGCTGGTTCGATCCTGGACCCACTTGGAACGCCAACGCGGCGGTTTCGGCTTCCTGGGCGGCCCGGGTGAAACCCAGATCGAGACCGACAGGCGGCTGATCGGCGAACGCATCGCCAAGATCAAGCGCGAGCTGGAAGAGGTGAAACGTACCCGCGGATTGCACCGCGACGCGCGCCGCCGGGTGCCGTATCCGATCGTAGCGCTGGTCGGCTACACCAATGCCGGCAAATCCACTTTATTCAACGCCCTAACGCAGTCCGGTGTTTTGGCAAAGGATCTGCTCTTCGCCACCCTCGATCCCACGATGCGGGTGGTGAAGTTGAAGGATCGCCGCCAAGTCATCTTCTCCGACACGGTCGGGTTCATCGCCGATCTTCCCGTCGAGCTGGTCGCCGCCTTCCGGGCCACGCTGGAAGAGGTGCTGCAGGCCGACGTCATCGTGCATGTGCGCGACGCGGCCCACGGCGAAAGCGCGGCGCAGCGGCGCGACGTTCTTAAGGTGCTTGATGAACTCGGCGTCGAAACTGAGGGCGAACGCGCCCTTGTGGAAGTGCTGAACAAGATCGATCTTCTGGAACCGGCGACGCGCGCGGCGCTGCTGGAACGCAATAGGCCAAAGGGCAATGGACCGATCGCGATCTCGGCGCTATCGGGCGACGGCGTTCAGGCCTTGCTGGAGCGGATCGAAGGATCGCTCGGGCGCGGGCAGGCGGTATTTCGTCTGACCCTGGATGCGGCAGACGGCGCCGGACTCGCCTGGGCTTATGCGCATGCCCGTGTCATCGAGCGCAAGGATCGCTCGAGCGGGCCGTCGCTCAAGATTGCCATCGATCCTCAAGACGTGGATCGCTTCACCAGCCGCTACGGCGACAAAATTGCGCCGGCCATTGGCAACTAATAGTCTGAATAGCGATAGCGGGGGCGAAAATGAAAAAGCTTGCAGCAATTGTGTGTTTATTCCTGACCGGCTGCGTCACCGATCGGGTCGACACGAGCTATCATGGGTCAGATGCGGGCGTCCTCGTCTTTTCTGCTGGAAGCATTGCAGGAAAGAGGGGAGTTCAAATCTTTTACAGAAAGGTCGGTCAGCCCTCGGGCGTACGCGGATTTGGTGGCGATGGCTCGATTTATTACAATCCCGGTTCCATTTTTACACGCGATCCGGATTTCACAGGCCACGAAACTGGCGAAGTCACGGTCCAACACCTCGAGCCCGGCGAGTACGAGATTTACACTTGGCAAGTGGCCGAAGGTATGGGGGGTCTAGGAGAAGTCCTATGGTCGCCGCGTAGCGACTTTTCGTTGAGGTTCACCGTTCGCCCGGGGCAAACGACTTACATCGGAGACTATGCGCGTTTCCAGTTTCCTGGCGCTTATACTGCTTTCACTTTCGTTATCTCGGACAAACATGAGCGTGATATCGCCATTGCCAAGAAGGTGGAACCGAACTTGCCGCCCGTCACGATTCAAGTGCCCGATGTATCAAGACTCAATGAACCGTCTTTGCTCTCGAAGGAGCCGTTCTGAACTACTCCATCTTCTTCGCCGCCTGCCAGATCGCTTCCATCTCGTCGAGCGAGGCGTCGGCCAGCGTGCGGCCACGGGTGGCCAGCGTGTTCTCGATGAATTTAAAGCGGCGTGCGAACTTGGCGTTGGCCGTGCGCAGAGCCTGTTCGGGGTCGATTTTCAGATGCCGGGCGAGATTGGCGACGGCGAAGAGCAGATCGCCCAGCTCTTCTTCCAGCTGTTCGGGCGCCGCGCCGCGTGCCTGCGCATCGACGATCTCAAGAGCCTCTTCGGCGATCTTTTCGACCACTTTGGGTGCGCTATCCCAATCAAATCCAACGGTTGAGGCGCGTTTCTGAAGTTTTACCGCACGCAACAGCGCGGGCAGGGCGCGGGGCACGTCGTCGAGCAGGCCAAGGGCTTTCTCGGCCCGTTCGCGCTTTTTGTGTTCTTCCCAGGCGACGGTTTGCGCTTCGGCGCTGTCGATATCATTGCGATCCCCAAACACATGGGGATGGCGGCGCTCCATCTTGTCGGTGATAGCGCCGACAACATCGGCGAAATCGAAGAGTTTTTTCTCTTCTGCCATGCGGGCGTGGAACACGACCTGAAACAATAAGTCGCCGAGTTCGCTCTTCAGCTCCGGCCAATTCTCCTCTTCGATGGCGCCGGCGACTTCATAGGCTTCCTCGATCGTATAGGGCGCGATGGTCGCAAAGGTTTGTTCAAGGTCCCACGGGCAGCCGAATTTCGGATCGCGAAGTCGGCGCATGATCTGGAGCAGGGCGGCGATGTCGGTCTTGGCCATGGCGAATAGCGAATAGCGAGTAGCGAATAGGGCGGCAACCCCGTTCGCCGCTCGCTATTCGCGGCCGCGTCAGCGGCCTTCGCTTTCTTTCACTTTCGCCCAGGCTTTGCCGACAAAGGCGAAAATCTCCGGATTCAGGGGCAGCTTCGGCGCCGCCTTGGGGTCGGCCATGGCGTCGGTCCAGACCTGCTTCACCCGCTTTTCCACATCGGGATTGCCACGCGTGAATTGGTCGACCATGGCGTGCCAGCGTTTGGCGAGATCGAGCGCCGCGGGCGAGGTGGGGTCGCCTTTGGCCATGAGCGCCTTGGCTTCGGCAATCAGATTGTCCCAGCCTTTCTGAATTGCGGCCGGGTCGAACGGGCGCTTGGCCGTCTCGGCGATTTCGTCGACCGAGAAGTGCTTGGCGACATGCGGATCGAAGATCGCTTTCATCTCCTCAGGCGTCGGTTTGGTGGTCATCGTCGTCTCCTTGGTGAGGGTTGTGAGATCGTCGATGGAGAGATCTTCGCCGCCCGCGAGTTTCTTCCGCGCGGCCCGTACCAGCGACAGAGCGCGCGACAGGCGCGAACTCTCCGCCGCAAGCGCCTGTTCCTGAAGCGCAAGCACGGTTCCCAGCACGACGCCTTTGCCGGCGAGAAGCTCGGCAATACGGGCGAGGCTGAGGCCCAGATGCTTGAGCGCCAGGATCTGGTGCAGCCGCGCGATCTGCTCGGGCCCGTAGGCCCGCCAGTCGGAAGCGGTGCGCACCGGCGTGACGAGTCCGCGGCGCTCGTAAACCCGCAGAGCCTTCACGCTGATGCCGAGCCGCTTGGCGGTCTCGGCGGGGCTGAGGAACTGGTCCTTTGGGTTCACTTTTGCAAACACAACGAAGCTCTCTTCATCGACGGGTAGAGCTTCTGGACCCGGACCTTGGGGACAGGTCAAGCGGGAATTTCCACAGATATCCGCAGCTCATAATTTCGTATAAGTAATATTATGGGAAATATGGGGGCGATATTGCTTGGCGCAGAACCGCGAATAGCCGGCTCGGACCGCGAGGTCTTCCTGTGCAAAGCGCCTAGCGTTTCGCGCGCTCGTCCAGCACCACCGCCGTTGAGATTTCCAGTTCGTGACCGGCCCTGTCTTGGCGGGACATTTCTTGCGCGAGGACATCCGTCCCTTGCGCCCGCACCTGCTGCGAGTTTTCCCATTGAGGTTCACAGACGGCTTGGATACCCCGGGCAATGTCCGGCACGCTCGAAACATGATCGTCCATCTTGCGCGCCGCAGCGCGCAGACAAGCCACAAACTCTTCATCGGCGCGGCCCAGAGCTTGAGTGTCGACGGGCGGATCGGGATAAAGACCGTGCGAACAACTGGCCACGAATATGGCCAATGCAGTCAGCCCAAGACTTGCGCGCGCACCCTTCATGGTTCCCCCCGGTTTCGCCTGATACCTGTGATTGATCGTCAATATTTAGGATAAAAAGAAGCTGGGCCGTATATTGTTCCTACACCGGACTTCAGCGACTCTCAAACCTCTGCACTACGAAATCGCGGCCGTAGACCGCGAAATGTTCCTGCGCTTCGTTGAAGCGGCCATCCGCGTACGCAGAGATGATCCGCCGCCAGAAGCTTTGGGCCGGAGTGTTGGTCAGCAGCTCGCGCACTTCCCAGCGACCTTTGAACTTGTCGAACAAACGCGTTGCCGCGATCTGGCCAACGCCATGGCGGCGAAACTTCCGCGCCACGAAGAATTCGCCCATGTCGAAGGTGCTGGGGCCGATCTGCTTGACGAGCCCAAAGCCGGCCAATTCGCCGTCGGCTCGAATGAGAAACGGAAAACCACGCCAGTCCGCCGGCCAGGGGCGTTCGTCGTTCTCGGGGCGCCTGCCCCAGTATTTTCCCAAATTGGCGCTCAGGTCATACGAGCCATCCGCACCGAAACCCCAACCGGTGAATTCGGACATGTCGTAGACGTAAAAGCGGCCCATGTTGCAGACGGACGCGAAATCGGTGTCCGATGCTTCGGTGATCTGAATTTCCATCAATACCCCAGCCAGTCTATCGAGCGCCCATGGAACCCTATGCCATCCATATCACAGGCGCCTCGGGCTCGGGTGTGACGACCTTGGGCCGTGCATTGGCCGCGCGAACCGGCGCCGTGCCGCTCGACACCGACGATTTCTACTGGGCGCCGGTCGAACCGAGGTTCAGCGCAAAGCGAGAGATCGCCGAGCGGCTGCGACTGTTGTGCGGAGCATTCGATGCGGCTGGGCCGAACGGTTGGATTCTGTCGGGGGCGATCGGCGATTGGGGCGATCCGATAGTGCCGCTCTTCAAGTTGGTGGCGTTCCTGAGAACGCCGACCGAAGTGCGCCTGCAGCGCTTGCGCGAGCGTGAAGTGAGAGATTTCGGCGACGCGATCAAGCCCGGTGGCGCGCGCCACCGGGAATTCGAAGACTTCATCGCCTGGGCGGCGGAATATGACAGCGGCACGCGCGAAGGCCGCAGCTTGCCCCGTCACGAAGCCTGGCTCGCAACGCTCTCCTGTCGGGTGTTGCAGCTGGATGGAACGGAAGCGCCGGAAGTGAATGTGGGGCGCGTGATCAAAGCACTGCGCTAATCTCAATAGTGTTCAGGTGTTCAATTCGATCTTCATCCCGTCAAATGCAGGCTCCACGCCGTCCGGCAATTCGAGGCGAAGTTTTTCGTAATCGAGATCGATGTGCAGGTTGGTGAGCACCGCGTGACGCGGTTTGATGCGGTCGATCCAATCCAGTGCGAGCCCGACATGAGCATGCGTGGGGTGCGGGGCGTGACGCAGCGCATCGACGATCCAGCATTCGATACCTTCGAGCATCTTGAACGACTCGTCGGAAAGCTCGTTGACGTCGCTGGAATATGCGATCGGTCCAAAGCGGAAGCCGAGCGAGCCGAACCGTCCGTGCTCCTGCCAGAACGGCAGGACGGTGATGACACCACCCGCGCCCTTGATCTCGAACGCCCTGCCCGGCGCGATCTCGTGGGACGTCATGATCGGTGGATATTCGCTGTCTGGCGGCGTCGTGAAGATGTAGCCGAAGCGATCGTGCAACCCGTCGAGCGTCTTGCGGTCGCTATACAGCGGAATGCGCGCGCGCGCCGCGTAAGCGACGGAGCGGATGTCGTCGAGGCCGTGGGTCTGGTCGGCGTGATTGTGGGTGATGAGAACGGCGTCGAGACGTCCGCAGCGCGCGTCCAAGAGCTGCTCGCGCATATCGGGCGAGGTATCGACTAGCACCGCCGTCTCGCCGCCAAGCGATTTGCGCCGTACGAGAATCGAACAGCGGCGGCGGCGGTTCTTGGGATTGGCGGAATCGCAGGCACCCCAATCGCCGGCGCCGTCGGGGCCGCCGATGCGCGGCACGCCGGTGGACGATCCCGAACCCAGAATCGTGACTTGCAGAACGTCGGTCATTGCGGACGTTTGGCTTTGGTGAAGAGACGAAAGAAATTGTCAGTGGTCGCCTGTGCCAGTTCGTCTTGCGTGACGCCTTTGAGGCCCGCAAGCATCGCTGCGGTGTGGGCGACAAAGGCCGGCTCGTTGCGTTTGCCGCGATGAGGCATGGGCGCCAGATACGGAGCGTCGGTCTCCACCAGAAGCCTGTCTAACGGCACGTCCTTGATCACCGCGCGCAATTTGTCGGATTTCTTGAAAGTGGCGATGCCGGAGACGGAAATGCAGAAGTCCAGCGCGAGGGCAGCGTCCGCCAAGCGCTTGGTGCCGGTGAAGCAATGGATGAGGCCGGGGAAGGCGCCCTTCCCCATTTCGTCCTCGAGAATCGCGATCGTGTCTTCGTCGGCGTCGCGCGTATGCACGATCAACGGCAATCCGGTTTCGCGCGCTGCCGCGATATGGACACGGAAGTTCTTGGCCTGCAGATCGCGCGGACTGTGCTCATAATAGAAATCAAGGCCGGTCTCGCCGATGCCGACGACTTTGGGATGTTTGGCGCGCTCCAGCAGCGGGGTTGCATCTTCCAGGAGTTCGACTTCGGCCTCGTGCGGATGGATTCCGACCGAACACCACACTTGCGCGAAACGCTCGGCGATGGCGCGGGCATTGTCGAAGTTTTTCAGTGTCGTGCCGATGGTGACGGCGGCCTTGACGCCCGCATCGTTCGCACGCGCGACCACCGCGTCCAGCTCGGGCGCGAATTCCGGAAAATCGAGGTGACAGTGGCTGTCGACGAGCATGGACGTTCGTTAGCGCGGGCGGAGCGAGATGGCAAATGGGAGGGTTGAGTACCCCGCAACCGAAATTCGTCATCCCGGTCGAACATTGCGAAGCAATGTGAGTGCCGGGACCCATACGCACGATGCTGAAGATGTTTTCGCGACTGTTCGCCACCGCGGGTATGGGTCCCGGCACGCGCACCCTATCGGGCGCTTGGCCGGGATGACGAATTTGTATGCGATTGTATCGGGCAGAACGAACTGAGGGAAAATCTTACTAATTGAGCATATTGCCACGCTGGATGATATTCGGCGCTTCCACGATGCTCCGCCCATGGTGTCGCGAGATCAATTCAATGTCTTTATTGCTGTCTACATGATGGCGAGCCGCAGATACGGGACGATCTATACCGGCGTCACCAGTCAACTTCCAAAGCGCGCCTGCGAACATCGTGAAGGTCTGATCCCCGGGTTTACGAAAAAGCACCGCGTCAATCGTCTGGTCTGGTTTGAGCGCCATGAGAGCATGACGGTCGCCATTCGGCGTGAGAAAACGATCAAGCGGTATAGGCGGGAATGGAAGTACAATCTGATCGAACGGGAGAACCCTTATTGGATCGATCTCTATCCATATCTTTCATACTAGAACCGTCATCCCGGCCAAGCGCCCGCAGGGTGCACGTGCCGGGACCCATAAGCGCGGTAGTCGAACGGTCCCGCGCAAACATCTTCAGCATCGTGTGTGTGGGTCCCGGTACTTATATTGCTTCGCAATGCTCGGCCGGGATGACGGTTAGAGTGGTGAATTCCGCGCCGTTCTTGAAAGCGATCGCGCGCTGCTGAGCACAGTTTGTTTTGGCTCCAGGTGCAACGCCGAGGCCCGAGAAAAATTGCGAATGAGTTGTTCGCGCAGTTCGATCCAGCGCTGGACGTTTCCGGTTTCGGCTCTGGTGCGGATGCGAGCGCCCAAAGCCTGCACGAAGAACTCGCCGAATTTCTCCAGCCCGTCGCCCATGCGTCCGGTTTTTTCGGCGATCGCAAAGATGGCTGCGAAATCCGGATTGGCGGCACCGTCGATCAGGCGCTCCGCCGCTTCGGCGAGTTCGAGGCCGTCGTCGCCGGAGAGCTGCAGCGCCAGCCCCAATGAGCCGCCCGCGAGCTTCGCCAGCGATGCGCGTTTGGGTTGGGGAAGATCGGGCAGATGCTTGGCAAGTTCGGCCTGCAGGTCGCAGAGGGGCAGCGGCCTCAACGCGAGACGCTGGCAGCGCGAACGAATGGTCGGCAGCAATCGTCCCGGCGCATTGGCGAGCAGCATCAACATGGCGCGTGGTGGCGGTTCTTCCAGCGCCTTGAGCAGCGCGTTGGCGGCGGCATCGTTCATGTCGTCCGCGGTGTCGACGATGGCGATACGCCAGCCGCCGGCGCCCGACGTCATGCCGAAGAAACCGGCAAGACGGCGAATCTCGTCGACGCCCAGCACCGTCATCAACTTGCCGGTGTTGGGATTGGGGCTGCGTTTCAGAACGAGCAATCCGGGATGCGCGCCTGCGATCACTTGCGCCGATACCGCGTCGTTTTGAGCGACCGCCAAATCTTCAGGACCCTGATCGGTGGCGCCGAAGCGCAAGAGGTACCGCGCGATGCGGTAGGCGAGCGTCGCCTTGCCGATCCCCGGCGCCCCCGAGATCAGCCAGGCTTGCGGCGGGCGGCCCGAGCGGACGGCGCGCGAGACAATGGCAAGCGCCGCGCCCTGCCCCGCAAAATGCATGGTCTCGCGCGGATGGGGAAAGCCTTCCAGCCGGTCGGGCTCCTCGACCTCTTCGGGTTTCGTGCGCCGGGCCATGACTTACGTGATCCCGAAACGAGAGGAGACGATCCGCCAGATATCCGCCGCAACGGTCTCCACATCGCGCGCCGTGTCCACGACGATACAGCGGCTCGGTTCGCGCTTGGCGATCTCAAGAAATGCCGTGCGCAGTTTTTCATGAAAGCCGAGGTCGAATTTCTCAAAGCGCGTGTCGCTCCCCGGGCGCGACAGGGTGCGTTTCAATCCCATCTCGGCGGGAAGATCCAGGACGAGGGTGAGATCGGGCTTCAACCCGCCCAGCGTGGCGGCTTCCATCGCCGCGATGCGTTCCTTCCCAAGCCCGCGTCCGGCGCCTTGATAGGCGTAAGTGGAATCGGTGAAGCGGTCGCACACCACCCATTTTCCGGCGTCGAGCGCCGGCTTGATCGTCCGCGCAACGTGATCGGTGCGTGCGGCGAACATCAACAGCGCCTCGGTGAGCGCGTCCCAGCGGCCGGGTTCGCCTTTCACCAGAAGCTCGCGGATTTCCTCACCACCCGGCGAGCCGCCAGGTTCGCGGGTTTGTACGCAAGCGATGCTCTTGGCTTGGAGTGCCGCGACGAGCAGGCGCAGTTGTGTCGACTTGCCGGCGCCCTCGCCGCCTTCGAGCGTGATGAACTTCGCGCCCGCCATCCGGTTGCCGTCAGCTTTTCTTCGCGCCGAAAATCAGGCGGCCGACCCCTGAAAAGACGCGACTGAAGAATCCGGCGCGGTCCACTTCCTCGGCGGCATAAACGGGCACTTCGACGCCGGGAAAGTCCGGCGCGGTGACCTTCAGCGTGCCGATCTGCTGTCCTTTCATGATCGGCGCCTTCACCGGCCCATCATATTTGAGCGAGACTTTCATTCCCGCGCGCGAATCCACCTGCATGGTAATGGCGAGCGGCGTGCCGAGTTTGAGCGGCACGGTTTCCTTTTCGCCCTGGTATGTTTTCGCCTGCCCCACAATGTCGTTGGGGCCGAAGAGTTTGTATTGGCGGAATTCGCGGAAGGCCAATTCCAGAATGCGCGCGGCTTCGTCGGCGCGGTAGCGTTCGGCGAACCAGTCGTTGGTGCCCGCCGGGTAGCGAAGCCCGTTCAGCACCAAGATGAAACGCTGGCCGTTGCGCACGGCCGATGCCGTCACGCCATAACCCGATTCATCGGTGTGGCCCGTTTTCAAACCGTCGGCGCCGGGCAATTTGTCGAGCACCAGATTGCGGTTGGGCTGGGTGATGCCGCCCCACACGAAACTTTTCTCGCCGAAGAAGTGATAATAGGCGGGATAATCCCTGACGAGATGGCGCGAGAGTTTCGCCAGATCGTAAGCCGACATCAGCTGGCCGGGAGGATCGGGCAATCCGTCCGGATTGACGAAGTGCGACTTGGCGAGCCCGAGTTCCTTGGCGCGCTTGTTCATCATCGCCACGAAGCCTTCCACCGTGCCACCGAGCGCCTCGGCGATGACGATGCAGGCATCGTTGCCCGATTGTATGACGACGCCGCGGATCAGATCCTGCACGGGAATGCGCGAGCCCACCATCACGAAGGATTTCGAACCTTGCGTGCGCCAGGCGCGTTCGGAGACGGGAAAGGTGTCAGTGAGTTTGACGCGGCTGTCCTTCATGCGCTGGAACAGCAGCTCGATCGTCATCAGCTTGCTCATCGAGGCGGGCGGCATCGAAACAAAACCGTCCTTCTGCCAAAGCACCTGTCCCGAACCGGCATCCATCAGCAGCGCATGTTCGGCATTGGTGGAAAGATCGGCGTTGGCCGCCGTGGCAAACGCGGTGGCGAAGATGGCGGTGAGCAAAAGACGGGGCATACGGCCCATGAACGAAGACTCCCAACAGAAACGCGTTACGGCATAGCGGATTCGCGCACGAAAATACGGGCCGAGTATGGCAATTCCGTTCAGCGATCGACAACAATTTGCGCGTCGTTGCTGCCCAGGCCTGTCAGTCTTGCCAGTGCGGCGTCGGCCTGTTCGGTCTTGTCGAACGGCCCCATGCGGACCCTATAGAGACGCTGCCCATTCCTGTCTATTGGCGAGATCTCCACGTCGCCTGCCGCGGAAAGCCTCAGCTTCAGGCGGTTCGCGTTGTCGAGGGTGCTGAAGGCGCCGACCTGCACATAAAGGTGGGTGACGGCGGGGACGGGAACCTGGGTGACATCGCCAATCGGCTGCGATGGAGGCGGTAAAGGATTGGTGGCGACGACAGTGGGAAGCTGGTTGCTCGCAACCGGCGGCTCGACAACCGCGCCCGGCGCGATGTCGAGTGCCGTGGTTGCGACTTTGCTGCTGGGCGGCGCCGCGGGAACGGCAGACGCGATCTCGGCGGACGTCGAGTCGACCGGCACGCCGTCGATGTCGGCGCGGCCGGCATAGGTGACACGCACCCGCGCGGTGCCTTGGCCGTAGAAACCGAGCAACTTCGCCGCGCGCTGGGAGACGTCGATGATGCGGCCCTTGGCATAGGGCCCACGATCGTTGACGCGCACCACGACGGACTTGCCGTTATCGAGATTGGTGACGCGCACGTTCACCGGCATGGGCAGCGTGCGGTGCGCGGCGGTCAGGGCATCCGCGTCGAAGACTTCGCCATTGGCGGTCGCCTTGCCGTAAAAGGTCGGGCCGTACCAGGAGGCGATCCCGGTCTCGTCATAGTCCGGCTGCTCCTTGGGGTAATACCAGGTGCCTTCGATCTGATAGGGCTTGCCGACTTTGTAGATGCCCGCGTTCGGGGGAACGGAGACGACACTTTCTTGGCTGGCGCACGCCGCTGCGAAACTCGCGAGCGCGCAGACGGCGGCAGCATTCTTCAACGCGCGAAAGTTCAAGGCGAGTCAACCCCTAAGCCCGTGAACAGAATAAGCGATGGATGCGACGGTCTCAATGATGTGCATCGAAGGTCTACCGGTGTTTTTCGCGAGAAAGAAAAGTGAAGGGATCACGCAGAGCCGCAGGTCCGGGCTTCGCCGGACCGCAGAGGACACGGAGTTCGAGCCTGCGCGTTAAATCCGATCAATCTGCTTGATATTCCGGCCGGGCGAAGCCCGGCCAAGCAAACTTTTGAGAATTTCGGTCTGACGAAGGACAAAGCTCAGACTCTGCGTCCTCGGCGGCTCTGCGTGAACCATTCAAGTTTCGTAACCCAGCCCCGGCGCCAAAAGCGCGGGCTTGTGACTTGATCCGGGCAAGCAATCGGCCGACCCTTCGGTCCTGCCGTCTCTTAAACCAATTTCTGAACTCGCCCCTTTCACTCCCTCACGAGGTGCTTCGTGTTCCACTCCGTTTCGCGCCGCGCGGCCATCGCTCTTCTGGGCGCCACCGCGCTGACGTCTGCCACCGTCAACATGGCGGATGCCGGCGGTTACGGCACCGCGCCCTCGTCCGCTGCCGACAAGAAATTCGCGGCCCTGTCCAAGCGCTGGCTCGACGGTTCGCTGCGCCTCAATCCCATCAACGCAACCGCCGCCGGCGAGCACCGCTACGACCACGAGGTGGACGACGTGAGCCCGGCAGGCAGAAAAGCGCGCTCCGATTTCAACCGCGCCGTGCTCGCCGAGCTGGACGCGATGGACCGCACCAAGCTCTCCCGCGCCAACCAGGTGGACGCGGCGCTTCTCTCCAACGAAATCCGCTACGAGCAGTGGGACGACGAAGTCCAGCAGAGCTGGGCCTGGGATCCGCAAGGCTATAACGGCCTTGCCGGCAGCGCGGTGTACTTGCTGATGGCGCGCGACTTCGCGCCCCTGCCCGTGCGCCTGAAGGCCGCCATCTCCCGCATGGAGAAGTTGCCGCGTTTGTTCGCGCAGACCCGCGACGCCCTCCAGCCTGCCCGCGTTCCGAAGATTCACGCTCAGACGGTCGCCCGGCAGAACAAGGGCCTGATTTCGATCATCGACGGGCTGATGCCGCAAACGAAGGTGCTCTCCCCCGCTGACAGGAAGCGGTTGACCGCGGCCGCCGATCGTTTGCGCCAGGCCGTCAATGCCCATCAGTTCTGGCTCGACAATATCCTGGTGCCCAACGCGAAGGGCGATTTTCGTATTGGTGCAAAGCTCTATGACGAAAAGCTCGCTTTCGCTCTCAACTCGCCTTTGTCGCGCGCCGAGATCCGCAAGCGTGCCGAGGCGGCCTTTGCCGACACGCGGGCACAGATGTACGCCATCGCCAAGGGCGTGCTGGCGGGCAAAGCCGGTTCTCCGCCGACACCCGACGCCCCGAGCGACGCCGAACAGCAGGCCGCGATCGCCGCGGCGCTGGAGTTGGCTTATGTGCAGCACCCCAAGCCCGAGGAGTTCGTTTCGGCTTGCGAGGAGGCGGTGAAGACGACCACCGCCTTCGTCAAAACCAAAGACCTCATCACCCTGCCCGATGCACCGGTGAAGGTAATCGTGACGCCGGAGTTCAAGCGCGGCGTGGCGGGCGCCTATTGCGATCCGCCCGGCCCGCTCGAGAAGGGGCAAGACACGTTCTTCGCCGTCGATCCCATTCCGGCCGAGTGGACGGCGAAGCAATCGGAATCCTACCTGCGCGAATACAACAGCCGCGCCATTCACGAACTGACCGTGCATGAAGCGATGCCAGGCCATTACGTGCAGCTCTGGCACTCCAACCGCTATCCGTCCGTCCTGCGCGCCGTACTCTCATCCGGTTCGTTCGTGGAAGGCTGGGCCTGTTACGCCGAGGATGTGATGGCGGAGCAAGGCTATCTGGACCGCGATCCGCTCTATCTGCTCGCACATCTGAAGCTCAACCTGCGCTCAATCCTCAATTCCATTTTAGACCAAGCCATCCATGTCGACGGAATGGAACGCGAAGACGCGATGAAGCTGATGACGGGCAAGGCCTTCCAGCAGGAAAGCGAAGCGGCCGGCAAATGGGTGCGCGCGCAGGTCACGTCGTGCCAGCTGCCAACCTATTTCGTGGGATTGTCGGAGCACCATGAACTGCGCAAGGAAGTCGAAGCGCGCGAAGGCACGGCCTTCAACCTGAAGGCCTATCACGACAAGGTCCTGTCCTACGGCTCCCCGCCGGTGCGCTATGCGCGGGCGCTGATGCTGAACGAGCCGATTGATTGAAGGCACAGTTTCCTCCCCCGCGTGCGGGGGAGGTCGATCCGGCGAAGCGCAGCGAAGCCGGATCGGGAGGGGGTAAGTCGCCAATCTCCCCTCCCCGTTGCACCTTCCGCCGCTTCGTCACATACAGCGCACACATGGATGGGTGGCCGAGCGGTTGAAGGCACCGGTCTTGAAAACCGGCAGGCCCGCAAGGGTCTCGTGGGTTCGAATCCCACCCCATCCGCCAGGATAACTTCTTCGCCGGCCGATTCCATGCGAGATCGACAGGGAAATAGATTTATGGATTCAACGGGATTGTCGCCACAGATTTGGTTTCCGGTAGTCACACTTATCATCGGCGCTGTACTTAAGGGGCTGTATGACACGCTTGCTGATCGGCGAACCCTCGCACGCGAGCGTGAAGCACGGCGTGATCAGCGTCGAGGTACAAGTCATCTCAATCGAGCGGTTTTTCAACGCACTACGCTGCTGGAATTACAAGAGGCCGCAGCTCAATTGGCGAGGTTCACTGGGCAAGCCAATCATCAAGATGTCATGGCATATCGCGCTTCCGGGAAGTGGCAAAAACAGCTGATCACTGAAGACGTAGATGAGGGCTCTCGCAAGGCAAACGTCCGAGTAAACTTGCTACGTGTTCGCGTGAGGGATGAGACAGTCAGGCAGCTGGCCGAGCTATTTTCGACTTTGTGTGTAGATTCTGTTTTCGCAACGAGCGAACAGGAAGCTCGGGACGCAATAACGCAAATGGGTAAGCATCTGACCCAGCTGCAAGAGCGTATTGGCATTGTTCTTCGAAACTTGGATGACGAAGAGGATCACCTGCTCGCATAGGTGAAGCGAACATTGGCTATGGGGTCAGGGTCCAATTCTTCATGGTCTTTGAGCCCGTGATCATTGATGTTCTCACTTCATCTGAACTACAGGTGTGGGTGGTACCGGCGCAGTAGGAGCAGGTTCAGCCTTTTCCTTCGCAGCTTTTCTCAGCGCCTTCTTCACAGCCTTCTCTGCCGCCTTAGCCTCTTCGCCTTCGGTGAGTTCGCGTTTGACGACATCGTTTTCGATGATTGCTCGAATCTCATCGAGATCGGGATTGAGCCCGTCTGCCAGCCTCTTCAATTCCCGGCGCACCATAGCAACCACTGGATCTGATAGCAGGATAGCGGCGATGGAAAATTTGCCCATGGCTTGCTTGGAACGGAACATCTGCGTCATGGACGAAGGTGTGAAGACTTCGCGGCTGAGATTTCCGAAAAACTCAATTACCTCGTCGGATTTGGGACTGACTGAGGCTAAGTCGATTTCCATGACCAGCGTGCGGTCGACGGGCTTGTCAAAACTGATTTTGTAGGCCTGCCAGCGCGTCGCGTTGGTAAGAAGTGCCCAATCCACGCCTTGGTTCGCTCCGTAGTTTACGACTTGCGTGACGTGCGATTCTTTCAGCTCCGTATTCGCAGCCTTCACTTCGATTAGAAATCGCACATCATTTCCCACCTTCACCGCGAGGTCTGCGTAGTTTCCGCGAACGGCGTATTCGGAAGTAATTTCCTCGAGTTTCTTATAGCCCATGATCTCCGCGATCATTTCAGCAATGATCAGGGCGGTATCGGATTCATTCACATCGCGTTTGGTGGCGTCCACGAGTGTTTTCTGAAATTTTTTAACCTGTTGCGAAATGCGATCGCAAACTCTTGCTGGAATTCGAGCCATTGTTAGTCCCCTTTGCTTGACACTATTGCACGAATTCTTAGGAACCGGCCAGAAGCCTAATAAAGGCGCTATTCAGAACGAGCGATCTATTTGACCAGGCTGGGATACCCGCTAGGCGGTTACGGCGCCCAAAGCAGGGCTTCGTCCCGAAGACGCTTGAAATCTCACCCGTTTACCTTTGCGCCAGGTTCACAATCGAACCAAACGATCCCGCGTTTATAGTTGGGCCGTTCGGGGGACGCATGATTCGGATTTCATCGCTGTTGGCAGTGCCGCTGCTCGTTTGTCTCGGCGTTCTCGCCCCGCTGCCGAGCAAGGCCGACGACGACACTGTCGAATTCGCGCGCCAACACATGCGCTGCGATGCATGGCTCGAGATCCACCACAATGGCGGCAAGGACGCCAAGACCATCGACGACTGGTCCGTCGCCTATTTGAAAAGCGTCGCGCACGATTTCGCCGTCGACATGGCGCACAAGACGGGAAGCCGCAGTCAGAACGACGATGGGGCGGAATATGCCGACGAGCGCGTAGTCACCTGGCTCTTCCTGCATTGCCACGACCATCCGGACGACACGATTACGGTGAGCGCCATGAACTGGTCGATGGCGCTCAGCCTCGCCTCGGGGCCGCGCCCGCTGCCGCCGTATTGAGCGTTGGCGTGCCTGATCCTCACCAATGAAGGCCGCCGCGCCGCCTCAATGACATGATACCAATTGCTCGAGGTCTGCCGGTGAGCATGGATGATGGTGTGCGTACCACCCCGCCCTCACGCCCCCACCCGGCTTATTTAGTAGGCGGCAGCGGCGTCAGCGTGACACTCACCTCGCCGTTGTGCGCGAACACATAGGTGTTCGTTGCTTCCGAGCCGGTGTGGATCTGATAAGTCGCATAGCCAGTCGAGCCCGTCGTTACTTGAGTTGCTTCCAGGATGCGATCCGTGGTCTTGCCGACCATGGCGGGATCGGATGCCACGACGAGATATGCTTCGCCAACGTGGCTGCGCACAATCACACTCAGTCCCGTGCTACGAAACTCGGCCGCCTGTCCTGCATAATCGCGGCGCAGGCTGCCGTCGGATGCGAGAAGCATCACATGGGGCGCGAACAGAGTCCTGCCTGCTGCAACGCTGGTCACGTCGAGAATGTAGGGCACGTCAGTCGGCGGCAGCGCAAACACCTTGTACAGTGCAGCACCGGCGGAGTTCTTCAGGCAAGGCGCTGTATCGCCGATCTCGAACGCAACACTGCCTTCCTTCTTGCCGTCGAAAATCAGAGGCGCTGCCGTCGACAGGTCCGGCGCAGCGGCACATTCCTTGGCCGAGATCGTGGTCAACGGTGCCAACGCTTTTGGACCTGTCGCGCAGCCGCAGAGCAGCGCGAACACCGACAAAGTGGCGAAGCGCCACGGTCCCGGGAAACGGATCATCGATCGCTCCTCGCCTATCGTAGAAGCCGGCCAAGCGCATCGCTTGTCTGGTGCAGTGACAGGTCGATTCCGGTCACCGTCCGGTCCGGTTCGACCGTCATGGCATCGAAATTGACGAAGGTATACGCGGGATCGGGCGACACCGACACGTTCTTCCCCTGTCCAAACGGTGCCACTGGATTGTAGAAAATCGAGTCCTGCATCAGGACGCTGCCGTCAGATGCCCGCACGAGTCGGCACAACAGATATACGAAGGGCCGATAGGGTGTGGAACTCCCGATACCCGCGGCGACGTAGCCGTAGTTGACCGCGGAGATATCGAGATAGGCGTCGGCCCCGGTGTCGGCTGTCGCCGGATAAGACTTCAGGTAGTCGCCTTGCTTACGCTCAACTGCGACCGCCTTGGTATCGAAGCCCTGGGCTTTCAGCGAGCTTTCAAGTGCCTGTACAAAGCTGTCGCGCGGAACGAACTTGCGATTCACCAGCATCGCGTTGACCTTGCTGTCCCGGGACTCTTCCATGCCCGCGTCAACCAGCGCGCCGATGAGCCCGAAGCTCTGCCCCATATCGCTTGCGAGCCAGATCGTCGGTCTTTCGGGCATTCCCGGCGTGACAATTCCGATGGTGTGGACGTTGGTGTTCGCACTTTTATCGAACGGAATTTCCGGTTGCGCTGCGCAGCCAGCAAGCACTGCTGTCACGGCCGCAGCCGCGATACATTTCACGAATTGCATTATTGCCCCCAGACGAAATCGGCCCCCACCCCACTAAATCAAGGCCGAACAAACTGAACTTAGGAGCGGCAACCCAGGCGTGTCAATTCCGCATGGATCTTGGGCAATGAACCAGGCATCTGCGTCAAACAACACAATGGTGAACGGGTCGCGCGTGACTCGAAGCGCACAATGGTCGCGAGGCTTGAATTTTCTAGCGTTCATTGCGGGGATTCTGGCGGCCCTCGTTATAGTTTCATTTTTCAATGGCGGCTTCGCCTGCTGCGCAAGCGGACATCCCGCAGATCCGGAAGGAGCTTGTTCACGGCCACCTGGGGCCCCTTGACCTCGCGTTGTTCGCGTTGCGAACGACGCTCGCCGGGGATGACAAGATGAGATAGAGATGCAGGGGAGACCGCTAGCAGCCCAGCGGGCATAAAGAGAGTCACCTCATGAACGGCGCCGAAAGCCTCTTGCATACGCTGACCGCTTGCGGCGTCGACGTCTGCTTCACCAATCCCGGCACCTCCGAGATGCATTTCGTCGCCGCGCTCGACCGCGCGCCGCGCATGCGCGCCATTCTCACTTTGTTCGAAGGCGTGGCGACCGGTGCGGCGGACGGCTATGGGCGCATGGCGGAGAAACCGGCCGCCACGCTCCTGCATCTGGGGCCGGGTCTGGCGAACGGGCTCGCCAATCTTCACAACGCGCGCCGCGCCGGCACGCCGCTTGTCAACGTCGTCGGCGATCATGCGACGTATCATGCGCAATACGACGCGCCGCTTGCGTCCGACATTGCCGGCTTCGCGCGGCCGGTTTCCGGTTGGGTGCATTCCTGCACAAGCGCCAGAAACGTGGCTTCCGACGGTGCACGCGCCGTCCAAGCCGCGCGCGCGGCGCCGGGACAGATCGCAACGCTTATCCTCCCCGCCAACACCGCTTGGGACGAAGCCGAAGGAGCGGCGGCGCCACTTCCGCATCTGACGGCGGCGCCCGTTTCCTCCGCTGCGATCGACGCCATCGCAAAGGGGCTGAGTGGCAAAAGCAAAATCGCGATCCTGATCCGCGGCGCGGCTTTGCAGCCGCGTGGACTGACGGCGGCCGGCCGCATCGCCGCGAAGACCGGCGCGAGATTGATGTGCGACACCTTCGCGCCGCGGCTGGCGCGCGGTGCCGGCCGCGTCGCGGTGGAGCGCATTCCCTATTTCGCCGAACAGATCGTCGAATTCCTGAAGGATCTCGAAGCGCTGGTTCTCGTCGGCTCCAAGCCTCCGGTGTCGTTCTTTGCCTATCCGGGCAAGCCCAGCTGGTGCATGCCGGAAGGTTGCCGCATCCACACCCTCGCCCATCCGCATGAAGACGGTATCCAGGCTTTGGAAGCACTTGCCGAAGCACTGGGCGTGCCAAAACAACCGATGGGCATTGCCGACTACAAAAAACAGGCGGTTCCGTCGGGCAAACTCGATTCCTTCAGCGTGGGTCAGGCGATCGCACACTATCTGCCGGAGAACGCGATTCTGGCCGACGAGGCCGCAACCTCGGGCGTCGGCACGGCCGTGTTCACGGCCACGGCGCCGGCGCACGATCATCTCACGCTCACCGGCGGTTCGATCGGCCAAGGCGTGCCGCTGGGAACGGGCGCGGCCGTGGCCTGCCCGGAGCGAAAAGTGATCTGCCTGCAAGGCGATGGCGGGGGTATGTACACGCTGCAAGCGCTGTGGACGCAGGCGCGCGAAAAGCTCGATGTGACCACTGTGATCTTCGCCAATCGCGCTTACGCCATCTTGAACATCGAATTGATGCGGGTGGGCGCTGAGAATGCCGGCCCCAAGGCGCTTTCGATGTTCGATTTGCGAAATCCGGAATTGCGCTGGACCGACCTCGCCCGCGGCATGGGCGTGGAAGGGGAGCGGGTCGAAACAGCAGACGATTTCGCGCGGGCCTTCGGTGACGCAATGAAGCAGCGCGGACCCCGTCTCATCGAAGTCGTGCTGTGACGGCGAGCGATACCGCAGGTCTCCTCGAGCGCCTCAAAGCGTTGCTCGGCGACAGCGGTGTTGTTGAAGGCGGCGCACAGACGCACGCAGTCTTGGGCATGAGCCGGCTGGGCACGCCAATCGCGATTCTGCGGCCCAAATCCACGCAAGAGGTTTCGGCGTGCTTGCGACTCTGCCACGAGGCACGCCAAGCCGTCGTGCCGTGGGGCGGACGCACCGGACTTGTCGGCGGGGCGTCGTCCGACGGGGCCATCGCGCTCTCGCTGGAACGCATGAACCGCATCGAGGACATCGATGTGGAGGGCGCCACCATGACAGTGGAAGCAGGCGCCGTGTTGCAAACCGTGTGCGAAACCGCCGAGACGAACGGTCTGTTCTTTCCCCTCGATCTCGGCGCGCGAGGCTCCGCCACCATTGGCGGCAATATCTCGACCAATGCCGGAGGCAACAGAGTCATCCGCTACGGGATGATGCGCGATCTGGTGCTGGGGATCGAAGCGGTGCTGGCGGATGGCACAGTCGTTTCTTCGCTCAATCGCCTCATCAAGAACAATGCCGGGTACGACCTGAAGCAGCTTTTCATCGGCTCGGAAGGAACGTTGGGCGTCGTCACGCGCGCGGTGCTGCGGCTGAGGCCCAAGCCCAAGAGCCAAAACATGGCGTTTCTTGCGGTCGACGATTTTGCACATCTCGTGCGCATCCTGCGCAATGTGGAAAGCGGACTGGGCGGCACGCTCTCGGCCTTCGAAGTCATGTGGGACGACTTCTATAGCCTGGTGACAACGCCGCCGGCGCAAGGCCGCCCTCCCGTGCCTCACGGCCATCCGTTCTATGTGCTGATCGAAGCGCTCGGCGGCGGTCAGGACGACGATGCGGCGCGCTTTGAAGGCGTGCTGAGCGCAGAACTCGAAAGCGGCAGCATCGCAGATGCGGTGCTGGCCAAATCGAAAACCGAATGCGCGCGATTCTGGGCGTTGCGCGACGACGTGGGACAGGTCCTGCGCAACGGGCCCGTCTTCACCTTCGATGTAAGCTTGAAGATCGCGGACATGGACAGTTACGCGCGCGAGGTGCGCGCGGCGCTGCTGGCGCGCTGGCCGAACGCGACATTGATGGTGTTCGGGCATTTGGGTGACGGAAATCTTCACCTGATCGCCGGCGTGGGCGAATCGGGACGCCTGGCCCACGAGGCTGTAGAGCACATTGTTTATGAGCCGCTTCGCGCGCTTGGCGGATCGGTGTCCGCCGAGCACGGCATTGGATTGGAAAAGCGCCCCTACCTCTCTTATTCCCGCGGTGCCGATGAAATCGCACTGATGCGTACGCTGAAACTCGCCCTGGATCCGCAGAATATCCTTAATCCTGGAAAGGTCCTCGAGGCCCAGGGGCCCGGCGGCCCTCATTCCACCTAAGCAATTGGTTTCCTAGGCAATAGGTGGATAACCGGCACTAATTCTTCGCGTTATAGGGTAGGGTCCACCCCGCGCGGCGGCGTCTGATCGAGGGTTACTGCCGCATAACAGCTGCGGGGGATGGTTGGGCTTGCGCCCGGACAAACTCGCCGGGACGTGGCAGAAACACTATGAATCGAGCTGGGTATTGGCGTGACCGACATTGCTCTTCATGGCGCGGCCAGTGAATTTTCCCTTAGAGACACTGCTGTGACCCGGTCGGCCTTTGGCATCAGTTGGAATCAAGCTGCAGCGCTCGTCGGTGCCTGCACCCTCTTGAGGGTCATTGTCGCCTGGTATTTGCCGCTCTCGTTTGACGAAGCCTACTTCTGGCTGTGGTCGAAGCATCTGGCGATCGCCTACTACGACCATCCTCCGATGATTGCGCTGGCAATCCGCCTCGGCACTCTGCTTTTTGGCGATAGCGAATTTGGCGTGCGCTTCGTCTCCCTCATGGCCTCCGTCGCCGCAAGCTGGGCGGTGTGGCGCTCGGCGACAATCCTGCTTGCCGATGAGCTCGCCGCGATAACCGCCTGCTGTCTGTTCAATATTACGTTGATGGTGGCGTCTGAATCGATGAGCGCAACTCCGGACGCGCTCATGCTCGGTGCCTCGGCTCTTCTCTTGCTCACGCTGGTAAAATTAGAGCAGACCGGAAATGGCCGCTGGTGGTTGGCCGCGGGTCTCGCACTCGGCTTTGCCCTTCTGACAAAATACACCGCACTGTTTCTGGTCGCCGGTTGCGGGCTTTGGACGATCATGACGCCCCAAGGTCGGCGGTGGTTTCGTTCGCCCTGGCTTTATGCGGCAGGGGCCATCGCTCTTGGCAGCATGGTTTCAACGCTTTTGTGGAATGCCGCTCACGACTGGATCTCGTTTAAATTCCAGTTCGGCCGCGTGGTGAATGGCGCGATCGGCGTTCGCTTCCTCGGAGAATTCATCGCCAGCCAGATCGCGCTGGCGACTCCCTTTGTATTCGTGCTGGGTTATGCTGGCCTGGCACGTGGCCTGGCCAAGTGGAGGCAATCGGGCGCGCTCGCCATCACGGTCTGGATCTGCGTTCCTGCGGTCGTTTATTTTCTCACCCACGCCCTGCACGATCGGGTGCAAGGCAATTGGCCGTCCTTCATCTACCCGGCTCTCGCGATTCTCGCTGTGTCGATCGTACCCAATTCGTTTGGCGAGGGCGCATGGGGCAAACTGCTTTGGATCTCACAGCGTTTGGCAATTCCGGCGGCTCTCGCGGTTCTGGCGATCTCCTACGCGCAAGCGTTTTTCGGCGTCCTGCCTTTGGGTATCCACGATCCTGTTGCGCGTATGACGGCGGTGGGCATCACGCCGGTGATGGACAAGATCTCCGCGCTCGCCCGCGAAAATCACGCAGCCGCCATCGTGACGAACAAATACGTCACGACGGGTTGGATTTCCTTCTACGCGAAACCACGCCTTCCGGTGGTGCAGATCACCGAGGACTATCGCTGGCTCTCCGAGCCGCATGCGGATGCAGCGCTTCTGAGCCAGCCTCTCATTTACGTGTCCGAGACCCCGGCAATCCCCGGAACTCCGGTGACGCAGGAATTCGCGAACATAAAGTTCCTGGGCAAGTTCGACCGCGAGCGTAGCGGAAAAACGATCGACAGTTTCTACGTCTACGCGGTGTCCGGCTTGCGGGGAGCGCCAACTGGCCGCGTCTCATAGGGCTAAAGAGGAAGGCATGAGCTCCGCGCACACGACGGCCGATTTGGCGCCGATCAGGCAACCAGCGCCTGCGCGCACTGTGCTGCCGCTCGCATGGACTCCGGCCAGAACCGTTGTTGCGTTGATCGTTGTTACCGCCTGCATCCGGCTTGCGGCGGCGGCCGTGCTCGGTTTGGGTGTCGATGAATCCTACACGGTGGGAAACGCGCGCACGCTCGCATGGAGCTATGTCGATTATCCTCCACTCCATGTCTGGCTGGTCGGCGCATGGTCGTGGTTGTGGGGCAGTGAAAGCGCAATCGTCGTCAGATTGCCCTTCATCTTTCTGTTTGCCGGTTCGACCTGGTTGATGTTCCGCCTGACGACGCGGTTGTTTGACGAAACCGCGGGGCTATGGGCCGCGCTTCTGTTGAACGTCATGCCTGTATTCACGCTGCCCCACGCCAGCTGGGTGTTGCCCGACGGACCCCTCGCCTTCTTCTCCTTGGGCGCGGCCTATGTCACGGCCTCGCTCCTCTTCGACGGCGGCGAGCGCAAAGCTTCAGTGGCGAAATGGCTTCTGGCGGGATTTCTCGCCGGGGCTGCTCTGCTCTGCAAATATCACGCGGCATTCCTGGTCGTTGCCATCTTTGCCTTCCTCCTTACCACTCCCGACAAGAGACGATTGCTGGCGACGAAAGGTCCATGGCTCGCGGCGGCCGCTGTGCTTGCGATGTCGGCGCCAATACTGATCTGGAACGCACAACATGGCTGGATCGGCATTTCATTTCAGGCCAAGCGCGTGCACAGCTTCATGCATCCCGATGTGCTGCGCATGCTCTCTTATGCCGGCGAGCAGGCGTTGTATCTGGTGCCATGGCTGTTCGTGCCTCTTGCTTTTGTTCTAGGGCGCGCGCTCTGGCGCGGACCCTCGGACCAGCGCTCGTGGTTTCTCGCCCTGATCGCCGTCGGTCCGATCGTGTTTTTTACCGCAGCCTCGCTGTTTGCACGCGGCTTGCCGCATTGGCCCATGCCGGGATGGCTGTTTGCCATTCCTTTGCTCGGTGCCGAAACCGCGTTGCTGGCTCAACGGCACGGACGTCTCGTCAGATACGGCGCAGCCGCAACAGGAGCGCTGATCTTCGCGGCGCTCGTGCTTGTGGCCAGCGAAGGGGCCACGGGCTGGCTGGTGAGCAGCCCCACGGCCAAGGCCGCGCAGTCCGATCCCACGCTGGAAATGCTCAACTGGACTGAAATCAAACAGGTTCTGGCGCAACGCGCGCTTCTGAAAGGCGGCACAACGGCGATCGCCGGCACCAATTGGATCGAAGCGGGAAAACTGAACTACGCCGTGGGTTCGGATATTCCCGTCCTCTGTCTATGCGTTGATCCGCAGCAATTCAGATATTCGCGCAATGTGTCGGATTTCGCCGGCCAAACGGTTCTCGTGATCCAGTCGCGCGATCGGCTTTCGAAAAGCCGCGCACTTCTGGCCAAACAGTTCCGGCAACTTCAGCCGCTGGCGGGCATCACGCTTCATCGCGCGAATCGACCTGCTATCGACTTGGTGGTGCTGCGCGGAATAGGATTTGCGCCGGAGACAAAAACGTGACCAATGTTCGCCGCTCCGGTCCGCTCTTCGAAATCCCCGGCCAAGGTGGAAACGCCGCCATGAGTCCGCTGGTAAAGCGCGTCGTGACCCGCATCCCGCGATCCGCCGGCTCGCAAGAGTCGCGCGCCCTGATTTCGATTGTTATCGCGTTCTACAACGAGCAGGAGACGATCGAAGCCCTGTTTCGCGAAGTCGAGAACGCCACCAAGGATCTCCCTCACGATTTCGAATATGTCTGCGTGAACGACGGCAGCCGCGACCAAACCCTCGAATTGCTTTGCCGTGAGGCGGAAACGGGCCGGCGGATCAAGGTGATCGATTTGGCGCGCAATTTCGGCAAGGAGGCTGCAATCAGCGCCGGTCTTGCCAATGCACGCGGCGATGCGGTGATCGTCATGGACGCGGATCTGCAGGATCCCCCTGCCCTCATTCCCACGTTCATCGAAAAATGGCTCGATGGCTACGACGTCGTCTATGGCGTGCGCGCCAGCCGCAAGTCCGACACCTTTTTGAAGAGGTTCACGGCGCATGCGTTCTACTCGATCTTCAATGTTTTGACCGAGGTAAAGCTCCCCGAGGGCGCCGGCGACTTTCGTCTCCTCGATCGGCGCGTGGTCGACGTGTTGCTGTCGCTGCCCGAGCGAAATCGTTTCATGAAGGGATTGTTTGCCTGGGTCGGCTTCCGGCAGACGGGCGTCGAGTTCGTGCGGCCGGCCAGGCGTGGTGGTTTGTCGGGATGGAGCTATCTGCGGCTGTTGAACTTCGCCGTGGACGGCCTGACAAGCTTTTCCATTGTGCCTTTGCGCATGGCAAGCATCCTGGGCGGGTTGATTTCCGTGGGCGGACTTTCCTACGCGGCATTTTTAGTTTTGCGCACGCTGATCTTCGGCGCCGATGTGCCCGGCTATGCCTCGGTCATGGTGGCGGTGCTGTCGCTGGGCGGTGTACAGCTCCTGTGCCTTGGCTTGCTGGGAGAATATCTCGGCCGGCTCTACATGGAAGCAAAAGCTCGGCCGCTCTACGTGATTTCGGAAATTTTCGACAACACGGAGGAAGACGCCTCCGGTGAAGCCGCGAAGAGGCCAGCCTTGGTTTCACGGATAAAGAGTCCATCGTAACGGCGAGCGGATCGTCAGGGGCAGCCAATCGCCGGATCAGATGCGTTGAGTGAAAACCACCATACTGCGCTGCTGACGACGTACTTGTCCCAGCGCGCGCCGCTGACGCGGTTTCTCGCGGCTCGTCTTGGCAATCAGGATGAAGCGCAGGACGTCTTGCAGGAACTATATCTGCGCGTTTCCCGCATCGAAGACAGCAGTGATTTGCGCGATCCGGTTTCCTATCTCTTTCGCATCGCGCTCAATCTTGCACGCGACCACCGCCGGGAACGCATGCGTGCTCGCGCGCGAGAAGCCAAATGGGGCGACGCACACTATGTCGCCGTCCAAGGCGATGTGCTGTCCGAAGCGCCATCGGCCGAAGCCGGCTATGGCGCAAAACAACTCGTCGCGAAGGTCGAAAGCGAACTCGCTCGGCTATCGCCGCAATGCCAACGCGTGTTCCGCATGCACAAGTTCGAAGGACTGACACATGAGGAAGTCGCGAGACGCATCGGCATCTCGCGCAGCACGGTGGAAAAGCACATGCACACCGCGCTGGTTCATCTGACCCGTCATTTGGAGCGTGGCTAGAATGTCACAGCGCTCCGATCCCGTCACAAAGGAACACATCGCCATGGCGGTCGATGGGCGGCGCCGCCGTCTTCATGCTGGAGCGACAGAGGCGAAGGGGCTCGCAATAAAGGCTTTGCAATGACCGAGCGGAACGAGCAGCGCACGACGGATGAAGCGGCCGGTTGGTTTGTAAGGATCAACTCGGATTCCGCAAGCGAGGCCGACTGGGCGGCGTTCACTGCATGGCTTGAGGCCGATTCCACGCATCGCCTCGCATTCGATCGCGTGGAAGATCTCGACCGCGAACTCGATGCGCTCGCCGCGAAGCCGGAAGAAAAGGTCGTTGCATTCAATCGCCGCTCCGGCCCGGCTAAAATCACCGTGCGCGGTCCGCAGGCCTGGATCGCCGGCGCGGGACTTTTGGCCGCCGCGGCACTGGTGGCGATCTTCGTCATGCCCCGCGCGCCGCAAGCCGTCACACTCGCGACTGGAACCGGTGAAACGAAATCGGTGGATTTGGCCGACGGCACGCATATCGACATCAACACCAAGTCGAAGATCATCCTCGACCATGGAGTTGCAGGCCGCCACGTTATTCTGGTGGGAGGCGAAGCGCTGTTCCACGTCGCCAAAGACCCGACGCGCCCGTTTGTCGTCGCGGTCGGCGACAGGGCCGTGCGCGTTGTCGGAACCGTCTTCAACGTCCTGCGCAACGAGGGCGCGATCACCGTCGTGGTGGCGCAAGGAAAAGTGGCGGTGTCGCCGCTTAAGCGTCACTCCGGTGCTCGCGTGCAGCAAACGGAGTTTCTCACTCCCGGCGAAGGACTTGTGTACGACGAATCGAACGAGACGCTCACGCGCGAACGGGTCGATCCAACCCATACGCTGGCGTGGCGCGACGGCTATCTCGTCTACGACAACGCCCCGCTCGCAAGCGTTGCAAGCGACCTCAACCGGTATTTCAGCCACCGTGTGGCAGCTGAAGGCAAAGCCGAGCGGCTGCGTTTTTCCGGCGTCTTGAAGATGGACAACGAGGATGCGGTCTTGAATCGCCTCACCAAGCTTTTGCCTATCGGAACAAGTCGCAACCCTGACGGAACCGTCACATTGCGTTCGCCGAAAAACAGTGATTAAGACGAACGTTCTCCACGGGAAAGCCCGGCTTGCAGCGTATCGACAAGACCGGCCGGCGCGCATTGTCGCTCGGCATTCTTTGCGTGCTTCTGGCGACCCGCGCGATTGCGCAGGACGCGGCGGTGTCCTTCCGCCTGCCGGCGGAGCCGCTTGATCGCGCCATTGTCGATTTCGCCGTACAGGCCAATCTCTCCGTCGGCGATACTGGCGTTGATTTTCACAACAAGCAGAGCAACGCCGTCTACGGAACCTATTCGCGGCGCGACGCGCTCGAAAAACTGCTGTCGGGAACGGGGTTCGAATTCGAATTTCTGGACGACAATACCGTGGCCGTCCGCCCAGTCGGCACCGATGCCGTGCGACCGGCAAATCCGATCGAGTCGATCCTTGTCACCGCAACAAAGCGCGAGGAACGTGCCGACTCGGTGCCCTATTCCCTTTGGGTCCGCTCCGGCGATCGGCTCGAAAATCTGGGCCTCCGCAGAAGCGAAGATCTCACATCGCAAGTTGCCGGTCTCACTGCGACCAACCTCGGCGCCGGAGAGGACAAGCTCTTCCTTCGCGGCCTGACCGACAGCGTTTTGCCGGGACTGAGCGAGTCCATGGTCGGGCTTTATCTCGACGAAGGCCGTATCGCGGACGATGCTCCCAATCCCGACCTGCAGCTCATCGATATCGATCGCGTCGAAGTGGTGCGTGGCCCACAGGGGACGCTATATGGCGCGGGATCGCTCGGTGGTTTGGTGAGGATCATCACGCACAAGCCCGATCTCGACTCGTTCGAGGCGATGGCATCGGCGTCGGCCTCCGATACCAGAGGCAGTCATTCGGGAAGTCTCGAAGCGGTCGTCAATCTGCCGCTGCTATCCGACACGCTCGCGCTCAGACTCGTGGGATATGTCGAGAACGACGGGGGATACATCGACGAGCGGCGCCTCGGAAAGTCCAACGCCAATCGTTCGGTCGTGCAAGGCGCAAGAGCCAATCTCTTGTGGCAGATCGACGGCGACTGGTCGGTCTCGACAGCGGGCGTGTATCAGGAAATCAAGACGCAGGATTCGCAGTATTTTCAGCTCGGCCTGCCCGCGCTCACCCGCGACAACTATCTTCGCGAACCCTATTCCGATCGCATTCTACAGCTCGACGTGACCGTGCAGGGTTCGCTCGGCTGGGCCGATGTCGTCTCGGCGACAACCGCATTGGACCGCGATATCCGCAAGCGCTTCGATGCGACGTTGGCGTGGACCGACATTAGCGGCGAACCGCTCGGACCGGCGCCCTTCGATGAAGCCAGATCCATTCGATCGTTTACGCATGAGACGCGCCTGACCTCGACGGGTGACGGACCCTGGAAATGGCTGATCGGCGTCTATGCCTCCCACCGCGACGAGGACTTTCAGACTCGGCTGGTAGGTCCCGATGCGCTGGGTCACCCCCTGCTGGCACGGTCGGAGATGCGCGAGGATCGCGCCAATGAAATCGCCGGCTTCGGCGAAATGACTTACGCTTTCAGCGATACCCTCGCCTTCACTGCCGGTCTGCGCGGTTTTGTCTCCAATCGAAACGTCGCGGCGCATGTCAGCGGCTCGGTCGTCGACAGCGATTTCCATCCCAAGGGATCGAACAACCAGCACGGGCTCACGCCGAAATTCGTTCTCAGCTACCGGCCATCGCGCGACACGCTGTTCTACGCGCAGATTTCTCAAGGCTACCGGCTCGGTGGCATCAACATCGACGGCCCAGCCGGTGCAATTCTGGACGGTCACGAGGTCGGCAGCACCTTCGATTCCGATGTCTTGTGGAACTACGAGCTGGGCTCGAAGACGAGCTTCTTGGACGGCAAAGTGAGTTTGAACGCGGCGATCTATTTCGAAGATTGGTCGAATGTGCAGACCGATCAGCTAGGGTCCGACGGCTCATTTTTCGTGGTGAATGCCGGCAAGGTGGAAGATGTCGGTTTTGAAACCGACGTCGTTTCCCGGCCCTTCGATGGCTTCAGCCTGTCGGGAAATTTCTTTTGGAACCATCCCCAGCTGATCCATCCCAATCCGTTGCTCGTCAAGGACGACGGTCTTCTGCCGGGCGCGCCGGATTTGAGCTTCGGAGTTTCGGCCCGTTACGACTGGGCCCTGAGCACGGACATCGATGCGTTCGCCGGCGCGGATTACGGCTATGTCGGACGCTCGCATCTGGGCTTTGACAAAAGCAGCGCGCCGATGGGCCGCAATCAGACGACCAATATTCGCATTGGCGCGATGCGCGGAGCGTGGGAAGCCATTCTTTCCGTCGACAATCTGTTCGACGAAGGGGGAAACACGTTTGCGTTCGGCAATCCGTTCGACGCCGGCAAGCTCCGGCTGAGCACTCCACCGCGCCCGCGCACCATCGGACTGCGGCTCACATGGAGGAGCTGAGAGTGCATGAAGGCGAGATGAGCTATCTCGCCGCCGTCGCAATTCCCGCATCGCTATTGGACGCCACCGGTACCTCGGTCGCGGGCGGGGTTTCGTACTGTTTGTATTCCGGCATCTCGTCCAGGCGCACGAAGCGGTAGCCTTCTTCGATAAGGGCCGGCACGACGGCCGTCACAAGGTCGGCGGCCTTCGAGCGGATGCAGTGCATCAGCACCACACCACCGTCGCGGCGGCGGATCTCGCGCATGTAGCCTTTGGCGCAGGTCTCGGCGTCCCAGCCGCGGTGCCAGCAATCCCAGTCTGCGGCCGAAAGGACGTAGCCGTCGCTGCTCGTGGAAATGGAGCCACCGATATCCCAATAGATCGGACCGACGTAGTTCTTCAGCACCGGATCGGCATTGAGCACATCGGCGTGCGCCGTGCGCCACGAACCATAAGGTGCCCGGAAATAGAATTTGGCGTTGGCAGGCATCAGCGGCGCGATGAGGTCGTGCACTTCGCGGATCTGCGCGATCAGCAATTCGGGATGACGGACGTACTTCTTGCCCAACATCGGATGCGAAGCGCTGTGATTGGCCAGAAGATGACCTTCGAGCGCGATGCGCTTCAAGACGTCGGGGTAGGCACGCGCCATGGTTCCCACGACGAAAAAGGTCGCTTTCACGCCTTCCTGTTTGAGCGCATCGAGCACCGCAGGCGTATTGGCGTTCGGACCGTCATCGAATGTCAGGGCGATGGTATGGGTGTCGCGCAGACCGGAATGAAAAATGTTCTTGGTCTGGAAATAGGCTACATCCTCGCGCGGCTGAGATTTTTCGCCCGCCTGGGCGGCGCATGTGAATGCCATCGCTGCCGCGAGGGCCAACGAACCTAAGAACTTTGACATTTTTCCCTCTGGACCGATCCTCGGCCCATCCCCCGGCAGCGTTAACGCGCCACTGCAAAGTCTAGGTGCAGGACCTTGTCCGGGCAACAGAATCGCGGCTCGGATTGTGAATCATTCCGCGGGTCCCTGCCCCAGTCCAGGCCCGGTCTAGCCCGGTTTTTCCGCGAGGCCTTCCTTCTCTGCGATCCAGCGGTCGACGCTTTTCTGCAACAGCCACAACGGCATGGCGCCGTTCTCCAGCACCAGCGAATGATATTCGCGCAGATCGAACTTGGCCCGGAGTTCGGCTTTCGCCTTCTCCCTGAGTTCGAGAATCGACTTCATGCCGATCTTGTAGGCGCAGGCCTGACCGGGCCAGGTCACGTAGCGCTCGGTCTCTGCGGTGACGTCGCTTTCCGCCATGCCGGTGGTCTTGCGGAAATAGTCGATCGCCTGTTCGCGCGACCAGTGTTGCGCATGCATACCGGTGTCGACGACGAGACGCACGGCGCGAAACAGCTCCGCCTGCAGCCGACCGAGGTCGCCATAGGGATCGCCGTCATATAGGCCCATGTCCTTGGCGAGATACTCGGCGTAGAGCGCCCAGCCTTCGCCGTACGCGGGAAGGAAGCCGAAACGGCGGATGAAAGGCAGATTCGTGATCGTGGTGGCGGTCGCGATCTGCAGATGATGGCCGGGAATGCCTTCGTGATAGGCTATCGTCGGCATCGCCCAGCTCGGCGTCTCGCTGACGTTGCGCAGGTTCGCAAAGAAGACGCCGGGGCGCGAACCGTCGGCGGACGGACGTTCGTAGTAAGCACCGGCGGAGCCTTTCTCGGCATAGACCGGCACACGGCGCACGTCGAGCGGCTGCCCCGGAATCTTCGCGAAGTATTTCGGCAGCAAGGTGCGTACATGGGCGAGGAGTGTCTTGTAGCGCGCGAGCATCTGCTCGCGATCGGCGTCTGTGTCTTGAAATGCAAACCGCGGATCATGGGCAAGCTTGTCCATGCGCTCGCCGACCGTGCCGTCCGGCATGCCCACGGATTTGAGGATTTTATCCATCTCCGCAGTGATGCGCGTGGCCTCCGCCAGACCGTAGGTGTGTATTTCCTCGGGTGACATGTCGGTGGTGGTGAGGAATTTGAGTTGATCCGCGTAGTAGGCATCGCCGTTCTTGATGTGCCACACGCCGGCATCATGCGTGGCGCTGCTGCGCAGGATTGCTTCCTCCGCGATCAGGCGCCGGAAGGCCGGATAGACGATGTCTTTCGTCGCGGCAGTTGCGTCGGTCACAAGCTGCCTCTTCTCGTCGTCGCCCAAGTCTTTGAGCGCGTCAGCTTTCATCCGAAGCGTCATCACGAGCGGATTGTCCGCAGGCTTGGAGGCGATGAGGGTTTTCATCTGCTCGATGGAATCGTCGATGATGAAGTCCGGCGCCAGGACGCCCAGCTTGGCCTGGCGCGAAATATCGGAATTGATGGCATCCAGCACCGCGCCTAACGCCTTCACCCGGTCGACATAGTGGCGGGCGAGCTTGGCATTGGTGATCTGATGCTGCGACATCAGGAAATTCGGCAATTCCTTCTGCACACCGAACGCCTGATTGACCGGATAGAGACTGCCCTGCTCGCCGATCCAGGGGAATCTCTCGCTGCCGAGCTGGCGTTCATACGTCCACAGCGCGATGTCGTAGGAAAGCTGTTCTTGGGGGCTGAGCTTCGCACGATCCCAGCTTTTGACTTCCGCCATGTAACGTTTGATGCGGGCGACGAGTTCATCGCGCGCTTGAAGCGAATAGGGATCGAGTTTGCCGCTGTGAAAATCAATCCACGTACCATCGATAATGCCGATCGAGGTGAGCGCCTCGGGCCGTTCCATCAGCGCGAACACGGCTTGGCGATTGAGCAGCATGTCGAACGAGAACGGTGTGCCCCACACCGTGCGATAGACCCAATAGCCGCCGCCGATCACGGCGGCGAGCAGCACAATAAGAATTGTCCTCCAAACCCAACGCATGGACGGTTCCCCCACTCATAGATTTTTATGGATTATTCAGCCGGCCGACTGCCGCTTCTCCTTGGCGAGCGAAACATCTTGGATCGGCAATTCGCGAATTCGCACGCCGGTGGCGGCAAAGATCGCATTCGCCAGCGCAGGTGCGACCGGCGGCACGCCCGGTTCTCCTGCGCCCCCGAGGGCGGCATCGCTTTCTACGACGTGGACTTCCACCTCCGGCGCATCGGCGAGCTTCACCATCTGATAGTCCGGGAAGTTCGCCTGCACGACGGCGCCCTTGTCGATGGTGATGGCGCCATGCAGCGCGGCGCTGAGCCCGAATAGGATGCCGCCTTCGATTTGCGCCTTGAGACCGTCCGGATTGACCGCCATGCCGCAATCGATCGCCGACACGATGCGGCGAACTTTCAACGCGCCGTCATCGTGAACCTCGACTTCGGCGACATGGGCGACGATGGAGTTGAAGCTCTCCACGATGGCGACGCCACGGGCCCTTCCAGCAGGGAGCGGCGTACCCCAGCCCGCTTTCTCGGCCGCGAGGTTGAGTACCGCGACATGACGCGGCGAGGCGGCAAGAAGCGCGCGACGATAAGCCAGCGGATCCTTGCCGGCGGCGTGCGCCAATTCATCCACGAAAGATTCGACAAAGAAGCCGTGCCATGACGCTTCCACGCTGCGCCAGGGACCGGTGGGAACGTGCGTCGCGACCTTGACCGAACTGATCGCCTGGTTTGGGATCGCGTAAGCGATATGCGCTTCGGCACTGGGATTGTCGTCGGTCGTATAGTCGTTCACCCACGCATTGGGCATCCCGGTCTTGTCGAGAATAGCGCGGAAGCGACTGGTGACGTTCGGTCTATAGAAGTCGTGCTGCATGTCCTGTTCGCGCGTGAAGATGAGCTTCACGGGTTTGCCCGGGACCGCCATGGCGGTGCGCACCGCGTATTCCAGGAAATTCCACTGGCCCGGCAGACGGCGGCCGAAAGCGCCTCCCGACTGCAGGAGATGGAAAGTGACGTCGCCGAAATCGAGACTCGCAATCTTCGCGCAATAGGCGCGCGAACCCAGACCGTCCTGCGTGCCGGACCAGACTTCCAATTTGCCGTCCTTGTAGACGGCGGTGGCATTCATCGGCTCCATCGGCGCGTGCGAAAGATAGGGCACGTTGTAGACGGCTTCGATAACCTTGCCGTTTGCGAGCGCCTTGACGCCGTCGCCCTGCTCGACATCGGATTTGAGATCGGGGCCTTTGAGCGCCGCGTCGTGGCGAGCGCGCAGCGACGCGCTCGTCACTTTGTCATTCTCGCCAGTGGCAAAGACCGGATTGAGCGCGGCGACCGCATCGCGCGCGCGCCAGAAACGGTCGGCCACGACGACAACCGCATCGTCCAGCTTCACCACTTTGGCGACGCCGCGCCGGTTCATCACCGCGTTCTCGTCGACCGAGGTGAGCTTCGCGCCGAACACCGGCGATATCTTGATCGCCGCATAGAGCATGTCCGGCACTTTTACGTCGACGCCGTAGGTCGTCGTGCCGTTCACTTTTTTCGGGATATCGAAACGGGGAATGGGCTTGCCGACGAGGGTGTATTCGCTCTTGGCCTTCAGCTTAGGACGCGACGACGGATCGAAATTTGCAGCTTCCGTCACCAATTCGCCGTAGCCGAAGCTTTTGCCACTGGCCTTGTGCAGCACGCGGCTATTGGCGGTCGAACAATCCTCCACCGAAACGTTCCAGCGCGCCGCTGCGGCCTTCACCAGCATTTCCCGCGCGGCGGCGCCCGCGATGCGCATGGCGTATACACCGGTGGCGCGGACGGCCGAAGAACCGCCTGTGACCTGCAAGTTCATGTATTCGGCGATGGTGCGGAACGTGTTGGAGACCGTGCCGCGCATAAAGGCGGGAAAACTTTGGTCGGACATATTGCGCGAGCCCAGCACGAAACCTTCCGCCAGCGCGCCATTGGCGAACAGCGGCTCAGGCGGGGCCTGCTCGACCTGCACCTTGCTCCAATCGGCGTCGAGTTCCTCGGCCGCCATCTGCGGCAGCGCCGTGAAGATGCCTGTGCCCATATCGCAATGGGGCACGACCACCGTGATGGTGCCGTCGGTCGCGATCTTGATCCAGTTGGTGACGAACTGCTCGCCGTTTTTGGCGTCCAGCGTGTTCGCCTTGGCAATGCGTCCGCTCGGCCAAAGCGCATAGCCCACGATGAGTGCGCCCAATGCGCCGGTGCCGCCAAGCAAAACCATTCTGCGTGTCGAAGCCATGGTGCGCCTCCTAAAGTTTCGTGCCGGCGAGCGAACGCACGGCTTCACGGATGCGCGGATAGGTTCCGCAGCGGCAGATGTTGGTGATGACGGCGCCGAGCTCTTCGTCGCTGGGCTTGGGATTCTTTTTAAGCAATGCCGTCACGGCCATGATCATGCCGGACTGGCAGTAGCCGCATTGCGGAACCTGATGATCGATCCAGGCTTGCTGTACGGCGGTGAGGCCGTTTGCACTGATGCCTTCGATGGTCGTGATCTGTTTGTCGGCCACCGTGCCGACAGGAACCTGACAGCTGCGAATCGCTTGGCCGTCGACGTGAACCGTGCAGGCGCCGCACGCCGCGATGCCGCAACCGAACTTTGTGCCGGTTAAATTTAGTTCATCGCGAATGACCCACAGCAGTGGCGCGTCGGGCTCGACATCCACATCGTGTGACACACCGTTAACGTTCAACCTGATGCTCACGTGAAACCCCCGTGAATTGCTGCTTTGCGTTGTTTAGCACAGCGGACCCCGGCCGTGTGTGACGGCGACGTCAGCCAGTAGTGGAAAGCCTGCGTTATGTGACGGGCTTGCCACGCATTTTACGCATGCCTGGCGAATATCGTCTCACGGCCTTGTGACACCATATGCTGCGCAACAACCGTTCAATGCCGCCGAATTTTGTTGTGAGAGGGCACGATGCGCGGATTAGTCCAAATGGGCATCCGCAGCCCGGCTGCCGTGGCAGTCGGCGTTGCTGTCGCGATTCTATTCGGCATCTTCGCGCTGACCAATCTTCCTATCCAGCTCTTCCCAGATATCGAGCGGCCGCAAATCGGCATCGCCACGGGCTGGCGTTCGGCGACGCCCCGTGAGGTTGAGTCCCAGATTCTTGAACCCGAAGAACAGGTGCTGCAGGGCCTTCCCGGCCTTGCGGAGATGAACAGCTTCGCCAACAGCGGCAACGGCTATATCCAGCTTACCTTCGCGCTCGGCACCGACATGAAGGACGCGATGGTCAATGTGATCGGTGGGCTGAACCGTCTGCCGCCATTGCCCGCCGACAGCGAGCGACCCTCGGTGCAGCTTTCAAGCCAACAGGATTCAAACTCCTCGCTGCTGTTCGTATTCATGCAGGTGAAACCCGGGAACACGCGCGCGGCCGATAGCTATGAGTCCTTCATTCGTAATGTCGTCATCCCGCGCATCGAAGCGGTACCAGGCGTCGGCAGCGTCGAATTTTTCGGAACAGCGAATGAAGAACTGCAGATCGTCTTCGATCCGATGCGCGCTGCCGAGCTCGGCATTCAAATTCCCAGGATGGCGGGCCAGATCAGCGGCTCCGAAGACACCTCCGGCGGCACGATGGACGTCGGCCGCCGCCAATACAGCGTCGCGTTCCGCGGGCGCTATTCCGTCGCCGATCTGAAAGATCTCATTCTGGAATGGCGCGACGGCAAGCCGGTGAAGCTGGGCGATATCGCGGACGTTAAAATTGCGCGCGGCAAGAAGAATTCCTTCGCCTATCAGAATGGCAATCCCGCGCTCGGCTTCCGCGTGGTGCGCGCCAGCGGCGCCAACGTGCTTGCCACCGTCGAAGCGGTGAAAGCAGAACTCACCAGCATCAATGACGGCGTCGCCAAAGATCAAGGCGTTCTGCTGGCTCCGTCCTTCGATCCCTCGCACTTCATCAACCAGGCCATCGGCATGGTGAGCTCGGATCTCTTGTTCGGCATCTTCCTCGCCATTGGCGTGCTGTGGTTTTTCATGCGCGAATGGCGCGCGACACTCATCATTTCGTCGGCAATTCCGATCTGTCTGCTCGCCGTCGTCATGTTGCTGCAGTTGGCGGGCCGCACGCTGAACGTCGTGTCGCTGGCGGGCCTCGCTTTCGCCACGGGCATGGTGCTCGACGCGGCCATTGTGGCCTTGGAAAACATCCTGCGTCTGCGCGAACGCGGCATGCCGGCCGCCGAAGCAGCCCAGACCGGGACCGAGCAGGTGTGGGGCGCCCTGCTCGCCTCTACCGCGACAAACGTTGCGATCTTCCTGCCGGTGATCTTCCTCAAGGACGTCGAGGGGCAGCTTTTCGCAGACCTTTCACTCGTCATAGCAGCCTCGGTGCTGGTCTCGCTGATCGTCGCCATCACGGTGGTGCCGACGGCTTCGGTGCTGTTCCTCAAGACGCGCCCGAAGATCGCCGAACTCACCAATGTGTGGCGCCGCATCACCGATGTTGTGATGAGCGCAACCAACACACCGTTCAAACGGCAAGCGTGGATCGTGACGCTGATCGCCGGCTCGGTCGCGGGAACATGGTTGTTGATACCGCCGATTTCCTATCTGCCGCAGGTCAAACGCGCGGCCATCGACACCTTCTTCCAGTTGCCGCCGGCTGCGACGACGTCCTTCACCGAACGCGAACTTGCAAAGCCATTGATGCAGAGGTTGGCGCCTTACATGAAGGGCGAGAAACAGCCGGCGCTGCTCAACTATTACGTCATGAGTTACGGACCCGGCGATCTGGAGATGGCGGTCCGCGTGATCGACGACAAAGACCTGCCGACCATGCTCAACATCGTGCAGAACAACATCCTCAAAGATCTTCCCGATACGATCTCGCAAGCGCAAGTCGGCAGCCTGTTCGGCGGCTTCGACGAAGGCGGCGGCATCTCCATCAATATTCAATCGACAGATTCCGAAGCGATGCGCGCGGCAGCCAAGCGCGGCATCGAACTGATCAAGCAGAAGCTTCCGAAGGCCACCGCCTTTCCGCAGCCCTCGCTTGACTACGACCAGCCGGAGCTACGCATCCTTCCCAATGATCGCGCCATCACCCAGGTGGGCTGGACGCGCGCCGATGTCGGCCAGATCGTGCCCGCGCTCGGCGAAGGCCTCTATGTCGGCCAACGCTATGACGGCGACAAACGGCTCTATCTGATTTTGAAATCGAAAGAGCTGAATTCGCCGGAAGCTCTCGCCGAGGCACCACTCGCTACGCCCAGCGGCGGCAACGTGCCGTTCGGATCACTGGTCGACGTTAAACAGACGCTGGCGCCGGGCGGCGTCTATCGTCACGACCGTCGCCGGACGATCGCGTTGAACGTGATACCGCCGGAGGGCATGGCGCTGTCGGATGTCATGGCCACCATCCGGAATGACGTCGAGCCCGAACTCAATCAGATCCTCGGCGCGGACGGACATGTCTCTTATGGCGCGGCCGCCAACCATCTCGACAACGCGCTGTGGAGCATGGGCAAGAACTTCGGCCTGGCCGTCTTGCTCCTCTTCCTCATCATGGCGGCATTATTCCGCTCGGTGCGCGATGCGGCGATCGCAACCATTGCTCTGCCGCTCGGCACCGTCGGCGGGGTGGCCGCGCTGCAAATGCTGAATTGGGTCGTGTTCCAGCCGCTCGATCTTCTGACGATGATCGGATTCATCATCGTCCTCGGCCTCGTCGTGAACAACACCATTCTGCTCGTCGCCCGCACGCGGCAGGCGGAAGCCGAAGGCATGACCCGTGTCGACGCCGTGCGCTCGAGCCTTGAAACGCGCCTGCGGCCGATCTTCTCGAGCACGCTGACGGCGATCTTCGGCATGCTGCCGCTGGTGATCATTCCCGGCGCGGGCGCCGAAATCTATCGCGGGCTTGGTGCGGTGATCGTGGGTGGTATTTTGGTGAGCCATGTGTTCACCCTGATCCTTATCCCGGCGATGTTGAGGCTGGGCGAACAACCTGTGGCACTCAGGCAGTCGCCGATGACCCCGGTGAGGGCTGCAGCATGAAAGAAGGCGTAATGACCATGGAAACGTTCCGATCACGGCTCGACACCATGCGTGGCCAAGTGGCCAACAAATTCGACAACGTTTCGCGGCTGAAGCTTGGTGTGGGCGTGCTGGTCATCCTCCTCGCAGGCGCCGGGGTCTACTTCCTGTGGCCGTCCAAGCCATCGCAGGCCCAGCAACAGGCCGCGGCTCAACCGGCCACCGTGGTTACCGTCGTGCAGGCCAAGGTTGTGAAACTCGCACCGAAACTCGCTTTGCCCGGCACCGTGGTGGCGCGCAGCGATTCCAAGCTCGCCTCCGAAGTCGAGGGTAAAGTGGCATGGGTTGCCGAAGTCGGCACTTCGGTGAACGAGGGCGATGTGGTGGCGCGGCTCGACAATCTCGTGCTCGGCATGCAGCTCGCCCAGCAGAAGGCCAATGTGGCCCGCCTTGCCGCCAGTTCGCGCTTCAACCGCGACCAGGCCGGGCGCATGCAGAAGCTGTTTTCGTCCAATGCCATTGCCCAGAGCCAGCGCGATCAAGCGGTTTCCACACGCGACATGACCAATGCCGAGCTTGCGCAAGCCGATGCCCAGCTGAAACAGACACAATATCAATACGACCACAGCGAGATCCGCGCACCCTTCCCGGGCCGGATCGCCGCGCGCCTCATCAACGCCGGGGAATATGCGACGCCGGGCAAGGATATCGTGCGGCTGGTCGATATCGGCTCCATCGAAGTGAAGACTCAGTCGCCCATCGACACCGCGCGCTTCCTGCATGAAGGCATGATTGTGCCGGTGGAAATCGAAGACCGGCAGATCCAGGCGACCGTGCGCGCCATCGTGCCGGTGGGCGATGAATTGAGCCGCACCATCGAAGTGCGCCTGACGCTCAAGCCCGGCGATGCGCTGGTGGGCGACGCGGCGAAAGTGTTGGCGCCGGCGTCCGAACCCAAGAGCGTGCTGGCCGTGCCGCGCGACGCGCTGATTCTGCGCGAGGACTCCACCTACATCTTCAAGGTCTCTCCCAAGAGCGAAGCCTTGCGCGTGGCGGTGGAAACCGGATCGGAAGATCGCGGCATGGTCGAAGTGAAGGGCCAGATCGCCGCGGGAGACCGCGTCGTCGTGCAAGGCGGCGAGCGCCTGGAAGCCGGACAAAAGGTGGCGCCGAAGGGAGCCTAGGAAAATCAGGTTCCTGCAAGGGGCAAGAGTTTTTCCACCAACACAACACCTGCGAATCTGCATACTCTGACTGCGGTATGCCGAGAGACATCCGCATGACGGTGGAAGAGCGCGTCAAGCAGCAATTCCCGACTTTGTTCATCACGCTCGTCAGCGTGTTGATCGGAATATTCCTTGCCGATCTGCTGGCCGAAGCACGTAGCCGCATGAACTTGTGGCCGCTCAATTGGAGCACACTGCGCACTTGGGCGCAGATTTCAGCGATGGTCTCTTGCGCGATCGCCACCTGGGTGCACTACGCCCATATTGGAATCTCGCGTCGTCGCATCGCCACCTTTGCGGACTCATTGATCTCGTTCGCCGTCCCTCTCCCTCTGCTCGTCAGCAACACATTCGTCGGCCGGGACACAATCTGGCCCTGGTATTTTTTCGCCAGCGGTTATCTTGTGATTTCGGCCATCAGCAGCGTTTGGCAAATACGTCTGGCGCTGAGCGAGCCCGAACTCAAGCCGCTGCAGGCCTTGCTGCGACCTTCGGGAAGTGCGGCGATAATTCTGCTGGGCATCCCTTTTTTTGCGCTGATGGGTTTCCTAGACGCGCGGCACCTTCTGTCGCTGCCTATGGAGACGCTGGCGGCGATGACACCTACACCGGCCGCCCTAATCTTCGGCTGGTTATTCGTCCACAATTGGCAAACCGCGATCGTGGCGACGGCTGAGTCTTCAGGATAGGCAACTAACACCGCTCGCGAATTTGGTGGCCACCACGCCGGACGGGCAATTGTGCGGGCTGGGAATGACGCCAAGGCCGGCGGCCATCGCGGAAACCAGATAGGTAGTCCACCCTACGGACTGATGCGACTTCCCGCCTTCCTTGCCTGATGGAGCAAAGCGAAATCAATCAGATCTGCGCACGCTGGTCCATCACCCTGCATTGGGTCGCCAGAGATTCACGATCCTGGCGCAGCCGCACGCGCGGTGCTTACGATCTGCGCGCTGGTTGCCGGAAAATCCGATTTAGTAAGATAGAAAACGTAACGCGCGGCTTCATCCAACGGATCGAGACGCGGCACACCCAAGCCGGCCTGTCGCGTCGAATGGATGGTGAAGCCCGCGATCGTTCCATCCGGCGCCAGCCATGCCTGCAGCACCGGGCCCAATCCCGACACCGCGTAGGTCATCACGCCGGTATAGGTCCAGAAATTGCCGAGGCTGTAGGCGATGAGATGGCCGCGATAGATCTCGACCGCGCGGGGCACGTGCGGGCCCTGCCCGATCACAAGATCGGCGCCTGCATCGATCACGGCGTGCGAAAACGCGATCACGTCGCCGCGGTTCTCGCCGACGAAGAACTCGCTCGTCTTGGCGACATGGACGTAAGACCAACCTTCGGCGCCGCCGTGGAACGAGACGATGACGAGAGCGTGGTGTTTCTTGAGATCGCGCACCAAGGCTGCGGCGCGCGGAATGTCGTTTAGGTTAAGAGTACCGTTGTTTGGTGCAAACGCGATGACGGCGGCGCGACGGCCATTCGCAAGTATGAGCGTGGAGGCGCGGGCATCATCCCGGTCAAGGCCGGCATACGCGATACCGTTTGCACGCAAGGCTGCGATAGTGGAATTGCGGCCCGGCTCGCCATAATCCCCGCTGTGATTGTTGGCGAGACTCACCGCATCGATTCCCAGATTGGCGAGCACGCCGGCATAATAGGTGGGACCGCGGAACGCGAAGCAGGTGGCGCAGGCTTTCAAAGTGACATCATTGCCGTCGTAGAGC
Organism: Pseudomonadota bacterium; assembly: GCA_016201105.1. Lineage (GTDB taxonomy): Bacteria > Pseudomonadota > Alphaproteobacteria > Micropepsales > Micropepsaceae > Rhizomicrobium. The sequence continues at coordinate 113,754 of JACQDN010000026.1, forward strand.
GGGCCTTCCAGATTGGCGAAGGCGATGTCTGCGCCGCGAAAGAGGGCCGCGAGCCTGTCGCCGACGAGCGAGGCGACATCGACGCCGGGCTTGATATTGGGATTGAGCCCGCTGTCGCGCGAGCCCATCATCACGTCGCCCGCCGCCACGACGCTGACGACACCGGGACTGTTCGCTTTGTATTTCGTGGAGAGCCAGATCGTTTGCTCTGCAATGGGGGCGCGCTCTTCGGCGATACCGGGCTGGATCTTCAGCACGGGCTGCAGCGATGCCGTTTGTATCGGCTGCAGAACGGGCGCGGGCTTAGGTGGCGCAGCCGGCACGGGACGGTCGCGGTAGACGATGATGGTGCGCGGCGGCGGGGATTCCATCACGATCTTGGTGCGCTCGCGCCCCTGCTCGTACGGCGCAACGCCAAAGCTCGCGAGCGTGCTCCGCGTTACGCCTCCCCCGTCGAGACGGGAGAGTTCATCGCTGGAAGCGACGACAGGCGCGCAGCCGGGTGGAATGGCCGCAAGCTTCTTGCACAGCGCGAAGGCGTCCGAAATGCTGTTGACGGGAAAGAAGATGCTGTCGATGGCGATGATATCGCCTTTGGCGGAGCGGCGCACCAAAGCGCGCTTCCACGGCAGGTCTTTCACTTCGCTCTTGAGCGCACCGGCCAGAGCCTTGACACTCCCGGTATCGGGCACGTCGCCGATGTTGGCGCCCAAAACCATCAAGGAGTCGGATTCCGCAATGGTGCGAAGCGCCGGCGGCGCGATGTCGCCCTCCGCGACGCGTCCCTGATAGCGGGCGATAAGGCTCGCGAAGATCGTGAGCGTCAGCAGCGTGAGCGCGAAGATGCTCGCGGCCACGGTCACGAACTGACCGTACCAGCCCTTCAGGCTCCAGCCGTAACGCACCCAATTCATGCACCACTACCCCGCACGAAGGGTGCCGGAAGGTGTGTTTCAAGTCGAGACAATCGGGCGGCAGGGTTAATCCGAACTGGTGGGAATAGCTGCTAAAACATTGTTAGGATGCATTAATCTTCTATCGAGTTGCCGCCGATGATCAAGCTGACCTTCTGCCTGCATCGCCTGCCCCATCTCAGCCGCGAGGCGTTCCAGAAATATTGGTTCGAGAACCATGCGCCGCTGGTGAAAAAGCACAGCGGGGTGCTCGCCATCCGGCGCTATGTGCAGATGCATTCGGCGACGCACGAGCTGAACGCCGTGATCCGCGCCGGGCGCAATGCGCCGGAGATGTACGACGGCGTGGCGGAGCTCTGGTGGGACAGTTTCGAGACGCTGAGCGCGGCGAGCGGAACGCCGGAAGGTCAGGCTGCGGGATTGGAGCTGCTGGAGGACGAACGCAAATTCATCGACCTCCACCGCTCACCGCTGTGGTTTGGGGAAGAGAAGGCGATCGTGGGCTAGCGCCGTCGCGCCGCTTTCTTCTGCAGCGCACGGCGCGCCAGCGCCACGTTTCGGCGGTTGCATTTGATGACGATGTCGAGGATGTCGCCCGCCACCGGCACCGAGCCGATCACAAAATCGAACAGCACGTTCCACAGCATGCGCAGCTTGGTCCACAGCGGCAGGCCGAGATCGGCCAGATTGACGACGATGTAGAGGCTGAAGAGCGCCGCGAATGCATCGCCGAGAACCGGCACGAGGCCGAACACGGGATCGAGACCGAAACGAATATTCGTGCCCGGAATACGAAACTTCGAGTCCATCAGGTCGGCGAGCCACTCCAGCCGCGCCAGGACGTCGGCTTCTGTGGCGGTGAGAACTTCCGGCGCGGTGAGCGTTCGCGTGGCCATGCATTCCTCAATGCCGGAAAGTCACCAACACAATGAGCCGGAAATGAGGCGGGCGTAGTGTTCCTCCCCCGTCTTTACGGGGGAGGTGGCGAGCGCAGCGAGCCAGAGGGGGTAGGAGGAAGCTGCGGACTTACCCCCACCGCTTCGCTCGCGAGTGCTCGCTCAGCACCTCCCCCGCAAAGCGGGTGAGGAAGTTATATATCCGCGTAGCACCGCACTTCGTCGGCCGCGCCGGGCGTAGTGATGGCGCCGTTGCGCGCGGGGCCGACGTTCTTGGCGTAGCGCGCGAGTGCGCCGCTGCGGAACGATGGCGACTTCTGCTTCCAAGCCGCGCGGCGCGCGGCGAGTTCGGCGTCGGAGAGCTCGACGTTCATTGTGCCTGCTGCGGCGTCGATAACAATCACGTCGCCATCTCTCAAGAGGCCAATGGGCCCACCCGCCATCGCTTCCGGACCGACATGACCGACGCAGAGCCCGCGCGTGGCTCCGGAAAACCGACCGTCGGTGATGAGCGCGATATTCTCGACGCCCTGTCCATAGAGCGCTGCGGTGGTCGACAGCATTTCGCGCATACCAGGCCCCCCTCTTGGCCCTTCATAGCGGATGACGATGACGTCGCCTTCCTTGTAATTGCGCGCCTGCACCGCCGCGAAGGCATCTTCCTCGCAATCGAACACACGCGCCGGTCCGCGATGCTTCAGATGCTTGAGGCCCGCGATCTTCACGATGGCGCCCTCGGGCGCGAGGTTGCCTTTCAACCCGATGACGCCGCCGGTGGAAGAGAACGGATTCTTCGCGTCGCGCATCACGTTCTGATTGGGGTTGAACTTCACGTCCTTCAGGTTTTCCGCGACGGTCTTGCCGGTGACGGTCAGACAGTCGCCATGCAAATAGCCGCCGTCCAAGAGCGCGCGCATCAGCATGGGCACGCCGCCCGCTTCCCACATGTCTTTGGCGACATACTGTCCGCCTGGTTTGAGCGAGGCCAGATATGGCGTGCGCTTGAAGATCTCCGCTACGTCGAAGAGATCGAATTTGATCCCGGCCTCATTCGCCATCGCCGGCAAATGCAGCGCCGCATTGGTCGAGCCGCCGGTGGCCGCGACCACCATCGCCGCATTCTCGAACGCTTCGCGCGTGCAGATCGCGCGCGGGCGCAGATTCTTTTCCAACAAGCGCATCACGCCCTCGCCCGCTTTCAGCGCGAAATCGTCGCGCGCCAGGATTTCCGCCGGCGGCCCGGAGGAATACGGCAGCGCCAGACCGATCGCCTCGGCGACGCAGGCCATGGTGTTGGCGGTGAACTGTCCGCCGCAGGCGCCCGCGCCCGGACAGGCGTGGCATTCCAGATCGTGCAGATCCTCGTCGCTCATCTTGCCGGCCGCGTGCTGGCCGACGCCTTCGAAGATGTCGACCACCGTCACATCCTTGCCCTTGAACTTCCCGGGCATGATGGAGCCGCCATAGAGAAAGACGCTCGGCACATTGAGGCGCAGCATTGCCATCATCATGCCGGGAAGGGATTTGTCGCAGCCCGCGATGCCGACCAGCGCATCGTAGCAATGCCCGCGCATGGTGAGCTCGACGGAATCCGCGATCACTTCGCGGCTAACGAGGGAGGATTTCATCCCCTCATGGCCCATGGCGATGCCGTCGGTGACCGTGATGGTGCAGAACTCGCGCGGCGTGCCGCCGGAGTCCTTGACGCCACGCTTGGCCGATTGCGCCTGGCGCATCAGCGCGATGTTGCAGGGCGCGGCCTCGTTCCAACAGGTGGCGACGCCGACGAAGGGGCGATGGATCTCCTCTTCCGTCAGCCCCATGGCGTAGTAGTAAGAGCGGTGCGGCGCGCGCTCCGGGCCTTCAGTGACGTGGCGGGAGGGCAGCTTCGATTTGTCGAACTTGGGCATGGGCGGATTCCAGGGAGATCGGGTGCCAGTATAGGTCAGGTTCTCGCAGGCTCCAGAAGCGCATTGGCCGCAGGCGTTCGCACCGCCGCCACGCGGTAGTTAGGCCTGCGATGGTTCGACGACGCCGGCCGGTTGCCGCAGTCTGCGATAGAACGCCATCACGGCTTTGCGGCCCGGCTCTTCGACCGTGCGGAAGAATATCCAGGCGAGCGTGGCCAAGACGACTGTGGCGACGGCAAACGCCACCATGTCCGGCGCGCCGCGCGCCGTCAGCGTAGTAATGATCGTCACGCCGATGTATTGGTGCAGCAAATAGAGCGAATAGGAGATGCGGCCGACAAACGCGAGCGGCCCCAGGCGCGCGCCAGGCGCGAGCTTCAGCAGCAATATCATCAGGGCGGATGTGCCGAGAATAAAGGTGTGCGATGCCCAATGCGGTATGGCTGTGGGAGCAAAGTACTCAAGGTGGATTGCATACAAGAATGTTGCGACAATTGCCGTGATCACCGCTTCGCGCCGGCGATGAGCCAGAATCTCAAGCCACGCCGCCATGCCGAAAAGAAACAGCGGCATGTCGTGCGCGATCAGGATCCGTTCGCTGATCCCGGGCGCAATGGGCGCAAGAGCCGCGCCCAGAATGGCGATGCCGACTACAATCATCCAAAAATTCTGCCGCAACAGCGCAAAGCCGATGGCCGCAAACAGATAGAACTTCACTTCAATGGCGAGGCTCCAATAGGCGCCGTCGACATAGCCGTGGTGAAGATCGCGCGAGATCATCGAAAAGCCGACGAGATAGTCGCCGAACGTTGATTGAAAAACCGAAGGACCGACAGCGCGCATCAGCAGAAAGGTCAGTGTCGCAGCGGCGATGTAGGCCGGATAGAGACGCGCAAACCGCTTCACCGCGAATTCAAAGGCGCTTCGGCACTGCGCCAGCGTCATGGCGATGACAAGGCCGGAAATGACGAAAAACACTTCGACGCCGAATTTTCCCAGACCCAGAATAGGCGAATACTGATGCGCGTAACCGTAGAGACCCGGCGCTCTGAACGGTGGCGCCCGAAAGACCAGATAGTGATAGAGCAGCACAGTCAGGATCGCGACGCCACGAAACGCGTCGATCACATTGATGCGCTGTTTTTGGTCCACGACAGCCCCCATCCAAGCCCAAATAGCGGCCCTTCAGCTGGGAAACAACAGGTGCGTCCACCATCGCGCCGAATTTATGCTTGGAACTCAGGAACGATCGTTTGGGGTCAAAACCAGCCTTCCGTTGCGGTAGTCGAACAGCACTTTGTAGTGTCGCAGAATCTCGCCACCGATATAGCCGTCCACATCAGTGGCCGCGAAAGCGCCGTCTTTGTCGATAGAAAGCTTGGCGTCGAGCCCCGCCAGTTCCTGCTTTCCGATGACGAGTTTGGTACCACGCAACAATTCGCTGGACGTCATACCGCCGAGCGATGAACCGGCTTTCACCTTTACACCGGCCGCTAGCAAATTGTGCCGTGCCACGAACGGGCTTGTGAGGATGAGACCGCCGTCAAAGCCGGTATCGATGGTGAGCTTCACAGATATTGCTGGCCGACCCTTGGCAATCGTCAACAACGCCTCGATCTGGCAGTTCTTATGGACGATGCGCAGGGGGATGAAGTCGGAGCCCTGCAGCACGGGCGTTTTGCGCAGCACCATGCGCCGCGCGGTGTAGTCTATTTCCGGGTTATATGCGGCGAAGAACGCATAGCCGAGGATACCATCGACCGCGTGACCCTCCTGCTTTTCTCCGCTCTCAAGCGCAATAGCCGCCAAAGGGGCTGAGTCCATTTTTAGCGAGCCAAGCTGGAGGGAGGCAGACTCCGTCATCGTGATCTGCACGGAGCCTCCGATTGCGCCCACCTTCTTGTGTTCGTTGAGTTTCAATCCAATTTGTTTCGCGACACCGGAGTCGATCAGGTTCACCGGCGCCGCTGCACCGCTGTCGACCAGGAACCAGAGCGGTCGGGAACTCGGGAGAGTTACGGCGACGTAGACATGACTGTCGTAGATTTGAATGCGAACAGCATTCGGCGCTTCTTCCGCGACACTCGGACTGGCGGCTGCCAGCATCATCACGCTAGCCGCCAAAAGCGTGGCCTTCATGGAGATTCCCTCTGTTCAGGAGTACTTAGTGGCGCCGCATCCCCTCTTCAAGACGAGTAGAATCCGCGCTCCGACGACGCAACAAGTCACAGGCGAATTCAGTTGAAAGCGTACCATGTCGCCAGTCTTGTTCGTGTCGACCTCAATTCATTCGGTCGTATCCACCAAAATTGAAACACCCGGCGGCGGGGGAGCTCAACCGGGTGTTTCAGACGTAAACTGTTCAGTACTAGCTGTAGCGATGCCAGCGATGATCGCGATCGTAGTAGCCTTCGCGGCGATGTCTGGAACTCTTACAGCCGGAGCGTTCGATGGAATTGCCGGCCAGACCGCCGACAATCGCACCCCCAACTACACCGACCCCGTTGCCGTGAGTCACTGCGCTGCCGACGACACCACCCCCAACTGCACCCAATATGGTTCCAGTGGGATGATGACGCTCGCATAAGGCGTTTGCCGCGATCGTCGAAGCGCCAAGAGTGATGGCGGCAAGCACGAGCGCGTGAGCTGTTCGTCTAAACATGAAATCCTCCCTGGGTGCCCTCACCGCAACCGAGCGTCAGCGAATCGGTTCTCCACGCCCGAACATTAGGAGAACGGACTGGGAAGGCTCTGGTTCCACGCCAGCTGTCATTTCGTCCGCTCGAATCAACTTGAGATTTGCTGGATCGCCATGCCGGATTGCCCGAAGATTGTCGCATGACGAACCTTCGCGCCTTTTGGGATCGCTGCTTCGAAGACCTCGAGGTCTCACAGCCGCCGCCCTGCGCGTTCGACGAGCTACGGGCACGCTACAGCGAACCGCATCGGGCCTATCACACGCTGCAGCATCTAGATGAATGCTTTGCTCTGTTTGAAACGGCGCGACCGTTGATGAAGGAGCCGGGCGTCGTAGCCGTCACCCTGTTCTATCACGACGCGATCTACGACACGCACCGCTCCGACAATGAAGAGAAGAGTGCAGACCTCGCCGAAGCCATGCTGGACGAGTATTGCGCCCTGTCGCACGAAACGAGTGCGCAGATTCGAGACGCTATTCTAGCCACCAAGCACAACGTCCGGCCGACTCCGGGCGATTGCGAAGCGGTCGTCGATATCGACCTATCTATTCTCGGCGCACTTCCTGCTCGGTTTGACGAATACGAGACGCAGGTGCGTAGAGAGTATGCGTGGGTTTCAGATGATGACTTTCGTACCGGGCGCACCAAGATTTTGAGAGAATTTGTCGCTAGACAGCCCCTCTATCGGGCGGACTTGTTTAAAGTACAATTTGAAGCCCGCGCCCGCGACAACCTGATGCGTTCGCTGCGTGCACTCGAAGCAAGGTGAATAGTATAGCCTCTCTGTATTCTGTCGATGCGCTGCATTTCGCCCACGGCAACACCCTGTAGGGTACCAGAGTCTCTATTCTTGGCATGCTATAGCTTGACACCGTAGCTAGCGTATCTATCGGCAATCATTGGCTCCAGAGCCTTGGCGCTCGCAATATCAGCGCTGCCTCCCGAAGCATCACCCAATCTTAATTTCGCCAATCCGGAAACATAGAACGATGATGCCAGCTTGGGGTCGATCGCAATTGCGGCAGAGCAATCCGCGACCGCTTTTGCATAATTCGCCATTTGAAAATATACCAACCCGCGAGAATCGAGCGCAGCCACCAAAGAAGCGTCAATTTCAAGCGCCCTGTTGCAGTCGGCAAGCGCCACGTTGAGTTCTTGGCCGCTGATTGCCCGACTCCAGCATCTACCATTGAACGCAGCAGCGTACTTGGGCTCCAACCGGATTGCTGCATCGAAATCTTGCACGGCTTGAGCGTACTCGTGCATCTCAATGTATACCGACCCGCGGCGCGCAACTGTTTCCGCTGAGTCCGGCTTCATGGCTACAGCGCGATTCAGGTCTAAGATCGCGAGATCGTATTGTTTGAGGTAGAAGTAGGACCTTCCACGAAATTGGAGAGGCAGGGCATCATTTGGGCGAAGAGAAATCAGTTTGGTAAAATCAGAAATAGACTCTTGGTATTGTTTCAATCCAAAATGCGCCATTCCTCGAATTGCGTATGCGCCGGGATTGTTGGGCCCCTGCTCCATGATCTGGTTGCTGTCGGCGATCGCATTCTGGTATTGGTTCGCTGCGATGTAGGCAAGAGCGCGATATTTTAGAATCGCGGCCGGTTGCTCACCACCCTTCAGCGCATCACTGAAGTCTTGCAAGGCACGATCAAGTTGTCCGATGTCTGTGAGAACTATACCTCGCGCGACCAAGAAGTCGGTATTGTCCGGTTCCAGCCGGAGTGCTGCGTCGTAGTCCAGGGTGGCGCGCTCTTTTTGCTTTATCGCCACGTAGACTTCAGCACGTCTGGCGTAGTGCTGTGCCGTTGGGTTCAGGTCCAAAGACCGATTGAGATCAGCGAACGCCGCTGGGTAGTTCCCCGACGCCTCTTCCGAGACGGCGCGATTGGACAGCGCAGACGCCAAATTCACTGCATCCAATGAGGCGCTATCAATAACCCAAGTGCATGCAATTTCCTGCGATTTGCCGGAACCGTTCGAACAAATAGCGGCTTGATCTTCCGCCTCACCGGCGAGTGCCGGAATAATCGTTAAGGACGCTGCGAGCAACACAGCCCAGCCAAATCCAGAGTCAGATTTCATTTTGATCGACCTTAGCAGAGGCGTTTGAAGCGGTAGCGCCACAGGTAGAGTTTTCAGATCACTTCTTGATCGTACTCGCTCCTATGGAGCAAGACGAGCGACAGCCTCCCTTAATCGCACTACCAGTGCCGCTGCCTCTTCGCGCTTCTCTTTCTGCTCGTCAATCACGTCTTCGGGCGCGCGGGCGACGAAGTCGGGGTTGTTGAGCTTGGCGTCGAATTTGGCGATCTCGCTCTCGGTCTTCTTCAATTCCTTTTCCAGGCGCTGACGTTCCTTGGCGAAGTCGATGACGTCGCCGAGCGGCAGTGCGGCAACCGCTTCGCCCAGCACGAATTGTGCGGAACCATTTGGGATTGTCTCGTCGCAATGAGCGCTCGCAAGCCTTGCCAGCGTCATGATCACGTCGCGATTGCGCGTCAGCCGTGCCTTGGTCGCCTCACCGGCGTCTTTCAACACCAGCGCGATCCTGGCCGCCGCCGGTACGTTCATTTCGGCGCGGATGGAGCGGATGCCCAACACGAGATCGATCACCCAGTGCATCTCGTCATGCGCGGGATCGTCGCCTTTTGGCACCGGCAGTCTCGGCCATTCGGACTCGATGAGCAGCGTCTTGCGCGGCGCCGCATGCTCTGCGGTGCGGGCCCAGAGTTCTTCGGTGATGAAGGGAATGAAGGGGTGGAGCAGAGAAAGAATGCTGTCTCGCACCCACGCCGCCGTCGCGCGCGTCTCATCCTTGGCGGCCTGATCGTTGCCGTTCAGTAAGGGCTTGATGAATTCCAGATACCAGTCGCAATACACGTCCCACACGAAGCGGTAGGCCGCGCCCGCCGCCTCGTTGAAGCGCAGCGCCTCCAGAGACGCAGTCACTTCGGAGGCCGCACGCGCGGTTTCGCCCACGATCCATTTGTTGACGGTCAGTGCGACCGCAGAAGGATCGAAATCCTCCCGCGTGATACATTCGTTCATCTCGCAGAAGCGCGAGGAATTCCACAACTTGGTTCCGAAATTGCGGTTCACTTCCACCCGCGAAGCGCCAATGCGCATGTCGCGCCCCTGCCCGGCCGCGAGCGCCAGCGTGAAGCGCAGCGCGTCGGCGCCGTATTCGTCGATCAATGTGATGGGGTCGACGACGTTGCCCTTGGTCTTCGACATTTTCACACCCTTCTCGTCGAGCACGCGGGTGTGAATGAAGACTTCACGGAACGGCGCGTCCTTCGTGAAGTGAATCCCCATCATCATCATGCGGGCGACCCAGAAGAAGATGATGTCGAATCCGGTGATGAGAACCGAGGTCGGATAGTAGCGCTTCAACTCCGGCGTCTTGTCGGGCCAACCCAGCGTGGAGAACGGCCATAACGCGGACGAGAACCAGGTGTCGAGCACATCGCTGTCACGGGTGAGGAACACTTCCTGGCCGCGTTTCTTGCGCGCCTCGATCAGCGCTTCATTTTCGCTTTCCGCGACGTAGATGTGCTTCTGGTCGTCGTACCAGACGGGAATCTGGTGACCCCACCACAGCTGGCGCGAGATGCACCAAGGATGAATGTTTTCCAGCCAGCGGAAATAGATGTTTTCCCAGTTCTCCGGAACGATGCGGGTCTTGCCGGTTCGAACCGCCGCGATCGCCTTCTCGGCCAGGGGGCGGACATCGAGATACCATTGCTCTGTCATATAGGGCTCGAGCACGACGGTCTTTGTCTTCTCGTCATGCGGCACGGCGTGCGTGACCGGTTCGACGCGATCGACGAACTCGAGCGCTTCGAGATCGGCAAGCACAACTTCGCGCGCTTTGAAGCGGTCCAGGCCGCGATAGGCTTCCGGAACGTTGTCGTTCAGCGTGGCGTCCGGGTTCAGGATGTTGATCAGCGGCAGGTTGTGGCGCTTGCCGACTTCGAAGTCGTTGAAATCGTGGCCGGGCGTGATTTTGACCGCGCCGGTGCCTTTTTCCGGATCGGAATGTTTGTCGGCAATGATGGGGATGAGGCGGTTCGCCAACGGCAGACGCAAATTCTTGCCGATCAAATCCTTGTAGCGCGCGTCGTCTGGATGAACCGCCACGGCGGTGTCGCCCAGCATGGTTTCGGGCCGCGTCGTGGCAACCGTTACGAACTGGCCCATCTGTCCTTCAACGGGATATTTGAGATACCAGAGGTGACCCTTGATCTCGATATTCTCCACTTCGAGATCGGAGACCGCGGTTTGCAGGCGTGGATCCCAGTTCACCAGGCGCTTGTCTTTGTAGATCAGCCCTTCGCGATAGAGTTCGACGAAGGTTTTGAGCACCGCGCGAGAGAGACCCTCGTCCATCGTGAAGCGGTCGCGCGTCCAATCCGCGCTCGCGCCCAGCCGGCGCAGCTGTTGGCCGATGGCGCCGCCGGATTCGTCTTTCCATTTCCACACCGCTTCGAGAAATTTCTCGCGGCCCATCTTGATGCGGCTCTGCTGGCGTTCGGCGAGCTGGCGTTCGACGACAAGCTGCGTGGCGATGCCGGCATGATCCATGCCCGGTTGCCAGAGCACATCCTTGCCGCGCATGCGCTCGAAGCGCGCGAGAATGTCCTGCAACGTGTTGTTCAGCGCGTGACCGATGTGAAGCCGGCCTGTGACGTTGGGCGGCGGAATGACGATGCAGAACGGCTCGGCGTCGGGCCTGCGCCCGGCCCGAAAGGCTCCGGAAGCTTCCCATTGGGCGTAAATCCGCCCTTCGACGTCCTTGGGATTGAAGGTCTTATCGAGCATGCATGCCTCTTGGGGGAGGAGCGGCGGTTCGTCAACCGTCCCTACGCCTTATCTTCAAGAGGCTTTGGGGGCCGGTCGCTGTGCCGGCCCTTGGTTCTTGCGGGTTACCGGCGACGCGCCTTTACGACGCGGGCTACTTCGCCCCGTACCGCTTCTTCCAGCATCGCCGGGAAGTGCTCGTCCAGCCATTCGCGGATGAGCGGCTTCATGCGGTCTACGATGGCCTCGGCATTGCCGTCGGCCCACTCGCGGATGACGGGTTCGAAGGACTCGCGCACGGCGCGCTCGAACACCGCTTCCACGGTCGCCCCGTCGATCGGCGCAACGGGCGCCACCCGATCGCGAACCGGCGCCGCCGGTTCGGGCTGGCCATGCTCATCGTCCAAAGCGGCGAACGCATCGTCGATCGCCTTGCGGGATTTGTCGGAAAAGATGCCCTCTGGCGAATGCGCAGGGGCTTCGGCGCGGGCTGTCGTACTCACGGGGGTTTCCTCGATCGACTGGAACACAACTTCATCTGCCGGCGGTTTCGGGGACGGCGCGGCGCGCAGGACCGGAGCAGGCGCAACCGGCGCGGGTGTTGGCGCCGGTTCCTCCTCCACTTCATGGGTGAGTTCGAGCACGTCGTCTTCGACAGTGGCGACGGCGACAGGCTTGGCCACGACGGGCGCGGGCTGCGGCGCGGCAGGGGCCGGCGCGGCGGCTTCGTTGGAGTCTTCGGAGATGATCTTGCGGATGGAGGCGAGAATTTCCTCCATGGTCGGTTCGTGTTGTGGATTCGACGCCATGCTCAATCTCCAGCCGCGGGCAGAAAGGAGTCCAGGACCCTAAGACAGTCGATCAAAGAAGGAAAGACGGAGTTAAGACGCTGCTACCCTCCCCTTGAGGGAGGGTCGAAATATTTGAGTGCAAAGCACGAAAATATTTCGGGGAGGGGCCATGCCACGCCAGTTGAAGGCGAGACTCAACATTCACGCGAGCATTGAGAGGGCTCGGCATGCCCCCTCCCCGAAATTTCTGCTCACTTCGTTCGCATGAAATTTCGACCCTCCCTCAAGGGGAGGGTTGAGCTCAATCCAACCCAAACCACTTGCCGGCGTCGTCTTCGTAATGTTCGAGCGGATCGTAGACCTTGACCTTCAGCCCGAGGCCCTGAGCGGTGAGCTGGCCGGTTGCCGCAAGCAGCGCATAGGCCGCGACCTCGGCGTTGCGGCGCGAGGTAACCACGGAGACTTC